>JBCBRY010000121.1:0-28219 GCA_039819485.1 Bacteroidota bacterium | reverse complement strand
ATTGACAATTTCCTCCTTTAAATAAAAATATAGTTCTTCATTATTTTCCGTTATTAATTTATATAGGTCAAGAAATAAATAAATGGAAGGGTGTCCATTATTGTTGTCCCTGTTTTTGTCTAACCACTCAATGTTGTGTTGTAAAATATTACTGGGTATATAAGGCTGCTTGAACAAGTTTTTTCTTTGTACCATTTCACAAGCATCTTTTAATTTTTCTACCAAATAATATCGGTCGAGCAAGGTTTGTTTGCCAGCTAAATAATCATTCGTGTAGTTCTGTAAAGCATACGCCGACTTGTCCAGCTCGTTCAAAGCTTCAATGGCAGGCATCGGATTTTGGCTTAAGTCTATATTGTTATTTTTATTTACTCCTTTATAAATTTCTTTCCATTTAATTTTTAACAAAAACATTAAGTCCAAATTTCTTAAATGCCGTGCCAACAAAACGACATCTTCCTTAACTCCACTTCTGACAGATTCTTCGATCCTGAAAAATTGTTCTAAAAGACGCATTGCGTATGAAAACAGGATCGCCAATTTTTTTTGGTCGTGCGGGGAGTTAGGAAAGAGGTGGTTGTAAATAATCTCTCTCTGACATTTCTTTTCTGGGAAATCCGGATAAACGCCGACCAGGTAATTGATCAGTTTCAAGGTATCTTTATGCTTGTTAAAATATGGGGAATGAGCAAATTCTTTGAAGCGGGTGATTTTTTTCCGAGGGAGTGCCGAAAGAGTCTTGATAAGGAGGTTTTGATACATTGCTTATTTATTTAATAACTTTCAAACGGATGGAGCTAAAAAAGCCAGATTGCCATGCCAGGCCAAATCGCCCCGCAAACTCTCTGAAGTTTCTTCTAAAAGATTTTTTAGATAAAACAAGCATATTTACAATAAAAAATCCAATTTTGTATTACTTTCTTTTTTACTTAAATACCTTAAAATAAGATAGTTAGATTAGAATCGTAGCATTTTATTTCAATAAAAAATCCAAAAAAAGCCCAAAAAAGTACTTTTTTCCCAGCGTTTTACCGCCCACATTTGTAGCATCAAAATTTATGTGATTATGAACCTTAAACAATACTACTTTTCTTTTCTTTTTTTCTTCTCTATTTCAATTGGAATTTCTTCGGGGCAGTGCATCATTGCAGGAGTCACGGCTCAGCCGGGCGATTGTGATGGAGGTGAATTTTGGGTCACGATCAATTTCGAGTATGATCAGGTCGGAAACGAAGGGTTCAGGGTTCAGGGAAATGGCGAGAATTACGGAAATTTCAGCTATGCTGATTTGCCTATTCAGGTGGGGCCCTTTGTGGGAGATGGAGTGACTGCCTATGAATTTGTTGCCATTGATAATCAATTCAATGATTGCAGTGATTTCGCAGTGGTCGATCCCGTGTTTTGCGGGGTGGGGGATTGTGTGATCAGCGATTTAAGCTTGACTGCTTCGGACTGTGATGCCGATGACACTTATGATTTGACGATTGATTTTAATGTGGAAAGCCCTTCCCATACTCATTTCGATGTAATTTATCATGGCGACATAATCGGTTATTTTGCCTTGGCCGACCTGCCAGTTACCATTCAGGATTTTGAAGACT
Source organism: Bacteroidota bacterium (assembly GCA_039819485.1). Lineage (GTDB taxonomy): Bacteria > Bacteroidota > Bacteroidia > Chitinophagales > Saprospiraceae > UBA6168. Next base: position 26,618 of record JBCBRY010000121.1, on the reverse strand, counting down.
TTGGTGAAAACTCCCCGGCCATTGCGGTTTGTATCAACGATGATCCAAACTGCTGTGCAGAAGGTGATTTTATCAGTCCAAACTGCGGTGGCGGGGCTTGTGAAATCTGGGACTTGGTCGTTGAAACAGGAGAGTGTATGGACGATGGTACTTATGTGCTATGGATTGATTTCAACTATGCCAATCCGGGCAATGATTTTTTTGAAGTCTTCTACCAAGGAGATAATATCGGCTTTTTTCCGCTGGATGAATTACCTGTCCCAATTTTAAATTTTGAAGATGACGGAGAATTGAACCAAGGGATTGTGGTCTGTATCAATGATCAGCCAAATTGTTGTGAGGACGTTGGGTTTCAATCACCCGATTGTGATGGGTTAGATGATTGTGAATTTTGGGACTTCTTTGCGGAAGCCCACCCCTGTAATGATGATGGGCTGTATCTGTTGGATTTTGAATTTAACGCCGCCAACCATGGAAACGACGGTTTCATAGTCACTGTGAACGGGGCTGCTTTTGGGCCTTTTCAATATGGAGAAACATTTTATACCGTTGGTCCATTTGCCGGAGGGACTGTATATGAGATTTTGATTCAGGATGTGCAAGATCCAGACTGTGGTTTTTGGAATGATTGGGGCCCTGTTTTTTGTGATGATCAGTGCCATATTTATGATTTAGATGCCGAAGTGTCAGATTGTAACAATGAGGGTGAGTTCTTCGTGACTTTGACATTTGAACATTCAAATACCAGCAATGATGGATTTAAAATAGTTGGTAACGGCAATGTGTATGGTTTTTTCGAATATGCCAATAATCCCGTTACGTTAGGTCCATTTGAATCAGGTGCAGTTGATGCGCTCGAGTTTGCCGTAATCGACGCAGCTTTTCCTGATTGTGGAGATGCCATCGGAGTACCTGTCCCAGATTGCAATGGCAATGAAGACTGTTTTATCAATGATTTAGTTGTTGATGTCACACCTTGTTTTGATGATGGTACCTTTTATGCCATTGTCGATTTCAACTATGGGAACGCCAGTGACGTTGGCTTTCGGATCGACGGGAATGGCATCAGCTATGGATTGTTCAGTTATGCTGACCTTCCTATCAGCATTGGCCCACTGGTGGGCAATGGCATCACTCCTTATGAATTTGTTGTGAGGGATTTAAATATGATCAGCTGTTCGGACTTCTTTGAATTAGGGCCGGTAGATTGCGAGGCAATGGGTGATTGTGAAATTTCCAACGCCATTGCTGTACCGGGCAGCTGCAAACCAGATGGCACCTACAACCTTTGGCTAAACTTCGATTTTGCCAACTCTGACAATATTTATTTTGATGTATTTTATCAGGGAAGTTTGCTTGATTTTTTCCCATTGGCCAGTTTGCCGGTTGTTATTCCCAACTTCGTCAGCGACGGGAACCCGGTCCAGGAATTGCTGATCTGCATCAACGATAACCCGGATTGTTGCACGAGCGTCACTTTCGAAGATCCTTCCTGTATGTCTCCGGGAGTATGGCCTGGTGATGGGAATTTCAATTCGATTGCCAATCATTTTGATTTGTTGAATATTGGATTGGCATTTGGCGAAGAAGGACCAGCCCGATCGGTACAGGGAATTGAATGGATTGAACTGACGGCAGACGAATGGGCGGACGAATTTGAAACTGGTCTGAACTTAAAACATGCAGATTGTGACGGAGATGGCTTGGTGACCAACGATGATGTTGAAGCAATCAAAATCAACTACGGATCAACTCACGGTGATGAACAAGCACAGGTTTTTTTGAGTGGAACCGAAGACGATCCTCCTTTTTATGTAGACCTGCCCGACGGAGGGGTATTGCAACATGGAAACCAATTCTCTGCTTCTGTAGTGCTTGGCAGCGACGCTAAAGCAGTGGAAAATTTATACGGTATCTCCTTTACCCTGGTTTTCGATCCGGAAATCATTCCGCCCTCCAGTGTTGAGCTGCAATATGATCCAAGTTGGCTGGGCGTGGCCAACGTAAATTTAATGACGCTCGACAGAACATTTGCCGATGAAGGCCGAATTGACGTTTCAATGGTCCGGAATGATCAGAATGATGTCTCTGGATTTGGCCATGTGCTTGGTTTCATTGGAGTGATAGACAATATTGCCGGCAAGGAAGAAGTGAAAGTTGAAATTGAGGACGTAAGGGCAATTAGAGGAAATGAAGCTTTGATACCGCTCTATCGCCCTGTAGAAATTGCTGAAATAACTGTCTCAACGGAAGAGCCACAAGTTGGTGTTTTCGACGTTTATCCCAATCCGGCTGGTCATCAGCTTTATTTGTTTAGTCCAAATGGTTCATTGATCGAAAAACTGGTTGTGACAAATACCAACGGACAAATTGTTGCGACTTTTAGCGGCCACACGAATCTGCTAAACATTGCGGAGTTAGCGAAAGGCGTTTATACTTTAAAACTGGAAACCAAAGATGGCCTTTATGTAGAGCGGTTTGTCAAAATGTGACGGAGGAAGACCATTGCTAAAATAACTGATGGGAGAAGCCCTGGGTCGGAACAAGGCCCAGGGCTTTTTGTATTGCAAATGACGATTTTCAACCTATCTGTGTATTTTGAGACAACTTAAGGCTGCCTAATTGATTTAACTTTCGTTTTAAATGCTGAAGCTATTAAATTTAACGCGTCTCATCATTTTCTAAATATTACAGTTATGACAGCTAAATCAACTATTACAACAATTCTTATTATTTCATTTACCCAAGTTTTTGCTAAACAAATTGTCCCATTCTGGCAAGAAGATTTTAGTGGAGGTTCATTGCCCGGCAGCTGGATCATTGAAGATGATAGCCCTGATCCTGTCACGTGGGAACTTTGTAAAGATTTTCAATCCTGCCCTTTGGCGTTTTTCAGTTTACTCGACCTTTTTCCTGATGAACGGTTCAATTCTTTTTCACCGGAAAATGGCTATGCGTATTTGATGCCGTTTGCGGAAGGTGGTGTCCATAGAAGTTATATGCAGACACCGACAATTGACTGTACCAACAAAACCGAGGTCTTTATTTCGTTCACTACTTTTATCATGGCAAAAAATTCAAGTCCCGATCAGGATGCAATCTTAGAAGTACGTTCTGAAAATAATCCAACCTGGACACCCTTCACCGTTTTCCCATCATTGAATACTGATCAGGTCGAATTTGATCCGCTTTTTCTGGTAGAGGGAAAAGAGAGGATCCGCTCTTATAACGGTCAGTATGTTTGTATCGACATATCGGGGGTTGCCGCAGGTGAAGACAATGTAGAGATTCGTTGGAAATGGGAATGGGACGGCGAAGATGAATTTTGTTGGCTCGTTGATGATATCCAGCTTTTAGATGTCAATCCTTTGGATGAAAACGTGGTCTGGGGAAATTTGCCCGGCGAGGGTGATTTCTCAGGAGGGCTAAATGATTGGACGAGTACCGTGACCGATCCTTGCACATGGGGCTGGAGTCCGGATGGGCTGGTTAATTTCCCGGATGACGAATTGGCCAACGGTACTGCTTGCTCTTGTACCATAGATGACGGTGTAGCCCTTATGAATGCCTATTGTTCGGAACAAATAATTGACCAATATGCAGAATTGATTTCGCCGGTTATTGACCTCTCCACGGTTAGTGCCGGAAAAAGACTTGGGCTTCGATTCAATCAGTCAGGTATCAAAGGCAATAATGATTTTAGTGCGAACCTGCCGCTGACTTCCATCATGATCAGCATCGATGGGGGATCTACATTCATTGATACTATTTTTCAAAATGTTACCGAACCTTTTAGAAAAGCATTTTGTAAAAATACCGTTCTTCCTTTGCCGTTGGAGGTCAGTGGAAGCAGCCAATTCGTTTTTAAATTTATTTTTTCTGGCAGCTCAGTTTTTTGGATCGTTGATGATGTTAGGATCGTAGAACTCCATGATTATGATTTGAAAATCAACGAAGATTATTTTTCAGTTGCTGAAAATTACAGTACGCCATCCTGGATGATTCAGCCAATGACTTTCTCTGCCGAGATTCAAAACCTGGGGAACCTTGACCAAGAGAATGTAGGCGTTAGTTTGAGAATTGTGGAGGACATTTCACAAACGACCGTATTCAGGGATTCTTTGTTCATTGCCACTATCTTGGCAGGGGATTACAGCGAAAGTGAGTCTTTTCCCGATTCTTTTTTGCCCGAACCTAATATGGCTTACACTGCCTATTATGAAGTGCATAGTGAAAACGAAGACCAAGACCCACGGAATAACCATCAGTCTTTTAGATTCAAAACCGACCGCAAATTACTTTCAAAAAATAAAGATAAATACTCCATGAGTGGTGGGTTTGCCCCGTCGGGCCTTGCACTTATCTATGAAATTGGGACTTGTTTTTTCATACCTGAGGGCGGCAAGGTGGCAGCGACTGGGATGCAATTTGGCCTTGACGATCCTTTCGACCTATTTGAAATTGGAATAAACCTGGGGGTCAATTTATATAAATGGAGCAAGGATGGCAATAAGGGAGATGTGAATGGAGATTTCTTTGCAAACACAAATGAATTTGAAAAAGTGGCTGAAAACTTTATCACTATAAACGAGAAAATTTTTCTTTATGAAAATATTGAAGTACCATTTTTAGATGAGATAGTTTTTGAAGAAAATACCTACTACTTCGTCACTGTCGAATATCTTGCTCCGGTAAATGGAGCGCCATTTTTCATAGCTGCCAGTGAGGAAATCAATTATGCCGCAACTTTTGAAAAATCTGAGGAAGAGGGAAGGCCAGCTTTTGTATCCGTGTTGAGGAAAGGACTTGAGCAAGATTTTAAGATGAATCCCTGGGGTTTGCTGCGAATTCCTTATATCCAGTTAATGGTTGACGAATTTACCGATGCCACAGAAATACCACAAAAACAATTTCCGCTTAAAATTTTTCCCAACCCCACGACTAATAAACTGTATATGGATTTAACAATTGACGAGTTTAGAGGTGGATTAGCTTATGAAATTTATGATATTTGCGGCCGTTTGGCTCAACCCCGACAAACAGTAGACGGATATGTCAGCCAATTACCAATAGATGTATCCCGACTTGACAACGGTATATATAACTTGCATGTCATTTTTGAAGACAAGGTGAAAGTGGAAAAATTTGTCGTCGCTACCCAGTAAGTAATTCAAATCTGTTTATGAGTTGTTCGGTAAGGTAAAAATGAATATTGAACCCCTCAACTGGTAAACTACTTAATAACCGTAATCATTTTTAACTAAATTTAAAATATGAAGAACTTTACTCAAAAGATTTTTGGCTTTGCAGCCTTTTTGCTTTTGGCAGTTTCTATGAACGCCCAAGTACCCTTCTGGACAGAAGATTTTGACGGCGGAATTCCTGCCGATTGGACCGCACTCGAGGTTGCTGGAAACAATAACGCCTCCTCAAATTGGGTCTGGACCGATGCCGGCCCCATGGGACAATTTCCTACCGACCCTCTCGCTTCAACTACTGCAGCTAACGGCTGGATGATGTTTGACTCTGATTTGAACTGTAGTGGCGAGCAGAATGTATGGTTGATAACTCCTCAATTGGATCTCAGTACACGGGATCTCGTCATCTTGCAATTTGAGAACCTGTACCGAGAGTTTAATTCTCTTGTGGAGTTACAAGTGAGTACCGACAGTATGCTTTGGACTCCCTTCCAACTTTTCCCTGATGCACAAAACGGTGATTTCAGTGACAGCCCTGCCAACAATAACCCTCATAAAGTTACTGTTGACCTGACTTCAACTGCCGCTAATGAGAGTTCTGTATGGATTGCTTTTCAATTCCTTGCAGATTCAACTACCATCGAAGCTGGTACTGACGTCGGATGTGGGTATAACTGGCAGATAGACGATGTCGCTTTGCTGGATGTTGATCCGACTCCTCCGGTCGACCTGGCCCTGGTGGATTATTTCTATCCACCTTTGAGTTTTGCAACTCCTTCTTCTCAAATTGACTGGGATACAATGGGTTTCTCAGGAAACGTAGCAAACCTTGGAACAGCTGATGCCACCAATGTAGTGCTCAAAGCAACTGTTTCCTCACAAGGGAATGTGCTGTTTGAAGATAGTATTGTGGTCGATAATATTCCGGTTGGTACCACTGATTCACTTTTGATTGTTCCAAGTTTATATCCACCAGCACTTGATCAAGGTACTTACTTTATCGATTATGAACTGTACAGCCTTGACGGAGCTGATGGCGATTTGTCAAATAACACTGTTTCAAGAGCCTATGTAGTTACTGAAGACCTGTGGTCAAAAGATAACGGCCCTACCATTGCATTTAATATCGGTGGCGGTGACTATGACATTGCAAACGTATACTGGACAAGTCCAAACCTGATTGAAACCTACTATGCTATCAGCACCACTTTCTCTGCTGCTACCAATGCAACTGACGGCCCATTGGCTAACTTTGGGAATAACATTATCTTGACCGAAGTGGATGAAGCGGAAATCCTCCCTGATTGGAGCAACTTTGATACGGATGTCAATTACATCACAAATGAAGGATTAAACATTGTATCCTTCACCCCACATACCTTCACAGGTACGAATTTCTCGGATCAGACTGTAAATTTCGAAGATTTTGATACTGGTGAGCCAGGAGTTGAGCTTAAAGCTGGAACACGTTACATCCTGATAGCCAGCTATGAAGGTGCCAACAATGTGGTATTCCATGGTCATGATGAAGCTACGGTTCATGATGCTATTTCTTCGCTGGTATTTAATGGAAACTGGTTCCTCGGCGGTTTTGAAGATCAACCTGCTGCCCATTTAAGAATGACGATCAGCATGAGTGTGGATGTTGAAGACAAGCTGTCTCCTGAATTGGTGGCCAACATCTTCCCGAATCCAGTTAATGATCACTTCAATTTAGAGTTGAATTTTGAAAAACCAGAACTGGTAAATGTTACTATCGCTAACCTGGACGGAAGAGTAGTTAGTACGGATATCATGGAAAACGTTCAACAAGTTAACAAACAATACAACGTTTCCAACCTTCCTGCTGGTACCTATCTGGTACGGGTAACTACGGAAGAAGGGTCGCGTACCCAAAAAGTAGTTGTAGTGGATTAATCTGTTGATTACATCAATACGGCAGAACCGCCTGGGACTTAAATGTCCCAGGCGGTTTTGTTTTTATATTTTTCAAAATGCTTAGCTTGCGGTCAAAACCAACCCATGCAAAATAGAAGGAGATTTTTAAATCATTTTACAAAAGCCTCATCAGCCGCCTTAATCTTGCCTTTTTTCCAATCGGCCAGGGGACAATCTCTGTTGCAATCCTTTGAGTTGAAAAAAGGAGAATTGCCAAAAGAAACTGCACAGGACGAGGATTTTTGGAACCTCATCAATCAGGCATACACAGTTTCTCCCAACATTATCAATTTAAATAACGGTGGAGTTTCTCCACAGCCATTGGTTGTTCAGCAATCGGTCGAACATTACAATCGATTCAGCAACCAGATACCCTCCTATTATATGTGGAAAACAGTAGATGAGGGCAGGGAACCACTTCGAATGAAACTGGCTGAAGTGGCGGGTTGTTCTCCTGATCTGTTAGCCATCAACCGGAACTCCTCTGAAGCATTAGAGACGATCATTTTTGGGCTGAGGCTCAAAGCAGGTGATGAAGTTGTCTTGTCAAAGCAAGATTACCCAAATATGATCAATGCATGGAAACAAAGGGCTCACCGAGATGGGGTAGTGCTAAAATGGATAGACCTGGAGCTACCTTCAGAAGACAAGTCCTATTTGGTGGACAAGTACAAAAGTGCTTTTACCGATAAGACAAAACTTGTTCACGTAACTCACGTGATCAATTGGAATGGGCAGATTCTTCCGGTTCGGGAAATTGCTGACGAAGCTAAAAAACAGGGCATTGAAGTGCTGGTAGACGCAGCCCATTCTTTTGCTCATTTCGAGTATAAAATTCCCGACTTGAACTGTGATTATTATGGTACCAGCCTGCACAAATGGCTGTGTGCTCCGTTCGGTAGTGGAATGCTTTATGTTCGTAAAGAGAAGATCGGCAAATTATATCCTTTGTTCGGAGCTCCAGATCCAGAATCTGAAGATATTCGCAAATTTGAACATTTAGGCACTCGTTCTTTTGCAATTGAACAGGCCATTGGAGAGGCAGTTAATTTTCACCAGATGATCGGTGGAAAAAGGAAGCAGGAGCGGCTTCATTTTTTAAAAAACTATTGGGCCGAAAGAGCCCTCGAACTTCCCGGTGTTTCTATTGGGACACCATTGAAGCCAGAATTTTCGTGTGGAATTTCATTGTTACAAGTAGCAGGCAAAGAGCCCAATGAAGTGTGCGGATTTTTATTTCGAAAATATAAAATCCATTGTGTCAGCCTCAATTGGGAAAATATTCACGGCGTTCGGATAACTCCAAATGTTTACACCCGGCTAAAAGACTTAGATCGACTTAACGTGGCTTTGAAGGATCTTACGTCGTAAACCACATTATTATTTAAAATTCATTTTATGCAAATCAAAAAAGACTGTGTTGTTTCCGTTCATTATCGCCTGCAAGCCAATGATGACAAAGGCGAGGTGATTGAAGAAACTTTTGGCAAACAGCCACTTACTTTTCTGTTCGGAGCAGGGCAGATGATCCCCGATTTTGAAAAGAACCTGGAAGGGAAAGTGGAAGGTGATCAACATGCATTCGGCATTAAAAGCGAGCATGCTTACGGAAAGGTAAATCCTCAGGCTATTGTCAAATTACCGTTAGAAACTTTTATCATAGATGGAAAATTAGCTGCTGAACTATTGGTAGTTGGCAAGACGATTCCAATGTCTGATGATCAGGGGCGCAGACTGCAAGGAGTTGTAAAAGCAGTTGGAGAGAAAGAAGTGACAGTGGATTTCAACCATCCAATGGCCGGCCAAGACCTTTACTTTTCAGTTGAAGTACAAGCCGTAAGAGCAGCAACAGAAAGTGAACTTTCTCACGGGCACGCACACGGGCCGGGAGGTGTCTCGCATTAACCAAAAGGTCAGCCTGCATTCAATTTTCGTTTTAAAGTGAAATGGAGAAACCAAAGTTGTCAATTAGACACTGGTTTCTGCTGTCTATATATTTGCGCCACGTATATTTGCGCCTTCTTTTAATAATCTTTTTTCATCATTATGTTTTTCGACTGAAATGTGAGCGAGGTAATCACTATAATTTACGCCGCTGATGGCCGCAAGCATCAATTTGAAAAATCAAACTTAAGGTTGAAAAGAGTGTTTCTTACCAATTGATTTCTATTTCAAAAAAAGTACATGAAAAAACTATATTTTATAGTTCTGTCAATATTACTGTTTTCAGTGGGCTTGATGGCACAGAAAGGCGGGACTGTTCGTGGGTCAGTTTACGACAGTGATTCGGGAGAGCCTATTATTTTTGGGACTGTCCAATTAGGTGGGACCACGATAGGAGCAAATACTGACGAAAACGGATTTTTCTCTATCGGGGGAGTACCTCCAGGTGATTACAATTTGATTGCTACTTACATTGGTTATGATAGCGTGAGTGTGGCTATCACAGTTCGGGAAGGCCGAATCGTTTCTCAGAATCTGATGATGAATGAAAATGCAGTTCAATTGGGGACAGTAGAGTTGTCTGCCAGAAGGGAAAAAGCACGGACCGAGATACAGATTTCAAAAGTCACTGTTTCAGCTAATCAAATCAAAGCTCTGCCCAGTGCAGGAGGACAAACGGATTTGGCGCAGTTCCTTCCGGTTCTTCCCGGTATCATTTCGACCGGGGACCAAGGCGGCCAAATTTACATTCGAGGGGGGTCTCCGGTACAGAACCGGATCATGATTGACGGGATGACCATTTATAATCCATTCCATAGTATTGGTTTCTTTTCCGTTTTTGAAACGGAAACCATCAAAACTGTTGACGTATTGACGGCAGGTTTCAATGCAGAGTATGGAGGCAGGGTGTCCGCGGTCATTGATATCAAAACGCGGGAAGGGAATAAAAAGCGACTGGCGGGTCTGGTGAGCGCCAACCCATTTCAGGCAAAGGCGGTCATTGAAGGGCCATTGAAAAAATTTGAAGGTTCAGGAGGAAGCAGTTCCTTCCTTTTCACTGCTAAGCACTCCTACATAAATGAAACTTCTCCGTTTTTATATTCTTACGCTGTGGATACTGCCCTGTACGTCTTGAGTGACGATCCTGACATCTCTGACAGAGACAAGGAACGCCTGCCTTTCCAGTTTACAGATTTTTACGGAAAACTTTCATTTCTGACCGGCAACGGTTCCAATTTTAATGTTTTTGGTTTCAATTTTAATGACAGGGTCAACTACATCGGCGTGTCTACTTTGGATTGGAACACGTTCGGAGGTGGATCCAACTTTACCCTGATCCCTCCCAATTCAAACTTGGTAATTGGAGGTACCGTTGCCTATTCCAAATATGATATTGAACAAACGGAGGCCGGTGGTGACCCAAGGACCAGTAGCATTGCCAGTTATAATGTTGCTCTTGACTTTACTTATTTCGGCTTGAAAAATGAAATAAAATATGGTTTTGATATAGCTGGGCTCGATACCGATTTCTCTTTTAAGAACTTTCTTGGCAACACGATAGAACAAACCAGTAATACACCAGAGGTGGCGGGATACATCAAGTTCAAACAACAGCTCGGCAACTGGATTTTTGAGCCAAGTCTGCGTCTGCAACTGTATCCTTCTCAAGATGCGACTAATATCGAACCCAGGTTTGGTATAAAATACAATGCGACAGACTGGCTCCGGTTTAAGTTTGCGGGAGGGCGCTACTCACAGAACCTGATCAGTTCCGTTAACGAGCAGGACGTAGTTAATTTATTCGTAGGTTTTTTGACCGGGCCGGAAGAACAAGTGTTCAACCCCGATGGAAGCGTGGCGGACCACCGCCTGCAAAAAGCGAATCATGGGGTGGCCGGTGTAGAAATAGATATAAATAAATACCTGGAAGTAAACCTTGAGGGTTATTATAAAGAGTATACCCAACTCATTCAGGTCAACCGTAATAAACTCGATCCACAAGACCCTGATTTTGTGACTGAAACGGGTGATGCTTATGGAGGCGATCTTTCATTGCGCTACGAAAATAAAAATGTATTTGCCTGGGCAACTTACTCTTTGGCTTATGTAAAAAGAGACGATGGCCAGCAGGTATACCCGACTATTTTTGACCGTCGTCATAACGTAAACTTACTTGCGACCTACAAATTCGGAAAACGCTGGGAAGCTGCCGCAAGATGGAACTTTGGTTCAGGTCTTCCTTTTAGTCTTAGCCAAGGTTTTTTCAATGAAATTAATTTCAACGACGGTTTGGCCACCGATCCTCTGACCGAAAATCCAGATGACATAGGAATCATCTTGGACGAACGCAGAAACAGAGGCCGATTGCCTTCATATCATCGGTTGGACCTCTCGCTGAAGAAAACCTACAGCATATCCAAATACTCTGAACTGGAACTGGTGGCCAGTGCGACCAATGCCTATGACCGAGCCAATATATTTTACTTTGACCGGATCAGGAACAGCCGGGTGGATCAGCTCCCAATTATGCCGAGTATCGGTTTAACATTTACTTTTTAAAAAAATAAAGCCTGGAACATACTTCCGGGCTTTATTTTTTCAGCTTTTCTTACCTTCGCCGCTGTTTCCATAAATCTACAAATCACAAAAAATGAATCTTCACGAATATCAAGGAAAAGAATTATTAAAAAGTTATGGCGTGCCAATTCAAGAGGGCATTGTCGCTACTACTCTCGACGAAGCTGTTAGTGCCTGGGAACAGATTAGAGAACAAACAGGGACTGATATAACCGTTGTGAAAGCTCAGATACACGCCGGAGGCCGTGGCAAGGGAGGAGGAGTGAAAATCGCCAAAAATATAGATGACTTAAAAGAACATGCCGGCAATATCCTTGGCATGATGCTCAAAACTCCTCAGACACCGGGAGGTATGGAAGGCGCGGGCAAATTGGTGCGCAAAGTATTGATCGCAGAAGACAGTTATCGGCCTGATTTCGATGCTTGCAAAGAATACTATGTTTCTATTCTTACTGACCGGGAGCGAAAATGTAATGTAATCATCTATTCCACAGAGGGAGGTATGGATATTGAAAAAGTGGCAGAAGAAACACCTCACTTGGTACACAAAGAATACATTGACGCTGAGCTGGGACTGCAAGGATTCCAAACAAGGAAAGTAGCCTTCAATCTTGGTTTGAGTGGGGCCGCTTTCAAGAACATGGTGAAGTTCATTGGCAATTTATACAAGGCTTTCCTTGGTGCAGATGCTACTCTTTTTGAAATAAACCCTTGTATGCACAACACTACGGACGACCGGATCATCGCAGTTGACTGTAAGGTTTCTTTGGATGACAATGCATTGTTCCGTCATCCTGACCTGGAGGCAAAAAGAGATACCGATGAGGAAGACCCAACAGAAGTCGAGGCAAAAAGCTTTGACCTGAACTATGTCAAACTGGATGGTAACGTTGGTTGCATGGTAAATGGTGCCGGTTTGGCAATGGCTACCATGGACATCATCAAACTGTCAGGTGGAGAACCCGCCAATTTTCTGGATGTCGGTGGAACTGCCGATGCAAAGAGGGTAGAACAAGCATTTCGTATTATCCTGAAAGATCCTGCTGTAAAAGCCATTCTCATCAATATTTTCGGGGGCATTGTACGCTGCGACCGAGTAGCCCAAGGTGTAGTTGACGCCTATAAAAACATGGGCAATATCAATGTGCCGATCATTGTTCGTTTGCAAGGCACCAATGCTGATATTGCAAAAACCATCATTGATGAATCGGGATTGGAAGTTCACTCGGCTATTTTATTGCAGGAAGCTGCTGACAAAGTAAAAGAGGTGCTTAGTTAATCTTCTAAACTCCTTTTCGATAGCTGGAATAGAAAAGCCCGTGCCTAGATTAACCAGGCACGGGCTTTTTTTCGAAGAAAATATAAAAGCGGAAATCAAAATCGACCGACGAAAATTATTGCCTACTCTTCCTTCATCATTTTAAAAGTAAGACAAGAAAAACAACAAAACAATAATCACCACGGCCACCACGACGATCGTATTAAAACTGCTCCATTCATTCCGGTATTCATTATAAAGCAATTCTACGCAGTCCAACCATTTCAACCCTCTTACAGTACCTTCATAACCTAAAAAAAGGAACTTCGGTGTTTTGGTTTTACCGCTATGTTTTTTTAAAATAAAAAACTGAGGATTCAGGAAGGCAAGTTCATACAGTTCATTCTTGTTAGGGTCTCCTTTGCCACCGCCCCCTTGCTCAATAATCATTTTATTGGTCTGATCCAACAACCGCCATCGGCCTCGGGAAACGTTTCCATCAACAGATTTCAGGTATTCTCCATTCGTATTGAAAAAATGCAGCACGGCTTCCTGGGCATTTGGATTGTCGGTTATTTCCAGCCAGGGCTTTCCGCCCTCCAACACATAAAATTTTTCTTCGCGCAAATCTTCACTCAAATGCCTTATTTGCGGAATGACTTCTTTAAACAAATAGTCGTTCAGGTTTTGGTGGGCAGGCAGGTTCCGCTCAAAAGTTTTATCAATATCTTGTAATGGATTATCCATGCTTTATCTGCAATTATTTTAGCAAAGATAATACAGTGCGCAAAAACCTGTTAGAATTTCAAAATCAAACAAGTTTAAGCAATTGGCGGTACAAATGTTTGGCTTAATTAATCGAGCAAAATAAATTCAACTCGCCGGTTTTGAGCTTTACCTTCACTGGTCGAATTTGACGCCAAAGGTTTACTTTCACCATATCCCATTGCCGTCAAGCGATTTTCCGCAACTCCTTCTTTGATGAGTGCTTTCCTGACCGAATCAGCCCTTTTTTGGGAAAGGCTCTGATTGTACTCTTCTGAACCATCACCATCAGTATGACCTTCAATGCGCAATTTGACATCTTGATGATCTTTCATCATATCTGCAATCTTGAGCAGAGTCCGCCAGGAGTCTGATTTTAACTCTGCGCTATTATATTCAAAATGAATGTCGTTGGTCACGAATTTTCCTTCGGTGAGCAACCGTTCATATAGTGGTACCCCACCTTCGGCAATCCTAATATTTCGGATCATGGGATATTGCCCTTTGTATATTCCGGGAGCCAAAGCCTGGAGGGTGAAATTGGTTGGGCGATTTTTTATGTTTGGAATATTTGACAACCTTTCACCGTTGTAATAGATTTTTAATGATCTTTTATTGAATGACAGGGCCACCTGACGCCAGCCGACCATTTTGTCGACTTTGGTTCGTGACCTTCCGGTGGGAGGGTTGACGCCATCGGAATTAATTCTAAAACTTGATTCTCTCTGGTCAAAATTTATATAATATCCTTCGTTTCCATAATTATGGAAATAACATTCAAATTCCAGTGTAAATATTTCGGGCAAATAATTTTTTTCATCAATTAACGGGAAAATAGTTCCACCTGTGGCAAAACCGATCACGTGGTCATCTTGGAATTCCATGACTTCAATATTACCAGATTTTAAATCCCATTTCGAAGGGAATTCACCCAGGATTTCACGATAAACTGTGTCTATGAAAATTACTTTTTCGCCGGGCGTAAAGTCATTTTTGTTCCTGGAGGAAGAAATGGGTGGAGAGGGATTAGAGTTTGGATCTTTTTCATTGTTTACGGTCCCATCGTTTTCATTATCCTGTGGGGCTTTTTCATTTTTATCCTTGTTTAAAATATCCTCAATTTTTTGATTGGTTTTTTTACTGATTTCTCTTGTTGTTTTATTCTGCGCACTGTTTACGACAGAACAGGAATTCTGAAAAAATAATAAAGCGGATAAGATGATTAGAAAAGCAATTTGTTTCATGATTTTTATGTTTATGAAAAAAAGAATCTTGAAACAAAATTATTGGCTCCATCAAAAGCCGTAAATCGCCCATATGGGGTAAAATTCCAAAGTGGCTTTAAATCAATTTGTCTTTTATCGCTTTTTTTATGGCCTCCGCCCGCGAGTTGACATGTAGTTTTTGATAAATATTTTTAATGTGCGTTTTTACAGTATGTGGACTTAAATATATTTTTTCGGCAACAGATCGATAATTCATTCCCTGACTTAACAACTTTAAGATTTCAGTTTCCCGGTCGGATAGGGGAGAGGGGGTAGTTTGGTGAAAAGATAAAATGACCTGGCGTGCTATATTGGCACTCATTGGTGCTCCGCCTTTCCTGACTTCCTTGATGGATTCTAATAGCTCAGAAGGAGGCGTATCTTTAACTAAATATCCGGTAGCTCCTGCACATATCGAATTAAAAACGGTTTCATCATCTTGTCTGATTGTTAGCATGATAAAATCTGTTTCTGGCATCAAAGGCTTTAGTTTTTTGACTCCCATGATGCCACTGACCCCAGGCAATTCGACGTCCATCAGCACGACCTGGATGGGTAACTCCGGAAGTTGCCGTATGGCCAATTCCACCGATTCAAAAGTATGTTTGCACCAGAATCCGGGGGTGCCATCAATTATCAATGCAAGTGTTTGCCGGATTTCCGGATCGTCTTCAACAATTGCAACATGTATGTTTTCTGTGATGGTCATGAATAATAATATTGTCGCAAGATACCTTTTTTGTGCTATGGAATTATTACCCCATATGGGGCAATTTTAAGGATAAGGAAATACGCGTTCCTTTACTGGTTAATGAATGAATAGTCAACTCGGCATTTATTTTTACGGCACGAGCCTGCATGTTTTTCAAGCCATACCCACGTTTTATTTTATTGATGTCGAAACCATCTCCATCATCTTCAATTATAAGATTAGCCAAGTCTTTTTTAATATCGATATTAAACCAACAATTTTTTGCATTTGAGTATTTAAGACAATTATTCATAGCCTCTTTGGTGATCATCAGTAAATGCTTTCTTACCAGGGGGTCAAGCTGGATTTTTTCATGTTCACCCAGCATACCCGTGGAATTAAAATTTATAGTTGAATGCTCGAATAATTTATCACCAAATTCTCTGATCCGGATCAATGTCTGGAACAAAGAATCGGACTTTGGGTCGAGTGTCCATATTAAATCCCTGATTCCGGAAGACAGCCCCACCGTTTGTGTTTTTATTTTAGCTAAATATTTGTTTGTATTATTTCCATTATTAAGTTGTCTTTCCGCCAATTCTAAAAACAGGGAAATTTTGGTTAAACGGTGCCCAAGTTCATCATGAAAGTCGGCGGCATTTTGTTTTCTTAATAGTTCTCGTTCCTCAAACCGGGCTTTTTCTATTCTTGCGTTTTCTTCTACCTTCTTCAATTTTTGTTTAATCCTGAATTTAATAAAATAATATAGCGCACCGCCAATGGCCAAAGCATATAATATGTAGGCCCACCATGTCAGCCAGGGAGGGGGTAATATTTTAATTTCCAGGACTGTTGGTTCTTCACTCCAAATTCCATCTCCATTAGAGCCTTTTACTTTAAATACATATTCACCGGCAGATAAATTAGTAAAAGTGACGGAATTATTGTATCCATTGTCGATCCACTGATCATTGAAATTTTCTAATTTAAACCTGTATTTATTTTTATCAGGGACAGAAAAATCCATAGCAGCAAACTCTAAAGTCAAGATGGTGTGCTTATGAGTCAGCTTAATTTTCTTCGAAATTGATATTGATTTTTTTAGGATCGAATTTTTTCTTTCGCTTATCTGAACCGGTTGATTCATTAATTTCAAACCTGTGATCACAACTTTTGGGGGATCATGGTTTATGATTAAATCAGATAAATTAAAATAGTTCAGGCCTCCGGGTGAACCAAAAAATAATGTTCCATTTGGATCGGCAAAAGATGCCCTGAAAATTTGTGCATCTGAAATTAATCCATCGGATTTATAGTAAGTGCTTAGTACTTTATTTTTTGTTGCATCCGGATCAAAATGTACGAGTCCACGATTCGTACCAAGCCAGAGTTTACCATTTTGGTCTTCCTCGATGGATTGAATGACATCGTTGTTAAATCCATCTTTAATTCCATAATTAATAAAGGTCGCCATTTCATTTGCTGAATTTTGCTTGACCAAATTCAACCCCTTTCTGGTAGCGATCCATAACCTGTCTTTTTTATCCAGCAGCATATCATTGATATTGTTATCGCTAAGACTGGTGCTATCGTGCATTTTGTTCAGGTAGTTTTCGAAGTACTGGCGTCCATTTTTATTGCTGTATTTACTTAAACCATTAAAAGTCCCGAACCAATAATTTCCGTATTTATCCTGGGCCCCAATCCTAAGTGAAGAATTAATCAAGGCATCATTCCTTTTTTCATCCATTTCAAAAAGCTGAACCCGGGGGGATTGGTTGTCCATAGGGTTGAATTCCATCAGACCAAGTCCGCCATAAGTGATCAGCCAATATTCTCCGGAAGTGGTTTCGAGTACATTTAAAATATAATTGTGAGGTAGTCCGTCTTCATGGTAAATATGATTAAATTGAAGAGCAGTGTCTATATTTTTGTTTTTTATTTTTACATAATTTAAACCTCGATAAGTTGAAATCCATAAATATCCTAAACGGTCTTCGTATAAGCCAAAAATGTTATTGTGGGAAAGACTTTTTGGATTGTTTTTTTGATGATAAAAATTTATGAAATTAAATTCTTTTTTTTCAAAATCTTCTTTCAAAATAAAATTTAATCCATTCCTGGTGCCAATCCAATAATTTCCGTTACTATCTTTAATGACAGCTTTTATAATTGGGTCGGATAAAGCATTTACGTTTAATTCGTTTGGCCAAATATTCGAGAACTTTCTCTGACTGGGAGCATGTTTGTCGAGACCCGAGGCATTGGCAACCCATATATTTCCGTTACGATCTTTTAAGTAATCTTTTACCTGGTCTATCCTGATAGAATGTTCTTTTTGAGGATCATGTCGGTGATGGATATACTTTACAGGTTTTCCGTTTTCTATAATTATTTCATTTAATCCGCCACTCCATGTGCAAACCCAAATTTTGTTATCGCCTTCGGCAATTATATTTTCGACAAAATTATAACTTAAACTATTTTCGTTTTCCGGGGCATGATGAAAGCGTTGAAAGCTGACTTTTTCCTTGTCTTTGTCTACCCGGTAAAATCCGTTGTCGCTTCCCAGCCAAAGTGTTCCATTAGGTTGTTGGACGAAGTCCCATACTTTCCCGGTTTTTAATCCATTGGGATCTTGAGGGTCTGGTAAAAATTGTTCAAATTGAAAAGAACCGTCATTTTTGTAAAAACAAAGACCATTATTTGTACCAACCCATAACTCCTTCTCCTGACTTTCAAAAACCTGCCATACGACTTCGTGATTGATAGAATTCGGGTTTTCTACATCAGGTAAAAATTGCAAGGTTTCGTTGGTAAAAATATTGAGCCGGTAAAGTCCGTAATAGGTCCCGGTCCAAATAAAACCATTTTTATCCTCCGTGATTGAATGAATATTATTGGATGCCTCGAAATGTTTTTCAGAAGTATTAAAATATCTTTTAAAATTTTCTTTTTCCGGATCGTAGCAATTCAAACCCAAATTGGAGCCGATCCAAATATTTCCTTTTTGATCTTCTTTCAATACTTTAATATAATTGTTGCTCAGGCTCAGCGTATCATTAGGAGATGATCGAAACTCCTTAAACATATTTCCATCATACCTGAACAATCCATCAGTCGTACCTATCCAGATAAATCCTTGCCGGTCTTGCAACAGGCAGAGTACTGTACTGGAAGGGAAACCATCTTCCGGGCCAATGTGATCGAAATAAAGTTCTTGAGAAAACAAGTAACCTGTTTCAATACAGAAAAATATTAAGAAAGTAATTAAATGGAATGCACGGATAAAACACCGTCTGATATGTAGGTAATTTGTTCCCAAGCAACAATCATTTTCAACAAAAACTAAATGTATAGCAATTTCTCCAAAAAAGCTACCAGGAAAGTTTGACCGTAAGCTTACAAACAAAAAGAAGCCTTGTGTATTTTTACGGTATGAATAAAATACAATCGATCAGTCGGAGCAAATCAGCCGAATTATTTACAAAAGCAAAAAATTATTTTCCTGGGGGAGTCAATTCACCTGTGCGGGCATTCAAGTCAGTAGAAGGGCCTCCGGTATTTTTTACAAAAGGAAAAGGAAGCCATGTTTGGGATGTAGACGGTAACGAATTCATTGATTTTTGTTGTTCGTGGGGGCCGCTTATTTTAGGGCATGCGCACCCAATGGTCAATGCAGCTATTTTAGAGACCGTTGCGAATGGGTCGACATTTGGCGTGCCTACCGTTCAGGAAAATGAAATAGCAGAACTTATTCTGGCAAACAACAAGTATTTAGAGAAAATACGATTCGTTTCCAGTGGTACGGAAGCCGTGATGTCAGCTATCCGGCTGGCCCGGGGGCATACCGGTAAGAACAAAATCGTAAAATTTGAAGGTTGTTACCACGGACACGTAGATTCACTAATGGTCAAAGCTGGATCTGGCCTGGCTACATTTGGAGTCAGCACGTCCGCTGGTATACCTGAGGCTTTCGTAAACGAGACAATTGTTTTGCCGTTGAATCAACCCGAATTAATAGAGGAAACATTGCGCAAACACGATGATATAGCCTGCATCATTCTGGAACCGGTACCTGCCAATAACGGCTTATTGCTCCAACAGGAAGCGACCCTCCGTTTCTTAAGAGATGTGTGCACCCAGCACGGAGTGCTTTTGATTTTTGATGAGGTTATCTCCGGGTTCCGTGTGGGATTTGAGGGAGCTGCTGGCCGATTTGACATTCAGCCCGATATCGTGACTTACGGAAAAATAATCGGCGGTGGAATGCCGGTTGGCGCTTATGGTGGCAGTCAGGAAATCATGGGTAGCATCGCCCCGGACGGACCAGTTTACCAGGCAGGTACGCTTTCTGGCAATCCAGTCGCCATGGCTGCGGGCCGGGCGACCTTACTCGAACTATTAAAGGAAAACTTCTACAGCAATCTGGAGGCAAACACTAAGTGGTTTACGCAGATGGTAGGAAGTTATTGCCAGTCAAAAGGTTATGAAGTGACATTCCCGACAATCGCCTCAATCTTCTGGATTGCCTTTTCAAAAAAATCTATCCGATCTGCGGACCAGGTCGATGCCGGGAGTATGAGTCATTTTAAAATACTCCATAAAGCATTGCTCGATCGGGGTGTGTATTTGGGGCCGTCTGGATACGAGGTGGGTTTTGTGTCGGCCGCTCATACGGACCAAGATCTGGAAACGGCTGCCCAGGCAATGTGTGATGCAATGGATTTGGTTTTTGCCTGATTTAGCCGAGACAGCGCGAATCCAAAGATTTGAGGCCAGTTTTACAGCATCAACCATATTTTTGTTCCGATTTTTGCTCGATCAGACTTGTCTTGTTCACCAATTAAAATACCTGGATGACTTTTCTTCCCAAATGCCCCATTCTCTTTTTTTTATTATTTACTGCTCCTCTTGTGGCAAAGCCCTATTTTGCCTGGACTCCCGAATTGATTGAGGCTTACCAACAGACTACTTCTCTTAAGTTTAATGCTGCAGCAAATTCACTTTTAGCTATCAAGGACAATGATCCTGATAACTTGCTGCGTTTGCACGTCGAAAACTACCTTGATTTTTTCCGGGTCTACATCAATGAGGACAAGCGTGAGTTCGAGCGTTTGGAGAAAAACAAAGAAAAAAGGTTGTCCCTTATCGAGAAGAATGGTGACCGGAGTTCTCCGTATTATTTATACCTACAGGCTGATATAAGGCTACAATGGGCACTTGCCCGACTGAAATTTGAGGAATACGCTACTGCTTTTTTCGAAACGAACAAGGCATTTAAATTACTGACCAAGAACGTAAAACAATTTCCCGGATTTCTTCCTAATAAAAAGAATTTGGGCATCCTTCACGCTATGGTCGGCACCATACCGGACAATTATAAATGGGCCATTGAGTGGTTTAGCAGTATGGAAGGTACGATAGAGCAAGGGCGGAATGAATTGGAAGAAGTAATTGAATACGCGTCCAAAAATGATTTCATTTATGAAACAGAAATATATGTGTACTATGCTTATTTGCTGTTGCATTTAGGGAATGAAAAAGAGGAGGCGTGGAAAGTTATCAATACCAGCAAACTGGATCCCAGGTCTAATCCGATCGCCTGTTTCATTAAAGCGAACGTAGCCATGAGGGCCGATAAAGGAGACGAGGCTATCTCCATTTTGGAACAAAGGCCCAAAGGAGGAGATTATCATCCTTTCTATTACCTCGATTACATGCTTGGCATCGCCAAATTGCAGCGGCTGGATTCTGATGCCGATCAGCATTTGCTCCACTTCATTAACCATTTTAAAGGCCGAAACTTCTTGAAAGATGCTTATCAGAAACTGGCCTGGTCCCAATTAATTGCAGGCAACAAAGGCGGCTATCATACTTATATGGAACAGTGCAAGTCAACTGGCTTTCAGGTGGTCGGCAGCGATCAACATGCACATAATGAAGCAGCAGAGAAGGAAGTTCCCCATATAGAATTATTGAAAGCACGTTTGCTTTTTGACGGTGGCCGTTTCCGCCATGCATTAGAAATCTTGACGCAGGTGAAAGAACCAGAAATCAGCTCATTTAAGCACAAATTGGAATACAATTATCGGTTGGGCAGGGTGTTACAAAAAATGACCCTTTATGATAGGGCCCTGTTGTGTTATGAGAAAGCCATCAAGGACGGAGAAGATGAACTATGGTACTTTGCTTGCCGCTCCGCTTTGGAACAGGGACATATCTATGAAGCTCAGGAGCAACTTGTCGCCGCAAGAGCTGCCTTTAAAAAATGTCTTTCCATATCGCCGAATGACCATAAGACCGGACTTCACCAGCAAGCCAAAGCCGGGTTGCGAAGATTAGAAAATTAAACAGGGAACTTTTTTGTTTTTAAAAAGGTATTTCTCCTATATTTGCGGCCGCAATTCAAAAAGATGAACTGCAAAACACGAAACTTAAATTTTTCACTTCTCAAGTGATATTTTAATTTTCATCCATTTATATGGCGCGGTAGCTCAGCTGGTTAGAGCGCGTGATTCATAATCCCGAGGTCGGCGGTTCAAGCCCGCCCCGCGCTACGAAAATAAAAGCCTTTAAATCAATGATTTAGGGGCTTTTTTCGTTTCAGGAAGGATGTCAAAACTTGCTCGATTTTCAAAAAGTGGCAAACAATAGTGGCAAACAATGGCAAACTTACTTCGAATTTTTCAGAAATAAAAAATGGGTTTACATACCACAATGTAAACCCATTTTCTTTTCACAAATCCTAATGATTCTACCAAACTTACCTATAAACTTTCTATAACCCACCTTATAACATAAACCATTGATTTTAAAACACTTAACAAGTGTTTTAAAATTCAAATAATACTATAAATAGTACATTTTTCTTTCTTCCCCGTCGAGATTGCGCCAGCCTCCGAAAAAATCCACTCCAATATCCTCCTGAGCTTTCAGCAAAAAATACTCCTTCATGTTCGCAAAGAAACGGTTGTCGTTCAATCTCTTCAAAACTGCCTTTAAAGTCCCCTCATGCTCGAAAACCCATAGGGTGCGATAACCACTATGAAAATTGTATTTCTCATTAGTATGCCCCATTAAAATGGCCTTTCCGTGTTCTATCATCTTATCAATAGACTTGCCAGAATCACGTCCATTTTCCAACTCGTACAAGAACAACTCTTGCTGATTTTCGGTGACTTGGAGCATGAAAACCATGTCTGCTTTGATCGTCTTGTTTTCTTCATAAAACACAGCAGTTTTTGATTTCAGGTTTCTGTCCCTTGTGTTCCCTGTTGTATCGAAGTATCTATGAGCAAATAAGATTTTGATGCCTTCTGATTTGCAAGCCAAGTCCAGTTCGATCTGAAAGTTGATCGTCCATGTCCTGTGTTTTTGGTCTTTGGAACTGGTGGTTATGATACCTTTTGGGAACTGTATTTTGTCCTCTGAAACACCGATCAGTTCCATTAAAACTTCCTTTCCTTTTTTGGTCAGGTAAAACTTTTTTTCATAACCCGGACGGTGCGGGATTTCCCTCAATAAAGGAGTCCTACTTTTGATCAAACCACCCACCAATTTGGATAGATTCGACTTGTGCCTTTCCACTCCCAATTTCATCAATTGCGAGTATGAAATGAATTTATACCTTCCTGTTGCGGAAAGTATTTTCAGCTCTTTATTGTTGTACCGATTATACATCCTTGGGTTTGATTTTTAATTGAAACATTGGTTTAGGTGCATCAGGAACGGCTTGTTTAGGTTCTGAAATAGCAACTCTCCGATTCTTTTGTTCCGACTGACCAAATACCCTGTAATACCTCTTCAACTGGACCCTGTCAATTGCCCTTTCCTGTTCATCGGTCATTTCATATTTGCGCCTCTTTTTGATAAACTTGGAAGGGGTCTTAAAAATCTCTATTCGTCTGTGCTTCACTTTTAGGTAAAACTCATAGTCTTTCAAGGTGCGTGTCCCTTTTGGGATTTTGACCACTTCATTTATATCCTCAACTTCGTCAAATCCACCGACTATCCTTATTGCACAATTGCGCCTGACCGTCTCCTTTTGATTTCCCAGCTGGTTGGGGAATTGGTGGCTCAAAATGCAGTGAAGGCCAAAACCACGCAGCTGCTCCAAGATATAGTTGAATGTGCCGGACATCAGGACGTGTGCTTCATCGAGCATTAAAAAAGTTGCTCCCTTGTGTTTATCTTTCTGCCTAAACCTCGCATGCGATTTAATTGCAGCAATTAGAAACTTTCCATAGATTTTTGCTGTAAGGTCGGAGAGGTCACCCAGATCAAAAATAAAGACCTTGTTGCCGTTCATTTCACCAAGGTCGAACGTTGAATTACCGCCTAACATTTGTCTAAGGACAGGACTGTTAAGCATCCTTGCCACCCTGTCAGAAAGGGAAATCCTTGTCCTATTATTAGGCTTTGCGAACAAGTCATTGAAGTATTCAGGTTTCCATTCCCTTGCCTCCTCAAAAATATTGCCCCTGCATGCCAACAGGTCTTCCAAGTCTTCCAGTGTAGAACTGTTCCTGTCGAGTAAGAAATAGATGCACTTTTCCAGCATCCCCACCTGGACTTCCGAATGCCTGTCATCCCTTTCCAGCACTTCCTGAAATGCTGTTATCAGGTTTTCTGCAAGGTGGATTTTATGCTTGATTGTTCTTTGTCCAATGCTGAAGAAATTGAAGGAAAATGTGTATCCATCCTTGAAAAAGGGATTGAGGTAAACGAGCCTATCAGGATTCTTTGCAAAATGCTTATGGCGTTTCAATACTTTGGCAATATCACCATGTACATCTATCAATATGAAACTGTACTTCTTGTAATGGTTAATCATTCGATGAGCAATCAAAGTGAGCATCCATGTTTTGCCGCTGCCGGTTGCCCCCACGATCCATGAGTGCATCTTCAACATTTTCAACGGAAGCAAGGCAGCATACTTTATCCATTCAAAAAAAAACTCGTGATAGGATGGGTGCATATTTTCACATACCGCCTGCAAATAATTCTGTTCAACTTCCTCATGATTGTACTTGGAAATAAAATACTCCCGGTCTTTCTCGGTTTCCACAATTTTACCCCGCCTCTTTAGTTGTCCAAAAACAGGGTAAAATGCAAACTCATTTTCAAGAATAAACTTGGAAAATAAATCTCTAAATTCTGCCTGTGTAAAACCTCGAATGGCAAGTGCCAATTGTCCATATTGACTAAGACTTCCATTATTGGTTTCAAGGTCAAATTCGATCAATTTATCAATTCTTGGACAAAGGAGGGAAAAGAACAAATTGAGCATTTTAGGGTCAAGCTCAACTATTTCCCCAATTCGCACCCCCTTTTTTATGGCTTGACCCGTTCCAAATATAGCTTCTTGTTCATGTGGCAGAATGAGCTTGTTTATGATATTAGTAAGGCTGTTCATCTTGACAATCGTTTGAACAGGTTATATTCTTGCCTCATTACATTGTTTTTACCCCTTTCGTATTGTAGTTGTTCTTGGTTCATATATAGCTCATGACGCAAAGCGTTCATCTGCTGATGGTTGTTCTGGTTTATCCTCATTCGCTCCTCAATATGCCTTTTTTCATTTATCAGTTTGCTCATTCTTGTTTCGGATTCCCGTTGTCTACCCTGATGGTCTTGCCTCAACAAATTCACACCAATTCTTTCATGAGCAATTTCTTTCAGGGAATTTACCTGCTCCATAGATGCACGATCCAGCATAAGTTTTGATTGGGCAACTTTTGTTGAAAATTGGCTGCTATAAAGCGATATTTTTCCCACTGCGACTTCTAAATCTTTGCCAAGTACTTTTAGGTTTGCTTGGTGATTTAAATAGTGATTTTGGGCTTGGTTCAACATGCGTTCTGCACGTACTTGATTACGCTCTGCATCCAATTTTACTTGCCTTACTTCATGAGTGAACTTTTCAACCCTTGCTTTGTATGTTTCCAATTTACCTACTACTTGTAACATATATTTATCGAGTCGAACTATTTCCCTTCCAACTTGAACTTTAAAATCAGAAAGCTCTTGTTTTATTTCTACTCGTAAATCACCTATCCTTTCATTTACCTTAGAAATTTCGGTTGTTATCCGTCCATCAAGGAAAACAAATTTTTCTGTTACAAATCCTTTCAGGTTGGAAAACTCGCTGTGGATGTAGGCAAAACCATCTACTAAGTCCCTGCGTATTTTAAAACGCTCTTCCTGTCCTTCGACTCTTAAGTTGAAAATATCTTCTCTCATTTCCTGTTTAAATTCCCTAATATTGAGTTCATCTTCCTTCTTTCGTTTTGAATTTATTTTCTTCTGATTTTCATATTCATCCGACCTCACATACTCAATGGGTTTATCCCCAAAAATATGCTGGTTGAGAGCTTGCTTATTTTTTTGGTCAATGCTATGCGCATATTTTTCTAATGCGATTTCTACTTTCTTTTCGCTTTCATTTTCAATCTTATCAATTTTATCATTAATCTTTTCAACGGTTTCTAAAAGTAAGATTTCCGGTTTGGGTTCTTCAAGACTGTGTATG
Organism: Bacteroidota bacterium; assembly: GCA_039819485.1. GTDB lineage: Bacteria > Bacteroidota > Bacteroidia > Chitinophagales > Saprospiraceae > UBA6168. The sequence continues at coordinate 448 of JBCBRY010000121.1, read as the reverse complement.
TCACTGATGTATTTATTATTCTGCGGTAACTCCACTTCGTTTAGCTTAAATGTTTTGACAAAAAATTTAGTAAGCCATTGTGTTTTTTTGTCGAATCGATAAATAAGGATAATAATAGCAATCGGAGTCAACACAATTGCGAGGTTAATTATCCCATCAATCAACAATAAGAGTTTAGGAATTAGAAAAAATAAGAGTATTAAGCCAAAGCACCCTATGAGACTTTGGTTGTCGTTGTTGTTCGCCATGATAAATGATTTTAAACTTTAAATTTTAACTTCATAAGATGTAGCCACTTATTGAAGTAAAATTTTTAGCAAAGTATTTTTTATACATAACTTACCTACCTCATCTCCGCGCGACACAGTAATGAGTAAATAAACTTTCAAGATAACATTCACAATTCAAGTTTGGCAAAGTTTATTTACTCATTACTGTGTCGCGCGGA
>JBCBRY010000120.1:0-28256 GCA_039819485.1 Bacteroidota bacterium | reverse complement strand
CCCAAAGTTGCAAAGAGAAATATTACTTGTTGATGATTTTGCTCATTGAACATCAATAAAAAAGGGAAAGCCAGATGAGTGACCTTCCCTTTTTATATCAGGATGTGAAAATAAAATTCCTTTTAACGGATTTTTACAAATTTTTCCACGGCCACTTTATCGTCCATTTGCAAGAGCAGCAAATAAGTTCCTGCCGGCAAACTCACTGCATCAAACTCATACTGGTTGTCGCCATTTATGACGTCTCTCGTAAATGAAGTCACTTCACTACCGATTCCGTTGATGATTCTAATTTGCGCACGACCGGCAATTTCAGCATTAAATGATACCATAAATGTTTCGCGCACAGGGTTCGGTTTTAATTCAAAAGCATTGATCTCGGCAAAGGTCACTGCGTTCACACCTGCCACACAGTCAAGGATCAATTCTTCTGATACGACACAACCATTCGCATCCATGGTACTGACACTTAAGACTGCCGGGCCTTCTCCCGCCGTTACGGTAGCCATTGGCTCACCCGGCATGGCATCGACCGCCCATTCATTTCCGGAAACGATCTGCCAGGAATAGGCGAATGGCGCCTGTCCGTTTTCGGTATCCAGGGTCAGGTTATAGCTTTCCCCACAGTCCAGGCTGTCCGGCGTATTGACCGACATGTCAAATGCTGCGTCCGTGATCAGCACTTCCAAAGTATGGGCAGCCGCATTACCACAAGCATCCATCGCCAAATAAGAATATGTGTGAGTAACAAAATCACAATCAGTGGTCGTGATCAAATCATTTTCAATACTGACTTGACCACAGTCCGTTGCCGTTGCAACAGGTGGAGTCCATGTGGCATATTCTGCCTGAGTCATTTCCAGGTTGGATGGCAATGGATCGAAAACTGGCGAGTCATTGTCCACAATATGAATGGATTGTGAAAGCTGAGCAGTGTTGCCACATTCATCCGTGGCTATCCAAATGCGGGTATGGATGATTTCACAGGACAAAACTTCCTCCACATCCGTATGGGAAATGGTAACGTTACTGCAAGCATCGGCTGCAAGCACATCGGTAAAGACAGGCTGCTCGCCACATTCGATGTAAAAGTCATCAACGATGGTCTCAAAAACGGGTGGCTGGTTATCCTCCACGGTAATTTTCTGGTGTGTCTGAGTGGTATTGCCGCAACCGTCAGTGGCCGTCCAGGTACGGGTAATGGCCATTGCACCTCCACAGGTAGGCACCGACTCATCGGTGAAGGTCAGTTCGGCAAATGAACACCCATCCGTCGCTTCCATCTGATCGAACACGATGGGCTGTCCGCAACTAATGGTTTTATCAAACGGTACATGATCAAATACTGGCACTTCGTTGTCCTCTACCGTAACGGTCTGTGAAATGGAGGTGCTGTTACCACAAACATCCTCGGCCACCCAGGTCCGGGTGACCGTATAGCTTCCAGCGCAGAGATCGGCAGAGGCATCGCTGAAAATCAGCGTAATCGACGAGCAATCATCTGTCGCTTCCAACTGGTCAAAAACGATGGGGTCGCCACAGCCAATGATCTTATCGGCGGGAGTAGTGGAAAAGACCGGTGCATCGTCGTCCATGAGGGTCAGCGTTTGCGAAGCAGCACTTTCGTTTCCGCAAGGGTCAACGGCCGTCCAGGTACGCGTTACTTTGAATGAATTGCAATCGCCGCCGTTCTCCCAGACATCTTCGTAAGAAATATCGATAACGACACCTGCTCCGCAATTGTCCATCACCGTAGGTTGTCCAAAAACAGGAGTACCATTGTTACAATCAAACATGGCGTCGTCCGGAACATCCATAAATACGGGACCTTCCAGGTCAGGTGCTACATGAATATATTGCGTGGCAGAAACCACATTCCCGCAAGTATCTCGTCCAGTCCACACACGGGTAATGGTCGATCCAGTTGCACAATCTTCTTCGTATAAATCTTCATAAGTCAAGGTTACTTCTCCGCAGACAGAGCGGCAGACTGCCTCGCCAAAATCAATGTTCCCATCACAGTCGAGCGACTGATCTTCCGGCACCTGGGTAAAGGCAATTCGGTTGCCGCTATTGAATCCGGGAATGACCCACGCACTGACCGTATCCATGGCCACATTGCCACAGGCATCAGTTGCGATCCAGATGCGGATGATATCGTAGCCATAAATGACGCCGTTGACCTCGTTACAATCGCCAGTACCGATAAGAGAGTCCTGGAAAGTCAAGGTCACATCGCTGCAATTGTCCACTATTTCCGGTATTTCAAAAACAATAGAATCCTCACAATCGAAGAATTGGTCAAACGGTGTGAAGGTGAAAATCGGTGGCGAATTATCAGGAGAAGTAGTTACGTTTTGGGCAAATGTGGAAGAATTGCCACAAAGGTCTGTCGCCGTCCAGGTACGGGTAAATACAAAACCCGAATCACAACTACCTGACACATTGGTGTCTTCATAAGAGAGAGCAGTTGGGCCGCAATTGTCAAAAGCAATCGGCAGCACCGGATCATCGCCACAATCGACCATGATGTCGGTTGGGTTCATGGTATGGAACATCGGTGCTTCCGTATCCGGGCCAATAAAGATCGTTTGGGAAACCGAATCCAGGTTCCCGCAGGCATCATGGGCAATCCACGTCCGGGTCACACTGAATGGCTGGCTACAATCGCCATTATTATTGACGACATCCGTAAATGTGACATCAAGACCTCCTTGCGGGCAGGTAGTCGTAGCCTGCACATCATCAAAATCCGGATTGTCTGCACAGTCCGCCGTGATGTCGGAAGGATCAGACGGATCAAAAATAATTTCGCCATTATTCATTGGTGAAATCATGGTAACGACCTGGATGACCGAATCAACGTTACCACAAGTATCGGTTGCAATCCATCGACGGATGAGCTGGTTCGGCACCGGGCAGGCACCTCCGATTTGCGTTTCATCAAAAACAACCGTAAAGGAGGAACAATCGGTCACTGTAGGATCCTGCACGGCAGGCACGTCGGGGCATTCCATCGTCACATCGGCAGGCACATTGGTAAATACAGGTGGATTGTTATCTGCCACGTTGATGGTTTGTACATACATGGTGGAGTTGCCACAATCATCGGTGGCCGTCCAGGTACGGGTGATGGTGAAATCGCAATCGTCGCCAGTTTGTGTTTCCGTAAAAACCACCTCAGGATCAAGGTCGCAACCATCCGTAACGGTGATGCTGTCCGGTGGTGGAATGCTGTCGCAACGGTCAAGTGTCAGGTCACCGGGCACATTGGAAAAGGCGGGCCCTGTGTTGTCAACAACAGTTAGGGTTGCATCAAAAAAGGTAGAATTACCGCAGGCATCGGTGGCCGTCCAGGTCACTAATACCGGATCACCGTTGCAACCAACACTGTCCAGTCCGGCGAAGTCGTTGGTGAAAGTAACCGGCGTGCTCAGATCGGTAAAATTACCGTCGTAATCCAGCCAGTCCTGTAAAATTTGGTTGGCGTTCGGATCGTTGCAATCCAATACCAAATCTTCGGGTTTGGTGCAATTTGGCCCTTCCGTGTCTTCAAGTGTGAAGGTAGCGCAAGTAATCAATTGATAACCACAATTATTGGTGCCCGTGAAGGTCACCAAAACACTTCCTGTGATCTGACCACAGCCCTCTACCCAATTAGCAGGGTCATAGTCATTGGTCCAGGTAGTTGGACCACAGCCAGGAACGTGAAACTCAGCACCGCCGTTATCATCGAGCCACGGGTTGATGCCATTCATGTAATTCGGAATGGTTGCTTCCAGTGTCAGGTCTTCAGCGGGAGTCGCTGAGTAACCAGCGGGCAGATTTTGAAAAGCTGTTGGTGCGCCAGGGCCACCAGAAGATGAACCAGAATTGTCATTATAAGCTGACCCGCCGTTGCTTTCGCCTCCTCCATACACTGAATTGACCAGGTCAGATTGCGCTCCCGGCGCATTTGGATTCAATTCCACTGTAAATGAAATATGAATTTCCTGGCCTGCATACAGACCACCTGTACCCACAACGAAAAGGTCGGTATCGGTGATGCCATTAAAATTAGGGTTCAGGTGCGGTGTACCAGTCGCTGTTGAAAAAGTTATTTCGGGCTGGGTCAATAAATGATCATAGGCAGGTCCAAAATATTTCATCAAATCCTCTTCCAGCCAAAGCTGTTTCAAAGATCCCGCCTGGTTGGACATAATGATCGTCACCTCAAACTGGGGAAGGCCGCTCCCGGGATTATTGCAAAGATCCAGACCGAAGCCATTGAGCGGCGTAACGGTTTTCTGGATGTCCAATTTAGGAAACGAGCAGGGGCCAGACGTCAGCGAACAGGCATAAGGGTCGTCGATGAGGCAGCGAGGAGCGCAAATGCCAAGTGCAAATGGTTCCCGTGAGAGTGGCGCACCGCCTTCCACATAATATTCTACACAAACCTGCGACACAGGGCGGTTATCCGAATTAATATTCCAAAATGCGTTAAGACCGTATCCGATTCCTTCCAACGTCAGTCCAGCGGAGGTGCCCAGGACTGGGCCTTGTGGTCCTATGCCTTCCAGAATGACGGGTTCTGTCCCCAGGAAAGCTGATAAATGAATGACCTCTCCCGATTGAAAAAAGGCATGCTCTTGCGAACTCAGCCGAATCGGACGGGCTTCATCCATAGTAAAACAGTACTGATTGCCGCCCATCCCGGCATACTCACGGCCATTGTCGAAGCTGTAAAGTCCATAAGGGCGCGGTTCTTTTCCATTTTTTCCTGGGTTGCCGGAACGGAAAGAACCACTGGGCGTGATTTCAAGAAAACTGATTTTATCACCAGATTCATCACAGAAACCTGTCTGAAAACCAAAAACCGGATTGCCTTCCCGCAGGTCGGTCCGTTGGGAGGTATTCAAACGGTTCCAGCGGCTGATCCAGTCAGCTCCCCCGCACAGCACGGCGTCGTCCGGTACACATTTGTCACCTTCGATGTAAAGATTAAAAGGTTCGACAGTGGCGAAGGAGGCCGTAGAATAATATTGAATACAGAAATCGGTGATATTGGCTCCGGCCGAGTTCACTTCCCACCAAAGGCCTCCACCTTCTGTTGAAAAAGCATTCAGAGTGACTTCCGGCGTCCCGTTGCCGCTCATGCCATTTCCGGGATAGGCAGGGCTTCCAAAAAAATTGGCTTGCAAGTCGACAGGTGTCCCGGCATTCCTGGCGGAGACCGTCACTGCTTCTTCATTGGCAAAATAGGCATGATCCCGGGTATCAATGCTGAACGGAGTAGGTTCACTGAACTCAAAACAGTACTGTACCCCTGCGGCGTTAGCGGTTTCCCGGCCTAGGTAAAAAGAGGTATTTCCCCAGCGCCGGGGCGGCCGGGCGTTGATTGCACCCGAATTGGCAGCCAGGGGCGCAGGGTCGGAGCTGATATTCACCGTGATTGGATCGCCCATCGCGTTGCACAGGCCCAGGTCAAAGAAATTGACCGCACCGCCATTCTGCAGGGTGGTCCGCTGGGCCGAGGTTAACCGGTTCCAGGCACCAACTACCTCCATGGCCATGACGGAAGAATTGGCAGTTGAATTTTCGGTTGATTCCGAGGTTGTCCACGATTGTCCGATCCCAACCATTATAAGAGCAGCCAGAGCGAACAGGACTTTTTTTAATTGTGTAATGAACGTGCGCATATGATAGATTTAGAGTTTCAACAAGAAGCAGAAATTGAAAATGGCAAATTGAAAATTTCAAATAAAAACAAGTAAACCCATTCGGGGCATTTTCTAATTACCATTTTCAACCACTACCTCCTTGTGTTGATCTGTTTAAAAAACGATCAAGTAATTATTGATAATTTGTTAATGAACTAATGATATTGTGGCTATTCGAAATTGGCAATTGAAAGAAAAGAAATCACTAAAAGGCCTCAAAACGGTCTTATTAAGTCGTTTCTGATTTCCAATTTCATATTTCAAATAAAACCAAATGTAGATGTTTAAATCCCTTATTTGCAATACGCTGAGTGATCCGCAATACATGCAAATTGTGGTTAGAACTTATAGTGTTTGTTGAAGAAGGGGGTACCGATTGGCATCGGTCATTCTACATTTATCGCACGGTAAGATGTCCGGTATAAAAACTTCCCCGCTAAGTTAATAGGAAAGTTTTATTTTTCTTTGCTTTTTTTTATTTAGTTGTTGGTTGTAAGTTGGTGGTTTTTGTAGAATCCGTGAAAATCCAATAACTATGGAACAAAAACGCTACCTAAAATCAGGGGAAACCAAGGCTTATCAGACAGCCTTTCATCTTTCAACCTATGTTTGGGACATTATTCTCACTTGGGAATGGTTTCCAAAAAAGACGGTGGGCGGACAATTCGCTGAAGCAATCGACGGCATTTCGGCCATCATTGCAGAGGGGTTTGGACGCTACCATAAAAATGGTAAAATTAAATTTTACAGATATGTGCAAGGTTGAACTAAAGAATCGTTCGACTGGAATAAAAAAATAAAATTCAGAAAACACATGACCCAACACCATTATGATCCCATTTTCGAAGAGCTTCAAAAACTTCCCAGGGAAATAAATCCCTTCGGGTCAAACTCAAATAAAAAACCTTAAAATCTAAAGGCAAGCCACCCAATAACCAACAACTATCAACCAACAACTATCAACCAAATGCCTCTCAGTTACATACTTCCTTATACCGTCCAGACTTACGACATCGACAAACGGCGCCGCATGACCGTGGCAGCCCTGGTAAAACAGATGCAAGAGGCCGCCATGCAGAATGTCATGGAAATGAAAGTTTCCGTGTGGGACATGGAGGATCAGGGCATATCCTGGGTGTTGCTACGCAAAAACCTGCGCATCAAACGATTGCCAATGATCGGTGAGCAGTTAAAAATATACACTTGCCCGACCGGGTTCCAAAAGGTGTTTACCTTCCGCGATTATAAAGTGTTTGATGAAAAAGGAGAGATGATCGCCTATTCTTCTTCGAGCTGGCTGCTCCTCAATACCCAGACCCGCCGCATGTCCCGCATCCCTGACTGGATTTTAGAATTTGAAAAACAAATGCCGCCAGAGAAGGAATGTCTGCCCCGCCCCTCTGTCAAGTTGCCCGCGATGGAACGGCCGGAGCTCGTTTCGAATTTCCGGGTCTACTGGCACGACCTCGATTTCAACGGCCACCTGAACAACGTCTATTACCTGCAGTGGATGCTCGAAACCACGCCGGACGACCTGCTCGAAAACGGAACGCTGAAAGCTTTTGACATTCAATACAAAGTGGAAAGCCAGTGGAAAGACGAAATTATTTCAGAGGCCCAGCAGTTGGAAGGCAACCGCATTTTGCACCGCCTGCGACTGGCGAAAGATGGGAAGGAATTGGCAGTGGGACTGAGTGAGTGGAGCGGAACTGATTGACGGTTAAAGGATTATAAATCAACGATTTTTGATCTATACAAGTGCATGGACAAAAATAAGGGACACTAAAAATGACACTTTTATTTGGGCAAATATTTGATTTCCAAGCCTCAAAACTCTTTTTCAGACAAAGGAAAAGTGTCGTTTTTTTTGACCACCTGCTTACTTAAGCACCATCAAAAAGCTAATATCGTTAATCCTTTAATCGTTAATCAAAAGGTGTCATTTGCTTTTCTCCCTGAAATAAGCCACCAGCGCCCCCCGGTCCTCTTCACTCAACTTTGCTTCCGGATGCATCAGCCAATAGGTCAATAAAGGCATTTTTGTCTGTTCTACTTCGTCGGCCATTTCTGCCAGGCCACGCGGTTTGTCTTCCTCATTGTACTGCGCCCATTCGGAGTAGTTCAGGTTTTCCCGTCCGTGTTCATAATGTCCCCGGATCCACCAGGCGATGGGCTGGATGTTGGTGTACCAAGGGTATTTGGTATGATTGGAATGACAGTCATAGCAGGCATTCTTGATGAGCAGTTTGATGTTCTCCGGCGGGTTTTCCATCGCTAAAAAATCATTTTCCGGTACACTCGGCGGATTCGTTTTGTCGATGGGAAAAAACTGCAAGATGACAAAGACGAGGATCAGGGCGAGCCATATATTTCTTGTTCTTTTTTTCATAAAACCGCTTTTTTGAACAGGGACAAGGATACGGATTTTTTTTATTTGGAACCAGTTCTTGCAAAGATTATCCATTAATTGCAATATCTACCCCGATAACTGTATCTTGCAGCCACTTTTGAGAAAACCAAAGCGATTTATTATCTCCCTCCGATAATATTTATTCCGTGAAAAACAACGATACTACCAGAAAAAAATTCCTTTTTCCGCTCATCACTTTCTGCCTTACCCTCCTGATTCTGTGGGGTTTAGGGGAAGTAGCATTCCGCGCACTGCTGGCCTTCCGCTCGACCGGCTACCCGACCGCAGCAACTGTCGTCCACCCAAAAATGGGCTGGACGGCCAAACCCAACTTTAATTTTTCTGGTACAGTAACAGATGCTGCCGGTACCGATTACGACATCCAACTGGCGGTCGATGAAAATGGGTTCAAATATTTTGGCGACCCGGCTTCCGGCAAGAAAAAACTGCTCGTCGTCGGCGATAGTTATACCCATGCCATTGAAGTATCGAATGACAAGACCTATTACGGCCTCTTGAAAGACAGCCTCCAAAACATTGAGCTGTTTGCCTTTGGCGCCCGTGGCATCGGACCGTTGCAACAACTTATCTGGCTGGAGGAATGGCATGAAAAAATCCAACCCGATTATATCCTCTGGCAGTTCTGTTTCAATGATGTCTTCAACAGCAGTTACGAACTGGAGCATACCAGCTACTTCAACAACAACCGTCGGCCACGCCCCTACCTCGAACAGGGAGAAACCATTTTCAGGAACCCGGCGAGACTGGGCATGGGCAGCCTGCGCAAATACTCCAAATTCCTCGATTTTACCTTTACCAAAATAGAGACTTTTTTTGAATCGGGAGACCACAAAAAAGAAGTGGCCTCAGAAGACATCATTCAGAAAAATGGCAAAGAATATGTGCCCTACAAAGAAGCCCTGGAAGCAGTCGATTTATCTTTGAAAAAAATAAAAAAACTCGTCGGTGACGAGACCCCCATTCTCGCCTTTCAAACAGATGTGACAGAACCTTTTATTTCGGATGTGCGAGACATATTCGAAAAAAACAATATTCCGGTCGTTAAATCCGCCGCTGAAAAAATTGATAAAAAAATAAAAAACGGGGAAACCATGCTGGCCAAAGATCTCGGCCACTGGAACGAAGCAGGGCACGAAATAACGGCCGAGGAAATATGGCCACATCTAAAAGAAATAATTTATCCGCCGGTTATTTTTGAAGATTCAATCTCGTTGAATATTAAATAAAAAAAATAGCACTCAACGAGAATTTCCAATCACCTTCAATCAATAAATTTTAACTTCAAAAAATCAACTCGCCTCATATTCATAATACCGAACCAATTCCCCATCATCAGGATGGATATATTCTTTTATAAAATTTAATTTCGATCTTTCCAATATTTTTACCGATCCGATATTTTCCGGCTCTACATAAGCGATTACTTTTTTTGCGCTCATTTTATGAATGGCATGGGCGATTAATCCATCCGCAATTTCCTGTCCATAACCATTGCCCCAATATTTTTCTAAAAAACGATAGCCTATTTCATTTTCCTCAACGATAGCGGCCGTACCGACAAATGCCCCATCGGTTTTTCTTTCTATGGCCCAGACCCAAAAATCGTTGTCAGGTAGCGCGTAATGATCCATGCATTTTTTCAGGCTATTCCTGGCTTCCTTTTCAGTATCTGGTCGACCGGTGGTATATCGCATCACATTTGGATTGCCCTGCATTTGATAAAAAGGTGAAAAATCTGCTGACTCAAGGTTTCTGACAATTAATCGAGGAGTTTCAAAAATCATTTTTTAAAGAAATTTTTATACGGTAGGAGCCTTGGCGCAGAGGTGTCATTTTTTGAAAAAATGACACTTCTACTCAAATTAATTATTGGTCATTCTTTTTCTTTCTTCGCCATTTTTTAAACAAAAAAACAATTCCCGCAATTAAAATCACAAAAGGCCAAAGGCGCAATACAAACAAAATAAAATCCATGAAAAGTTCACCCCCTCCTTTTAAAGCAGACCAGGCTTTGGCAAAAAAGTTTTTTTCATCAATCTTTCGCCATTCGTGTTTTTCAATCAATGTCAAATTTAAAGTTGAATAATTAACCCGGTCATTGATAAATTTTATCCGGCCCTTTTTTGAATCCATCTCTTCTTCCAAAACTCTTATCTTTTCTTGTACTTCCAAAATATCTTTAATAGAATTGGCCCGTTTCAATAAATTTCGATATTGCATTAAATAAGACTCGTTATTTTCCAACCGGGTCTTAATGTCATAAAATTCTTCTGTGACATCACGAGCGCTGATATTTTTCGATTTTACTTTTCCTCCCTGGTCACTGGCCGTGTTGATTAATTTTTCAAAATTATTGGCCGGCACCCTGATCTTCAATCGGTAAGTGGACTGGTAATCATGGGACTCATACGCTTCGTTTTCATAATAAGCACCAAATCGGCGCAGGGTGGAATCCATCGATATTTTTGCCTTTTCCAGATTCTCCACCTCCATCTGCAGGTTACCATCTTTAATGATCTTCTTTTCTTTTGGAACAGATTCTTTTTTGGGGGCTTCATTGTCTTTTCTTTGCGACTGCGGAGGTGCCGGTGGGGCTGGCGGCGGTTCAAAAGTTTCGGGAGCGTCCATTTCGTATTCTGCATCTGCGTATACTGGCGACATATCGCCCACCATACTGTTTGGCTCATTGCCACAATTCCAAAAGCAGGTACAAAGACATAAAATATAGATGGTTTTTTTCATGGTTTCTGGATTTAATTTGAACCAGTTTTTAAAAATTGTTTTCCAGTCCTTGATTCAAATATTACCTGTACTGATTTATCAACTTAGGGTCAAATGTTCGCTAAGTTGATAAATCAGTACAAATACCCATTAAACGAGACAGCCTTGAGCCATCTCATTTAGTGGGCTTTTAAGAGGGTCGTTCAAGTTAAATTGGTACAATGTAAAGTGGGATTTTCGATTCATTCACCAGCCGTTTTGCCGTATTGCCATAAAGAGCATTGTGGAGGAAACCGCGGTCATGGGATCCCAGGACAATAATATCGGCTTCCAGCTGCGCAGCCTCTTCCAGGATCATTTCCACCGTCGGTCCTTGAATCAACAAAGCCTCTGCATCCAGTCCTTGTTTGATCAATTCCTTGGCGGTAGCCTGTAAATACCGGTGTTCAACGCGGAGCTCCTCCGCCCGTTTGTCACGTATATATTGTGGCCCTACATCAAAGCCGACAAAGTCCGGTTCCGGGGCAGCGATATGAACGATCCAGATTTTAGCATTAAAACACTTCCCCAGATTGACGGCGTGTTCTATGAGCAACAGGGCTTTTTCTTCGAAATCAAGTGCCAGAAATATGTTTTTCATGGTTGATGGTTTGTTGTGAAATTAAGATGCACTACCAAAGATAACCGTTGGATAAACTCCGCAAAATGATTTTTTTCACTAAAATCCTTGATCAGATTTGACTTGTTGAACTATTCATCGTAATATTGCGATAAATTATTTCGAACCTAAACCTGCCAGCTAATAAAATGGGGCTAACCAAATCCACTTCCTTCACTGCCGAACAAAACCGCATCGCCGAATTAGCAAAGGCGTTTGCGCACCCGGCAAGGGTGGCCATCGTCCAGTATTTACTCAAAACCAATAGCTGCGTATGCGGCGACATTGTGGATGCCCTGCCCCTCTCGCAAAGCACCGTTTCCCAACATTTAAAAGAAATGAAAAAAGCGGGCATCATCACGGGCAGCGTCGAACCACCAAAAGTCTGCTACTGCATCAACCCAACGGTCTGGGAGGAGGTAAAATTGGTATTCAACGGGCTGCTCGCCCAGTATCAAAAAGAGGGGTGTTGCTGAATTTCTCGATTGTTAATTGCCGATTGTTGGGCCGCTGAACAGCGCAAACAACTGACAACCAGCAATTAACATTTATTTTAAATTTATTCATCGTAAAATACCGATAAAATCATGAAAAGATTCCACGTCCACCTACGAGTCAACGACCTACACGAAAGCATCCGTTTTTACCAGGCACTTTTCCGGGCCGAGCCGACGGTCGTAAAAGGCGATTACGCCAAGTGGATGCTCGACGATCCACAATTGAACTTCGCCATTTCATCCGGAGAAGGCATTGCAGGTATTCGGCATCTTGGCCTTCAAACCGACAGTTCAGATGAGCTAAAGGAGGTCTACCAGAACCTGCAAAATGCCGACGGGGCCATCTTGGAAGAAGGTGACACCACCTGCTGCTACGCCAAAAGTGAAAAGTCATGGATCACTGATCCACAAGGAGTAGAATGGGAAGCATTTTATACCTATGGCGATGCTACCGTGTATGGTGAAGGCATCCATGCCCGCCCTTCTCCGGAAAACATGAAGCATTGGCAGGGCAATGAAAATGTAACTGAAAAGAAGGCTTGCAACACCCTGATGGAACTCCCAGTGTCGAAGACTAAATGTTGCTAATTCACAATTGTTAATAGTTGGTTGTTGATTGCTCATGTCGACTAACGTTCATCAACCGGCAAAAAACAATTCAAACCATTTGTGCTATGATTATTTATTTAGATTTCGTCTGTAGCGGCGATGATTGCTGCGACGACGATTGCTGTAGCTCTAGCTGCTGCTAAAAGAAAGAATGCCCCGCGGAGCCGGGGCATTCTTGTTGTAGGTCTCACTTGGTGCCGTTTGCCCGGCACAGGTTTTCTGGATGGGCTAAGCGGCCGCGGTACGCACTTCGTTTTTACAAAGCTCATCAAACAGCCCCGTCATGTACCCTATCGTGATATGTGCTTTTTCCTGATAATCAGCCCGTTCCATTAATAGGTCATGTAATTTTGGCAAATTATAAAAGGGCACACCTGGATAAAGGTGGTGCTCCAAATGATAGCCCACGTGATGGGGGGCGATAATAAAACGTTCGATAAAATTGGTTTTCACCGTCCTGGTTGAAGTCAGCAGATTATCATAGGTGAGGTTGCCAAAATGCTCAGAAACGCTGCGGATATATTGGAACATGAAAAAAGTTGACAGCCAGGGAACAATCCAGAACATCAGGAAATATTTCCACCAGCCGAGAAACGTAAGTGCGCTAAACAGGACTAAGTAAAATGCAATTTTTATCAAAATCGGTTCTTCCTTTTTGGCCCGTTTGCTGACATCGCTGCCGAACCTCTTCAAAAACCACATCATATCCATTATTCCTTGATATAAAATCAAATAAGATGACAGCATCAGCAGGAACTGGGCCCTGCTCTGCGGAAAAGTAAAACTGCGCTTTCCGAGTTTGGCCACCCAGTCGGGGTCTTCATCCGTGTTGAGTTCCTGGTGGTGGGCCAGGTGGTTGCGACGGTATTTTTCGATGGACGTAAAAATTGGGTACATCGTAAAGATATTGCTCAGCAAGTCATTCCACTTTCGGTTCTTCATAAAACGGTAATGCGTTGCGTCGTGCATCAGGATGGCCAGCGCATGCATTCGCGCACCAATCACAATAACGGCTAAAATGTACAGCCAAACAGAAGGGAATTGGGCCCACAAAACAATACAGCCAATAATAATGGCCCAGTTGTAAAACATGGCCCAGGCATGTCGGAGGGGCTTGATTTGGAAAAGTGGTTTTAAATCCTTGGGGTTGAGCTTGAATTTCAGCTCATTGTAATCATAGGTTCTCGTTGCCATTGTTCATTTGGTTTTAGTGAAAAATTGTTTGAATAATGCCCTAATATAAAGCGTTCTGTAAAAAATGTAAAATCGCCAGCCGGAAAAAAGTCATCGATTTTTGGCAAGCATTTCTGCCAAATCGGCCATTTCAGCTCATAACTTGTCAACCTTGTTCATACTTAGTCTTTTCTGCTAATAAGTGGTTTTTCAAGTAAGTGCGCCACAGTGGTGCATATTTTGTTAAATATAATTTTTGTACGCCAAAATTTTCTGTTTTAATCTTTCTTTCAAATAATCATCTGCCGCTCCCAACTCTTCCAATATCAGTTTTGCCTCTTCTAAATAAGCCCTCTTTTTCGCAGGCGACCATTTTTGGGGCGGCTTCCTCAAATTGCAAATCCGGTCTGCCAGTTTCACTGCCCATATTTCCTTTGGCCCCTTTTTGATTCTGTTCAAACTGTCGAGCATCCGCTCTTTTTTTACCGGGATTTCCTTCTTTTTTGTCAATGCCAAAACGCCAGCGGCCACGGCCGTCCCGAACTTATTTTCAATTTGTTCATAGCGGAGCCCAGTATCTTCAAGGCTGTCGTGCAAAATGGCACAAAGAACAGCCAACTCTGCGTCAAGCCCTGCATTTTTATTGACAGCCGCCATCACTTCGAAAGTGACACTGCCAATATGATTTAAATAACCAGTATCTGGCACTTCCCCATCTCCAAAATAAATTTGTCCATGATGCATTGCTGCTGCTAATTCCCACGCTTCCTTGATAATATTTATTGAGAACATTTCTACTAATTTTCCTTTGGCCCGGGTCCGATTTCAGTTCCTGACATTAGAAGTTGTTTGAAAACTCCTTGTTGGCCGCAAAGCAGGGTTGACGCAGCCCCCTGACATCAGCAATTGCTGATATCGGTTCAAAACCTTTTACGACTTTATTTATCCCCCAAAATTAATGTCCCGCCTGGCCACTTTGGTCAGAATAATAAAACCTGCCAATACCTCCACGAGCGACATGAGGGTCAAGATAAAAAAGGTGGGTTCAGCGGCTTCTTTGGAATTGAGATATTGGAACAAAAAGGCAATAAAGACCAGCACGGACAAGACTTGCTCGGTAATGGCATGGTTGGAAATAGAGGTGGACTTGATGACTTCCACGAACAAAACGACCAACGCAAACGCAATAAATGCTTCGCTGAACGATAGGGCAACTTCCCCACCGGACGGCAGGTACATGGTGTCAAATGTTTCATTCCAGGAAAAGCTCGGACTCATCGCTAATACATTATAAAGTATTAGCACGACGCCCATCAGGGGTATATATCGGAAAATTGCCATTACGAGTGAGTTTAATGATGTAAAAACGCAAGCGGTTTAGTTTACAGCTTGTTTGTTCAGGGTTCGAGGGTTTATCAATTCCACTTTTTATCTACAAAAATGGACTGCTGTTTTCAACCTTTGCAAGTTGAAAGGCCGATCTGTTTTTCTGATAAAACAAAGCTTTCGAAAATCTTTGATAAAGTAGTTGGAAAGAATATGCAAGAAGAATTACGGGCCAAAGGTACACTTTTAATCGTTTAATTGTAAAACCGAACCACCAGTCGTCGTAAGGCTGGACAATATTACGAAACACGCAGAGACAGACCATAAAGGTCGCAGCGTCATACCGACCAACTCTCTGCGTCCTTCGCGGTCTCTGCGTGTTTCATCGCTCAGCCCCCTCAGCCGCTCTTTATTATTAGCAAAATGCCCTGCAAAACCCCCTATAATCCTACCTTTGCCAATCAATATACGTTTTGTCAAAATAGCTGGCTTTTGCCCCTAACTTCAACTATGGTGGCAAGGGTGGTAACCACATCTTTCTGGCGGTGTGGGGCAATTAACAATTGTAGCTTATTGATTGTTAGCTGTTTGGAAATCAACCAACAATCAACTTGAGCGAAGAAAACCCGTACCGTTACGGAATTCAACAACCAACAATATCCAATGGCAAAAACAAAATTAGGTGACAAATTCGGGTTCGTATTTTCAACAGACCCTAACTTTCAGTTCACCCCGGAAGAAGAAGAGTCGGTAGAAGATCTGCCCGATGAAAAACAACCATTAAAAATATGGCTGGACCGCAAAAAAAGAAGAGGCAAAGAAGTGACGCTGGTGACAGGTTTCACCGGAAGTGAAGAAAGCCTGAAAGAATTGGCCAAAGCGCTCAAATCCAAATGTGGCGTAGGCGGATCGGTGAAGGATGGTGAAATACTTTTACAGGGAAACCACCGGGATAAGGTGCTGGATTATTTATTGGATAAGGGCTATAAAAAAGCAAAAAAAGCGGGAGGCTAAACAAGACCAAAAAAAAGACTGGTGATGGCATCAAAAAAGAAAATCATCAAAACACCGTACCGCATTTTATTATTACTGGTCGTTACCTTATTATTGATTAAAAACATTTCCCTTACCCTTCTGATTGCTGATATCTCTGCATATATTGACATTTTAATCCACTCCCTGATAATTTATTTAATTGTTAAAAACCACCGATTTACCGAATTCGTTATTTGGGTTTGGTCGACGCTTTTTTTGTTCGTCTACACCGGCATAAAACTCGGTGCCAAATCTCTGATTATCTGGCGGGGAGATGGCTGGGAAATCAACACTCAGCGATACTACATTGATTTATTTCTTTTTCTATTGGGTTTATTATTAATGATTTTTGGTCATAAAATATATAAGGAGGAATCTTCTGAGTTATGAGTCATAAATAACGTATAACGTATAACTCATCCCCTCCCCTTCAGCATTCGATTGTTGCCATTCAGGTCTTTCCTTAGTTCCACTTTTGTAAATCCATTTTCTTCCAATAATATTTTTGATTGTTCGGCGTGAAATTCATTTGTTTCAAAAAAAAGGAAGCCATTTTTATTCAAATGATTTTTTGCGAAACCAATTATTTTTTTCACGAAACGCTGTGCATCGTTATTACCGGAAAACAATGCTAAATGCGGTTCAAATTCAATTACATTTTTAGCTAAAATATTTTTTTCATCCTGCGTAATATATGGTGGGTTGCTCACGATAATATCATACTTCGGCAAGTGAGTCCAAAGGCTTTCATTTAAAATATCCATTTCATGGAAAATAATTTCTTGATTATTTAATTCAGCATTTTCATTAGCCACCCTCAAGGCCCCCTTGCTCACATCGAGTGCCTGTACTTCTGCGTTCGGCAACTTTTCTTTTAAAACAATCGGAATGCACCCACTACCAGTTCCAATGTCCAATATTCGGCAAAAAGTAGATGGCAAACGGCGCACAGTTTCAATAATCCAGGCGACCAACTCCTCCGTTTCCTGACGGGGGATCAATACGTTAGCATCGACCTTGAAAGGCAGTCCATAAAAAATGGTTTTTCCCAAGACATATTGCACCGGTTCGTGCGTGAGAAGCCGTTCGACCATTTTATTTATTTCCTTTTCTTCGCCGCCATCAAGGACAGTCGCTTCATTCAATTTATTATATTTTACACCAAATCCATCTTCTAAAACAATGGCCGCGATACTGGCACTTTCGGCATCACCGTAAATATGCCCAATACCGTCAGTAATTTTTTTAAAAGCTTCTTTTGCTGTCATTACTTTATATTAGGAGTATTCAAAAAATAAAAACGTAATTCGTGCAATCCATGTTTCCTCCCCCCGCCCCCCTCCAAAGGGGGAGAAAAGAACGTGCAAATCTCCCCCTTTGGAGGGGGCGGGGGGAGGAAACACATTAGGATTCTTTATTTCCGAATATCTCTTTTTTTTAAAACTTCTAAATTTATTTTAAAAAACAAATTATGCGGTTTAAAAAGATACACCTTTTTCTGATGATAGTCGTCCTTTATCTTTAACCGGCCTATGGCCAAAAGCGAAAAATTATTTTAAGAGAACTCTATTGGCTCGCAGAGTTTAAAATAATTTTATTTTCTATTTCTTCCACCATGCTGATCATATTCAGATCAGCATCAAATTCGGCATTCAACATAAATGGTTTTCCATTTAATACAAATTCATAAATAGCCAAATCCGTTGGCGGGGTCGGTACCGTCAGCAAATTATCTTTATGTATCCATTGCAATTCACCCTCATTGCAGGGCGGAGCTTTTTCAAAAGGTATTTCTGCCAAATATACGAGGCAGTTCCAATTATATTTTTGGGGAGAAGTTTCAATTAAAGAACCGACATACTTTACCTTTTCCAGTTTAAATCCTGTTTCTTCAAAAGTTTCCCGGATGGCTGCATCTGTTGGATTTTCGAATGGATCAAGTTTACCGCCGACGGGTGTAAACTTGTTTTTGTTCGGTTCATTTTTTCTCTTCAGCAATAAGAAACGATCTTCATTTTTAAGGATGACCATGACGGCCGTTCTTTTAATGCCTATTGTTACCTCCATTTTTCTACAAATTATATTTAGCTGGTTTTAAAAGTTTGGCTAAGGATTATTTTATTCCGTTTAAATAATCCGGCAACAAACTAATATCTGCCAATTCTCCATATTCGAAACCGTTGGAATGGTGCGTCGAAACTGTTTCGTGTACCCAGGTTGTATGGTATGGAATATGGATTGCATGGCCGCCCAGTTCACAGATCGGCAAAATGTCGGATTTTAATGAATTACCGATCATCAATACCTTTTTTACATCAATTTTATTTTTGGAAAAAACTGCATGGTAGGTAGCCACATCCTTTTCGCTCACAATTTCAATTTTCGAAAAATAATTTGCCAACCCAGAACGCGCTATTTTACTTTCCTGATCGAATAAATCCCCTTTGGTAATGACCATTAATTCGTAATCATCTTTTAATTGTTCGATGGTCTCCTGTACGTTTGGCAATAAATGAATTGGATGCTCGAGCATTTCCTTCCCAAGATCGATGATGCGTTGAATTTCTGAACCATTTATTTTTCCGGTCGATAATTCAATCGCTGTTTCAATCATCGAAAGAATAAACCCTTTGACGCCATATCCAAATATTTTCAAATTCTTTTTTTCCGTTGCATATAGTTTTTCGTCCATTATTTCAGGAGAAATATAATGTGCCAATAATTCTTTACAACGGTCTTGTGTTTTGACAAAAATAGGTTCGTTGACCCAGAGGGTATCATCTGCATCGAAGGCGATTATTTGCGGTGTGTTCATACTTGTGGTGAGTGATTGGCTACGCTTTTCATTATTTAAAGGAAAAAGAAAAACTTAGTTTGCAGGTAATCATTGAATTTCACTTCATGCGGAAAAATGTTCGACACTTTACCACGTTTCAAAACCATAGACAATAATTATTGGTTCCAAATAATTGAATTCGCAAAAATAAGGATTGAGCCGTATTTCCATTCTATAAAAATTAGCCCTACAAATAATTAACTTCGCCCCAAAACCCAAAATTCATAACTACTAACTCATAACCCAAAACTCAACCCATGTCCCACTTTGTAACTACCACCTGGCAAGGCACTACCATTTTTGACAGCACCATTGGCAACCAGACTGTCCGGATAGATGCCAACTCAGACCCTGAAAACAAGCAAGGCCCCAACCCCAAACCACTCATGCTCTCTTCCCTGGCGGGATGTACGGGCATCGACGTAGTCACCTTGTTGAAAAAAATGAGGGTTGACATTAAGACCCTCCGCATGGACATCGAAGGTGAGTTGACGGATACGGTACCAAAAATCTATTCGCTCATCCGTCTGAAATATTATTTCACCGGGGAAGATTTAAAGGTAGAGAAAATCATCAAGGCCGTTAAAATGTCAAAAGAGCAGTACTGCGGTGTTTCGGCGATGCTGGCGATGGTCTGCCCGATCGAGTTCAGTGTTTACGTCAACGAGGAGTTGGTATACGACAAAAGTACCCAGGCCGACACGGAGGCAAAGGTCACTAATACCTAACTTTGCCATACTAATTCCATATAAAGTGCGAACCAGTCATTGCAGAAACAATGACTGGTTTGCATACTTATTAAATTGTTAGAGATAAATGAATAAGCCCACGCTGCTCTTTTGCTCCCTTTTTCTTTTTCTTTTCAACCACCTTTCATTTGCCCAGGATTTCTGGGAACAGCGAAACGGCCCCAACGGCAGCCAGATCCACCATTTGGTTTCTACCGACGACGGTCGAACATTTTATTACCACCTGGAACAGGGCATCTTGCTGTCAGAAGATGGTGGAGAAACTTGGACTCCGCATAATGAAGGATTAATGACAGAGCCTTATGGCTACAATGTGGCCTCGATGGCAACTGCACCGGGCGGGAAGGTCTACATCGTCCATTACAATGACGTTTATAAATTAGACCCTACCGGAGAAGTATGGATACCGACTAATATTTCCACAAACCCGACCCAACCTATACCTCGTTTATATACCAGCCCGCAGGGTCATCTGTATACTGTGCTCACCCATGAGATCATTGTTTCGATGGATGAGGGAGACACCTTTTCAAAGATTATTTTATCCAATAACCCTGGCACCACTGATCCTTTTACCTTTTACGGAAACGGTGATAATTTTTTCTATAACTACGCATTTGGCAGTTCCTGGGTCTACCGATTTGATGACTTCGGCGTTACGGAAACGCTCATCGCAACGAGCGAGGCTGTCATCTACGATTTTTATTATCATCCCGATGGTGCCATGTTTTATTTTGACACCATCTTCCACCGTTCGTTGGATAATGGCAACACCTGGGAAGACCTGGAGCTGGAACCTGACCAACAATTTCAGTCTATATTAGTATTGATGGATACGGTGCCTTCTGGTGAACTGATGTTCCTGACCGCTACGGGTTTTTACTATTCAGATGACCTTGGAGACTCCTGGCAAAAGAGAGAACCTTTCGCCGAACCCAACGGCCACGTCATGCTGCCGAGCCTTTATTCCAACGATGGAACCAATGCCTTTTTCTCCGACCGGTACTGTTTCCCTCAATATTTGATACGTTCGACAGACAGCGGCCAATCCTGGGAAAGGATAGAAGGAAAAATCAATTTGGTGAATGTGCAGGGTGTTTTTAAAGACCGCAACAGTGGGCTCCTTTATGCCAATTCCTGTAGATATACGACATGGGAGCGGTCGGCGGATGATGGCAACACCTGGACTCCTTACTATATCACAGATGACTCGCTGGAAATAAGAGACATCCAACAAAACTCAACGGATCAATTATTTACCCTTTCATTCGGTTATTTTAAACGATCAGATGATGGCGGTGCCACTTGGGTGGATATCGATCCCAATTTCCAGACCACGCCGTACACTTCCTTTTACATCAGCCCGCAGGACGTGCTGTACCTGTTGGACGAGGACCAGGGTTATATTTCGACCGATGCCGGCGAAAGCTGGGAACGGATCATTTTCCCGGTAGCCGGCAATCCGCGCGAATTGGACATTCATCCAAATGGAGATATTTATGTCCGGTACGGTGTTCAACAGGGCATTTATCGTTCTGAAAATTTGGGAGGAACATGGGACGACCTCGCTGTCCTGAACAACACGGCCAACTTGCACATAACCTCCAAAGGCCATATTTACTTTACCAGTTCAGGTTCCATGAACGCCCCAAGCGGTACTTACCTGACGAAAGATGGTTTTGCCTCCTACGAGCTGGTTTTTGAAGACCTCTATTTCAGCAAGCACCACATCGCTTCGACCGTGGACGGTCAGGTGTTCCTAACCGGTGATCAAGCGCTTTGGCATACGGCTGATGACGGCCTCACCTGGACGGACAAAACCAATGACCTTCCCGACCCCGACTCAAGCAACATCAATTTTTTATACATCGACGAGGAGCAGTATCTCTATCTCGCCCGGCGCCTTGGCCCTCTTTACAAATCGATTGAACCTTTGTCAACCAGTAATGTCGTGAAAGGGCGCGTGTGGTTCGATGAAAACAACGATTGCATCTTCGATGGAAATGAAATTGGCCTCTCCGATTATATTTTACAGGCTTCGGAAAACAGCAGCACGGACCTGTTCTACAAAAGCACCGACACCGAAGGCCAATACCTTCTCCAGCTACCAGCTGGCGACCATTCCATTGATATTTCGTTGCCTAACAATCTGTGGGAATCCAATTGCACCTCTGCGGCCGAGGTTTCTTTCTCCGGAACGTTGGATACAGTGACATTGGACTTTCCCCTTTCGGCAAATGACATTTGCCCGCTGATCGATATCGATATTTCTACACCTTTTTTAAGGCGCTGTTTTTCAAACGTTTATACAGTTCACTATTGCAACACGGGCACTTCCAGTGCCGTGGATGTCTTTATTGAAATAACAATGGACTCGTTCCTTAACTATGGGTCTGCGACCATTCCTGTTTTCAATCTAAATGGGAATGTTTACACGTTTGCGGCAGGAAACCTGGGGGTCAATGAATGCGGTAGTTTCAACATCACGACGGAAGTGCTCTGTGATGCCGTTCTTGGGCAGGAGCATTGTATGACCGCAAGGGTCACCAATGCTGACTGTTTTGGGGCATTCCCAACGCCGGAGGCCACCGACTGTCAATTTAATATCGGGGCTTATGATCCGAATGACAAAACTGCTTTTGTGGATGGACAAACCGAAGATGAAATGATCGAGGCCAATACCGATATTGCCTACAAAATCCGTTTTCAAAATACAGGGACCGACACGGCCTTCACCGTCGTCGTCGAAGATCAACTTTCCGACTGGCTTGACCCGGCATCCGTCCGCCCTGGCGCCAGCAGTCACCCGTACCAGTTTGACATATTGCAAACGGGGTTGTTGCGATTTACTTTTGATGACATCCTTTTGCCCGACAGCAATATCAATGAACCGGCCTCACATGGCTTTGTAAAATTTATGGTATCACAAAAACCAGATGTGCCCAATGGAAATGTGATTGCCAACTTTGCAGATATCTTCTTTGATTTCAATGCCCCAATCAGAACGAACACGGTCGAACTGACCGTCGGTGAGCCGAATGGTTTACAGGAAAGAAGTTTACAATATACATCAAGTGCCGCCCCCAATCCGTTCCATCACCGGACGAGCATCAACATAGACGGATTGGACGGAGAGCTGCTTCAGTTTCAATTGTATAACATTCAGGGGGCCATGCTTCATAAGCAAATGTTTCTGGCTCCGTCTTTTTTATTGGAAATGGAAAATCTGCCGTCTGGCACCTATTTTTATTCAATCATGAAGGAAGGAAAGCAAATTGCCGGTGGCAAGGTGGTGATGAAATAATTTTTTTAGCATAAAAATGATCGACCTTTCTTTCGTTATCAATTGGCGTCGAGCCAATTGATAACGACACCGAGGCCCGAAGAGCAGCTGTTTAAATCCTATTCAATGATTCAAAACAACATCATGTTGAATCAGGCTACTTCCATGGCGCCCCGCCAAAACTGTGGATAGGCCAACCCATTGATTCCGCGCTCAAATTCAAATGGAGCCCAGTAGCCTTGTTCTTGCGCCAGCCGGTCGGCGATCACTAAAAGAACGGAAGGGTTGTGGCCGAGGCCAAGGTGACTGCCGATCACTTCAATATTCTCGATATCGCTCCGCAGGGTCGGTTCAATACAGTGCTGCCACGAAACGATGCCGTCCCCTTTGGAATAAATGGAAGTGAACGGGACAGGAGGTGCCGTTTCGATCAGTTCAACGATCTCTTTTGAAACATCTCCCCGCTTTTGGCCGCTGGCCCATTCATAGGCCATGTCGGCGTTGCTCTCCCCGCCAATGCCCATAAATGGGGAACCGAGGGTAATCACCTGATGGATATCACTGGGACGCAAGTTCGCCATTGCCCGAGAAAACAAGCCGCCAAGGCTCCAGCCGATCAAGGTCACATTGCGGCCGTGCCTGAGTTTTAATTCCTTGATGCGTTCTTCCAGAATGTCCAAATATTCTACCTGGCCGAGGTTTCGGCCCAGTTCCCATGGATAAGCGAAGTTGCCTTTGTCATTGATAAACCGGCGAAGTGGTTTGGTGGAAAAATCACTGGCGAGCAGACCCGGCAGCACCAAAACCGGGTTACCGTTGCCCTTAGGTGCGTTCCGCAAAAACGGATAGGCGGTGTAATATACTCCCAACTCTACAAGCGCCCTGGTCTCAAACAATACCTTCAAAAAAGAAGGCTTCTTTATTTTTTCATGCATTACCGAATGGATTGGGTTTCAGATTTAGAGCATGCTTAAAATTTTAGTGAACTGAAAATCAAATATTTAGGATGATGACAAAGAATTTAAGAAGGAGTTTGTCGGGACAAATGACTGATTAAATTCAAAGCCAGCAACCAAAGATATGTTTTTCAGGAAGGTAAAATTTGAACATGATCTTAAGCGGCTTTTGGACTGTCACGAGAGTGGTGTGTCAACAATGTATGTCTAAACTGGTTTTTGAAAAACAAAAGAATCTTTGGAAAAAACTATTTTTTCTAACATCTTTTTCAACGGGGCCGCAATATAAAACAATAAAATTTTATACCGCATTTTATGATTGCTAATTGTTGGTGACTAATTGTTTTTTGAATTCTATGTAATCCACATAACAGATTGGTAGATTTGTTGTTGAATTAAGCTTGGTCAGAACCCGGCTTTTTGTAAATAATTAACAATCAATTACTAACAATCAACAACCTTTCACCCATCGGTATTTTTGACAGCGGCTACGGCGGCCTCACGATTTTACGGGACATCGTCCGGGAATTGCCCGAGCACGATTTCCTTTACTTTGGTGACAATGCCCGTTCCCCATATGGCACCCGTTCCTTTGAGACCATTTATGAATATACCCTGCAATGCGTGCAATATTTGTTTTCACAGGGTTGCCACCTCGTTATTCTGGCCTGCAACACTGCCTCTGCCAAGGCGCTCCGCAATATTCAAATACTGGACCTGCCACATTTGGCTCCCCACAAAAGAGTGCTGGGCGTCATTCGTCCCACAACTGAAGTGATCGGAACCCTCACCAAGACCAGGGAAATTGGTATTTTAGGCACCAGCGGAACCGTCAAATCAGCATCTTATTTGATGGAGATCAACCGATTTTGGCCAGATCTAAAAGTCGTGCAGCAAGCTTGTCCGATGTGGGTCCCACTCGTGGAGAATGGAGAACTGGAAGGCGCAGGAACCGCTTATTTTGTCAAAAAATACCTGGATGCAATGCTGGCAAAATCCAACGACCTTGACGCTGTATTATTGGCTTGCACCCATTATCCGTTGTTGTTGCCCATGATCCGTTCGTTCCTGTCTGATCAAATAAGAATTATCTCCCAAGGAGGGATTGTTGCCCAAAGCCTAAAAGATTACCTGCGCCGCCACCCGGAAATCGACCAGTATTGCGGCCGGTCCAGTCAATTGATTTTTCAGACCACCGGGGACACCGCCGATTTTGATGGCCACGCCTCGCAGTTTTTTGGTAAAAAAATAAACGCACAAAAAGTACACTTGTAATAAAAGTTTTGCGTATCCCCAGATCCGCATTTATTAGGATTAAACGCCATGCGAATCTGGGGATTCGCAATACACTCTCAAACATGCCCAAAATAGTTATTCTCGACGGCCATACTTCCAATCCGGGCGACCTCAGTTGGCAGCCCATTTCACAGCACGGCCCATTGACTGTATACGACCGAACGGCACCAGTCTTAGGCTTGAAAAGAGCGCAGGACGCCACCGTATTGATTGTCAATAAATACCCGTTGACCAGATCATTGCTGGAACAGTTGCCGCAACTGAAGCTTATTTGCACCCTTGCTACCGGTTATAATAATGTAGATATTGATGCGGCCAGCGAATTTGGCATCACCGTCTGCAATGCAGTGGGCTACAGCACGCCCTCGGTCGCCCAACATGTTTTTTCCCTTTTGTTCACAATGACCAACCACGTTTCGCTGCACAACACTGATGTACAAAACAGCGGTTGGGCCAATGCGCCTGACTGGTGTTACTGGGCACGCCCGATGACGGAGCTGGCAGGCAAAACAATGGGCATTTATGGATTGGGGAAAATTGGGCAGGCAGTCGGCAAAATTGCCCGGGCCCTGGGCATGCAGGTAATCGCAAACCGGCGAAACATGGATCAGCCACCACCCGGGGTCAATTATGTTTCTTTCGAAAAACTGCTCTCCGACAGTGATGTCCTTTCTCTGCATGCCCCATTATCGGACGAAAATGAAGGCATCATCCATGCCCGCCACCTGGCCCTCATGAAACCAACCGCATTCCTCATCAATACCGGCCGGGGAGGGCTGGTCAATGAACCGGATTTGAAAAAAGCGCTTACCGATAATCAAATTGCCGGAGCCGGACTCGACGTCTTATCGCAGGAGCCACCGCCTGCTGACCATCCATTAATCGGCGTCAAAAACTGTTTTATCACCCCTCACCATGCCTGGGCGACCCGGGAATCGCGCATGCGCCTGATTCAAATTGTTGGTGACAATGTCGGGGCTTTTTTACAGGGGAACCCACAGAACGTGGTAAACGGGAACTTTTGAGTGCGGCTTTTTTTTTATTGAACCATTGCGGGAGCAAAGGATTTAGGAAAAATCATCGTTTTCTTTTGTTCCCTTTGCGGTAAGTGCTTGGACAAAAATAAAGAGCGCTAAAAATGACACTTTTATTTGGGCAAATGTTTGATTTCCAAGTTTTAAAAATCTTTTTCAGGCAAAGGAAAAGTGTCATTTTTTTTGACCACCTGCTTAACATAAAAAATAAAACATGCCATCAAAAATCATCCAGCGCATTCAGGAGACCACCGGCATTCCGAACTTATTTGAAACGCTTGCCAAAAATGTTTCCCCATCGGATTTACAGTCCCTTTTAATGGAAACATACGCCCACCGCGTTGTCGACTTGTCGCCCTCTGATGTTTTCAAAAACTATCAGCAAGATCGTTTTGTAAAACCTGCCACTTCTAATCCCCTGGAATCATTGGCTTTCGACCAATCCGCTTTTCGATTAGCGTCAGAAAGCAAATTTGAGCCAATCGAGTTATCACCTGTAGTACCTTTGGGAAGTTGTTCGGTGGTGGCCACCGCTTCGCAAAACAAAATCGTGAGCACCGTTCGGAACAGCGAAGTGCTATCGGATTCCACCAACGCCTTAGCCCTGGAAGCTGCGGTCAGAAGAAATGCACTGTTAAAATCGGCGCCAAAAAATGCGGAGGTTATCCAACTTTCTACCAGTCACCGGCTCATCCGGACCCAGCCTCTTCCCGACCCCCGTTTCCTTCCTCATTTCAGATTATTCGGGCTGTGTTCTGCCGGGCGGGACACGGGTAATTTTAGTTTTGAATTAATTCAATTAGCCAGTCATCTCGAATTTTACCTGAGATTAATGACAGAAAAAAACAGCCGGTATTTTTTCCAAAACATAGAAGTTTTAATTACTCGATTAAAAACCGGAATAACCGAGGCCACATTGGTGCAAAGCATTTTTGATCCATTGAAAATAAAATTCCCGTCCGTTAAATTT
This sequence comes from Bacteroidota bacterium, assembly GCA_039819485.1. Lineage (GTDB taxonomy): Bacteria > Bacteroidota > Bacteroidia > Chitinophagales > Saprospiraceae > UBA6168. The sequence continues at coordinate 983 of JBCBRY010000120.1, read as the reverse complement.
GATTTTTTCGAGAAAAGGGAAGGCGGCAGAAACTATTACCAGCAGCTTTGCTTTCAGGTAAATGCTGAAAATAAGTTGGGCCAACATTTTCAATTAGCCGATGGCGGCTTTACCGACTGGACCCAAAAATATTTAAATAATAAAAAGGAAAGATCCCTGATTAGTGGACTTGGATCTGAGCTGGTTTGCCTGAACTTTAATTCTTGAATGTACGATCATACTGACCTGGGCTCTTTTTACCTCAACACCCTTTTCAGCTCAAAAAATATATAGACGCGATGCAGATCAAAAAATAACCTACCAACACTGCCGCACCTGCGTAGTCTTGTGCCAGCCGCTGCCCAAAAAACAAAGCAAGTACTGACAGTGCTGACAACTGAGCACCTATCAGTCCAATGCTCGTATCATCGTTCAACACCAATAAAACCACGCCGGCCAGTGATAAAATTCCTGCTGCGGTTTCCAATAAAGTAATGACCGGCATCATCAGTCCAACCATGTTTTTCAGGGGACTTTTGGCAAAATGACTTTTAAAATAGTCAAGATTCCCCTTGTAGTTCAGTACTTTATCCATGCCAGACTGCGTAAACAAAATGCCTAAAAAAAGCAAACAAAATAACTGAATAGAAGCATGAGGAGTAAATGAAAAGAGTAGAATGGTCTGCATAGTTGGTTTGTTTTCTTGATTTGATTTTAAAACAACGAACCGACAATTTAAAAAGTAATTACCAAATCCAATAGCAAATAGGTTTTAATTTCTATTTATGGCAATGGCTTAAAAAAGCCTGGCAAAATCGGACACAATTTATAACAGTCAGACAGTTTATCCGAATTCACTTCGGGCTTCATTGGTAGTTTTTTTTTGAAAATGGAAATTGGATATTAATAATAATCTAAACTTCAATAAAAATTAAATTTTTCAATTTCCTGATTTCCAATAACGCCTAAAAAGTAAAAAAATAAATTTCTTCTTAAGAGACTTA
>JBCBRY010000119.1:0-28567 GCA_039819485.1 Bacteroidota bacterium | reverse complement strand
ACTTGACTATATCAAACGTAAACTGCTCAACTTTTTGAGCTTATATTATGAAATTGGACTTTTGTCCTGTACATAGATTTATGGTAATTCTTCTTCAACTAATTTGGTTTCTATCATTCGGGTTTCTTGCCATTTTCTAAGAGGTGATATTTCACCGCTTAAATATTTTTCAATCATCAGGCTGGCAATTGGTGCAGCGAAGCGCCCACCACCACCTGCATTTTCCACGTAAACCGCAACGGCGATTTTCGGATTGTTGGCAGGGGCAAAACCAATGAAGGTAGAATGGTCCTCTCCCTTTCTGTTCTGTACGGTTCCAGTTTTACCTGCAATCGGAATGTCGGGGATGAAGGCAGCAGTAGCCGTACCGGCTGAAACAACATTGAGCATTCCATCAATAATGGGCGGGAAATGAGTTGGGTTGACAGGGACCGTTATTCTTTCGCGATATTTTTTGGGTTTTTGCAGCAGTGTATCATTTTTCAGAAAACCTTTTGCAAAGTGCGGAGTGTAAAAGTAACCTTTATTGGCAATGGTGGCGGCCATGTTGGCCATCTGTAAAGTAGTCAGTTCCATTTCTCCCTGGCCGATGCCCAAAGAGATAATTGTTGGAGACCTCCATCCTCCCCTCCTCCGGTCGTAAATACGGTTATAATCTGCTGCGGAAGGCACATTGCCGGTTCTTTCTCCAGGAAAGTCAACTCCCAGTTTTTGCCCCAGGCCAAAGTCCAATAGATATTCTTTCAGTGTATCCAGCCCTCTTTCAGACTCATAATAGCCGTATCGGTCAACGATGTCTCGAAATGTTTTAAAAAAATAAGTATTGCACGACCACTGCAATGCGATGCCGACATTATAAGGATAAGCATGCCCCCGGCACCTTCTGGTATCGTTGGTTGCATTAACGTAGAAGCCGGGGCAACTGATGCCGGTATTGGCACCGATGATACCCGTTTCCATACCAATTAACCCAATCATCATTTTAAAGATAGAGCCGGGAGGGTATTCGGCCATGATGGCCCGGTTCCACAGCGGGTTTTTCGGGTCTTTTTGAATTTCGGCAAAAGCGGCGCCTCTGCCTTGCCCAATGACCATGGCCCTTGGATCGTAAGTTGGAGAACTGGCAAAGGCCAGTATTTCCCCGGTAGATGGCTCGATGGCAACAATACCTCCGATTTTATTCTCCATCAACTGCTCTGTGTAGGCTTGGAGGTCAATGTCGAGGGTCGTAATTAGATCGAGACCGGATTGAGGGATTGTATCTTTTGAGCCATTGCTGAAACTGCCGATATCTCTTCCTAAGTTGTCTTTCAATACATATTCGCACCCTTTTTTGCCTCTTAGCTCCAGCTCATATTCACTTTCCAGTCCTGCCGCACCGATATAATCTCCCAATGTGTACCCGTTTTTTCCAATCTCCTCTTCCCTTACTTCCCTGATGTAGCCCAGTGCATGGGCGGCATGGTGCATCGGGTAGCCTCTGATATTTCTGGCCTGTACAAAAAAGCCTGGAAACTGGTACATGCTTTCCTGGAACCTGGCATATATCTCAGGCGATATTTTGCTCATGAAGGTAAAGGGCAAGTGCTTCCGGTAGCGGATGCTCTTGAAATCAACATCAAGCCTTTCTAAAAATGATGTTTTTGTGATGCCAAGTAGTTCGCAAAATTTCACCGTATCCATTTCCGGGCTCATCCGGTTGTAGACTACTTTCAGATCATAAACGGAGGTATTATTGATCAGGAGTTTTCTGTTGCGGTCATAAATCAGCCCTCTGGCGGGGTAAATCGTCTGCTTGCTCATGGCCACCGCATCTGCCCGTATTTTATATTTATTATCGAGTACCTGCAACTGAAAGGCCCGGCCTGCCAGTATGATACCGGCAATCCCAAAAAGGATCAGGATGTTGTATTGGCGGTCTTTAAATTGTTGCAGCATGGGTGGTTTCTGGTTTCTGGTTTCTGGTTTCTGGTTTCTGGTTTTTGGTTTTTGGTTGAAAAACCAGAAACCATCTATTCTTTCGGTTTAAAAATTAGTTGAAACACTAACAGGAACAGCATGGAAGCTACGAAACTGACAATCGTTTTCAATAAAATATCTGCGATGTAAACGAAGGTAAATGCTTCGACTGAAAAATAAAAGAACAGGTGGAGGAACATCATGATGGCCGAATACTGGAAGAACCATCTAAAACCCAGGTTCTCGGCAGTAGGGCTCAGGTTAACATTATATCCTCCCCGTGGCTCCAATATCTTGAAAACGAAAGAGCGGACGAAGGCGGTAAAAACAGCGGCGCTGGCATGTACGCCCCAAGTGTCGTAGAGTATATCCACAAAAAAACCAATCAGGAAACCAAGCAGTAAGACCAGCGGAATGGGGGTCCGCATGGGAAGCAGGATGATGAAAATTGGGAAAACAATGATATACAGATACCGGAGGCTTTCTACGCCCGCACCTATGGATTTTAGGGCTACTCCCTGCAATAGGGCAAGCCCAAAAAAGCGGTATATGTTGGCAAGGACGGCTGGGTTCATAACTGATAATTGTTCGGTATTGGAGTGTTTGTTGGTGTTGAAAATGGAGGCTCGGCAAATAAGCCTTTTCTGAACTCCTGTTTCATTTATTCATCTTCATTGACAACAGCCGTTTCGAGTTCCTGCTGTTCTTTTTTGAAAAGGTTTTTCACAATGTAAACATACTGGAGGTTCGTCATGTCCACTTTGGATTTGACCGATATCTCAAAGGCATGGCTCCCTGGTTTCAGGTTGATTTTTTCGATGGTTCCAAGCATGACCCCTTCTGGAAAAATAGATGAAAAACCACTGGTGATTACAGTATCTCCCTCCGCTACCTCCGCATGCTTAGGGACTTCCAGTAAAGTAAACAGCCGGGTACTTTTTTCATCCTCGTTCCAAATCAATGATCCCGGATAATGCGTGCCTTTTACCTTGGCACTGACCCTCATTTGCCGATGGAGCATGGACATGGCCACTGAGTACCGTTTTGATACTTTGCGAATAATGCCAACGACTCCGTCTTCAGTTATGAGGCCTAAATGGGCACTGGCCCCATCGTCGGTTCCTTTGTCAAGTGTCAGGTAGTTGTGGTGGTTGTTTACAGTGTTATTGATTATCCGGGCAATTTGAATGTCAAATTGCATCGTATCATTTTGCTGGAAAGTGGAATCGACAGAGGTGGTATCGATACCTTCGTTGTATAGTTTTTCGAGCAGGCGGGCGTTGGCCCGTGACAGGCGGTAGTTTTCATCATCCAGTGATAGGTAGTAACTGGTGTTGGCTCCTATTTTTTGCAAAAAACCGGTGCCCCGGTTGATGCTGTTCACATAAATGCCCTGTTGTGTCTGGTTGTATTTTACCACCATGGTAAAACAGATAATTTCCAGCAAGAGGAACACAAAGAACCCACTGAGCCTGAGGAATAACTGTACGAGGTTGAACATGGTGACAGGAATTGGTGAAGGTGATCGGCACAAATTTACAAATCACCAAGCACCTATCATGGTCAAACGCTTTTCCGATCGATAAGGAAAGAGAAACGATGGGTGTTTTTTAAGGCAATTCCGGTACCCCTCACAACTGCGCGGAGTGGGTCTTCGGCGATATGAACCGGCAGTTTTGTTTTTTGGCTAAGCCTTTTGTCCAGGCCGCGCAGCAATGCCCCTCCACCCGTCAGGTAAAGGCCGGTCTTGTAAATATCGGCCGCCAATTCGGGTGGGGTGGATTCCAGCGCCTTCATGACCGCTTCTTCCACCTTGCTGATGGATTTGTCGATGGCCTGTGCGACTTCATTGTAGGAAATAGTAATCTGTTTTGGGATACCGGTCATCAGGTCACGGCCGTTCACGGCATAGTCTTCAGGTGGGGTTTCCAGTTCATGGAGCGCTGAACCAACGTTGATTTTTATTTGCTCGGCGGTTCTTTCACCGATCAACATGTTGTGGGCACGTTTCATATAGTCAACAATATCAGCGGTAAACTCGTCTCCGGCAGTACGGATGGACTGATCGTTCACAATGCCTGACAGCGCAATCACGGCGATCTCTGTGGTTCCTCCTCCAATGTCGATGATGACGTTCCCCACCGGTTCTTCTACCTCCAGGCCGATTCCCAATGCTGCTGCCATAGGTTCGTAGATCAAATAGGTTTCCTTTGAGTCAACATGGTCGGCAGAATCAAAAACGGCTCTTTTTTCCACTTCTGTGATCCCTGATGGAATGCAGATGACCATTTTTAAATGGGAGAAAAAGCGGCGGCGGTTGCCCACCATATTGATCAAACCCGCAATCATGTCTTCAGCTGCCTGGAAATCGGCAATCACTCCATCGCGCAAGGGGCGGACTGTTTTGATGTTCTCATGGGTTTTTCCATGCATCTGCATAGCCTTTAGCCCAACGGCGATGGTTTCATTGGTCCGCCGGTCTTTTGCGACTATGGATGGCTCGTCCACGACGACTTTACCATCGCTCATGATGAGTGTGTTGGCAGTGCCGAGGTCGATGGCTAATTCTTGTGTGAAAAAACTGAAAAGTTTCATTGATCCTTAAAGCCTCGTTTTTTATTTTTTCAAAAATCCCTTCAAAAAGTTTTCTACAGTTTGGGAGAAAAGGAGGGTTTTGGTTTAATCTTTTAAAGAATAAAAAGATGATTTTGAACGGTGTTATAGTCTCCCAGTGCTTAAACCGCACAAATAAAAGAATAAATAGGGAATTAGTGGTTGTTTCTCTGTGGGTAGCACTTGTTTTTCTTGATTAAAAAGACGATTTACACGATGACCTCCCACAGGTCTTCTTTATTAAAATATTTATTGGCTGTTTCCAAGATTGTTGTGGGAGTTACCTCTTTGATGGCCTGCGTCATTTTTTCAAAATCAGAAACGGGCAAACCTTCCAGGATAAATGTCTTCACAATTTCTATGATGTTGAAAGGTCCGTCCAGGTTGGTTAGAAAAGATCCGAGCAGGTAGTTTTTGACCATGGCCAGTTCGTCCTCACCTACTGGTTCATTTTTCAGCCGGTCCATTTCGAAGTAAATCTGTTTTATTGTGTCTTCTACAAATTCGTTTCCGACCTCTGACGAAATATTGAAATATCCGTCGTAGAGCATGGCTTCGTTGCTGCTGTAAATGGAATAGGTATAACCTTTTTCTTCTCTGATATTGGCCATCAGACGCGAGCCGAAATATCCGCCCAGCAGGGCGTTCAGTACATACATGTTGTGGTAATCTTCATTTTGGCGGGTAAAGGTGCGGCGGCCGATTCGAATTGCCTTTTGGGACTTGTCTCCTTTTTTTAATCGTAACTGTTGGGGGTTGGTATTCGGTTCGATGAAATGGGCTACTCGTTTTTTGCCGGGCAGCATCACCTGTCCCAAATATTTGTCCACGAGCTCGCGAACACGCGGTGAAATTTTTCCGCTCAGGAACACGGTACAGTTGCCGGCGGTATAGTTTTCCGTAAAATGCTTTTGTACATCTTCCCGGGTGACGGAGGCGTAGGTGTCCGGAAAACTGTTATAACCGTAAGGGTGGTTTTCACCAAAAATATTTTCTGTGAATTTGCGATAGGCCAAAACGTCGTTTTTGGTCAATTCGACCTGTAGTCGCTGCTGGTTGCGCTGGATAAAGTTGTCGAGTTCTTTTTGTGGAAAAGAAGGAACGGAAATCACTTCTGCGAGGATCGGCAAAACCTTTTCAAAATGCTTGGAGAGGGAGTACAAGAGGACATTGGACGTGTCCATGTGGAAGGGCGTCAACAAAGTTGCCCCATAAAAATCCATCGTTTCGGCGATGGCTGCCGAGGAGAAGTTTTTAGTGCCCTCTTTTAGTAGCGAGGGAGTAGAACGAGCAGCCAGTTTTTTCTGCTCAAAAGGTCGGCCGGCGTAAAAGGCCAGTTCCAATTTTACTATTTCCTGCGTGCCCATGTCGATCTCGTAAACGGGTACGCCATTGCTCATGAACCAAACATCGGGGCGGGGAACTTTCAGGTTTCCGACATCCTGTATGTCCGGCATTATTGTCCGCTCTATCATTGTAGCTGATTGTGGGCTGAGTCAGCTGTTGACTTTCGTGATCGATCAACAACCAACAACCAACAATTATTCATTTTCCAGTTTTAAGTCAAAACGTTTGCGCACTTCGTCCACCAGTGGGTTGATGGTTTTCATGCGCCAGTATTTTTCACTGTCTGTCAATTTTTTTGGTTTGGCAGGGGCTGCATTCGAACGGGAAGGGTTCAGTTTTATTTTCATGGCGAGCATTGGTGCATGCATGCTTTCCCGTAAATAATCCATCAGGCTGCGCTCCTGGCGGATGGTACTTTCTGCCAACGCTGAGCCAACTACCACTGTCACCTGTTGCCCCTCAATACTTATCTCGGCCCCTTTGAGCATGGTCTTTACCGAGTCTTTTTCTGAACCTTGAATATATGCCTGCCAACTTTCGTCCAGATCCGCCTGGGTCAGTTTGGCTTCCATGTCCACAATCTTTTCTTCATCCTTGGCTACTTCGGCGTGGAGGGAGTCCAACGATTTTAAAGTCAGTAAGCTCGTATTCTTTGATTTGCGAAGGGAAATTTTCTGGTCAGAGGGAGGCTGATCTTTTGGTACTTCGCTGTCAGGATTCTCCGATACAACAACCTTGTCAGCCGTTTCGGTGGGAGGGGTGGCTTCTTCCTGGACCGTATCTTCGGTGGCCGTCTCTTTGTGCGCAGATAGGTTGGCCGAGCCGTTTAATCCATTCTTAATTTCGTCTATTGAGAAATGAGCTTCGGAGGGAGCTTCAACCTTTTCGTCTGCTTTCACCTTCGAAGTTGCGGCAGGGGTTTGGCGTTCCCTTTCATGCACTTTTGTCGACGCTGTTTTTTCCGCCTGTTTGCTTATGTCAGGTGTTTTTTTTTCCAGCTGAGGCGCTGTGGCATGGCCTTTTGCTATTTCTACTGCGTGGGAGATGTGGCACATTTTGATCAAGGCCATTTCCACATGCAGGTTTTTGTTGCGGGCCATTTTATAGTTCACGTCACAGTCATTGGCAAGGTTCAGGGCGGTCAGCAGAAAAGAAGCAGGAGCAACGGCCGCTTGTGCGTGGTATCGTTTTTTCAATGAATCACTGACCTCTAAAAGCCGCAGGGTCTCTTTGTCTTTGCAAACGAGGAGGTTGCGCAAGTGCTCGGCAAGGCCATTTATGAAAAGGTCACTCTCAAATCCATTTCTGGTTATTTCACCGAAGATCAACAAGACCTGCCGGAGGTCTGATGTCAGCAGTGCATTGGTGAACCGGAAAAAATAGTCGTAGTCGAGGACATTCAAATTGGTGATAACATCCTCGTAAGTAATTTTTTTGCCGGCAAAACTGACGATGCGGTCAAAAATGGACAGTGCATCCCTCAATGCCCCATCTGCTTTTTGACCAATGATATGCAGTGCTTCTTCCTGAGCATCAATGCCTTCTTCTTTGCAGATCGCTTGCAGGTGGCCGACGATGTCATTGACCTGTATTCTTTTAAAGTCAAAAATCTGGCAACGGGAAAGAATGGTCGGTATGATCTTGTGTTTCTCCGTAGTGGCCAAAATGAAGATGGCGTACGGTGGCGGTTCTTCCAGTGTTTTCAGGAAGGCATTAAAAGCTGCCTGAGACAACATGTGAACCTCATCAATGATGAATATTTTGTACTTGCCCTGCTGCGGTTGGAAACGTACCTGTTCCACAAGGGACCGGATGTGCTCTACACTGTTGTTGGAAGCGGCGTCCAACTCCATGATGTTGAAGGAGGCATTTTCGTTGAAGGCAATGCAGCTGTCGCAGGTTCCGCAGGGTTCAAAATCGGAAGTGGTATTCTGGCAGTTGAGTACTTTGGCCAATATCCTTGCACAGGTTGTTTTACCGACACCCCGCGGGCCACAGAACAAAAAGGCATGGGCCAGGTGGTCCGTTTGCAATGCCTTTTTCAAAGTTTGCGACACGTGCTGCTGACCAACGACTTCGTCAAATCGGGCAGGGCGGTATTTTCTGGCGGATACTACGTAACTCATGTTTTTTATAAGCGGTAGGCAAGTGGCAAAGTAGGCGAATATGCAAGTAGGCGAGTTGGCTATGCTTAGATTCACAAGCCTACTTGTCCACTGGCATACTCGCCTACTTAAAAGGCAAAGGTAGGAAAATTAGGTGGGGTGAGGAGGTAATCATCCATATTTGAAAAATCGGAAAAGATTCAAATTCCTCAAAGATCATGAACCTTAGTCGTGGTTGGTAAATCGGGCAGTTGGCCCTTTCCGAGCCGCTTGATTTTTTGAACTTTGGATGCTGGGCAGCAACAAAAGGTCTTAGTGTCGGCAATCCCTCCTTCCATTGTAGGGAATTGCCTATTTTCGCACTCCGTCCTCAACTTGAACGTTGACCGGCTGGTAATCTGTCCAAATTGAACGCCTGTTCTTTTGTCATTTTAGCCAGTTGGGAACCATTTACACATTTTCAAATTAAAATTTTATAAAATGAAAAAAGTACTCTTTACGATTCTGACATTCGCTTTTGTAGCGAGCCTCAACATGTTGGAAGCACAGATACAAACACCTGCACCAAGCCCGTTCTGCAAGTTCGAACAGAAAGTTGGTTTGACTGATGTTACCGTTGAATATTCCCGCCCCAGCATGCGGGGCCGCAAGCTTTTTGTGGATGTGGAAAGCTTTGGAAATATCTGGCGTACTGGTGCCAATGCTTCTACCAAGATCACCTTCAGCGATGATGTTAAAGTAGAGGGCAACAATTTGGCAGCGGGCACCTATGCTCTATACACCATTCCTGACCCAAGCTCCTGGACAATCATGTTCTACAAAGACCTGACGCTTGGCGGCAACGTGGGTGGCTACGATGCCGGTATGGAAGCGGCCCGTTTTAAGGTGACGAGAAAAAGGCTGACGGAGGAAGTGGAAACGTTTACGATAAACATTGGCAGCTTTGCCGAGAACACCGCCGAAATTGCCCTGCAGTGGGGGGAGTACCACGTACCAATCAAATTGGAAGTGAGCTATGATGAAAAGGTGTTGAAAGATATTGAGTCCACTTTAGCTGGCCCAAGCCGCGGCGAATACTACACTGCTGCACGCTACTACTACACGACTGACCGTGATTTGAATAAAGCTTATGAGTGGGTCAAGAAAGCCAATTCGATCAGTGAAAAATATTGGCAGCTTCGCCTCCAGGCTCAGATAGAAGCAAAAATGGGCAAGGTTGACCAGGCTGTCTTGACTGCGAACAAATCCAGTAAAGTCGCCGCAGAAGCAGGCAATAAAGGATATAAAAAAGGTAACGACCGCTATATTTCAGAATGGACGTCTAAAAAATAAGTTATGGAATTAATGGGGACAGCCGACTGCATTGAGAGGGTCAAGCTTCGGTATAACCCATGCATAGCTGTTCAACCTCTAAGCATTTATCCTGTTTATCTAAAGTTCTCTTTACGAAAATCGGATAAATGCTTTTTTTGTTTGTTTTAATTGAAGAAATGAAATTGGCCCGTTTTCCTTTTCAATCTTTGTTTTCACTTATTTCATAATATCTATTGTTTTGATACGCCTTACCGATGTTGTAAAAAATTTATTGTTCCTGAATGTACTGATGTTCATTGGTACCATGATCGCTCTTGGAGACCCTCCCGGCTCAACCATGGTGGATCTGATTAATGAGCAGCAGACAAATTTTAGGGAATGGGACCGTTATATGTTAGCGGTTTATTATCCATCTTCTGAGTATTTCCAACCTTTTCAAATAGTGACCTACATGTTCATGCACGGAGATTTCATGCACTTGTTGATGAACATGTTCGGTTTGGTCTTTTTAGCGCCTTACATTGAGCAGGCCTGGGGACCCCAAAAGTTTCTTTTTTATTATTTGTTCACGGCAATTGGTGCATTGCTGCTGCAATGGGGGGTACAGTATATCGAGTTGGAATATTTTGCTGCTCCGTGGTACAGCAAGAATATCCCCTTGGTAGGTGCGTCAGGTGCAGTTTTTGGAATTATTGCCGCAGTCGGTATGCAATATCCGAATGCCGTGCTGCGCTTTATCTTTCCACCTATCTCGATGAAAGCAAAATACTTTGTGTTGATCTATGCGGGGATCGAGCTGTTTTTAGGAACAAGTGGTTGGAATACGGGTGTAGCGCATTTTGCTCACCTGGGTGGCGCACTGTTTGGTGTGCTGTTGATTCTTTACTGGCGCAAGACCGGAGAGCGATTGTATTAGTTTTTTTAATGTGTTACTTTTGCGTTTTGCAAAAAGCAACTATTGTGCAACAAATGGGTATTGGAATTCAATTAATTCGGAAAAATGAACTTAGTTCAGATTTTATAAAACCGAATGACTTTATTGACCGTTTACGAAGAAATGAAAATGAATTTTCCTTCATTCGATCATCGCTAATACCTGATACAGAATACCTTTATTAATCCATGTTCACCTCCATTTGGGAAGATATCAAACAGCAGTTCAGCTATGGTAATACGCTGACGAGAATCATACTGGTCAACATCGCAGTATTCGTGGTCGTGACGCTTGTACGTTTGATATTGATGCCGGTGGAAGGCGGTTTTAATTACTACGATTTTCTCCATTTCTTTACCATTTCCTCTGACATTTGGCACAACCTGACCCACCCCTGGGTACTGATTACCCATATGTTTTTGCATGAAGGGATATTTCATATTTTATGGAATATGCTGTTGTTGTACTGGTTTGGCCGCATCGTTGGGGACTTGTTGGGCGACCACCGGGTATTGCCCATTTATTTATTGTCTGGCCTGGCTGGCGGTCTGACTTACTTTGCAATGGCACAGGTGCTGACTACCCTGTCGTTTGGTTCTTATGCTTTGGGAGCGTCGGCAGCCTTTATGGGCATTGTCGTAGTGGCTGGTGTGATGGCACCGGATTACATTATCTCTCTTTTGTTTTTGGGCGATGTACGTTTGAAATATATCGTTGCGGTTTTGGTGCTGCTTGACCTGGTAGCTATTTCATGGAACAGCAATACCGGTGGAAGTTTTGGGCACCTTGGTGGGGCAGCGATGGGTTATATCATTGCCCGGCAGTTGCAGCAGGGAAACGATATGACTGCTCCGGTCGGAAACTTGGTGCAAAAGATCGCCAACTTTTTCAGAGAACTTTTTTCAAGTGACCGGCCCAAGCCTAAAATGGCTTACAAGAACCCAAAGGTCAAACAAAAACAGCGTAGTTCTGCCCGCCGCTCCAACCGGGGCAGTCATTCCAGCGATTCTGAAACCCTTACCCATCAGGAAAAAGTAGATGCGATACTCGACAAAATTAAAAAATCGGGCTATGAAAGCCTATCCAAAGAGGAAAAGGAATATTTATTTAATGCCAGTAAGAAATGATTGGAAATTGAACCATTGAAAATTATTTAATTCAATTTTTCCAAAAGCCTTTACGTGAAAAAAAAGCTTAAAAATATACTCCGCTGGCTGAATTTAATTTTAATTATCGTTACTCTCCTTACTTATCTTTCTCCGTTCGTTAATCCTGTAAAAATCTGGCATTTTTCTTTTTTAGGCTTAGCCTATCCAATATTGTTATTGGGCAATTTGTTGTTCATAGTTTTTTGGTGGTGGCGACGCAGCAGATACATTTTTTATTCAGCTACATGCCTGCTGGTTGGGATAGGATATTTTTCAGGTTTTATTGGCTTTAATTTGCCTGCCGAGAGCCGCACTGACGGACACCCTATGTCGGTGATGACTTATAATTTGGCTGGTTTGAAAAACTATGCAAATGGTAAAACGGAAGAGGGGAAAAACCATATGAACGAATTTCAAAAATTATTGGAGGGAAAAAATATTCCAGATATTTTTTGTGTGCAGGAAGGAGCAACTACCAGCGTGCGGACTATTCTTCAGAAGAAACTTGATTATCCGTTTTATTTTAAAGAAAAAGGAACCCTTATTTTTTCAAAGTATAAGTTTGAGGACAGTGGCGTCATTCCTTTTGAAAACACTTCCAATTCCTGCATCTGGGGAGATTTGAAAATGCCCGGAGGTACCGTCCGGGTTTACAACGTCCATTTACAATCCAACTGGCTGGCACCGGCCGCTTTAAGAGTGGTGGAGGAAAGAGACCCCAGGAAGAAGGAATTGTGGAACGGCGTGGCGGAAGTGATCCGACTGTACAAAAAGGCTGCCACCCGCCGGGCCCATCAAGCTGAAAAGGTAGCCGCACATATGGCCCACAGTCCCCATCCGGTTATTTTATGTGGCGACTTGAACGATACTCCCGTTTCTTATGTTTATCAGGTTTTATCAAAAAAATTACAAGACAGTTTTTGTGAAAGGGGGTTTGGTTTTGACTTTACTTATGCCGGTAAGATTCCTGGCCTTCGCATAGATTATGTGTTTCCGGATGAAACTTTCCAGGTCCTCGAACACCAGGTGCCTGCTTTGGAACTTTCCGACCACTATCCCGTTTTGGTGAGTTTAGTGAGAGAGTGAGAGAGTGAGAGAGTGAGAGATGTAAGAAATATCAATAACAATCAGTAATCATTTCATTTACTTTTGCCGCATGAAACAAGCGTTGAAAATTTATAATAGTTATACACGGGAAAAATCCGTATTCGAACCCATTCACGAAGGGCAGGTCGGCATGTACGTATGTGGGCCAACTGTATACAGCGATGTACATTTAGGCAATTGCCGGTCGTTTACCAGTTTTGATGTAATTTACCGGTATTTGTTGCACTTGGGCTACAAGGTGCGTTACGTGCGCAATATAACGGATGTCGGCCACCTGGAAGGTGATGCGGATATTGGACGTGAGGATAAGATCGCAAAAAAGGCCCGCCTCGAACAGCTCGAACCCATGGAAGTGGTGCAGCGATATATGAACGGTTTTCACGACATGATGAAAGTGTTCAACAATCTGCCTCCCAGTATTGAACCACGGGCAACCGGCCACATTCCGGAGCAGATCGAAATGGTGCAGCAAATTCTCGACAATGGATTGGCCTACGAGAAAAATGGTTCTGTTTATTTCGATACATTAAAATTTGCCGAAAGGGACGGCGTCTACGGAAAGCTTTCTGGTCGTAAAATTGAAGACCTGATTTCGGAGAGTCGGGATAACCTGAAAAACCAGGGCGAGAAAAAGCATCCTTCCGATTTTGCCATTTGGATCAAAGCTGCGCCTGAACACCTGATGCGCTGGAACTCCCCCTGGTCGGTTGGTTTTCCGGGGTGGCATTTAGAGTGTTCCGTGATGAGTACCAAATATCTGGGCAAAACCTTCGATATTCATGGCGGGGGTACTGACCTGAAGTTTCCCCACCATGAAAACGAAGTGGCCCAGAACTACGGGGCCTGTAACTGTGCCCCGGCTAAATTCTGGATGCACGGAAATATGCTCTTAATGAACGGCAGGAAGATGTCAAAGAGTGATGGAAATACCATCACGCCGGAGCAATTGTTTACCGGAAACAGTACTCATGTGACCAAAGGGTACACACCTATGGTTATTCGGTTTTTCATGTTGCAGACCCACTACCGCAGCACCCTGGACTTGACGGACGAGGCTTTGCAGGCAGCAGAAAAAGGGTACCGGCGCTTGATGGAAGCAAATAAATTATTGCAGGGGATGTCACATCCCGGAGGTGGTCAGGCTGGGGGTGTGGACAAAGATATCAATGCTCTTATCGACCAGGCATTTGCGGATATGAGCGATGATTTTAACACGCCAAAAGCGCTGGCAAGTTTGTTTGAACTGGTGACGAAAGTGAACAGCCTGAAAGGTGGCCAATTGTCTTTTAGTGAAATCACAGCAGCTACACTTGAGCGTTTGCAGAAAGCATTTACCGATTTTATTTTCAATATTTTTGGCCTGTTGGACGAGGAGTTGGATGCTTCCGGAAACGGCGTCGTGGATGGCTTGATGGAATTGATCCTGGATGTACGTCAGCAGGCACGCACCAATAAAGACTGGGGAACCTCTGATAAAATCAGGGACGTGCTCAAGGCCCTCGATATTCAGGTCAAAGATGGAAAAGAGGGCGCTACCTGGTCGAAGGTGTAGTACGTTCATTTTTAAACAAGAGCGTTAAGAAAAGGTGTGCGGATTTTTTTTCGCACACCTTTTTGATTTTTGAAAAACGCCAGCCAATTATTTTCAGCCTTCTTTGTTCGAATTATTAGATAATTCCTCTTTATACAAATTTAATTTAGTGGTGGTGCGATCTTCACCAATCCTGTTTAAATTCGCATTTCCAATCTCTTCTGATATTTCATATCCCACCTGTTAGCACCCAACCTGAAAAAATTCAATACTTTTTGTTTTAAAAATTACTACCTTTGTGTAAGTTTTCAAAACAAAAATTTTTATCAACTAAATCAAATAATTATGAAAGTCCTTAAAACACTTGGCTTTTTAATTCTAGGCCTCGTTGCCTTGTTACTCATCATTGGAGCCTTCCAGCCCACTCATGTTGAGTATAAAAGTTCTACTGACATTAATGCCTCCAAAGACATTATTTTTTCGAAAATCAACGATCTGAAGGCTTGGGAGGAATGGGGGCCTTGGAAAGAGGAAGACCCTACCATTCAAATGACCTACGGTGAAAAAACAGAAGGGATCGGCGCCTCATACAACTGGACAAGTGAATTGAGCGGTGATGGAAAAGTTACCATTACAGAAAGCGATGCACCGACCTGGCAGAATTCAGCCATTGAATTTGACGGTCAGGGCGGAAGCAATGGTTGGTTCAAACTCGAAGATGGAGAAAACGGAGCTACTAAATCCTACTGGGGGTTCTCGATGGATATTCCCTATCCGTGGAATGCAATGCTGCTGTTCACCGGCGCTTCAATGAAAAAACAGATGGATAAAATGTTAGAATCGGGGCTGAGCAACCTGAAGGCCATCTGTGAAAAAGAGGCTACAGAAAAGACGTACAGAGGGTTTGCTGTGAAACCGATGGAGTTTCCTGGCCAAACCTATCTGGTCGTGAACGGGACCGTCAATTTTGCTGACATGCAGGCGTTTTATACAAATAGCTACGGAGACATTGGAAATGCCATTGGCAGCCAGAAACTGGAAACAGCCGGGCAGCCGTGTGGTATTTATTACAAATGGGACGAAGAAACCAAGACAACGGATATGGCAGCAGCCATTCCCGTAAAAGGTAATCCCACTGCCGTTGGCAACGTTGAGCCATATGAGGTCCCTAAGGGCAGATGTGTTATGATCGACCATTATGGTGATTATGAAGGTCTTGGTGAAGCACACGGTGCTATGGACGACTATTTGAAAGCAAATGGCATGGAGCCAGCCAAATTGGTAATGGAGGAGTACGTCACTGATCCAGGCAATGAACCAGACCCGGCAAAGTGGTTGACCAAAATCTATTATTTCCTGGATGGGCCTTTGGCAAGTGAGAAATAAATTGGAGGGACCACAGAAAGACTCTCTGGCAGCGCAGATGCAATAGGTTGTGCTGCCGATCAATGCAAGAGGCACCTGAATCCCTCCCCAGGTGCCTCTTGTTTTTTTAGAACTCTTCGGCGACATTTTTGCTTTTCCCTGGTTACGGAAAATTTAATATGCCGATATTGTGAACGATTAGCTATTATTTTGTTGATATTGGCGCATCTAAAAACATTATTTTTTCGTTTCCCATTTGGCACAAGATCGAAATCATTCCATGAAGCCTAACAATCTCATATACCTACTGGGATTTTTCATCGTCCTGAGTGCTTGTAATGAACAGACCGTTCGCAAGCAAGGTTATGAGGTGCATGGTATTGACGTGTCGCATTACCAAAAGGAAATTAACTGGGAAAAGGTGGCAAGCCAAGATATTCATTTTGCCTTTATTAAGGCGACCGAAGGAGAGACTTACAAGGATACATTTTTCTGTGAAAATTGGACGGGCATGAAAGCTGCGAACATCAAGCGGGGAGCTTATCATTTTTTCCGGCCCACCCTCTCAGCCGAATTACAGGCCGCCAATTTTATTGAAACAGCGGAGTTAGGGCACGGGGATTTTGTGCCAGTTCTTGATATTGAAGTGACTGATGGGGTTTCAAAACGCGAATTGTTGGAGAAAATAGATACCTGGCTTACTCTTGTAGAAAGCCATTTCAAGGTAAAGCCGATCATTTATACGTACCAGAAATTTTTCAATAAACATTTGGCAGGCCATTATAGCGACTACCCTATTTGGATTGCCCGCTATAGTTCCTGGAGAAGCCCAAACCTCTCTTCCGACCAGGAATGGCAATTCTGGCAATACGGCAATAAAGGGAAATTGCGGGGCATAAATGGCCCGGTCGATTTCAATATTTTTAAAGGCACCAAAAATGAGCTGGAAAAATTTTGCCTGATCCGGCCAGCCCCTATGTTTGACCCTCCTCCGGCACCAGCGAGTGAATTGGTTGCTACTAATCCCTGATAATTTTTTCCAATTCCTCTGTCTGTTATCTTTGCGTTCATTTTTTCTGAATGCAAAAGATCCTCCTCATCCGCTTTTCTTCCATTGGCGACATTGTACTGACGACGCCTGTCATTCGGTGCCTGCACAAACAACTGGGTGCAGAGGTACACTTCATCACCAAAAAACAATACCTGCCGCTACTAGAAGCCAATCCTTATTTAAGTAAAATATTTACTATCGAAAAAAATGTATCGGAGGTTATATCCGACTTAAGAAAAGAGCAATATCACTTAATCGTCGATCTTCATAAAAACTTGCGGAGCTGGCAAGTCAGGTTAGCTCTTGGGAGAAAGACTTATTCGTTTGATAAACTCAATTTTAAGAAGTGGCTGCTGGTACGGTTTAAATTAAGCCGACTTCCGGAAATACACATTGTGGACCGTTACCTGAAATCCGTTGAAAAAACAGGAGTACAAAATGACGGAGAAGGGCTTGACTATTTCTTTCCTAAAAAACGTCCATGGTCCAAAATAGACCCTCAAGGTGAATTCGGGACAGATGGCTCGCGCTACATCGCATTCGCTATCGGGGCGGCTCATCAGACCAAGCGGTTGCCCGAAAGCAAAATCATTGAAATTTGTAAAAAGATAAATCAGCCGGTCATTCTATTGGGAGGAAAAGAAGAAGTTGAAGAAGGGGAAAAGGTGGCAAAATCAGTCGGGGAACGGATCATCAATTTATGTGGAAAACTAACGTTGCACGAATCGGCAGCCATCCTTGATAAAGCAGAAAAAGTTGTTACACATGATACCGGCATGATGCACATCGCCGCTGCCCTGCAGAAAGAAATAGTTGTTGTTTGGGGCAATACCGTCCCGGCGTTTGGGATGTCACCATATTTTGGAAAAAACAAAAGTGGTAAACAAATCTCGTTTGAAGTCGTAAGCCTTTCCTGTCGGCCTTGTTCCAAGATCGGTTTTCAAAAATGTCCGAAGGGGCATTTTAGATGCATGAAAAATCAAAACGCTGCTGCCATTGCAACCATGGCGAATAAGGCTCAATTTGGAAAACCATAAACCATCAGTCAAATTGAGCAAAGCGAAACCATGAACCGCAAGGTCAGGATACCAAGAACCCCTGACCCGTTTTGTCATTTCATGTGCAAAAACCAACCAAAAGAAGTTTGGAGCGCCGCATAATAACCCTAACTTGCATGTAATTTTATTGATGTTTCCGAAATTGTTCTAATTTCGGCCGTTCAGATTTTGATCCTAAATCCTTTTCAAAAAATACAATATGAGATTGACAAAGACACTTCTCTTCGTTGCTGTAGTATTGGCAGGATGCGTAAGCCTCCAGGCGCAGGACCTGCACAACTCGCTCTTCTACATGAATCCCCTGCACATGAACCCGGCATTTTCAGGCGCATTTGAAGGTACCTACCGAATTGGCGGGCTTTACCGAGATCAAGGGCGTGCGGCCATTGGCAGCGCTGCTTATTCAACCCCTACTATTTTTGCCGATGCTCCCATATTGATGGTGGGTAAAAGAAGCTGGCTGGGAGTGGGTGTACTGCTTTTTCAGGATCAGGCCGGTGACGGGCAATTGAGAACTACTTCGATGCAGCTTTCCGGCTCGCTTCACCTATCTCTGGACAAAAAAAGTAAGAATATATTTTCGGTGGGTGTCCAGTGGGGAAGGGTCGGCAGGTCGATCGAGGATCTTTTCAGTCTCAGACCAGGTGACCTTATCAGCCAGGAGTTTGCTCAGACTGCCAATGCAATGACAGAGGATAACTTGCTGCAAGGTGGAGGCGGCCCCAATCCCGGTTCTGGAAACCAGGGCCCGAGCACTGATTTCAGCGATATTAATGCCGGTTTCTTGTTTAAGTCCAAAGTGAATAAAAACACGGATTTTAACATAGGCGTAGCTGCCAGCCATATTACGACTCCAGGGAATGATTACAACTTTGGCTCATCGAACGAGGATTTAAATATGCGTATTACGGCCCATGCACAGCTGACAAATAAACTCAATGACAAATGGTCGATCCAGCCTGAATTATATTTCTCCAACATTAGCCCCCAGAATCAAATCCAGCTGCACGGTTGGGCCGGCTATATGTTGAAACCTGAGAAAAGAATCCAATTGAATTTTGGGTTGGGCTACCGGGTGGCCGATTCCGGCCAGTTCCTGCTGGGACTTGATTACGGCGACATTAAAGCAGCTTTGGCTTATGACATCACCCTGTCAGAATTAAGCGATGTGAACAGTGCTCAGGGTGGTTTTGAAATTGCGGTTTATTACATTGGCAAAATATTCAAAAAGCCAGATGTCAAACCAGCCATCCTGTGTCCACATCTGTAATGGTGGCAACTTTTTTCTTGTTGCTGAAATAACTAATAGGTGAAAATTACAATCCGGTTATTTCAAATGCGTTTTGATTCTAAACGTTTTATTTCAATTTAAAAAACATGAAGAACTATATAGCCTTATTATTTTTTCTGTTGGCCAGCGTTGCAGTTTCTGCCCAGCCGCTGAACCGCCCCACATACGCCATGATGGTTGCAGAAGCAGAAAACCAACTGGAAAAGAAAGATTACTATCGGGCACTGGAATGGTATGACAAAGCCTATGAAGAATCAAAAGACCGTGAGCTCGTCATCATCATGGCCGACCTCAGTTATATGTTGAGGGACTATCGGTACTCCGAGAGATATTACAAAAGGGCATTGAGGCCAAGCAAAAAAAACAAAAACCCTCCCGAAGAAAAGCGCTTCGAGTATGCCCGATCCCTGAAGATGAACGGCAAGTACGAAGAAGCACTCGATCAATTCGATAAGTTCATTAAAAAGACCAAAGATCCGGTTAGAAAAGAGTTGGCAGAACTGGAAAAGGTAGGCTGTGAATATGCAATGGTCGTAAAGGAAGATGATCAGGCCACATTGACCCACGCCGGTAAAAAGGTCAACACCAAAATTTCTGAATACTCCCCTCACCTCACAAACGACAATCAGACACTTTATTATTCAAGCCTGAACTCAAACGAAGTGATCGAATTGGAAGAAGGGGAAAATGATTCGTTTGCAAAAATCTACAAGGCCACACGCGGCGATAAAGGTTGGTCAGAAGGTGAACCGCTGGGTGACAACATCAACCGTGAGGGCTATTACAATACCAATATCAGGTTGTCTGCCGATGAAAAAAGAATGTTTTTCACCCGGGCAATGACCTCCGGCTCTATTTTGACAGAGAGCAAAATCTATATGAGCGAAAGTTCGGGAGGAGCCTGGGGAGCGGCCAATGAACTTTCCGGTGTGAATGGCGAATTCATTGCAAAGTCACCTGCTGCCGGTGAACTGTTTGGAAAGGAGGTCCTTTTCTTTGTTTCTGATATGGATGGTGGCGAAGGCGGTTATGATATTTATTATGCGACCTATAAGGGTGGCGGTCAGTATGGCGATCCGGTCAATTTAGGCCCCCAGATCAATACCGTTGGAAATGAGGATACACCGTTTTACAGAGATGGTGTTTTGTACTTCAGCTCAGATGCTCACCCAGGGATTGGCGGTTATGATATCTTTAGAAGTGATTGGAGCGGGACCCGTTGGAGCAAACCACAGAACATGGGCAAGCCTTTTAACTCAAGCGTAGATGATTTATATTTTATGCTCGACAAAGAAGGGTATCATGGATCACTGGCTTCCAATCGGATTTACGAAGGTGCCCGTTCATTGCATAGTAAAACTTGTTGTAACGACATTTATAACGTCAGCTTGAAGAAGATCGAAGCCGACCTGATCGCTCTGGCATTTGATAGTGACACTCAGGAGCCACTCAGCGGCGTGACATTTGAAATTTATGAAGTAGCAGAAACAGGCAATAAGCTGATTGAATCAAGAAAGAACGCCAATGGCAACAATTACGATTCACCCCTGGAACTGGATAAATCTTATATGATTACGGGTTACGCCGACAATTATGATTCCGATACCGCTTACTTCAGTACGGTTGGTCTGTTTGATTCGCAAACATTTAATGAAAAACTGAACCTGAAACCGGGCGAAGTCTACGAGGTTTTGAGGAGGGAAGAGCCATTCGTTTTGGAAAATATTCTTTATGATTTCAATGATGATAAGATTTTGCCAACAGCAGAGCCTGACCTGGAGTTTATTAAAGGACTGATGGAACGCTACCCTGAGATGGAAATCGAGCTTTCTTCCCATACAGATGCCCGTGGTGGTGATGACTTTAATAAAAACCTTTCACAGCGACGTGCCGAGTCTGCACGGAGGTGGCTGGTCAAAAGAGGAATCGCCCGGGCACGGATTGCGGCGGTCGGTTACGGTGAGACAAAGCCACAGACGGTCACGGCCAAAACCAATGAAAAGTTCCCATACCTGCCAGTCGGTCAGGTGTTAGTTGAGTCTTACATCGATTCCTTGCAAACGGACGAGGCGCAGTTTGAGGCGGCGCACCAGCTCAACCGCCGCACTGAGTTTAAAATCGTTGCAGGGCCAACGAGCATTGTCATCGAAGAAGAAAAACTCATTCAGGTTGGAAACCGTAAAGTTGATGAAAATGCGCCAAAGAAGCCGGAACCTAAAAAAGACAATAACCGGAAGCCTAAGCGCCGGGGCGGCGGCGATAGTGTGATCCAATTACCGAGCATTAAAATACCGCAAGTCGACCCACCTGTGGAAATTCATAAACTATCTTCCTTGTACGGGAAAAAAGAACTGAAGGGGTTCCCCATCATGCAATTTGACAACAGGGTGCATGAAATGGGCGAGGTGAAAAAAGGAGAGGTAAAAGAACATATTTTCCATTACACCAACGTAGGTGATACTACCTTGGAAATTGATTTGGTCCAAGTATGTGAATGTACCGAAAAAGAGTATACGCCCCGCATCGTAAAGCCAGGTGAAAAAGGATGGATCAAAGTTATTTTTGACAGCAATAAAGCGGAAGAAGACCAGGAGGAAAGCGACGTGGATATTTACCTGAAAAATATTGATCCAGAGATCGATGCACCTATTTTTGAGCGGATCAAGTATACGTTTAAAATAGTAGAGTGATAATACTTGTTACCAAATAAAACAAAAAGGGCCCGCCGGTTGGCGGGCCCTTTTTGTTTTATATAAAATGTTTTTCTTAGTTTTTCTTAGTTTTTCTTGAATGGAGGCACCAGCTTGAACTCCGGCACTGTCACTTCGAAAAAATCAGAAGTTACCAGGTTTTGCATATGGAAGGTCCCATGCATTTTACCAATATCGGTCATCAGCGGGCACCAGGAAGTATACTGGTGTTTTTCACTGGGCTCCAGAATGGGTTGCTGGCCAACCACGCCTTCTCCCTTTACTTCCCGCAAAATTCCGTTGGATTCAAAGATGTACCAGTGCCGGCTAAGGAGCTGTACAGTGTGTTCGCTCTTGTTTTCGATCGTAATACGGTAGGCATGCACATACCGCTGTTGGACTGGTAAAGATTCTTTTGGCAGGTAAAAAGGTTCTACACTGACCTTTATGCCTTGGGTTGTCAACGTTTCCATAAGACTGTTTTCATACTGTGTTAATTACTTAAAACGTATTTCCCTACAATCCATTCAGCTTCTTCAAGTGCTTTATCCAAAGCGTCATTGATAAGCACGATATCGAAATTCTCTTCAAAGGTAAGCTCTAACTTGGCTTTTGCAATTCTTTTTCTCAGACTTTCTTCACTTTCTGATTGACGATCCCTCAGGCGCTCCTCCAAGACCTCCGGTCTGGGGGGCTTTACAAAAATGGTCAACGTCTTTTCGGGGTACACTTTTTTTAAATTCACGGCTCCCTGGACATCGATATCGAAAATCACGTGTTGGCCTAATTGCCAAATACGCTCCACTTCACTCTTCAAGGTACCATAATACTGGTTTTTATAAACCTCTTCCCATTCCAGGAACGCTTCTGCCTCAATCAATGAACGAAAACGGGCGGCATCTATAAAATAATAATCCTTGCCTTCCTCTTCATTCGCTCTTCTTGCACGGGTGGTGGCAGAAACGGAGAAGGCCAACTCTTCAAAGGTATTTGTCAAGTGCTTGACTATGGTCGTTTTTCCTGCTCCGGAAGGAGCTGTAACGATGATCAGTTTACTCATTTCTCAGACAGAATTAGCTACCTGTTCTTTTATTTTTTCTAAGTCGTCTTTCATTCGGACGACAATGCGCTGTATGTCTGCTGAATAGGCTTTGGCACCGAGGGTGTTAATTTCCCGCCCCATTTCCTGGCTGATGAAACTAAGCTTTCTTCCTTTACTGGTTGCTTTTGAATCCAGTTGTTCGAGGAAAAAATTGCAATGTTGTTCCAGTCTTACTTTCTCTTCAGTTATGTCAATTTTTTCCAAATAAAACAACACTTCTTGTTCAAAACGGTTTTCGTCAACATTTTCTTTCCCCATGAACTCTTCCAGGTTTTGCTTCAAACGGTTGCGAAGCCTGGTGACCCGACCAGTTTCGAATGGGTCGACCTCGGTGAGGGCGCTCCTGATATTGGAAACCCTCAGGCGGAGGTCATCTTCCATTGCCCCTCCCTCGGCAGTTCTGAACTTGGTAAAGTTTTCCAGGGCTTCACTGACAGTGGATTCTATTTGTTTCCATTCCTCTTCGTTGATGTCCGCTTCTTCAGAGACGACCACATTGGGAATGCGAAGAATAGCGGCTACGATTCCATCTTTTCCGCTCCCCATTTCTTCCGCAACGGATGAGAGGGTCTCATGGTATTTTTTAAACAACGGAATATTCAGCCCAAATCCATCTTCACCGGACAGGGATTTCACTTCAATGGACAAGTCAATTTTTCCTCTTTCGACCCTTTCAGAAATATACTTGCGCAGTACGTGTTCTTTTTCACGAAAATTAGAAGGTACTTTCAGACGGATATCCGTGAACTTACTGTTCAGTGAACGAAGCTCAGCAGTGATGGTTTTCGATCCAAAAGTATTGGTCGAACGTCCGTAACCTGTCATTGATAATAACATAAATAGGACTTTTTGTCGGGCGATCAATTAAGTTTTAAAGGGTTCCGCTAAAGGTTATTTTCGGCGGATGGCAAATATAGGCAACACATTAGTAATAAAAATACGAATCGGTGGATTCGCCTTGAAGAGGGGAGGTAAACAGTCCCTGAACCCGTCCAATCTCTCATAACCCCTTGATAATTAATGAGAAAATTATTGAAATTAAATTGTGAATTATTTTTACAAAAGGATTTTTTTCCGAAATTTGCGCTCCATTTCAAATTAATGGGTCTTGATTTCATAACTCATTCTAAACCAATTATATAAGATGAGAAAAGCTGACCTTGTAACAGCAATTTCAGAGAAAACCGGAGTTCCTAAAGTTGACGTTCTGGTTACCCTTGAAGAGTTTTTCAAATCGGTAAAAGGTTCCCTTGCGACGGGCGAAAATGTTTACATCAGAGGCTTTGGCAGTTTCATTGTCAAAAAAAGGAAAAAGAAAGTTGGTCGCCACATTAAGCGGAATGTTTCCATTGAAATACCAGAGCACTATATCCCTGCTTTCAAGCCGGCGAAGGTGTTCATGGAGGACGTAAAGGCTAACGTGAACAGCTTGCCTGATGAAGAGAAAAATGATTGACCTTTTACTTTTTTGAGGTACAAGAACCAATGTGTAGTGACAGTTTTCTAAAATAAAAATTAGTACATGGACAGAATTCAATGGGCCGTCATTTCATTAGCAGTTGCGTTATTCTTTGTCATGTATTTTGGTTGCGACACTAAACCGGGTAAACATAAGATCATTGAAAAACAGCGGGTAGAAAATGCTGAGAGTACCAATATCAGTTCACTGCTTCTGGCAGCTAAAGAAGATATTACGACCTCTGATGCACCTGCTCTCATGTCGTTGGAAATGGAGTTGGAGAGTGCCGGGGATGATTCTACAAAGGTAGAAACCCTCAAGTCTCTTTCGAGTATGTGGTACAGGCTTGGTAAACCTGCCATCGCCGGGCATTATGCAGAAGAAATTGCTATGCTCGAAAATAGTGAAAATGCCTGGTCCATTGCTGGAACGACTTATTCGATTTGTGTGCAACGTGAGTCTGAAGCGAAAGTGAAGGAATATTGTACTGACCATGCTATCAGTTCACTTGAAAATGCTTCTTCGCTTAATCCTGCTAACCCTCAACATAAGATCAACCTGGCTCTTGTTTATACGGAAAGCCCACCTTCCGATAATCCAATGAAGGGGATTTTGATGTTGGTAGAGATGAACAAGCAAGATCCGGACAATGTTTCTGTCCTGAATCAGTTGGGCCGTTTGGCTATCAAGACAGGCCAGTTTGACAAAGCAATTGAACGATTGGGAAGAGCAGTGGAGCTCGAGCCTGGCAACTCAATGTCCAACTGCCTTTATGGACAGGCATTGAAAGAGAAAGGAGATCAGTCCCAAGCCTCGGTCTATTTGGCCAGGTGCGAAGAACTGACCATTGATTGAGCAAATAAACTTCAAGCCTCCACAGGTTTGTTTATTGATATGAACCAGCTTTTTTAGGTTGGTTTTCTAATTATATTTCATTTATTTTTTAACCAAGGTAATGTTATTTGATGGATGAGCTGTCCCAGGTGTATTGACATCCAATGATAATTACCGATTAAAGGAGAAGTTATGCCTTGTGGTAAAAAGCGTAAGCGGCACAAGATTGCCACTCACAAACGCAAAAAGAGACTGAGGAAAAATCGTCATAAGAAGAAGAATCGCTAGTTCTGACAATATGCTGTTGGCAGCTTCTTAATACAAGCTGCCAACAGCTTTCTGACTTTTTTCTTAGACCGGACTTAAGGCACTTGCAAAGGCTGTTGCTGTCCCGATCTTAATTTTGAGGTAGTGTACAAGAAAAAAATAAGTGCTGTGAAATATTTTTCGCAGATAAAAATCCTGATAAGATAAATTCGTAGATTATTGCGAGCACAAGAGTAAAACAAGTACGACCAGAGGAGAGATAAAGAGCAATAATATACATTCCCATAAAACCCACTTTATGTTTACCTGATCAGCGTAACTCCGAAAGAATAACCGTAGAAGTCGTTTATTCAATTCCGACAGACATCAGGTTTTACGATACCCATTTCAACTGGCCTACCTTACTTTTTTATCCTTCCAGTTATAGCCTTACCTCGCCGTTGAGCCGGTATAGGTTTTTTCGTAATGCGTTGTCAATACGGGCACCGCTTGTGTTCATAAATACGCAACATCGTGGATAAAGAATTAATTATCAATTCTGCACCTACCGAGGTAGAGATTGCTCTTTTGGAGCAAGGAAAGCTGGTGGAATTACACCATCAGAGAACGAATAATAATTTTTTGGTAGGAGATATTTTTTTAGGAAGGGTTATCAAGTTGATGCCGGGCCTCAACGCGGCTTTTATTGATATTGGCCACAAAAAAGAGGCTTTCCTTCACTACACTGACTTGGGGCCAAAGCTCAGGTCGCTCATCAAATTTACCAACAGTTCTGCTTCCGGGAGTCTGACCAATTTTAAGTTGGATAACTTCAAGATCGAACCCGAAATCATCAAGACTGGTAAAATCGATCAAGTACTGACGAAACGGCAGCCCATTTTGGTGCAAATACTCAAAGAACCCATTTCCACTAAAGGTCCCAGGTTGAGTTGTGAAATTACCATTCCCGGCCGCTTTTTGGTTTTGACGCCGTTCAATGATGTAGTGGCTGTCTCAAAAAAAATAGGGAATGCCGAAGAAAGGAAAAGACTGAAATCCCTGATGGAAAGCATCAAGCCCAAAAACTTTGGGATCATCGTCCGTACGGCCGCCGAAGGTAAAAAAGTACAGGATTTGCACGAGGAACTGGCTTTGATGATCGGAAAATGGGAGGACATATTCAGCCAACTCAAAGGGAGTCGGCCTCCTACAAAGCTGCTGAGTGAATTAGATAAGACCAGCAGTATTTTACGCGATATCCTCAACGACTCTTTCAATAAGATCGTTGTCAATGACAAACAGCTATACGGAAACATCCGCCAGTTTTTGGGCAATATTGCGCCTGACAAAGTCAACATTGTTTCGAATTACAGCAAGGGAAAGCCCATTTTTGATGCCTTTGGCGTCGCACGCCAAATCAAGTCCTCTTTTGGTAAAACAGCCACGATGGGGAGCGGCGCCTACATTGTCATTGAATCGACCGAGGCCATGCACGTCATAGATGTAAACAGTGGCCATAAAATGTCGAGCAAAAACCAGGAGGAAGCCGTGCTGCATGTCAATCTTGAATCGGCCGAGGAAATTGCAAGGCAACTTCGGTTGCGGGATATCGGGGGGCTGATTATTATTGACTTTATAGATATGCGCAACCTGGAACATAAGAAGGAACTATTCCGCGCCATGAGAGCGGCCATGAAAAAAGACCGGGCACAGCACACGATTTTGCCATTGAGTAAATTTGGACTGATGCAGATCACCCGCCAAAGAGTGCGGCCAGAAGTGAAAATAAATACAGCAGAAGTGTGCCCTGCATGCAAGGGGTCCGGAAAAGTAAATCCAACGTTGTTAGTTACGGACGAAATCGATAGGGATTTGAAATTTATTATTCAATCAGGGACCAAATCAAAACTTGTTTTAAAAGTGCATCCTTTTGTTGAGTCTTATTTGAAAAAAGGATTTCCGAGCAAGCAAATGTTATGGTACAAAGAGTATTATAAATGGGTCAGGATCAGACCAGATAGTAATTTTCAGATCAATAGCTTCAAGTTCTACAACGATACCGATGATGAGATTCGACTGAACTGAAGGAAATAAAAAGGGCGATCAACAAATTTTGATCGCCCTTTTTATTTTAAGGGCATCCGCAGTCCGTCGCCCGGCAACCGGCAAATAGTAAGACAACTATTAGAATAAAAAAAACGGTATATATTGAGCAATATTTATGCATGAAGATCCTTTTTAAACATTGACAAACTTAGTTAAAAAATATTGCACCCTCCAAAAAAAATACTTGTCGCACCGCTTAACTGGGGCCTGGGCCATGCCAGCAGGTGCGTACCGATTATTAATAAATTATTGGAGGCAGGTGTCAAGGTCTATATCGCGTCCGACGGTCGGGCACTGGAGTTGTTAAAAAAAGAATTTCCCAGCCTTCCATTTTTTGAGCTGCCTGGTTATGGTGTGAAATACCGATCAAGTAATATGGTTTTGAATATGATGACGGTTGCTCCGAAATTATTAAATGCTATTTTCAATGAATTTTTTCTTATAAAAAAAATAATAAAAGAAAATGATATTAATGCGATTGTCTCTGATAATCGGCTGGGATGTTTCTCAAAAAAAATCCCGTCTGTATTCGTCACCCATCAAATTGATTTAAGACTGCCAAATAAACTTTTTCAATTCGTCGCCCGCAGAATAAATTATTTCTTTTTAGGGAAATATGATAGGTGCTGGATTCCAGATGTAGAGGGATTGCCAAATTTATCTGGCTGTTTATCGCACGGGTTTTTAATAAAAAAGAAGACTTATATTGGAGGGCTTTCGAGGATGAAAAAAAAGAAAGTGCCTAATAGATACAAGGCTATAGCTGTGCTTTCAGGACCTGAGCCACAGCGCAGCAATTTAGAAAAAATAATTATTGGGCAGGCAAAAGAAACGGCTCATAATTTTTTAATCGTTCTTGGTAAAACGGAAAAAGAAGAACATTTTTTAATGGAAAAAAATATTGAAATTAAATCTTTTTTAACCAGTGAAGAATTAAACAAGGCGATTCTTGCGAGTGATGTTTATATCGGTAGGAGTGGTTACAGTTCCATCATGGATTTAATTAAATTAAATAAACCTGCTTTGTTAATTCCTACGCCTGGACAAACGGAACAGGAATATCTCTGTGAGCATTTATCAGAAAATGATTTTTTTTGTTTTCAAAAACAAGAAGAAATAAATTTGGAAAAAGGAATAATAGAAGCACTAAATAAAAAAGGAGTAAAAAATAATTATTTCACCGAAAAAAAAATAGAGGCGGCAATAAATGAGTTGTTGAATTTATGTGAGTGAAGTTGTTTGAAAACTCCTTGTTGGCCGCAAATCCAGTCTTTTGAGGAGAGCTGGTTGATATTTTTTCAGCGATA
>JBCBRY010000118.1:0-28620 GCA_039819485.1 Bacteroidota bacterium | reverse complement strand
ATAAAGCAAAGTTATCTGAATTGACGGAAGATAAAAGTGATTTATTATTTTTAAAACCTTCTGCTCCTCCCTTTTCATTCCCGGCCTTATTAATTTCATAATTAATCGCAGTATCTATTTTTTCCGGTTTTTCAATAGCTATTTGTTGATCATTTAATGCATGTTTATTTTGATCAAAATTATTTTCTACAACAACATTTTTATGCGTCTTAGAATTTCCTAAAAAGAAATAACCAGCCGTACTACCCGCCAGTAAGACACCGGCAAAAAGCAGCCAAATTAATCCACGACGTTTTTTACGCTTCGTACGATTCAAAGCATCTACCTGCGGTTCGATGGCGGACCAAAGTGCATCCACATCCACTTCCGAACGGTGGGCAGACAATTCGTCTTTTATTTTATTTTTGAACAATGGCCACTTCATAACGGCTTGTTTTTTTTAATTGCAATAATTTTTCTTTCAAGATTTTACGGGCCCGCGCCAATTGGGAACGGGAAGTACTCTCGGTGATGTTCAGGAGTTCTGCTATTTCTGCATGGGCATACCCTTCTACCACATTTAAATTGAACACGGTACGGAACCCTTCTGGCAGTTCTTGCAGCAAGGACATGATTTCCTCAGCTCCCAAACGGCCGTAAATAGCCGGCTCAACAAAGTCAGCGTCGGGCAATTCCACGGGTTGCAGTTCGTTTTGGAAGCTGCTTTTTTCCAGCCACTGTAACGAACGGCGCACCGCGATCCGCCGCATCCAGGCTTCAAAGGACCCGGTATGTTCGTACTTTTCGATGTTCTGGAAAATCCGGATGAGCGTTTCCTGCAATACATCCTTCGCCATCGCTTCGTCCCGCGCATATCGTCGGCACACCGACAACAGCATGCCCGAATACCGTTTTACCAAAAGGTACTGGGCCTGTTTCTCGCCTCGTTGGCAGTCGTGTATGAGTTTTTTTTCGGTCAGCAAATTTAGCTGGGTTATAATTGTTTGGGGCAGGTGGCCGAGCAAATTGCGTGGCCACCTGCCTTGATATAGACAAAGCTGTGCGGGTTATTGCCTGATGACATTAAAACCTCCAGTTATGGTTACCGCGGCCGGAGGCTGTACGCCATAATTGGTCGTTGACCATTCAAATGTACCGATGATCGGCTGTCCAAACCCTCCATATTCACTAATGATGAACGAATCAAAAGAACCTCCCTGGAATTCAAAATTATTGTTAGAATCAGAAATCACCTCAACAAAGTTGCCGCTTGGCCCGCTGTAATCTCCTGCGGTATCCCCCAGTGCCTGGAAGAAAATATTTGCTCCGCCGTTTGGTTGGTTGTTGTCGTAGAAGTAGAATGATGTTCCAAACCCTCCCGTTGCCGTTGAATCCGAATAGGCTACTACTGGGGCATACACAACTGTTTGGGCATTGGTACCGTCATCTACCGTCATCGTGATATAGTTTTGTAATTGTACACCACATACAGATACAATCCCGATACCATGTACGCCATTTGCCGCTACAGTGATCGGATCACTCTGAACCAAATCATCCATGTCGACACCTGTTACAGAAACGTCGGTAGAATTATCACAAGTACCAATCGTAAAATCGAAGACTCCGTTTGTGACATACTCGAACACGGAACGATTATCAAACTCAAAAATGACCAGTCCATTTTCCACGAGTTCGTTATCACAGTCACGCAATTCACCGGAAACGGTTGTCTGGTTCAAGGCTCCTGCACCAACTCCAAGCGAGCCCAAATCAACATCATCGTTGAATGGCCCAATGACTGCTTCGTAAATTACCTGGCCGCAAATACCGTAAACAGTGATCGTTAATTCCAAATTTGCCGGAATCAGACCAGCAACTGAACCATCAGGGCAAGAATAGCCACCGGCAGCAGCAACATTGCCATTACCTGTATTGACAGAA
Source organism: Bacteroidota bacterium (assembly GCA_039819485.1). Taxonomy (GTDB): domain Bacteria; phylum Bacteroidota; class Bacteroidia; order Chitinophagales; family Saprospiraceae; genus UBA6168. Next base: position 26,697 of record JBCBRY010000118.1, on the reverse strand, counting down.
ATGGTCACCCGGTAATTTCCAAGGCCGTCGCCGCTTTCGTCCACTATGGTAGCCGTAAATTCAATCAGTTCGCCAGGATAGTCACAGTTCCAAAAAGAGAAATGGGAAACTTCTCCGGTATAGACACCTCCGGAAAGTGTTGCCACTGACTCTTCCACCCAAACGCCATATTCTTCGTTGAATGACCATAATGGAATTTCAGCAGGCGCGCTGCCCTGTAGCCCTGTTGGTACCGGCATACTCAGTGTAGCGGTATTGTTTTCAGAAATATTCAATGCCTCACCGGCATCACTTTCCAGCTCTACGGCCATCATGCCATAGGTCTGCAGAGCGACTTCATTGGATTCGAGGTCGACACCTTGCAGGTTGCCGGGCATCCGGTCCAGGGTTTGTACATCAGATGGATCGAGCCATTTGGCAGCTACTCTCACATTACCATTGTAAATGGTGCCATCGGCCTTTTTTATGCTATTGGGGGAAAAGGTGATAGAAGCGCCATCGGTGGTCTGTACCTCACCTCCGGCGGAAGCATCGAAAGCATAATCGAACGATTTGGTGATCAATTCGATTTTCACCCGGTTGGTTTGGTCTGCAACCGCAGAGAAGCGGCGGGAGCCATCGAAGTAACCTGTTTTTTCAATGTTGATGACCGTTCCACGTGCATTTAGCACAACGTCATTGAAAAAGAAATGACCATATTCATCGGTAGTAGTGGAAAGAGTGCCCATCTTGGCAACAGCGCCCGCCACCGGCACACCTGCCTCGTCCACTACAAACCCGGTAACAGAACCATCGACTGGCCGGGTCTGAGGGTCCCAGTTGACGATGGGCGGTTCGAAAGGCACTTCCGTGGTACCAACTTCGTCGATGTTGTCTCGACAGGCAGTGAGCGCCAAGATGAACAGGAGGCAAAAGAATCCTAATTTTTTCATTGTTAAAAGGTTTTTGTTTTGGCCGTGGGCTTTCAGTTTTTGGCTGTCAGCGATTGGCCATTAGCTTTTTTGTTTATGTCTAAATTGCTTTTTCAAAAACAGGCCTGTTTTCTCATGCGCCTACTAAATCGGAGAAACGAAGGTTTCGCTGCACGGGTTGGTATTTTTTTTTGATTTTCCTAAAAAAAATCGGTCAGCAAATTCAGATGGATGATAAATTGGTTAGAGCAAGTGGCCAATCAATTGACCGGCCACCTGCCTTCATTTAGAGAAAGCTGTGCGGTTATTGTCGAATGATATTGAAATCTCCAGTGACGGTTACGGCTGCCGGAGGCTGTACGCCATTATTGGTCGTTGACCATTCGAATGTTCCGATGATCGGTTCTCCAACCGCTCCATAATCACTAATGATGAATGAATCGAAAGAACCGCCCTGTAGGTCAATATTCTTATTTAAATCAGAAATCAATTCAACCCAGTTGCTGTTTGGCCCGCTGTAATCTCCTGCTGATTCTCCTAAAATTCGGAAGAAAATACTGACATCACCATTTGGCTGGTTAGAATCGAAGAAAGAGAAAGAAGTCCCAAATATTCCAGTAAATGTAGAATCTGATGATGCCGTTGCCGGGGCATATGTAGCCGAAATAGGATTAGAACCATCATCTACCGTTATGTTGATAAAGTTTTGTAAATCCACATCGCAGGCTGATATAACTCCGACATCATGTACGCCGGTCGCCGGTACGATGATTGGGTCACTCTGTAGCAAATCATCCATATTGACACCGGTTACAGCGACGTCAGAAGAGTTATCACAAGTCCCGATCGTAATATCAAAAGCCCCATTTGTTACATATTCAAAAACAGTGCGGCCATCGAATTCAAAAATGACCAGCCCATTATCTACGAGTTCGTTGTCACAGTCACGCAATTCGCCGGAAACGGTTGTCTGATTCAAGGCACCAGCACCTACCTCAATTGCACCCAAGTCGACATCATCGCTGAATGGGCCGATGATGGCTTCATAAATAACCTGCTCACAAATACCGTAAACGGTGATCGTTAATTCCAAATTTGCCGGAATCAGACCAGCAATTGAACCATCAGGGCAAGAATAGCCGCTACCCGCACTAACGTTGCCACCATTTGTATTGACAGAAATGGTCACCCGGTAATTTCCAAGGCCGCCACCGCTTTCGTCCACTATGGTAGCCGTAAATTCAACCAGTTCGCCAGGATAGTCACAGTTCCAAAAAGAGAAATGGGAAACTTCCCCAGTGTAGACACCTCCGGAAAGCGCTGCAACCGATTCTTCTACCCAGATGCCATGTTCTTCGTTGAACGACCACAACGGAATTTCAGCAGGCGCACTGGCCTGCAATGCTACCGGTACCGGCATGCTCAGCGTAGCGGTGTTGTTTTCGGAAATATTCAATGCTTCGCCGGCATCACTTTCCAGCTCCACGGCCATCATGCCATAGGTTTGCAGAGCGACTTCATTGGATTCGAAGTTGACACCTTGCAGGTTGCCGGGCATCCGGTCCATGGTTTGGATATCAGACGGGTCGAGCCATTTGGCAGCCACTCTTACGTTACCATTATAGATGGTGCCATCGGCCTTTTTAATGCTGTTGGGCGAAAAGACAATAGATGCGCCATCGGTCGTTTGTACCTCACCTCCGGCCGATGCATCAAAAGAATAATCAAATGACTTGGCGATCATTTCGATTTTTACCCGGTTGGTTTGATTGGCTACCGCAAAGAAGCGGCGGGAGCCATTGAAGTAGCCTGCTTTTTCAATGTTGACGACGGTCCCGAGCGCATTCAGCTCAACATCTTTGAAAAAGAAATGACCGTATTCGTCAGTGGTGGTGGAAAGGTTGCCCATCCTGGCAGCGGCACCGATCACTGGCACGCCCGCTTCGTCCACTACAAACCCGGTGACCGAACCGTTGACTGGCCGGGTCTGTGGGTCCCAGTTGACGATGGGTGGCTCAAAAGGTACTTCTTTGGTACCAACTTCGTCGATGTTGTCTCGACAGGCAGAGAGCGCAATGATGAAGAAGAGGCAAAAGATTCCTAATTTTTTCATTGTTAAAAGATTTTTATTTGGCCTTGGGCCTTCAGCCTTCAGCCATTAGCTTTTATGGTAATTTTTAATTGCTTTTTCAAAAACAGGCCTGTTTTCTCGTGCGCCTTCTAAATCGGACAAACGTGGGATTCGCTGCACGGGTTGGCATTTTTTTTTTGAAAAATGGAGACCGCACCCGTTGCCAATCTTTCAAAAAAAGCTCATCAGGAGCCCTGCGTAATCTTTATTTTATCATCTAAAATCAAAACAAAAAAAACCGCCTACTCTGGCTGCCTGTTGACACCGGGCTAAAAATCCAGAAGTCTCCACTGTAAATAAAAACGGCAGGATCTCCAATGGAGATCCTGCCGTTTTTATTTTTAAAATAGACCAAAGTTTTATTTTCTAACGTTGTTTCTAATCATGCCTCAGAAAAGCAAAAACGCTTTAAAAGACTATATTTCCAAGACCAATTTGTTTTATTGGCAAGAAAAATGAACTTTGCGGCTTGAAATAACTTTTGAATTTAACCGGCAATTATTTTTACCATACATTTTCAACACCGGGAAACAAGTTGAAAAATAGAAACCAAAAAAATGAAGCCCTTCAACTTTTCACTTTTGCCTTCTTACTTTTTACTTGGTACCTCTGCCGGACTGGATTTAATCAAACACATAAAATTTGACTTTCGAAGAATTTGATTTTGACCCACAGGTCCTCGACGGCCTGAACGCTATGGGTTTTGAAACGGCAACGCCTGTTCAGCAACAAGCCATCCCTCCCATTATGGAAGGGCAAGATATCCTCGCCTGTGCACAAACTGGTACTGGCAAAACCGCTGCTTTCCTCCTACCTATCATCAACCGAGTAACGGCTGACCCCATTGAAGGGGTCGACACCATCATATTGGAACCTACGCGTGAACTGGCCATACAGGTCGACCGGCAGTTGGAAGGGTTCTCTTATTTCACACCGGTCAGTTCTATCGCCATCTACGGGGGACGGGACGGCCACTCCATGGAAATGGAAATGCGGGCCCTCAAAAGAGGAGCCGATATTATTGTTGCTACCCCGGGCCGCTTGCTGGCCCACTTGCAGTTGGGCTACGTCAAGCTCGACAGCTTGCGCCACCTCGTACTCGACGAAGCTGACCGGATGCTCGATATGGGTTTCATTCAGGACATCATGACCATTGTCAACAAGTTGCCCCGCAATCGCCAAAACCTAATGTTCTCGGCGACCATGCCCAAAGAAATCAGGAAGTTTTCAAAAAGCATCCTGAAAAATCCTGCAGAGGTCAGCATCGCCATTTCAAAACCAGCAGAAGGCATCTTGCAGGGGGTTTATATGGTACAGGAAAACGAGAAAAACAAACTGATCGAACACATACTGCGCAACCAAAAAGACCGGGCACAGCGGGTACTGATTTTTGCGGGGACGAGAAGAGCCGTCAAGGACCTTACCTCCCATCTGAAAAATAAAGGTTTCGATGCGGCCGCCATCAGCTCCGACCTCGACCAGAAAGAAAGAGAAGACACTTTGATGAAATTCAAAGGTGGTTCAGTGTCCATTCTCGTGGCTACGGATGTGCTGTCCCGGGGCATCGACATCAAAGGCATCGAAGTGGTCATCAATTTTGACGTCCCCAACGACCCTGAAGATTATGTGCACCGCATCGGACGGACGGCACGGGCCGACGAAACAGGCGTCGCCATTACCTTGGTTAGCCGCGACGGCCAGCGCAAATTTTCCCGGATTGAGCATTTAATGGAAATGAAAGTGAGAAGGCTGCAATTGCCGGAAGGCTTTACTGCAATCGGAGAAGGCGGCGGCCGGGGAAGAAGCAGCGGCGGCAGAGGAAGGGGAAGAGGCAACGACCGCCGTTCTGGCGGAGGAGGCAGAGGCCGCGGAGGAAGACAGGGAGGTGGACGCCGTTCTGGCAGTGGCGGAAGAAACAGTCGCAGCCGGAATCAAAGCAGGTCGGGCAACCAGAGCCGAAACAACGACCGGCAAAGCAGACCACAAAAAGACAACACCCCCTCCTCCTGATTTCCTTTCACCCGAAGGACAAAGTATCTTTCGCTCCTTTTTACTTTGTCCTTTTTTCTTTCCTTGTGCTGTTTTCTACCCAAGCACCTCTTCCAAAATTTCAAACGAATGAATAACCGGAAAATGCTCGATGTGCAGCCTGTAATAATCAATCAGGGAGCGTAGCAGTGATTTACGTTCTTCCCGGCTGAACAGGACAGTGTGGCTTTGTTCTTTCGGAAGCTGCAACAACTGGCTCAGTTTTGCTCCCAACTCAGGGCGCAACCAGTGTGGATGAGCTGGATTAAAGGGCATAAACCCGCCCTCCTTCAAATCAAAAACAGGTGTTTCTTCCGTGTATACATCACTCGGCAAGAAACCCAGGTGCTCCGTCAGGTTGGCCATATAATGTAAATGCAGGTTGGCAAATGAATGCGGTGTTTCGTCCAGGTGAACGAAATTTTCCAACAGGAACTCAAAAAGCAATGGTTGGGATTCTTCCGCATGAATCGCCTTTTGTGCGATTTCGACCATGAACATCCCGACTGCGCTACGGGCCACTTCAAAGGGGATAGATTGAAAAACGTAGTAAGGCTTGATTTCTTTCAGTCTGGTCAGGCTTTTTCCTTCTCGATGATACGCAACTATTTCAACAGGGGTCATGATCTGCAACAACCCGGCACTCACCCGCGACCGCTTGGAACGTACCCCACTGATGATGTACGACCGTAAGCCCTTTTCCTCCGTGTAGATGTCGGCAATGATACTCGTCTCGGAGTATTTCTTGGTCTTCAGTACGATGCCTCGTGTTTTGATTAGCATTTGTTAGGAGTCAGGTTTCAGGTTTCAGGTTTCAGGGGTCAGGTTTCAGGGGTCAGCTTGCTTGATTCCTGACCCCTGAAACCTGACTCCTGACCCCTCCCATTCATATTTTGTTCGCTTCCTTCATGTCTTCGTTCAATCTTCTGAAATCAATTTTGCCCTTGTTTACCTTCAAGTGCTCCATAATGACGACCGCTTTTTTGAGCCGGGTCTCCGAACGTTTTGGTTTTCCTATGATGTAAAGCAAGCTGCGTTGTTTGCCTGGCGTGAGTGCATGGAAGAGTTCATCTCCTTCGGGGTCTTGCTGCAAGAGCACCTCCATTTCTTCCGGTAGCGGCAGTCCATATTTGCTCTCGTCTTTTTTCAGTTCGACATGGACCTCGGTACCGATTTTCAATTTAAGTTTATCCCTTGTTTGCTTATTGATATTGATAAAATGATATCCGTTGCGGTTGGGCATAAGTGCCGCCTGAAAAGTGACTGCGCCATTCAAGGTACAAACAACCCTTTTGTGGTTTTCTTTTAAAAAGCAAGCCATAACGTTTTCCGGCACTTTTACATGGAAGCCCCACAACGGGGAATCAAATTTTGCCAGGACGGAGGTGAACTGCATCGTTGTCTTTTATTTTTTCAAAAGTAAAAAAAGAAAGTTACTGGTCGTTCCGTTTTCGCAAATGCCTATTGGAGAAAGTCCAAAAACCAGATAAAGCTTCAGTTCAATCAGAGCAGTTGAAATGATTGATTTTGAGGATTTTTCATAGAAACGGCACCCAAAATTATATTTCTTTATGTTAAAATTTTGTAAAATTATAGATCGATATTTTTGAATATCTCGGAATAAAAATGTAAAATTGTGACGTAAATAAAAATTTAAACAGCAGTCACCAGAGCGGCAGTTTTCCCAGTTCATTGAATGTGTGTTTTGTTCAAAAAGTCTTTCCATTTTCCTTTAGATAAAAGCTGCAGGAACCCTTGGAGTCCTTTCATGTTCACAGGTATTCTACCCTCAGCTGCATAGCTTTTATCTGGTTTTTTCTCAACATTCTGATTTTCCTTTGCTTCAATGAACCTCCTTAATGCGGAAGACTGGAACACAAGGGCGGCTACATATAAATCCTCATCACTTCACTTATACCAACCGTCCTAAACAGGGGATTACAAAAGTCAAGTAAACCGCTTGAAAACAACTGCTACTAAAATTTTTTAACTATGACCAGTCCACCATACAATTAATCCGCGAAGTATGACCAAAATACTTTGCGGCATCTCCGAACCGATGGCGACCTAAGTTTAACCCGTTTTAACAGGTGTCCGATTGAAAATGGCAATTCGCTGCTGCCAGCCAACGACACAAGCAAGTAATAAAAAATAGCGGGGCCGTTAATGGATGCCTTTCAATAGGCAGGCGGTAAAAAGCAACAAAGTCCTTCGAAGAAGAAACCACCGGATGTTAAAGTACATCCGGTGGTTTTTTTATTTATACAAGCAGCCTTTTCCCTTTCCTCTCTGTATCTGTACCAAGACAGACAGAGCAATGGCCTTTTTCAATAAAATATTTTCACAAACACATACCTGGGTTTTCCACCCGGTTGCCCTGAACATTTAACCGACTTATTTCTTGTATAGGGAATGTCACGAATTAATCTTTTTACAAATGAAAAGTCTAAGCACGTGAGATTGCTTATCCTAAAAGGCCATTTCTGAATTCACCTCATTGATTTTTCACAAACAAAAATTAGCTTATGAAATTAAGGAACGTTTACAAACTATTTATCCTCGCATTACTCTATGTCGGCTTACAGAGCCGCTCTGCCGGCCCGGCTGGTGTACTTGGCTTTGGAGTAACCGGTGCTCCTGGCAGCGTTGGATCAGACGGCACCTGTGGCAATGTCGGGTGTCACTTCCAAGGTGACTTTTCACCAACTGCTTCCATCCAACTGCTCGATGGCTCTGATGAAGTGACAGAGTACATACCTGGCAAAGCTTACACCGTTCGGGTAAGTATCGTTGCCGGAGACGGTACCCCGTCCAGTTACGGCTTTCAAGCGGTACCACTCGACGATTCCGAAAGCCAGGCTGGTACATGGAGTGACATAGGCAGCGGCCAACAAGCAGTCTCGGTAGGCACCCGGGAGTACTTGGAGCACAGTAATTCCTCCCAAAATAATACATTTGAATCGGAATGGACCGCTCCGGAATTGGGTACCGGGGACGTTACATTCTATGCTGCGGGTATTGCTGCCAACAACAATGGCACCTCAACGGGAGATGGCACTGCCAACACTTCGCTGGTCATTAGCGAATCACCAGTCAACAGCATTTCCGGTGCAAATGGTGATATTGCCGATTTCGACATTTTTCCTAACCCCGTGAAAGAGACATTAAACTTAGACATCAATAGCCGTATCACCGGTGATTTCGAGGTAAGGATACTGGACGTGGTGGGCAGAGTGGTCACCACGACTAATTCCATCTCACTGCAAAGTGGACAGCAGGTAACCAGCCTCTCTGTTGGTAATTTGACGCCTGGACTCTACATCGTACAGCTAGCTGGAGAAGATCATCAGGTGGCTGTCAAGATGTTGAAGAAATGATAGAATTGTGTTGATTGCCAATTGTTTTTTTATAACAACTGGCAATCAACAATCAACTTAAGCGAAGCTAAAATCCCGAATCGTAAACCGGGAATTTAAAGCTAATCCACTCTAACGACCCGTTTGGTCACCACACTTTCCCCGATCTTCAGTTTCAATAAATAGATGCCGCCAGGCAAGTCATCCATATCAACCAAATACTCACCACCGATCACCGCTGCTCTTGATTTTTGCAACACAGCCTTACCGACTACATCGTGGAGGGTCAGGTCTATTTCGGTAATGGGCAGATCATTAAATTCAACGATCAACCAGTTGCGGGTAGGATTTGGATAAATCCTGATCAAAGCATTCAGTGCCGGATCATTGGTCGAAGTGATATTTTGGATGGTATACGCACTGGAAACGACACAGCCATTGGCATCCGTTACAAATAGCTGGTATGTGCCTGCCGCCAGGCTGTCTATGTCTTCCTCTGTGCCTACCTCCGTGTTAGTACTATCAACCCAGCTGTATTCATATGGCATCACCCCGCCGGTGACGTCTACCTGAACAGCGCCATCCTCGTTGTCTCCTACCTCATTGATGATATTGACTAACGTCGTTACCAGTTCTGCTGGCTCTTCCACTTCATATTCATACACAGATTCACAACCCGCATCATCTGTAATTGTCAACGAATACATCCCTGGTCCCAAATCGACGATGGACACACCCGTACTGTCGTTGCTCCAGAGATAGGTGTAACCAGGCGTACCGCCACTGGCACCGGTCGCGATGATACCATCGGCATCACCAAAGCAAGAAACATCCGATACAGATGCATTATCGGAAATGTTGTCTGCAACCGTAATTTCAAATTCACACAAAACCGTATTGCCATTGGCGTCACTGATGGTAAATGATTGCATGGTGGTTTCCCCTACTGGAAAAGTAGATCCACTTGGAAGACCGCTCATTTGTTCTGTCATGAGGCCGCCAGGGCAGTTGTCGCTAGCAGAAATATCAAAGTTGGCTACCGGATCGCAGAAGGGTAATGCGAGGTTGGATGGACATTCATCCAAAACAGGTGGGGAATTGTCTACGACTGTAACTGTAGCCGTAGCAGAGTTGGAGTTCCCCGCCAGATCAATGACTGAAAGGGTTACCGAGTTTGCCCCCAATTGACTGCAATCGAAACTGGTAACATCCAGGGACATAGTAGCAATTTCACAATTGTCAAAACTGCCGCCATCTACGTCTGCGACGGAAATGGAAGCCAATCCATCCGCATCCAGCTCTACCGTAATATCTTCCGCAACCACGACCGGCAATTCCACATCCAGTGTGCTGTCGGTAGTTATTTCCACGTCCAGTGTTGACAAGCAATTATTGTTATCCGTAACCGAAACGGTATAACTACCTGCCGCTAAATTTTCGACCGTGGCCGTCATTGCCCCATTTGACCATTCGTATAAATAATCAGGTGTACCACCTTCTGCTTCAACAGTAGCCGTCCCATTGTCACTACCGCAACCTGCCGGTGAAACATTTGCAGGGCTCAACACAAGTTCATCTGGTTCCGCAATCATCACCTGCCCGGCGATTGGGCAATCGCCTGCATCCACTACGGTCACGCTGTAAGTGCCTGGCGGGAGGTTTCCGATAACCGCAGTTGAGTCTCCATTTGACCATGTAAAATCAAAAGGGGCCAGCCCTCCGGAAGGCAAAGCAGATGCCTGGCCATCGGCCAAACCATTACAGGAAATATTGTTGAATTCGATATCAAGAGCGATCACACATTCAACTTCACTCACTGTGACAGTCTGTGTTGCCGTACAGTTATTGCCATCAGTTACCGTAACAGTATAGTTATCAGGGGCAAGGTCGGTTATGGTTGCCGTGGTTTCGCCATTGCTCCATTCGTACATATATGAACCTGTACCGCCGGTTGGGGTGGCGGTGGCGGTGCCGTCGTTTAACCCGGCGATCATTTGATCAGTAGATGTCGCATTTACATTCAGCGCAGCCGGTTCGATGATGGTAACCGAAGCTACTACTTCACAGCCATTGACATCAGTGGCGGTCACATCATAGCTACCTGGTACAAGCCCGTCGACGGTCTGGGTCGTTTCATCATTTGACCAAATAAACGTGACTGGTTCAGTAGCATTGAGCAGGTTGGCGGTAGCCGATCCATCCGCCGCGCCATTGCAACTCACGTTTACTTGCGAAATGCTTGCCTCTACAAAACATTCGATGGGATTGACCGTCACGGTCTCAACGGATGTACACCCATTAGCATCGGTCACGGTAACCGTATAGTTGTCGGGAGCTAAGCCGTCAATGGTGGATGTCGTCAATCCGTTGTTCCACAGGTAGGTATAGTCGGGAGTTCCGCCACTTGGACTGGCTGCTGCGGTACCGTCATTCACCCCTTGCATGGTTTGTGCGGTAGAGGTCGCATTGGCTTCCAGCACAGCTGGCTGTGCGATCACAACGTTGGTAGTGGCCGTACATCCAAACCCATCAGTAACAGTCACCACATAATTGCCGGCGTTCAAATTATTCACTGAGGTTCCACTCGATCCATTAGACCAGGCATATGAGAAACTTCCGTCTCCACCACTGCCTTGCGCAGTAGCAGCACCATTATTTTCTCCAAAACAAAGGACATCCGATTGAGTGCTGATATCCGCCATCACCTCTGGAGAGGCAAATACTTCCACCTCGGCGGTTTCTGTGCAACCAGTGACGTTATTGGTAACGGTCAGGACATAGAGACCGACTGCACTGACAGTTGGGTTGAGGGTGGCTTCTCCGGAAGCGATGATACCATTATTTGTGGTCCACGCATAACTAAATTCAGGACCAAAAGAAGAGCCGGTACCGTTGAGAAAGACGGAGGTTGAATTACAATTCAGCAACTGGTCCGCATTGGCTACTGCAGTTGGCAGCACCACACCTCCAACAATAGCGACCGCAGTTTCCGTACAGCCATTGAGCAAATTAGTAACTGTTAAATCATAATTACCAGGGGTAAAAACAGTTGGATTCTGTTCGGTGGTAGCAAAACCGTTCGGCCCCGTCCAGGCATAGGCAACACTATCTGACGTGGTCCCGCTCTGTAATACGACAGCGTTTTGATTGCAAAATAAATTACCTCCATTGGCAAATACTTCTGCGGGCGGTTCCGAATCCTCCATGATTTCAACATTTCTTGTATCTACACAAGTATCATTGTCCACAATGGTCGTCACTTGAATCGTATAAATACCGGGGCCATTCACGAACAGCATAGAATCGGTCACAAGCGTGTCCCCTTCTTCGTCTTTCCAAAGGAAGGAGGTTTCGCCCCCGGCAAGTGTCTGGCCAGCGTTTAATGTCAAATTGGTAAGATTGCAGTTGAGCGTATCCTCGCCAGACACTTCTATTTCCAACGGTACTTTTATTAAATTTAAGGAAATGATGCTATCGCACCCCAGGGCATTGGTGTAGATTCTCTCATAGACACCTTCCGCACAAACTAACTCTCCTTCGAATTCGAAGCAATCTCCCTCGCACACCGTCTCCGCCCTGACATCCAGATCGGTTCTGCCCTGCTCCAGCGTCAGGATCACAGTACTATCGCAGCCGGCGGCCGATTCCAGCATCAGCTCGTACACACCAGCACCAAAAAATTCTTCTCCAGTAGGTGCAATGTATGGTCCCGGAGGGCAAAATATGTCCGCCACAAAGCTGGCGGGGATTGGCGCAACTTCTACCGTAACACATGTCGGATCGGATAAAAAGCATTCGTCGACTACAAAAGCAGCACAAAGCTCATATGTGCCGGGGTTGTCAAAAGTGAAATCAAGGCTATTGGAGGTGACGTTGATCGGAGGCCCGTTATTGGGAGAAATCGTCCAACGGAACAACTGTCCGAAATTGCCAACGGGTACCGAGTACGTCCCCGTGCCTTCGGGACAAAGTACCGTTGGCCCATCCAATGGCATCGGCCCAGGGTCGGGTACTTGACCAACTTGGGCACCATTACCAAACGTAAACCGGAAGCTATCCGAGGAACCTTTGCTATCAATCAAGAGGATATATGATTCCCCTTCGAACAAGTTGATACTTGGCTGAAACTGGGAAGCCCCTGGATAACCAAATTCAGCGGGGTCGCCCATACCGGTTGGCCCATTCGGGGGAGCATTGGGATCTGTGGAGAAGTCGCAGGCAAGGGCAAGGCCCAAATCACCCGAACCACAGGGGCACGCCCCCTGAAACAAAGCAAAATCATAATCCCCGTCTCCACTCTCCGACTCTATGATAAAAGAAAGTTTAAAGTCAGCTGTCGCATCAAATTGAACCCAATAGGAATTGTGCTCGTCTTCCGCCAGGCATGAACAGCCCGTTACCTCGTCCGGTTTGTTAAAGCCAGCGGTAACTCCGGAAAACACAGCCGCCGATTGCAGCCTAATTGCCGTACAACAATCTTGTGGCAACTGGCCCTTGGCAAAAGGTAAAATCGTTGAAAAGATTAGAAATAGTAAATAAATCTTTTTCATATGACAATCGATTTTAGAACATGTTTCAAGACATGCGAACTGGATATCAATCCATGATGGATTATAATTTCAGATCAGAAAACTTTAAACATGTTTTCATAAATTAAGAAATATAGTGTGCGATATCGTCGGCATAGCCGACAATGACCATTATCTCTTTAAGTAGTTTTAGGTGTTTAAAAACAGAATATACAGGCTTAGAGAATGGATAAATTGTTAGATTGGCAAAGGCCAAATATAATTTTTTTCACAAGCAAAAACAAAGGCGCAATCTTGCTTATTTTTTGAAATGATAGCTATTAGACAAACTTCAAAACCGTAACGCACTTAGTCATATTTATGTTCAGTCATATAAAAAAAAGACACATGCCATAAAAATGACATGCGTCCCAATAAGCTGTAGAATTATTTTTGAACGTATTTGTTTGGACTTTTTAAGCCCCGGAGGGTTCCGACGAAAACTTGATGTTTTTTAGTAAAAAGCGAAACCCGATCGGAATAGACGGCAAAATAAATACAGATTCTACATCCTCGCCACTTCCTTCTACCGAAAACAATTTAAGCAGGAGCGAATGCAATTTCTGAAATAAACAACAAGATGTACACACTCAAAATCATCGAGTCAAAACTTCTAGTCAAATCGTTCTTCAAAAACCTTAATGCCCTTTTCATCAAACAAACGTACATCGTCCACCGCGCCACTGCCGGTAAAAAGGAAACGCATCCCGGCAATTTCGCCTGCATTCTCTTTATAGGTCAGTTGATGAATGAGTTGGTCATTTAGCGAAACCATGGCTTCCCGGTTTTGCACCTTCAGCTTCAATTTTTGCCAATTGGAAAAATCACAACCAAAAGCAGACAGGTCGTGCTTATCCCCTTCCTGAGATACATCATTGGCCATCAGCTCCAGGTCACCCACACAACCCGGAATGGAAAAAGGTATGATCAAGGCGCCCCTGGTACAAAGGATGACGATCCGGGTATTTTGACAGATGCCATCTCCTTTTGAATAGGTGTTTTTAAAGGAAGCCTCCAACGTAAAATTATCACTTTGCAAACCGTCAAAGTCATCCACATAATGATACCCCATGACCAGCGGTGTTCCATTTGGGTATGATTCGCCCGGAGTCAGGGCCGATTCTTTTAAGCCCAGCCAATGCTCGTTGACCAGTTCGTTTTTAAGAAAATATCGAGGCTGCGTTTCTCTGTTCAAAGTGGCCAGCCAACCGTTTGATTTGATAAACAAGTCATGCTCTTTGACCACCAGGTCATCCACGACCAGTTTTGCCCTGAAATAACCCGGATAATAATAAATGGAAGTAGCCTCGTGCCGATCTTTATTTATTTCAAATTGCAGGCGCTTGTTCCACGATTGTTGAATGGCAAATCTGTCGGCAGTCAGGTGTGACACATCATATTTAAACACGACCGTATTTGGAATGCCATCCGCTACCGGGTTACTGGAAAACATACATTTATCCAGTTCGGACGGCGCAATGGCCTCCTTTTTCTCTTTTGAAACAAACCCCACTGCAAACCAAATAAAAACAACGGCCACCAGTCCGAAAGACATCCATTTCAGCGAAAATTTCTTTTTCCCGGTGGGTAATTGCTCCACCACGGGCGGAGCAGTTTCATTCGGGCGGACGTCTCGTTTTTGTTTTTTCTCAGCAGCAGCCCTGAACTCCATCCAGTTTTCATAACCGATGAATGCCGCCAACGCGTTGAGGGTATTGGTGTTGGGAACGCTCTCATATTTCAGCTTCCCCCACACTCGCTTCAGGGTGGTACTGCTGAGCATGATGCCCGTCTCCTCAAAAATCTTCTGGCTGAGGCTCTCAAAATCATGGTGCCGCCAATCGCGGCTGTTGCCCCAGTTGAGTTTTTGCTCTACCTCTGATTTATAGCACTTGAGGTACGTCTGTTCGTTTCGTAGAAAATCAGTCATGGTTAGATCTTTCTTTAATGACAAAGTTACTCAGCAAATGCTGCTTGTACCGCCTTGCACGAACTTGGACAGGCTGTTTTCTTGAAAAATTACGGGCAGGTGGCACCTTTGAAATCCCGTTTGAAAGAATCAAGGACTGCAAAGTACAAAGCAATCACCCGGCTTTTCTCTGCCTAAACGCTGTGTCTATTCTGCGAACCTCTGCGCAACAAAAACAAACGGTCACACAGAGCTTAAACAGAGAAGGCGCAGAGTTTCGCAGAGATATTTTGCCCAGCCTTTCATGAGGAACAATTATTTAAAATAAAAAACAATGAAAAAAATACTTCCGCATCTCATGCTGCTGTCGATCAGCATTTTTATTTGCCAAAATATTCTCGCACAAGCCGTCCCCTTTACTTCCGACCGATGGGACATCAACGCAAGCGGCGCAATCATAGACGGTTACCAAGGGGAAGAAAATGCCTTGCTGCTGCAGGATGGGTCTGCCACCATTAAAGATGCCGACTTTCTAAACGGCATCATCGAATTTGATATTTATCTGGCGAACAGAAGAGGGTTCCCGGGTATTTTATGGCGCATCGTGGACGGCGCAAACTATGAAGAGTTTTACCTGCGGCCACATCAGTCGAGCAATCCTGACGCCATGCAGTACACCCCTGTTTTCAATGGCCTAAACGGCTGGCAATTGTACCATGACCAGGGAGCGGCGGTACAAGACGGGCGGATCACCTGGCGGATGGAAGGGAACACCGGCTACAATACCATCTACACCTATCCTTTCGACCGCTGGCTGCACGTAAAACTGGTGGTCGCCGGCACCCGTACCGATGTATATTTTGACCGTTCCGATACACCGACCCTACAGATCCGGGAGCTCCTGAGGGCACCCGCAGCGGGCGCTATTTCTTTAAGAACCTTCACCAGCCCGGTCTATTTTGCCAATTTTTCTTTCGAAAAAACAGAGAATCCACCGCTTTCTCCACTTACAGAAAGCAGCCGCGAACCAGTAGCACATACTGTCAATCAATGGCAGGTTTCCAATGCATTTAAAGCGGACGAACTGGGAGAGGGCCACCAACTGAACGCCACATTTGTGAACTCACAGTCCTGGAACAAGCTCCAATGCAATCGCAATGGATTGGGCAATATTGCCCAGGTTACCCCAAGGGAAGACCGTTCGCTCAATACCGTGCTGGCTAAAACGACCATCACCTCGGAGGGGGCACAAACCAAAAGGTTGGATTTTGGCTACAGCGACCGCGTGAAGGTCTATTGCAATGGACAACTGCTCTATGCCGGCAACAACGGATTTCGGACCAGGGACTACCGCTACTTGGGCACCATCGGTTATTTTGATTCGGTTTATTTGCCCCTGAAAAATGGAAAAAATGAAATTGTCTTTGCCGTATCGGAGTCGTTCGGCGGATGGGGCATTCAGGCAAAACTCGAAAATATGACTAAAATATCATCGTTGGAATAAAGGTCTGCCCGGTTGCTGCTGATTGAAAACGGTGGCTGGGCGGTACCTTTACTTTTTTTTAAAACGCCCCTGGCCCTCAACTAAAAAAGGCGCTGGAATTTATCCAGCGCCTTCATCTAATTTAATTAATATTATAAAACTCAAATATTATTCTTTGACGAATGCATTTTTCAGTCCTATGTAAAATAAGCCTGCACTTTTTTATTCAAGGTTAGCAATAAAGAAATAATGGCCACCCCTATTCCAATAAATGCTTTAGTCGGTAGCGAAATAAGAAATATAGCCACTGCCACTAACCTCACCCCTACCAGGTTTCTTTTTCTTATAAAAAAAACCAATACAGCAAATGCCAAAATATATCCGGCTCCGGTAAAGAGCATGTATTTCGGATCAAAACTCAAGTCAACATTTTTGGAAGTTATTAATGAATAAAAGACAAACGGCAAAAACATAAGTATTGCATTTAATATAAAGATAACTCGCAATGGAAGAGGTTTGCCCCCAAGGGTTTTTGAAGACGAATTATTATTGACCATGATAATAAAATTAAATTATTAAGAAATGAGAGTTAAAAAAAACAGCCGATCATTTTTTGGAGCAGGCCATCCGATTGTTTACCACATTTTCTAACGCTATAGCATTGGAGGAGACCTGAACAATGTTAATTAAATTTTCAGATTCTCCATAAATAACCAGTTTCGCTTTTTCTTCAATTGTTAGTTGTGCGGTGGAGTAAATAAATATGGAATTAATCTCCACTAAATCACTTTCTATTACCGGAAATGAAAAAGTCGTAGACGATACATCAGGAATTACAACATTAGAAAAAACATCTGGCACCCGGTGGTTGCTCCAGTTTTTGGCTTCGTCCCAGGCGGTTTCGTTCCCAGGCGTCCCGCCTATCCAGGTTACGTTATTTTGGGCAAATAAAAAGGTAGCAGAGAATGTCAAAAAAGCAATTAATAAAGTTTTCATTTCTAAGAAATTTAAAAGGTTATTTGCATTAAAAGAACAATACAAAGATCAGTGGAATAAAAATGCTTTACTTGTAATATCAGCCCAACTATTTGGAAATTTGGGCCAACCATTTTTTTCGGTATTCGGTGGGAGCGCAATTATAGGTTCCGGCAAAAGTTTTAGAAAAATAGCCTAGGTCATTAAACCCACAATCAAAGGCAATATCAGAGATACGCTGGTCAGTATTTTCCAATAGTTCCTGCGCTTTTTCAAGCCGCTTTAAAATAATATAACGGGTAGGGCTTTTTCCATAAACCGATTTGAACCTCCGCTTGAAAGTAGATAGGCTCATACCGGTAAGAGATGCCAGTTCACCTAATTTCAAGTCTTCAAAAAGATGGGCTTTAATAATTCCTTTAAATTCAAAACGGTCTTCATTAAACAGGTCGCTCATAAGCGACATCAATTGTTCTGACCTTTCGGCATTGGCCAACAATAAAATAATCTCCTTTACTTTCAACTTGATCAGCTCCTCTGTAACAAGCGAGGGATTTTCAAAATAAAAAAGCAGGCTTTCGACATAAGTGGAAATCATTTTATCTTTTTCCACAGCAGCCACAGGCAATGTATGGCCCTTTTTATGTGCTGATAAAAATTCCGGCATCTCGCCGTCATATACGAGTTTTAAAACATCAGGATATAAATGCACGGCCACAACTTCATTGGCGGAACCATCTTCATTTTTCAACCATTTGTTCAAGTAACTCCCACATTTCATCACAAATGATTTTGATGTACTGAAACTGAATTTGTGGTTCCGCGTGTACAGGTTCGAAGAACCTTTTACTACATGAAAAAAACAGGCTTCGTCCTGCATTCTTGCATCAGACGTAACAGGCGGCTGGAAAACAACTTTTTCCAAAACGGTTTTCCCTAATAAATCGAAATGGTCGTGTTTATAAAACATGGCTGTTGTTTCAGTTGACAAAAATTCAAATGCAAATAATGACCAGTTCCCTTTCAGGTTGGCCAACCCGAAAGGGAGTGGTTGCAAGAATTAATTGATGCGCGCTCCTCTCAACTTTGATAATTCTTTTTTATTTCTTTAAAATTATTTCTGTTAACCGTTTCTCCCGTCCGTACATGGTGATCGACGGCCAGCAAATAATCAGCGATGGTTTTCTTGAATTTATTCTTGGCCATTCCTCCCATAAAGGCAGGTTTGGTTCGCAGTGTCATATTAAAAATCAACCGGCTGGTATTTTCATCAATTGGTTCCACACGGTATACCGCAAAATTATGATCCGGATCCAGCGGCAATTTGCCGACATGATAAACCTTAGCCTTAAAAGTATAATTATCCGGGTCGTAATTTATTTGTTTTTCCCGGACGTACTTGGTGCCCTTTGCATTCATGTTGCATTGTCGTTCGGCCCCTTCACCACCTTTAAGCGAACCATTAAGATATGTTGAACTTACAATGAGGGGGTGTGAGTTGGCAATGGCACCAAAGTCTTCTCCAACCACTTTCCATACATTTTCGGCAGGTGCCTGAATGATTCTATCTACAGTAAACGTTTTTACTTTTTTCTGGCCAAGCAACGTGGACATGCTCCACATTACAAACATGGCCATTAGTCCTGACTTGATTATTGCATTCATCTTATTCATTTTAAATTGTTTTTCAAAAAATGATTGAATCGATGATGCAAAGTTGGGGAGGAGCGCAAAGGGAATCTTGGAAAATCAGTTCAATTAATTGGAGAATTGGTCCACATTGTTTTTTCTGTATTCGGAAGGGGTTACCTGAAAGGCGCTTTGAAACGATTTGGAAAAATGTCCCACATCGTTAAATCCACAATCGAATGCAATTTCAGTGATACGCAGATCGGTCTTTTCCAATAGTGATTTGGCTTTTTCCAAACGCTTGCTTTTGATATACTGGGCAGGGCTGGTGCCGAATACGTTTTTGAATTTCCGCTTGAAAGACGACAGGCTCAGGCCTGCGAAAAAGGCAAGATCCTGAATGCTCATGTCTTCATACAAATTGGAGTGGATGATATCTCTGAATTCGTACTCGTTGGACTTAAACAGGTCGCTTAAAATGGTTTTAATACGGCCGGATGGATCTGTACTGACCAAGATCAAAATAAGTTCTTTTATTTTCAACCTGGTCAAATCATCGGTCATATAACCCGGGTTGTCAAAATAAAAACGGAGGCTCTGAGCATAATTACTGATCATTGCGTTCGGTGCAATTTTTTCCACCGGCCTGGATTTTATTTTTTGTTTGACAGAAAAAAAATCAGGAATCAGACCGTCGTATACATATTGAATTATTTCAGGATAAAACTGGATAACAATAACTTCATTCAGGCTCCCGTCCTCATTTTCCAACCAATTGTTCACTACATTATCACAACTCATAAAGAGGCTGTCGTCATTGGTCAGGCGCACCTGATCAATGGGCGCATACATCGTTGAACGGCCATTGATAACATGGAGGAACCGGGCCTCGTTTTCTAAAGCAGCATTGATCCTGAAAGGTGGCTGGAAAATGGCCCTGCCAATCACGATCTTGTCCAATAGCTCGATATGTTGGCGTTTAAAACTCATAACATGAACGTTCCACGGACGGCCAGCCCGTGGAACGAGCTGCACGGGCTGGCCGTCCGGGCTATTAATTTTTCATACAGCACTGCGGCCGCATAAAGCTGTTCGTCTCCTGAAAATAGGGGTAGCCATTGCCACTCCCCGGCATTTCAAAATAAAACTTCGTGCGGGGGCGGTCGTAATTGCCGATTTCGTTCATGGTGGCGGCATCGTAGAGACGGCCGTTCAACATGGTGTATTTGATTTTTTCGCTGTTGCGGATATTGTCCAGCGGGTTTTCGTCCAAAACGATCAGGTCGGCCAGTTTGCCTGCTTTGATGGAACCGAGCTGGTGGTCCATGCCGAGGTATTCAGCTCCGTTGATGGTGGCACATTTGAGTGCCTGGTGGTTGCTCATGCCCCCCTGTTGGAGCATCCAGAGTTCCCAGTGGGCGCCGAGCCCCTGCAACTGTCCGTGCGCGCCGAGGTTGACATTGACGCCAGCGGACTGAAGTTTGTTGAGGCTCTTGGAAGTCAGGATGTGGCCGTTCTGGTATTCTTCATCGGGGATCATGGTGCGGTGGCGGGCACGGCTGTCCACCACGTTGCGGGGAGTAAATGCCAGGAGGCGTTCCTGTTCCCACACATTGGTATTTTGGTACCAGTAATATTCGCCGCTCACACTGCCGTAATTGACCACGAGGGTCGGCGTGTTGTGCGAGTTGGTAGCGGCCCAGAGGTCCACTACATCTTTGTAAAGCGGCACCACCGGAATGTTATGCTCGACACCGGTATGGCCATCGATGACCATGCTCATGTTGTGATAGAAAAACGAACCTCCTTCCGGCACCACCAATATTTCCAGGTCACGGGCGGCGGCCATTACCTGCTGGCGCTGGTTGCGGCGGGGCTGGTTGTAGCTTTTTACCGAAAATGCGCCAAAAGCCTTGGTGCGCCGCAGGGCCGATTTCGCATCTTCGAGCGAATTGACGACAGCTTTAAAATCACCGTCGGCTCCATACAAAATAGTGCCCGTACTGAACAGCCGGGGGCCAACCATGTAACCCGCCTTGATGAGTTCGCTGTTCGCAAACACCATTTCCGTATTCGTACTTGGATCATGTGAAGTAGTAACCCCATAGGCCAGGTTCGCATAATACTCCCACTGCTTTTGCGGGCTGAGGCCGTAGCGGAAATTGCCGCTGTGCGCATGCACGTCCATGATGCCGGGCATGATGGTCTTGCCGGTACAGTCAATCTCTGTTGCTCCTTTAGGCACCGCAAAAGAAGCTGTCACCGATTTGATGGTATTTCCCTCCACCACGACGGTTCCGTTTTCAATGATCTCGTCCCCCTCCATTGTAATGATGCGGGCATTGGTCAGTGCGATGGTGCCATTGGGTCTGTCGGAGGGCAATTCCAAATTGACCCGGAGGCCGACGCTGTCCATCGGTGGCAGTTCATCAGCAGCACCTTGTAAAAACTGGAATCGTTCCGTCAAATTATCACTGAAATATTCTTCGCCCAATGTCCAGTATAAAGTTTGGCTATCGGCTGACCAGTGGATGTTGATGCCTGCGTCCCGGGCCACTTGCGCAACCGGGACCGCTTTGGTCTTACTGGTCAGTCCTACCTTTTTTCCTGTTTTGGGGAATGGGGCCACGTACACTTTGTACAGTTCCGACCAGGCCACCCATTCGTTGTCGGGGGAAATCACGTAGCGCTGTGAGTATTTACCGTCGAAATGTTCCCGTTTGTCTTCGCCGTTGAGGTCGACGCTTGCGACGCTCTTGGTCAGGCTACCAAAAATATAGCCGCCCGTTTGGTAAAAAATGCGCTTTCCATCTTTGCTGAACACCGGGTATTCGCCCTGCGGGCAAATGAATTTCGGGGCGGCGCTGCCATCCACCGGTACGGTATAAATGCCCGGTTCTTTGGTGTGCACATACCCTTGGTGAGAGTTGCCGCCATCTTTGCGGAAAACGATCATTTTGCCGTCGGGAGAAAAGCTCGGTGTGCGGTAGATGCCTTTTTCGGTCGTCAGCACTTGATGGTCACTGCCGGAGGCCGCCATTTTTTCACCGGAATAATCATACAAAACGACCTTTCCCATTTGCTCGTCGTTCCAGGTGACAAAAGCGATGGATTTGCCGTCAGGCGAAAAGGCGGGCTCGGCCTGAAAGTGGAATGTGCCGCTGCTCAGTGCTTCCTGCACATCGACCGGAGCGGTCTGTTTGGGAGCATCGAACAGGTTTTGGCGGGTCAGGGGTATCGGCAGTCCGTCGGGCAGTTTTTTTTCCCACAACCTGCCGACGGCATTGAAAACCAGTGATCGGCCGTCAGGCGAAGTCACGGCATTGCGGATGGCCTTGGCCGTAAAATCTTCATCGAAAGCATTGTTTTGAAAACGGACTGTTGCCGCCACCTTTGTATCCACATTTACTTCAAAAGGGACTTCCACTGCCCGGGCTGGTTTCTCCATGCCGAGCCCTACGGGCACCCGCCAGATTTTACCCAGTCCATAAATTACGATTTCATTGTCGGTGGGCATCCAATCGAACCCGGGGTAAATACCGAAGATCGTCCAGGCTTCCTGCTGGTCTTTGCTCAGGCCATCAAAAAGCGGCCATTCCTGCCCCGTTTCAAGATCGTGGACGTATAGCACTGACTTGGTCCGCACCCGTTTCACGAATGCCAACAGTTTGCCGTCGTTGCTGATCTGTGGGCGCACCGCACCGCCGGGACCGGTGATTACGTTTTTGACTTCCCCTTTTTCCCGGTCATACCTTTTGATCACAAAAATCTGCGAGTTCGGATCTTTGTTGTACTGAAAATAGCCGCCGGGGTAAACGTCTTCACTAAAATAAACGTAACGGCCATCGGGCGATACGCAAGGCTCGTTCACGTCCTGTTGGTCATTTTTCCGCTTGGTCAACTGAATGCCGCTGCCACCGGTGATGTGGTACATCCACATCTCTCCTGCCCCGAGCGAACGGCCGGAGGTGAAGTGCTTTCGCGCCACGATGTAGTTGTCGTCGATCCATACGCCATTGTTGAGGAGGCGGAAGTCCTCTTTGGTGACCTGCTTGGCATCCGAGCCATCAGCGTTCATCACCCAGCAGTTGTCGCCCCCACCTGCGTCGCTCGTGAATAGAATGCGATCGCCGCTCGGCGAGAAACGGGGCTGCGATTCCCAGGCAACGCCCTGCCGCAACGGGGTGGCGTTGCCACCGCTGATCGGCATTTTGTAAATATCGCCCAGCATGTCAAACACGACCGTCTGCCCGTCAGGGCTCACGTCGAGGTTCATCCAGGTGCCTTCGTCGGTGGTGAACTGGACAGACTTCCAGCCCCAGTCATCGCCGGGAGGGTCGTTGACGTCCCAGCCTTTTTTTTCTTCTTTTTTCTCAGGCGTTGCAGTATCTTTCTTTGGTTTTTGTGCGGTGGCGCACTGTAGGTTGATGAGGGTAATGAGGAGAAAAAGGATGTATTTTTTCATGTTATTGGTTGGATTGATTAGCGGGTGCTAATTTAGGGAAAGTAATGGAAAAGCATTTGATAGCTTTTGCCTGCCCGAGTCTGTTATGGCAGCGGGCCGAAGTTGGAGTGTTTTGAAAATCATTTACGGACCGGCCCAAACATGAACCATTCAGTATATTTGACCACGGCGCAGCATTGGGCAACGACCTGCCCATCCACGTTTGACCGATTAGGCCGATCAACAGAAAAATACTAATTTGCACACCTAAACAGAATTTGATTACCTCCTCTTCTAAAATACAAGTCAAACCTTTTAAAAAACAAACTCTCATGAAACATGCTATGACTTCGTTGCTGCTCTTTATTGTTTTCACAAAATTGATAGCACAATGTCCCGACCATATCACCTTCACTTCGCAATCACAAATCGATTCTTTTTCAATCATCTTTCCGAATTGCAAAGAATTTCCTGGTGATATTGACATTACGGAAACCGACGTGACCAATCTTCAGAGCCTTAGTAACCTGACCCATATTGGGGGCAGCCTAAAAATATGGAACAACCCGGACCTGCTAACACTTGAAGGACTGAACAACCTGGTTCAAATCGGGGGCAGCATGTCAATCGTCTCAAACCATGCGTTGCCAACCTTGAATGGGCTAGGCAGTATTTTCCATGTAGCAGACACCGTCCGAATAGCGAATTGCAGTGATTTATTGAACCTGTCTGGGCTTGGCTCTTTAAAAACAACCGGAGAAATATGGATACAAGACAACGCCAACCTCAACAGCTTGAACGGACTTGATAACCTAACCGCAGTTGAAGTTTTTCTCATACGTGGAAATTACAAAATTGAAAACCTGCATGGCTTTCCCCAACTGAAATCTATACGCGACTATTTATCGCTGTACAATAACATTTTACTTAATGACATCAGTGCCCTGGAGACAATTGACACCCTGGGCAGTATTCAGTTGTTCAAATTGTCGTCACTCCTGAGCTTAACCGGTATTGCACCAACCGACTCCACTATTCATGGCGATTTATCAATTATTGAATGTGAAATGCTATCCGATGTAGATGCGCTATCGAATGTAAAGGCAGTGAACGGTATTTTCAGAATGAAAGAAGTTCCGAATTTGGCCAACTTAACTGCCGTCAGCAATATTGAGCACCTGGGCAGCATCAATTTGAACGGGCTCGATTTCCTTTCAAGTTTGACTATTTTTTCCAGCCTAAAAACTATTGAACAGGAGATTGCTCTTGGCCACCTCTATCAGTTGACCGATTTGCATGGTTTGGAAAACATTGATTCGATTCAGGGAAACCTGAACATCAGCCATTGCCCTGCAATGAACAACCTTCAGGGATTGAACAATTTAAATTTCGTGGGAAAAAATGTCAGAATAGAAAACATGCATTCCCTGAAAAACATGGAAGGCTTAAACAATTTGCAAACGATCGTGGAGAGCGCCCATTTTCAATATCTTGACAGCCTGGAAAACTTGAATGGATTGAATGCACTGGAAACGATTGGTTTTGGCTTGGCCATTGATGATAACGACGCATTGAAAAATCTCGACGGCCTCGAAAGCCTACAGAGCTTAGACAATATACTGTACATTGAATCAAATAAAAATTTGACCGACATATCAGCCCTTTCTGCGTTGACCAATTTTAGCGGCAGTCTTCATATGTCTAAAAATGAATCCTTAAAATCGCTTCGCGGGCTGGAAAACATTCATGACATTTCAGGCTGGTTATCTATATCGAACTGCCACTCCTTAAAAAACATGGACGGACTGAATGGGCTTGTCTCCGCCACTGTAATAGGATTAGGCTACAATGACAGCCTCCTGAATTTAACCGGATTAGAAAACGTGAAGATTATTCATGAAAGATTGCAAATTGAAGAAAACCCACACCTAAAAAACCTCTCAGGCCTGGAAAACCTGACGACCATTTCAACCCATCTGAACGTCTACCACAATCCGGTTTTGGAAAATATTTACGGCCTGCAAAATGTACAAGAGGTGGGTGGCAATATCAACATTCACAACAATGATTCTTTATCGCAATGCAATATATTTTCTGTATGCAGTGCAATTGCAAATGACAGCCCGCTCAACCTCCACGACAATGCACCGGGCTGCACCACCAAAGATGAAATTTTATTGACCTGTGATGACCTTTTCAGCATCGCGTCCGGCAAAGTTTTTCTCGATTCAAATTGCGACGACAGTCTCGAAGGACAGGATATTTTAATCCCTTACCATATTTTAAAAAACTCGGACGACACTCCCTTCGCAGCCACTAATTTTACCGGCCATTACAATAAACTATTACACAAAGACAAAGCCTATAATTTTTATGCCCCGGCCATTTCCGGTTATTCGTCCCATCCGGAAAACCATACCATCGTTACAGATTCAACTATTCATTGGTACCCTGATTTTGATTTCAATATTTGTCCGGATAGCCTGTTCAGCAATTTAAAGGTAATTTTAGAGCCGCTGCCGTTTGCCCGGCCTGGTTTTGAAAGTACTTTTTTTGTCTGCGTTGAAAATATTGGCACTCAAAATGAAAGTGGATTATTGACATTGTTTTTTGATGATCAAATAACGGATAATTTATCCTTCACCAATTCATCGGGCGGCACTGTTGCCGGCAATTCCATTTCATGGGAAATTGACCCATTGTTATTATTTCAGGAAAAATGTTTTTCCGTCTCTTTCATCTTAGACCCAACTACTGCACTGGGAACCGAATTTAAAATCGATGCGGCCATTGAATTGTTGAACAGCAATACCGACATTGATTTATCGGATAATTTTGCTGCAAACAATATAACGGTAGTGGGCAGTTTCGACCCAAACGACAAAACCGTAGACCAACCCGAAATAGCGCACACCGACAGCTTGGGAAAAATCCGGCTGGAATACCTGGTCCGTTTTCAAAATACGGGCACTTACCCCGCCACTTTTATTGAGGTGCTCGACACCATTGAAGAATTTTTGGATATGCGGAGCTTTGAAATGATTGCTGCAAGTCACGACTATGAATTGTCATTTCCAGCAGAAAATATTCTGAAATGGCGATTTGATGACATCAACCTTCCGGACAGCACCAGCAACGAACCGGAAAGCCATGGATTTATTTTATTCAGCATCGAAACTTTTCCCGAATTAAATTTATCGGACATCATTAAAAACAGAGCCGCTATTTATTTTGACTTTAATGAACCAATAATTACAAACTAT
>JBCBRY010000117.1:0-28622 GCA_039819485.1 Bacteroidota bacterium | reverse complement strand
GAAAGGACTCTTTAAACACGTCTATGCAAAACTGACTGCCGGACTTTTAATCTTAATTGGGTTTTAACCCGTCATTCACATCATTAACCATTAACCATTAACCATTAAAGCCGAAACCGAACCCCGCCATAAAAATTAATCTTTGGTCCGGGTTCAAAATAACGTTGGCCAAAAGCATTGATTCTGATATTGTCATTATATTCGGTATTTAAAATATTGTTGACACCTAAGAAGGGAATAATATTTAATCGGTCTTTTTTTAACTGGTAGCCGATATTTAAATTTAATAATAAATAAGCATCGTCTGTAACAGTGTTTAAATCACTCGTAAATAATTCGCCCATATAACGTGCCTGTAATCGTCCGTGCAATCCTTTTTTATTTAAATATTGAATAGTGGCACTGCCAAAATGTTTTGGAATGCCAGGCAATCTGTTGCCATTATAATTGACCGAATCATTGAGTTCAAATTTATGATAGGTGAAATCGGAAAAAGTGTAATGAGCGGAAAAATTCCATTTATTCAGGAATGGGTATTCAATGGAAAATTCTAACCCGTTGCGATCACCAGAACCTGCATTTTGATAAAATATTTGACCCGGGAAAGTATCCAGTTCAAAGGGTACCAATTCGCTTTTTGTATCGATATGGAAGACCGCCAGTTCGTACCGGATGTTTTTTTTAAGCGTTCCTTTAATGCCGAGCTCGTAATTGTTTGCCTGTTGTGGGTCGAGAGGGTTGAAGCCATCCGGGCTGACAGGATTGGCAGACAGTTCGTTTAAAGAAGGTGTTTCAAAGCTGGTGGAAAAATTGGCGTAGATGAAATTACGATTGTTCAATTCATAGCTGATGCCTAAGCTTGGATTCCAATTTTCCAGATTCCGTTCACCGGAACCATTACCGTTTTCTTTCATCCGGTCTTGTACGTTTATTTTGTTCCAGTCATAGCGCAAGCCGGCAGAAAACAACCACTTGCCAATGATAAACTGATTCACTAAAAAAGCTCCGCCATTGGTGAAAGATTCCAGCTGATTTAATGCGAGGCTGTCTTGCAAGCCATTTAAATTGTTGAAACGCATGCGGTTGTCTGATTGCGTGGCCATGTCATAGCCTACTTGAATTTTGTTCAAACCGCTTTTAATCGGAAAGGCCAGGTAATAATTGCCACCCGTCCCCAAATACTCTCTGGAAAGGTCAATGATTCCAGCATTTTCGAAAGGAAGGCGGCCATAAAAATCGCGGCTTGAATAAAAGGCATAGGTGTTGAAGTGACGGTTTTTATTGTATGCATATTTGAAGTTAACTCCAAGCTTCAACTGACTGATTTCTTCTCCGGCATTGAAAGTGATGTTTTCCTCTCTGGCTTGCTTGCGATCGTCATCAATGGCGGCTGAATTTATTCCGCCAGGGTCTTCTGCTTCAGGGCTGTTGGCATAATTAATTAAGAAATTAATTTTCGCTTTGTTATTTATTTCGTGAAATACTCGCCCATTAAAATTATTGTTTTGAAAACTGCTGTATTCTCGATAGCCGTCGGCTTTGCTTCGACTGCCGTGTAAAATATATTTGGTATTTTTTGTTTTAAAACCAGACGTGACTTGATATTGTTGAAAATTAAAAGAGCCAAAGGTCAATCCAGCATTGACATAGTTTTTTTGAAAATCATTTAAAGTATTGATACTGATAACGCCACCCGATGCATTGCCGAATAAGGCAGAAGAAGGGCCGCGTATCACTTCAATATTTTGTACGATGCCAATGTTTAGATTGTCCACCTGTCCTTGTCCGTCCGGAGTAGTTTCAGGTATTCCGTCCACAATGATTTTTATGCCCCGGATACCGAAGGCAGCTCTTGCGCCAAATCCACGTATAGAAATTCTTAAATCCTGCGCGTAATTATTGGCGTTCATGGAAATTAACCCGGGAACATTGTAAATGTATTCTTGCAGCGATAATTGTTGTTGAGATGATTGAACCGGGCTGGCCGTATATTTAAAAATTGGGATGGGGATCCTGTTAATTTCGGTATTTATTTTTGGGGCAGCAACGGTGATGGTTTCAATGTTTTTTATTTGAAGCGAGTCAAACGGGGTGGCATCGGATTGAGCGAATGTAATTTTCAGTAAAAAAAAATTCAGGCTTAATATTAATAGTGTTTTAATTAATTGCATTGTTTAATTGATTGAAAAGGAAAAAGTACGAAAGTATTAAAGGGCGATTTGCAAAAATAGATTCATTTTTTGGAAGTCTCCCTTTAGTTTGCGCTGCCGGGACTTTCTTTTTAAAGATGTGAAATCGGCATTAAAATTTTAGCGAAAAATGCCTGCCTCTAACTCGCTCTGCTCAAACAGTTTTTTACGGACGTTCCACCAAAAAATGTATTCTTTTGGTTTGAAAAATAATTAATCATTAATTGAATTAAAATTCCCTTAAATCCTTCACCCTGCTCAACTTCCCTCCAGCACTCCGTGGAATGGTTCCATGTTTTTTAATAGCCACTTGCATGCTCAGCCCTATATTGTCTTTTATCTTTTTTTGCAGTTTATTTTTTAGGGCAATGATTAAATCATTTTTTAAAAAATTGTTTTCCGCAATGTTGTTGGATATTTTTTCCTCTGCTTCCACGTCCAGTTTTAATTCGTCCAGGGTTTTTTTCCGGGAAATAATCAACTGGTAGTTCGGTTCAATTCCATCAAAATCATGCAGCAATTCTTCCACTTGAGTTGGGAATAAATTGACGCCACGGATGATCAGCATATCGTCCGCGCGGCCTTTGATGGCACTCATTTTTACATGTGTTCGTTTGCTGTTTTTATCATAATGCAGGCTGCAGATGTCATTGGTCCAATAACGCAGTAACGGCATCGCTTCTTTGGTAAGCGTTGTGAAGACCAACACCCCTTCCTGCCCGTGGGGCAAGGGAGCTCCGGTGTCCCGGTCTACTACCTCTGGGTAGAAATGATCTTCCCAGATGTAGCTGCCTGTTCCTTTTTCTTCATGGTCTTCCTGAGAAACGCCAGGACCGATAACCTCACTAAGACCGTAAATGTTGGTCGCATTCACCTGTAAGCCTGCTTCGACCCGTTCCCGGATGGTTTCCGTCCAGGGCTCGGCGCCGAGGATGGCATATTTTACCGCTAACTGTTCCGTATCGATGCCTCTTTTTTTGCACTCCTCCGCCAAGGTTTGTGCGTAGGAAGGGGTGCAACACATTACTTCGGGGGCAAAATCCTGAAGGATCATCAATTGCCGGTCCGTCATGCCACCTGAAACGGGAATGACCGCCATCCCTAATTTGGTTGCGCCACCGTGCATGCCCAAACCTCCGGTGAAAAGCCCGTAACCATAGGCGTTGTGGAGTTTCATCCCTGGCCTGGCACCCGCACAAACGAGGGAACGAGCGACGACCTCATCAAAGATGTCGAGGTCTTTTTTTGAATACCCGACCACCGTGGGCTTACCGGTAGTACCACTGGAAGCATGGATGCGCAACACCTGGTTCATTGGTATGGCGAACAGGTCGAATGGGTAGTTGTCACGGAGATCGGACTTTTTGGTGAAAGGCAGTTTATGGAGGTCTTGCACGCCTTTTATGTCATTTGGCCGGAGGCCGTTTTCATCCATTTGCCTTTTGTAGAAAGGTACGTTTTGATAAACATGCTGCAAGAGGTTTTGCAGGCGCTCATTTTGCAGGTTGCGGAGTTGGGGGAGGGGGAGGGTTTCGATTTCTTTATGATAAAACATTTAGTAGATATTGATTTAAGCAGGTGATCAAAAAGAAGGAGCGCTAAAAATGACACTTTATATTTTGGCAAATGCTTGGCTTCCAAAGCTAAACGATCATTTTCAGGCAAAGCAAAAGTGTCTTTTTTTTTGACCAGTTGCTTTTATGTGGTAGCCGGGAACTATGGTTTCTTTTTTTACTGCTTCTCAAAAATGACGAAGGTCGAATGTTGCTTGGTTTTCCATCACTTCGCAAATCGCTCCAATGCCTCCTTCGTGAAATCTGACAATACCAGCCGACCGCTTTTCTCCGCTCGCTGTTCCAACAATGCATCCCAATTCTCACAGCCCTCCCAAAATACATTTTTGAGCATACTTTGTGCCTGCGGATTGGTGGAGACGAGGTAGTCGGCCAAATTCATCACGGCTTCATCCAGTTCTTCTGCTGTCTCAAAGACATCGGCGTACAAACCCTTGCTCTTGGCCCATGCGGCCGACATGAACCTGTCGGCATTGATGGCTAATTGACTCATGGCGGACAAGCCGATTTTTCGCTCGACCGCCGGACCGACGACGAAGGGGCCAATGCCTACGTTCAATTCGCTCAATTTCACCGCTGCGAATTTGGTGGCAAGGCAATAATCCACTGCTGAGGCCACGCCAACGCCGCCACCAACGGCTTTGCCCTGCACGCGCCCGATGATCAGCTTGGGGCATTTGCGGCAAGCATTGATCACGTTGGCGAAGCCGAGGAAGAATTTCTTGCCGGTCGGGAAGTCATTGATGGAAATGAGTTCATTGAAACTGGCACCAGCACAAAAGGTGCGGTTGCCACCGCTTTTCAAAATAATGACTTGTATATCTGGATCCTCTCCGGCTGCGGTGATCGTCGCCGCCAGTTGGGCCAGCAGATTGCTGGGCAGGGAATTATGGGCGGGGTGAAAAAAGGTAATTTCGGCAATGCCGGGTTTGAGGATAACTTGGTTAACGTAAGGTTGGTCGGACATGTATTCAGATTTTGCGGCAAAGGTAGTAGAATCGGTGGATGGTTGACGGCGGACGGCGGACGGTTTTTTGGGCGACGGATATTTTCGCCAAGTGCCGGTCGAGGGTTTGCCTCTTTTTTTACAAAAGGAATAGGGTCGTGGAACCGCTGGTGGGTTACGCCGGCTGCTGGTGAAGGACACTGACCTGGGGCAGCAAGTAAATTGAAGCTTAACACAAATGCTTTTTTTCAAGTTTCTTTGCCTTCTGAAACTGCCGGCCGTTGGCCGCCTAACGTCCTCCGAATGAATAGAGAATTCCTCATCAATGCCATATTCCTTGTTTTGGTGAACTTGCTCATCAAGCCGTTTTACGTTTTTGGTATCGAACGGGTGATCCAGGACCGGGTAGGGGCCGAGACCTATGGACTGTACGCAACCTTGTTCAGTTTTTCATTTCTGCTGTTTATGGTCAACGACTTTGGGATTCATTATTTTAACAACCGGACGATCGCACAAAATCCTCCGTTGGCTAAAAAATATATACCTAATATTCTGATTCTGAAAGGATTGCTGGCTGTGCTGTTCATGGGGCTGGTTTTTGTGGCGGCGCTCTTGAGAGGGTTCGAAGCAGGCGTTTTCTACCTCTTGTTTTTTGTGGCCCTCAACCATATCTTAATTTCTTTGGTGGCCTACCTGCGATCCAACGTATCTGGTGTCGGCATGTACCGGACGGACAGTGTAATTTCGACGCTGGACAAGGTTTTTCTGATCATTATTTGTGCGGTTTTACTTTGGGCAAATCCATTCGACGAAAGCGGCGTGTTTCAAATAAAATGGTTTGTGCATGCGCAAAATATTGCATGGTTGATGACGGCCACCGCCGCATTTTTCATTATTGCCCAAAAAATAAAACCCCGTTTCAAGTGGCGTCCCGACTGGCCGTTTTTATGGATTATTTTAAAAAAATCATTTCCTTTTGCACTGGCTGTTTTCCTGATGACAGCCTACATTCGTTTCGACATTGTGATCCTGGAGTGGATGCTGCCCGATGGCCGGTACCATGCGGGAGTTTATGCGGCTTCCTACCGTTTGCTGGATGCTTTTAACATGGTTGGCTATTTATTTGCGGGCCTCTTGTTGCCGATGTTTTCCAAAATGTTGTCGCCGCATTCCGTTGAAAAGGAAGGGGTTCCGTCCTTGCTCCGTTTCGCCTTGCAGCTTATTTGGGCAGGTACCCTGACCCTGGCAGCGGCTTGCTTTTTTTTCCAAAAAGAAATCATGGAGTTGCTGTATCCCCTGTCGGTGAATGCAGAAAATGTCGGGTACTACGGCGAGACCATGGGCTACCTTATTTTGACACTGGTCCCTTTTAGCGGGGTTTACATTTACAGCACCTTGCTGACGGCGAATAACAGCCTCGCTAAAATGAACCGGCTCTACGTGGTAGGCATTGTAGTCAATGTTTTGTTGAACCTGCTGCTTATTCCCCGACAGCAGGCCATTGGTTCGGCGCTGGCTGCTTTCATCACACATTCGGTCGTGTTGGCCGGAATGGTTTGGCTGGCAAAAAAGGAGTTGCGGTTGCCGACCCGGTTCATGCAAATCGTAAAAGTGGTAGGATTCACTTTGGTCACCCTCGTTGCGAATTATGCCATTTATCATTTTATCTCCTTCAACTGGGTCATAAAATTTATCACCTGTATCCTTTCGGGCAGCGTGTTGGCGTTCCTTTTCAAGTTGATACAGCTCAATGTTTTATTTAACCTCGTGAAAAAGAAAGAGAAGCTTGCCTAAGTCTTTAAACTATTTACTTTTGCGGGATCAATGAGCGGATGGGTGAATGAGTGAATGAACGATGGAGTGAATGAAAGCATAATTCGCTCCATCGTTCATTCACTCATTCACATTTTTTATAGAAAATATGGAATACAAAGACAACCTGCTGGGCGTGGTCGAGACGATTTTTAAGTGGAAAAAAATTATTGTACTGACTTGTTTGGCTACGGGCATTGGTGCCATCATTACCGTTTTGGTGTTGCCGGTTTACTATGAATCGACTACTGTTTTTTATGCTGCCAGCCCTGATCTGGCAACGCCGGAATCTATTTTTGGCGGCTCCAGCATAGCTCCGGATTATTATGGAACCGGAAACGATACGGAGCGCCTGATCACCATTGCAGAGTCGGGCGAATTGGTGACCCACATGGTCGAAAAGTTCAACCTCTACGAGCGGTACGATATCGACCCCGATGAGCCACTCGGCGCTTATAATGTTCGGCTGAAATTCAATACTCATTACGATGTGATCAAAACAAAATACGATGCGGTGGAGCTTTCGATGGAGGATGAAGAAAAGGAAATAGCTGCTGAAATGGCCAATGCCGCCAGGGATTACATCGCTAATTCATCCGTCCAGTTAGTAAAGAACAGTCAGAAAAAGCTGTTGACCATCTTTCAGCAAAACCTCAAATCCAAGCAGTCCCAGCTCGATTCCCTCAACAAACAGTTGCTCAACGTGCGGAAAAAATTTGGTGTCTACAACACCGATGCACAGAGTGAAAGCCTTTCAGAATTGTTGGCAAAAGCCGAGTCGAGATTGTATAACTCGCAGGCCAAACTGGAGTCGCTCAGAAATACCGGGGGGCGTCGTGATACCATTAATTTGTTGGTCGCCAATATCAAGGGTTACGAAAATGAAATCGAGAAGCTGGGAGAACGCATCGAAGTGTTCAACAACGGAATGGCCAAGGTGGAAATGTTGCAGAACATTCAGGAAGAGACCAGTAAGATCCTGGCGGAAGACAGGGAACATTTCAAACAAATCCAGGCAGCTTACCAGACGGACTTTCCCTCCATCATGCTGGTAGAAGCGGCTCCGATCCCCATCGTCAAATCGCGGCCCAAACGGACCCTTATAGTGGTGGCTTCGGTGATGCTGGCCTTTATTTTTAGCGTGATCGGTATTCTCATCATCGACACCTACAAGGATGTGGACTGGAAGAAGATCACGCAATTGGATAAGTGGTAGTTATTTAATGGTCAACGGATAATGCATAATGATTTTTTAACCGTTAACCGTTAACCATTAACCATTAAAAATGTCTCTTACCGACCTGCAGACAAAATACCTTTTCACCGCATTTTGCGCTATCACGGTCATCAGTTTACTGGTGGGGATTGCGGGGTATTGGTATTTTTTAGCAGGGGTGCCTTTGGCGGTATTGTTCGCTTATGTGGCAGTTGTTGATTTCAAAAAGATATTTTTTCTGCTGTTTGCCCTGTTGCCTTTGACGGTGGAAGTCTGGTTGCCCAACGGAACGGTTACGGATATACCGACCGAACCGATGCAGGTGCTGTTGATGGGGATTTATTTTTTATACGCCCTGAAAAACGGACTTCGACTTGACGGTCGCTTTGTCAAGCACCCGATTACATTATTGTTACTGTTGCATTTGGGATGGATGTTCTTAACCGTGATCACTTCTGAAGTTTTCATTTATTCCTTTAAATTTTTTCTGGCCAAAATATGGTATGTGACCACCTTCTTTTTTCTGGGAGGACTCTTGATGAAATCCGAAAAAGATGTGCGGACGTTGGTCTGGGTGGTTTTGTTTCCTTTGTGTTTTACCATATTTTATGTGCTGTACGGGCACGCGGGTTTTGGGTTCAGCTTTGCTGATGTGAACAAGGTCATGGCGCCGTTTTACCGAAACAAAGTGATGTATGCCTGTACGTTGTCCGTTTTCCTTCCTTTTGTCTGGTTCACGCGTTTTTGGTACAAGCAATTTTCATGGCAGTGGTGGCTGCTGTTGGGGGTGTTTTTGTTGATGTTGCTAGGTGTTCAATTCTCCTATACGCGGGCGGCGTACGTGACATTAATCATGGCGGTGGCTGCCTATTTTGCCGTGAAATTCCGACTCATGCGTGCAGCCATTGGACTGGCCACGGCTTTTGCCATTCTGTTCATCATCAATGTTACGAGCAACAATAATTACCTGAATTCCAAGCCCGAGTACAACAAAACCATCACCCACGATGAATTTGATGACCTGTTGAGCGCCACCACCAAAGGACAGGACGTGTCCACGATGGAGCGCGTGTACAGGTGGGTGGCCGGTGGGCATATGGTAGCGGAAAAACCCTGGCTGGGCTTTGGGCCCTCCACCTTTACGGAGTTTTATAAAAGTTATACCCTGTTTGGTTTTACCACCTATGTTAGTGACAACAATGAACTGTCTGGAATCCATTGTTACTATTTGATGACGGCCGTGGAACAGGGCGTCGTCGGGATGCTGATTTTTGTGTTCCTGGTTTTTGTGGTGCTATTGAAGGGCGAGCAGGTTTATCACCGCACCAAATCGGCAGGACAAAAAAGAATCGTGATGATGGCCATTTTGTCTTCTGTGGTGATTGACGGACTTTGCCTGATGAACGATATTGTAGAAACCGACAAAGTGGGCTCGTTTTTCTTTTTGAGTATGGCGCTGATCGTGGTGGTGGATTTAAAGAATCGGGATGAAAATAAGAAAGTTGAAGTTTGAATTTATCGAAGTTCAATTTTAGTGCTGGCAGAGAGCGCACAGCACGTGCGCAAAACCTTCAAAGCGTACTTAAAAAATCCTCCAAATTGCATTTCTCTTCCTCGGTTAAATTCAGTGGTTTGATGATCGTCTCATTGACGTGGATATCGGGGACAGCTTCTTTCAGTTCTGAATAATAATCGATGACATCCCGCAGGGTGGCAAACCGGCCGTCGTGCATGTAGGGGGCTGTGTACAAAACATTCCGCAAAGAAGGAACTTTGAATTCTCCCCAGTTGCGTTTCACCAGTTTTACGTACTCTATTCTTGAAGTAGTCGGGTCGTCGCTGAATGAGCTGTTTTTGTTGAAATTACTGACCAGCAGTTTGCGGATGCCTTCGTAACGTCCACCATTTTCTTCATTTAGCCGAATGTTGTGAAATTCTTTGTTGGTAAGCAAAAAACCAGAGTGGCAATTGGTGCAGTTGCCTTTGCGCAGAAAGATTTTTAGCCCTTTCAGCGCACTTTCCGGATAGTCTGTTTGCTGGTTGTTGCTAACGGCATGGACAAACCGGTCGAAGTCAGAAGGTGGGCTGAGGATGGTGCCTTCGAATGCGGCGATTGATTTTCCAATATTTACAAAGTGTTGGTTGATCAGGTGTTGGTCTTCGGGGGCCATGTTCAACCAGGGGTTTTCGAGGCCAAACTCGATGACGGGGCTGCCGAAGGGCGGGAACCTGACCGAGTCAGCCAGAAAATCAAGATTGGTTTCAAAGAGCTTTTCGTAGCCTTGTTTTAATCCATCATCGTTGTTCAACGCATGCAAAACAGCCAGCCGGGAGCTGCCCATTTCTTCCGGTGTTTCAAAAGGTTGCAATGCCTGCGACCATTGAGAGTCGGCCCGGCCGTCCCAGAAGTACCAGCGGTTGTGAACGGTATTCCAGAGGGAAGGAGTGTTGCGGGTGCCTTTTTCCGATCCTACGGCAACCGCTTTTCCGTCCATCCAGTTGTTTTCTTTTGGATGACAGGTGGCACACGAGATGGTTTTGTCTTTAGAAAGGAGGGGGCTGAAAAATAATTGCTCGCCAAATTTGATGGCTGCAGGATGGTTTAGATACTGATTGGAGGGATCTTTAGGTGGTGCTGGCTTTTCACTGATTTCGGTAATTATTTGCCATTCCAGAGGCGAAAACTGGCGTTTGAGGTGGTTGGCAGTGAAATACCAATAACCCGCTGCAAGCAGGAAAATGCCCACCGCGATCCATATGGTGCTTCTGTATTTTTTAGATCGTGACATCCAGGGTTGCTTTTTCCAGTTTGTCAGCATGTTTGATAAAAACCTGAACTTCCCAATCCCCCCGCATGTGGAACAGCATACCCGAAGCCTTGAATGAATTGGGCTTTTCTCCTGGCGAAACGATGGGCTGCACATTCATCCCGTGCCCGTGTGAAGGCATGATGGCCTCAACATTCATTTGTTGCAAATCGACATTTTTGAAATGAGCCGTGTCCAGTTCGATCAACACATTGAAAAATTCATTGAATGGGATTTCCGCTGGTTCAAATTCAATTTTTACCAAATGACTGACGCTGACACTGGTGTCACAGGAGGTAAAAAAGGCGAGAGAAAGAATAAAGATGCTTGTGAGATATTTTTTCATTTCAAAGTATGGTAGTATACCCCAGTTTCGCAGTGTTTTTCTTGGGCCATTTAACGAATCTGGGGATTCGTTCCACATAAATTGATTGATGAATGTACCGACTTGCTAAGTTTCAAAAGTTCAGTAATTCTTACAGCTCTTGCATGTTCAACTCAACAGGAATTATTAAACAATTTCAATCTTGAGGATTCAGCAAATCGGTACAATCAACTTTATTTTCTCAAACCGAATAAACCCAGTAGGCGGTGCAACAGGCTTTTCGGCTTTTGGGCCGTGCCTCCACCGCCAGCGGATTGATTGGTGGTTGTGGAAGTGCTCGGATTTGAAGCTGTCGCAGTTGTCGTTGTGGTAGTAGCCGTTGTATTGCCGGCAATGTTTTGCAGGAAATCCATACTTGGCGTATAAAAATATTCCCCACCTTGCATGGTGATCCATTTGCCAAAATCATATCGCGTCAGCGATGTCTTCTCACCGTAGGTGGCCGGATAGTTTTGACCCTCTTTAGGAACTTGCTTGCCTTGGCCGATGAGTGTATCCTGTCCGACGTCCTGTTTGACAAAACCATTCGTATTTGCCCAGTCGGCCTGTATGAACTCAAACTGGCTGGTAAGTGCTGACTGGTAACAGATGAAAAGTAACCCGACATCTTCTTTTTGTCCTTTTTCACCAAAGCTGATCGCCCTGCGGGCAATGCGATGACTTCTTTCCAATTCACCGGAAATGGTGGACCCATCGTTGGGGATAACGGTAGTATCGAACCTTGGGTTTGTTTTACGGGTGTGGGAATGAAACGGGCATTTCGCTCCGTCGAAATCAGTTTTGTGATAAACGAAATTATTGGCAGCGGGCTTGGTTGCAGGCAGTGGTTTGTCGGAATTAATGACCGGGGTACCGTTTTTGAACCTTCCGACCACATATGCTCCGAATAGTTCTACGTCTGCTTGAGTGTTTCCCAATTCTACCGCCTCGGCTCCTTTTGTCACATCGTTATTGAAACCTTCGGGGTTCATGCCTAATTTGCGATAAGCCATCAGGCTGCCAAAAGCAAATTCATTGTTTGAATTTGGGTCGCTGGAAAGGACTAACTTTAAAGGAGCGAACGGATTCCACTCCGTGGTACTGCCCGCCGCTTTAATCTGCCGTTCGAAGAACAGCGGCTGACTGAGGCCGTCCGCATAACCAAAATGGTTGATGACCGTGGAAACAGTCCCTGACTCACCGGCAAAATCTTCCCTAAGTACCAACCCCTTTTCAACGACTGGAATCGTTGCGATACCGCTCAGACCAGCCTGTACCTGACTGGCTGCCTTGTCCAGGTTCGATTGATTGTCAGAAGCAAGGATGACTACGGCATGTAGCTCGCCCTGAAAACCTTTGTCCCAGGCAGAAGCTGCAGGGTCGCCCAGGATGGGACCGCGGTTTTTCATGCCGGCAATGAATGCAGAATCAAATGGTTGTTTGATGGTATCGAATCCCAGGTAATTGTACCCCCAGGTACTCAATGAAAACCCCACGAAAACCGAGCCTCCGTCACCGCCACTTCTAAAGATTTTGCTTTGTTGAGTCTGATCAAACGCCGAAGTTACAGAGACGCCCGTGGAAGAGGACGTTGCCAATTTTTGTATCCAGGCTTTTACCTCAGCTTCTTTTCCTTGGCTGAATGTGATAAAAATATGTGTCCCGAATTTCCTACCATGACCGGCCAGGATATTGCCCTGGATCCCTTTCAAGAGTCCTGGGTTGTCCGCTGCTACAATAGGTTTGGTGTTGTCTATATTAAATTTTGACATGATTTTAATTTTTGGATGGTTTTCGCACGAGCATTACGAAAGGGAGCAAGACGATTGTGCTGGTGATTGATCTGCTTCCCGGCTCTTTGGCAAAAACCAATGATTTTTTATGTAAAACTGATCTCAACCTGATTAACCGGTCGGTTCTTTTGGCACCATCTGAATCATTTCTGATACCGAAGGCTCTCCTTTTTCATTCACGTAAAACAGCATGTAGTAGCCGGGAGGATTGACATGCGACAAGGCCGGTGTTTTGAAATCAAGGACACAACTTGTTGTCGATGCACCTTCGTTGGCGGTCCGCTTGGTAATGGTCACGTCCACTGCCCGTTGCCCCTGATCCCAGGCGTGGGTAACAGAACCCAGCTTCATAAAGATCAAATATCCATCATCGTCAGCGGCTACACTGTCTACAGTGATTTGATGATCGGTTTCAAAATGCGCCACTGACATATCTCTATCGTTTTTAGCAAGGTGGCCATCGGGTTTCAACAAAGGTTTTGGCCCGTCAATGAATAAATAAGGAGGACTGAAGATTTCTGCTTGCCATATTTCGGCCGGCAGGCCATATTCTCCCTCTCCGAAAGTTTGATAAACACCATCGGCATCTTTGTACACATTCAATGCCGGGTCGTACGGATGGTGAGGGCGGAATGCACCCCTGGCGGCATTACCGCCAGAAGTTAGCACCCGGCCGTCGGGCAGCAACAAAGAGATATTGTGGTACATCCTTGGCTGTAGTGCCTGGTTCATCTGCTTCCGGTCATAACCACCGGGGGCCTGGTCATTTTTGGTAAAAAGAATGGGGTAGAAAACCGGGCGATGATAAGCATAGTTTCCGCCGTTGACGACAACCATTTGCCGGGTCGGCAGGATGGTGGCCAAGTGCATCATTCTGGTGTCTTCCGGGGTTACGCCTAAATATTTTGGGTAGTATTCCCAGGAACCTGCTTCCTGGCGGCTGGCGGGTATTTTATAAACCTCAAAGTCAGCGGTCGGGGAGACGCCACCTTTGCCTTCGGCCCAGGGACCTGGGCCGTAGTCGTTGCTGTTTTGCGTAGAAGGTCCCATTTGCCCGGCGAACAACAGAATATTTCCATTTGAAGGGTCGACGCAGGAAGAACCGTAGATTTTATTGTAGGTTTTGCGATCAGGGCCTTTTTCGAAGGTGATGCCGGTGACCGTATCTCCATCGAAAGCTACATCCATGAAATAGGTGTTCTTTGACATGCCGCCCCCGTTATTGCCCCAGCCCGCGCCATCACCAGTGATGAATATCCTCCCGTCGGGCAAAGGATAGATCCTTGGGTACAGTTGAAAACCATCCAACCCAGCCGGAGTTCCGGGTAAACGCGTAGCGAATGGGTTGTTTTCAATACGGGCAATATCAAAGTTTTGCCAGGTTCCGGTTTTTGGGTTATAAAATTCAATAATGGTGGACGTCTTGTTCAGGTCGGCAAAGTTCCAGCCGCTCATGACCATGATCACGCCATTCTCAAATTCAATCAAAGAAGGGTACCAATGGCCATCTGCACCATCATCCAGAACGACCCATCTGCTGTTGTACCAGTCCCAGTATCGCATGGATTTCGAGCCTGAAAATTTTTCACCCGGATAATACCGTTGCGTACCTCCGGCAAACAGGATATTCCCATCGCTCATGTGCAGATGACCCGTACAAAACAGGTCATTGGACAATTCGCGATCATTCGGCAACGGGGGAACATCGTATCTGGTAAAAGAATTGTCAGCAGGATCGAAGACGCACATATTGTTGATGGCTTCATAGTTCCTTAAATTACTTCCATCCTGGATGTCATTGTCCTTGCCTACTCCGGTCCCTGCGGTGTTGCTGGTGGCAGGGTTGACCGTGTTGCGGTTACTGCTCCCGTTCACCATTAAGACCTTTCCATTGGGCATCAAGACCGTATGGACCGATTGCATTCTCGCTTTCTTGTCTTTTGCCAGTGGCACTTGAAACCAATGGCCCATTTCAGCGGGAGGTCCGGTGATTTTTCGTTCGAAATAATTGTTGCCATCTGTTACTTCTTCCACTTTTGTAACGGTGGTACTGCCTCCCGATCCGTCCCCGGCCAGGTCACAACTCGTCCATCCAAACAAAAAGAAAAATGCAAAGGCAAGCAAGATGTGTAGATTTAATTTTGTTTTCATGATTAAGTTTTAAAGTTGGTTATAAATCCTGTAGTAAGTTCGATCGGTTGTCTTAAATGGTTTTATGCCATAAAAAATGATTTTTTACAATCCACCTTACATCCCGGAGCGAATGTAGGCTTTAGAACTTCGATGGGTTTCAGGGGGGCTTGCATAGTTATTTTATTAATTCGCCATTCCTCAAGTCTTACTCGTGTTGTTAATAATTTACGACCGATGAACTATTAATTTGAGAAATTGAAAGGAGAAACCTTAGAATGGAATTTGGGGATTACATCCAGTCAAATTGGTTAGGTATGAAAATGTTCTGATGGGCAATGATCGTAGACTGGTGTTATTACAAAAGTAGTAATTGCAACGGAATGATCAGTTTATACCTCAATTAAAAATTTAATAAGTTTTAAATTCGAAATATAATTTTGAAATATTCTAAAAATGGCAAAAAAGTAGGTGACAAAATCTCTGCATCCAAATAATTCAGGTTTTCCATCCATATGGTTTCTGTCTGCCTTTATTTTGTTTAAAATAAAAAAATGGAAAATATTATGAAAACCAATTGATTGATTGTCAGCACGATATATTATTTTAAATTTCCTAGTCCCATTTTTAAATAGATGCTATTGGTTCGTTGCAGATCCCGTCTTTTTCCGTTCCGGAAATAAAATGTGAACAGGTTCTTATACATTTGGGTAAAATTTACTTTTCGCCAATATGAAATTATCCAGCCGTACCATTACCCTTATCATCAGTCTTTTGATCCTGGCTTCTCTGGTTTATTTTTTCACGGATATTGTGGCCTATGTCTGCATCGCCTGGGTGCTGTCCATGATCGGCCAACCGCTGATGGATTTTTTTCAAAAAAGGGTGAAGATCTGGAAGTTCCGGATTGGTTCCAATCTGGCGGCCGTATTGACCTTGTTTATATTCTTTTTGGTTATTTTCTTATTGATCCGTCTGTTTGTCCCGCCCATCGTCGAGCAGGTCAATAACCTGGCAGGTGTTGATTATGCCCAAATCGCAATCGCTTTGGAAGAACCTCTCAGCCATTTGCAGGTAATACTGGCAGAGTACGGTCTGGTCAGTGCGGATATCCCGCTGGAACAGCAATTGCAGACCGAATTTGCGAAGAGTTTTGAACCGACTAATCTGGGGAAATATTTTGGTGCAGCGGCAGCCACTGTTGGGAATATCCTGGTTGGATTGATTTCCGTAGTGTTTATCACTTTTTTTTTCCTGAAAGAAGAAGGCTTGTTTGCTAACTTTTTAGCAGCCATCATGCCCCAGGAATACGATGAAAAAGTACACCACGCCCTGAGCGACAGTGCAATCATGCTGAGCCGTTATTTCAGGGGGCTGGTGATCCAAATGTTGAGTGTCGCCACTTTCGTGACGATTGCACTCAGTGTGCTGGGGATAAAAAATGCATTACTGATCGGCGTACTGGCGGCGCTCTTGAATGTGATCCCATATGTAGGGCCCATCATCGGGGCAGTGTTTGGGGTCATCTTCACGATTTCCTCTGGCCTCGACCTTGATTTTTATACAGAAATGCTCCCGCAGATCATTAAAGTCGCCGCTGTTTTTGGTGCTGCCCAAATGCTGGACAATTATATTTTGCAACCTTATATTTTTTCAAACAGTGTGCTGGCCCATCCACTGGAAATATTTATTGTCGTTTTGATGGGCGCCAAAATAAACGGCGTTCTTGGCATGGTGCTCGCCATCCCGTCTTACACCATTTTGCGGGCGGTGGCGGCTGCCTTCCTGAGTAA
Source organism: Bacteroidota bacterium (assembly GCA_039819485.1). Taxonomy (GTDB): domain Bacteria; phylum Bacteroidota; class Bacteroidia; order Chitinophagales; family Saprospiraceae; genus UBA6168. The sequence goes on along the minus strand of JBCBRY010000117.1, from coordinate 11,998 downwards.
TTTTCACATCGTTCAGCACCTCACGGAACGTATGAACAAAATAGGAGGGAAGGGGTAGAGGGAGTTATGAGTTATCAGTTATGCGAGTCAAGGGTAAAATGGAATACCTTACAAAAGGGAGGGTTTGCTGCGAGCGCTGACGTTCATAACGTCAGCGCTCGCAGCAAACCCCTGATTCGCATAACTGATAACTAATAACCCATCACCCATCACTTCGCCCGCTCCAGCCGTTCTGCTTTTTGCAAATATGGTTGTCCTTTTTCCGGTTGGCCGGAATCCTTGAAGGCTGTTCCCAGGTATTTATTGAGTAAGGCATTTTCGGGGTCGTATTTCAGGGCTTCGGTGAACCATTTGATCGCTTCCGGCCACTCGCCCTGCATGGCATTGATGGCGCCGAGATTACGGAGGGCATCGATCATGCGCGGGTCTTCCTTCACTGCAATCCGATACATTTCCTCTGCTTTGGCCTGGTCGCCCATTTCATTATACAATGTGCCCATGTTGCTATGGACGAGTGCAAACTGAGGGCGGTACTCCAAAGCGATTTCATAGTTCTTCAGTGCTTCCTGATAATTTTTTTCTCGATAAAAAGAAAGGCCCAACTGAGCAAAGGCATCTGGGTACACAGAATAAATTTCGGTGGCTTTCTGGAACTGGGCTTTGGCTTTGGCATACCACGATCTTTTTTCTGGATCAGTGGAGGAATTATTGCCTTTTTGAATCAGTTCGAGGCCATAGTGATAATTCAATTTTGCAGAGTTTGGTGCGGTTTCAATATCGGTTTCGTACAAGGTATAACTGTCTTTCCAGGCGGTATTTCGATCTATGGTTTTGAATGAATATAAAATTAAAACGGCCCCCGCAACTGCCCATATTTTTTTATTTTGAAAAATGGTTGAAAAATTGACCGCAGCATTTTTTGACTGCATTTTTTCTTTGAACAGTTTCATTAATAAAACTGTCAGTGCCATGGCGAATGCCGGAGAGGCCGAATATAACAGCCGGTCGCCAAAACTGGTGCCGATGGTTATGATCAGGTTTGAAAAAATGGAAAAATTAATGATGAAAAATAAAATGATAAACGACCAGATATTTTTTTTGCCCAACTTCATCAGGGCAAAAATGCCAAGGCCGAACCAGACAAGGACGGACAGCAAAACCCGCCAGTCACCAAAACCGGTTAAGAGAATTTGGTTATAGCCGTAATCACTGCAAAGTGGATGTGGTAAAATAAGCGTCCATAAATATTTTCCCAAAATCATAAAAGATGTGGCCAGCTTGGTGCCGGAGTCGGTAGCACCGACAATAAAGTTGTCAAGCACGGAAACCTCGCCCGGGTTGCCAAACGCTCCGATGACCTGACTGCGGATCAAAATAAATACGCCTGCCAAAACGACCAGTGGAGCAATCCAGGCAATTATTTTATTCAGTTTTTTATCAGAAAAAAAATAAATGAACAACGGAAAAATAGCTAAAAAAGTCACTGCATTCTCCTTGGAGAACAGGGCGATCAAATAACTGATATAAGCAGCTACGAGCCATTTGAGATTTTCCTTTTCGAGGTTTCGCCATAAAAAGTTGAGCGTTAAAATGCACATCAGGAACATCACGATTTCATCCCGGCTCTTAATATTGGCGACTACCTCGACGTGTACGGGGTGGGCCATGAAAAACAAAGTAGTCAACAAGGGAAACAGTATGTCGTATTTTTTCCAGATACGCGCCAAAGTCAAAAACAAAATTGCCCCGGTCAGTGCATACAAAAGCACATTGATGAAATGGCTCAGAGCAGGAGTGTCCGGGGCGATTTCCCACTCCAATGAAAACATGGACATCGGTATCGGGCGGTACAATTCACCGGGGCCGGGCCGGTAGCCATAGCGGGCGTGGGTAGTCCATTGAGTACCGATTCCCTCCAGGCCTTGTTTGGTAACATAATTTTCTTTGATCTGTGAAAAGTCGTCGAGTACATATCCGTGGGAGAGGGTGTTGGCATATAACAAAAAGCCGAAAAATGCGATCCCCAGTGCGATCAGATAAAGGCTTTTGGAATGTCCTTTTCCGATAGACGGTTTCTTCTTGGAAACATTTTTTTTCTTGTCTTTTTTTGATTTTCGTGATGCCATGATAGGTTGTCAATTTTAATTGTTGGCCTGTATACGCAAATGTAGTAAAGTAGTTTTTTTATTTACCAGCAAATTACCTGGCCGGACATCTCGCTTGCACCACCTGGTGCATCGACTGTTCAGTAATTCCTTACGGGCACTTTTTCCAGACCACTGCTCCTGATTTGGTTTGCGGAATTGAAATTGGCCAGATTAATGATGTCCAAGAATCCGGGTTTGAAATCGATCATTGCGTTCAGGTTGGTTTGCACAGCAGAACGGGGAGATGTGAGATTGACCCGAGCTGCAAAGTCGGCGCACAAGCAATTTTATCTTTTTCCAAAACCTCCATCAGTGAAGCGTTGTTGTTCAAGAGAGCGGTTGCAAAAAACTTGTCCTGACCAGTTTTTAATGTATGGTTACACGGGTTTAATTTCCATTAATGTCAATTTTACATCATCATGGTTATGGGAAATTGGTTATTTTTGAAATAACTTCTATTTTTTTCTGATAAAAATGCATAGCTGAACACAATAGATGGTTCATGCTTTTAGTTGCTGAAAGTAATTTTACCTAATATTTTTTGAAATGAAATTACGTCTGTCACTTTCTTGTTTGCTGAAATATTTGCCGGTGCTTGGCTGCATCGCAATTCTGGCTGCCTGCACCAATCCTCCTGATTATCCCGTAGAGCCGGCCATTGAATTTGTCAGTGTCTCCAAGGACACTTTGCAGCGCGGGAGTTTGTTCAATGATACCACATTTATCAAATTCTCTTTTACCGATGGGGACGGGGACATTGGAGATGACGAAAACGGTGATGAATTGCGCTTGTTCCTGACCGATTCAAGGAATGGTTTTGTAAATGACCTGCGTATTCCTTACGTGCTTGAACCAGGTGCTTCCAACGGGATCAGAGGTGAAATTACGGCTCGCGTTTTCACTTCTTGCTGTATTTTTCCTGAAGTCCCACCTTTTGGTGTCGTGGACGGCTGTCTTTTTACCTGGGACGAAATGCCTTATGACTCTCTTACCTACGATATTTACATCGAAGACCGGGCCGGTAACCGGAGCAATATCATTACCACAAGTCCGATTTACATTCGATGTTTTGAATGATGGGGAATGAAGAATGAAGAATATTTTATGACCTTCATTTTTCATTCTTCATTCTTCATTCTCCTTCACCCATTCAATTCCTTTCTTCAGCAGATTCAAGGTATTTTCTTCTTGGCTACCTTTCTCCGTTTTGTACTGATAAAACCATTGCGCCTGTGGCGGCATGCTCATCAAAATAGATTCGGTACGGCCATCTGTGTCTAAACCGAACTTGGTGCCCCTGTCCCATAGTAAATTAAATTCTACATAGCGACTGCGGCGAATGGCCTGCCACTCTTTTTCTTTTTCTCCAAATGACACATCTTTGTTTTTCAGTGCAATATCAATGTAGGTTGGAGCAAAACTTTCACCGACGTCCTTTACAAATGCGAAGGCCGCTTCTTTATCCATCCCTTTTTTGTCATTTAAGTGATCAAAGAAAATACCTCCGATTCCTCGAGTTTCTTTTCGGTGTTTCAAATAGAAATAATCGTCTGCCCATTTCTTGAATTCCGGGTAAAATTCAGGATGATGCTTGTCACAGACCTTCTTCATTTGTTGGTGAAAAAAACGGGCGTCGTTTTCTACGATGTAATGGGGCGTGAGGTCAATGCCGCCTCCGAACCACCATACCTGTGAGTTCCCGGCCTGCCGGTGCGGGATTTCGTTCGGCTCTGTTTGTGTTTTGGATGTTGTATTCTGATCTGTCTGCTCCCTGCTCACTGTCTGAAAATAGCGAACATTCATGTGGATGATCGGTACCATTGGGCTGACCGGATGAAGCACGATGGAGACGCCAGTGGCAAAAAAGTGGGAAGGAGGGAGGCCTAATTTTTCAGAAATCTTTGCGGGCATTTCGCCATGCACGGCACTGAAATTGACGCCACCTTTTTCGATGACCTTCCCCTGGATGACCCGACTGCGGCCACCACCTCCTCCGGGTCGTTCCCAGCGATCTTCCTGGAACTTGCCCAAGCCGTCCATGATTTCCAATGACTCGCAAATACGGTCTTGTAAACCCATGAACCAGTTGGCAATTTTTTCTTTTGATATATGTTTTGGTCGCATTGATGAGGAATTGAGATATTGGGATATTGGGATATTGGGATATTGGGATATTGGGATATTGGGATATTGGGGGATTGGGGGATTGGGGGATTGGGATATTGGGGGATTGTTCAAAAAAAATGGTACTTTTTCTTTTGTTTGAAAAAGAATCTTAAGCCAGGGAAACTAAACATTTACAAAAATAAGAGTGTCATTTTTACCGCTCCTCATGGTTGATCACCTGCCTAAGCAATTTGTGGATAATAATATCCCAATATCCCAATCCCCCAATATCTCAATTTCCTAAATATTCCTTTGCGGCAGCCACCACTTTTTTGGTGTTGCCAATGAAAACCTGTTCTCCATCCACAATCACCGGGCGCTTGAGAAAGGTATATTCTTCTAAAATGTATTTGCGGTAGTCTTTTTCGACCAATTCTTTTTCGTTGAGTCCCCATGCCCGGTATTTCATGGAACGGCGGCTGAACAATGCTTCGTAAGATCCTGCATGCCCCTTCAAAAAATCAAGGTCTTCCTCGGAGATGTTTTGTTCTTTCAGGTTTTGGTGTTCAAAATCAGGCAGACCGCCCAGTTCCTTGATAATCCGCTGACAGGTGTTGCAAGTGGACAAGTGAAATACTTTCTTCATAATTTTTTTGCAGTTTTGAGCCGCAAAGTAATTGCTGATTGCTGATTGTTGATTGTTTTTAAGAACAAATTATTGTCATTTTTTTGAAATGACCTTTCTCTTCGGAGATGTCATTTTTACAAAAAACGACATCTCTGAATTGTTATCCAATGAAAAAGCCCATACCACCTTCCGAATTAATTCTAAATCCAGATGGCAGCATCTATCACTTAAACTTGCGCCCTGATCAGATCGCACCGACCATCATATTGGTCGGCGACCCGGACCGCGTCGGCAAGGTCTCCAGGCATTTTGATCGTATTGAACACCGGGTGCAAAAACGGGAATTCATCACACATACTGGTTATTTGGGGGACAGGAGGCTGACCGTCCTTTCCACCGGCATCGGCACGGACAACATCGATATCGTGATGAACGAACTGGATGCCTTGGTGAACATCGACCTGAATACCCGTTTGATCAAAGAAGAACTGACCTCGTTGGACTTCATCCGCATCGGTACCTCTGGCATTTTATCCAAAGATATTGGAGTCGATGAATTGTTGATCAGCAGTTTTGGGATTGGGCTTGATTCACTGCTGCCTTATTATACGTATCCGCAAAATGAAGAGGAAAAAGCACTTTCGCTCGCATTTTCCAATTTCTCCAACAAACAGGGCTTGCCCGTACAACCTTTAGCGGCGGCGGCTTCCGATTCGTTGTTAAACGAAATCGGTACTCAAATGCACCGGGGAATCACGCTCACCTGTCCGGGTTTTTACGGTCCCCAAGGTCGAATCATCCGCTTGCCTGCTAAAATAAAGCCCTCCTTTTTTGCCGCTGCCGGCGAGTTTCAATTCCATGGCCACAGGCTGGCCAATTTCGAGATGGAGACCTCAGCCATCTATGGCATGGCCTCCATGCTTGGCCACCGGGCTGTTTCCTGCAATGCCCTCATCGCCAACCGCATTACGAATGTTTTTTCAAAAGATCCGAAAGGAGTTGTGGAGAAGTTGATCGTGGAGGTGTTGGGGAGGTTGGATGGTTGATGGGTTTTTGGTTTCTGGTTTCTGGTTTCTGGTTTTTGGTTTTTGGTTTTTGGTTGGGTTGCTTTTACCAGAAACCAAAAACCAAAAACCAGAAACCAGAAACCAGAAACCATTAAACCTTCTTAACATTCCTTTCTTTTTTTAATAAAATCCTAACCTATCGCCTGTTCTACTTAACATTTTCGTACCGTCTTCGTGGTGTTCGACAAATGATTTACAACGGCTTTACGAAAGTTTATTTCACGGCTGTTTTTTTTAAAACACTACTTATTATGAAGACATTTCTGAAAACCATCAGCGTAGCGATAGCCCTTGTTTTTGCTTTTTCTGCTACTGCCCAAACCGTTTCTTTCGGACTGAAAACAGGCGTTCAGAGTGCCAATGTAAAAGTGCCGGGATTCATCGGTGATATTTCACAAATACCTGATTTTAAAAGTATTACAACTTTCAATGTAGGAGCCGTTTCGGAAATCGGGCTGCATAAAAACTTTGCGATCCAGCCAGAACTGACATTTACCCAAAAAGGATTTAAACTGAGCGAGGATTTTGATGTGAACTTGTTCAATGTACCGCTGCCAATAGGTGCGACTGCCGTTACGAGGTTCAATTATCTGGAAATGCCACTGCTCGCAAAAGCGAAGTTCGGTAACGAGCGTTCCAATTTCTACCTGCTGGCGGGACCTACCATCGGTTATGCCATGAGTGGCAAGCTCGACACCCGTGCGAAGTTGCTCATTGAACTGGATCTGTTTGAAACACCGATTGATCTGGACGCCGTAGGGTACCAGCGCTGGGAGATTGGTGGGATGGCCGGAGCAGGTGTTTCATTTAATACCGGCGGAGGAAGTCAGCTTTTCTTCGATGTGCGCTACTCGCACGGATTTAGCCAGCCATACGATATACCCGTTGTCAGAGAGCGGGTTCAACATAATAGCATCGGCGTCAACATTGGGTTTACCGTTCCTTTCGGCGGTAAGAACGGTGTGCCGAGGGCATGATTTTTCGATGAGAAAATTGTTAGCTGTATTCAGGAGCGGCCTGCGGGCCGCTCTTTTTTGTTTGGAGGTATGGCTCGTCAGGAAGGAGGGCTCCATTTACTTTAATGCAACCTGAACACCTAAGGTAACTGTTTTACTTCTGAAATGCCCATTCGTGTATTCATATCCTGGCAATAGAGAGCTGTGGCCGGACGACTGGTACCGGGTTTCTGGGTCGAGGCCGGTGTAACCAGTCCAGGTGAGTAAATTTTGGCCGGAGAGATAAATGTGGAAATCCATTTGGTCAGACGAAATATCGTAACCAATGTTCAGGTAATCCAATTTGAGGAAATCCCCTTTTTCAAATATTGGTTCTGCTGGAAAAAATATTCCGTTGGTCAGGTCTTCCCTGAAATATTTTGTAACAACAAAATTATCAGAAAAGGTATTGTTGTGTTCATATTCGGCCCGGTAACCGTTGGCGATCAAGTGCCCAAGCTGACTGCGGAATTTAAAAAGCAGGCTCCATTTCCCAAATGAGAAGCGATTTTGCCAGCCCAGGTTTAGTTTTGGAAAGGCCGAACCTATGATTCTGGTATCATCTTCCGGTAGGATAATGCCATCCCCGTTTACATCCACTCGGGCATAGGAGCCACTTACCAATTCCTCTTCCACATCATAGGCAATTAACTGCCCGGCTGCCCTGCCATTTTCCAACCACCAAAAGCTAACTGGTCCACTTGATGATGCTATAGTTGAAAAACGGCCTAAAACTGATTTGTTGGTGGCGAATAAGAAATTAGTTTCCCATCGGAAATTATTTTTTTTGATTGGGAGTACGGTCAAATCAATTTCCACCCCGCTGTTGCTCACTTCACCAAACGGTACGACCCACCACAACTGATTCACCAGCAGATCAGTCAATTGGCTTTGGTAAAATTCGATTGAACCATAAAACCGGTCATATTCATAAACAAAGTCGAGCCCAAGGTTGATTTCCTTTTTTTCTTCCCACCTTGATTTAATCACCTCGTCATCTTCCATGTTGATGGGGCGCCAGATCGTATTCATTTCCTGGTCTCCGAACCTTCGGAAATCGTAAGGAAAGTGGTGGTTCATTTCATACAGGCTTCCGGTTTTACCATATCCAAAGCGTAGTTTCGCTTCGCAAAAATTTTGTAAAAAAGGTATTTGGAGATTGATGAGGTCGATACCGAGTGTGGCACCGTAAAAAAGTGCATAATTAATATCGTCGTTAAATGCGTCTTCTGTGAAATAGGTCAACCCATTGTACTTTAAATGGATGTTTAAATCCCAAAGGCTATCCTTCAAATGAGTATTGGAAAAAAGAGAATAGACCCGGTGGCCGGACTCCAGGAAAGGATCACTTTCGACATTATCGGCATAATTGCTTAAAGAACTGTTGATATTGGAAAATTCGAGCGGTGTATCATCAAAAATCTGCTGGCTTCTCTGATGAACAATCGATTGCCGAGCGCGGTAAAAACCAATACCCGTGCTTTGAAATATCCTGACGGAACCGAGGTAATTGAAGTACCGGTGCCTCGTCTCAAAATTAACCAGTGACCGGTCGATGTTGACTTTGCTCCTGCGGGGAAAGGTTCGGCTCTCAAAATTAATTTTATATGCCTTGACGTTATCTCTTTGTTGCAAGTTGAAGGTTGTAGTCAGTAGGTGCCCTTTCGAGAAGCGATATTTTGCCACCAGGTTTCCGGATCTGTCAATAATTCGTTCCAGGCTCGTCCGGTTGTTGATCATTGCTACTGGATTGTCACCGCCTTCGGGCACAAAAAAATAATTGCCATATTCTTCGAAAGCAGGGTCTGTACTTTTGATGGGAGCGGTCGGGTTCATTCTTATTGCCTCTCCGATCGCCTCTTGTGAGGAATAGTTCATGTCCCTTTTGGTGAATGCCAATTGTCCAGAGATGCTCAGGTCATGATGTGGTCGCGCCTGAAAAGCTGCACGGCCATTCATCTGTTCAAATCCTGACCTTTTCAAAACACCTCTGTTGGAGCGGTATCCTAAAGCGGCACTGTAACTTATAAATTCATGATTTTTATTAAATTTCAGGTGATGGCCGTGGGAAAGAGCCGTTTCGGTTATTTCATTCATCCAATCGGTTTGATGGCCATAACCGACGCCCCCTGCACGGAGAAATTGTTCTGGACCGGCAACCGGAACTTTTCGGCCTAAAAAATGAGCGCTGAGAGAAGTATGGTAAGTGAGCAAAGGACGGTTTTCGTATATAGAGGCACTCAGGGTGTAGATTTCGATAACTCCTTTTTGGCCAAGGACGCCATACTGTGCCGCCGCCGCCGCATCCTTCAGTACCCTTATTGAAGAGACGTCATTCGGGTCAATTATGCTCATGGAATTCTGTGGCAGCCCGTCCACTACGATTAACGGCGAGCTGTTCAATTGGAAGGAAGAAATACCGCGCAGCCGAAAAGAGAAATCCTGGTTGGGATTGTCACCGGGGCGGGAGACTTGCAGCCCGGCCACTTCATTTTGAAACAACTGAGAGGCATAAAAAAAGCCGCCAGATTGCTGCTGGTTGAGCCAGACTGATTTCACTGCTCCAACTGATGCTGAAAATCTGGGTAAATAAATACCACACCGTGGTATTCTACGTGACTGCAGATCAACAATTAATTCATTTTTTCCATCCACTTTTACCTCAAAAGAATAGTAGTGGGTATGGCTGATTTGCAAGGTCTGTTCCAATGAATCTATCAGGGTCAGCTGGAAATCTCCATTGGCATCAGCCTTCGTCCCATTTTCGGTGCCTTTCTGCAAAACCACTGCGCCGCTAAACAACTCTTGGTTTTTACGGTCGACAAGTTTTCCTTTGACGATGGTTTGGGAAAAGAGCGTCAGGCCGGGGAGCGCCAACAATAATAGGATGGATAGGTTTTTACTTAAAATAAGATGGAGATGAGTAGAGCGGCAAGCCATTTGAAAAATCTTTATTAACTAAACGTAAAAAGGATGCTATATGCTGTGAACCATCAACGGTTTCTTAGTACGTATTTTGAACTATCAAACAATCGGCTGTTTTATTTGTCCTTAACTTCATTAATTTGCAGCATACAAAACAAACGCACACTGGCCGTTGAATAAATCTATTTGGACTATCTACTTATTTGTATGTTGTTGCTACCTGGCAGCCGGGCAATGCGACCCCTATTTTACCGAACCACTCAGTCCCAGAAATGCGAATTACGAAATTGCCCTCACCCTGGACCATACAGCTAAAAAAATTAATGCATCTGAAAAGCTGACCTGGATCAATACCTCACCGGACACCTTGCACGAGATGCGCTTTTACATGTATCTCAATGCCTTTAAAAATTCCGAATCTACTTTTTTAAAAGGGGCTACCAATATTTTCAACCAAACCTTTTCCGACCGGAAAGCTGAGGAATGGGGGTGGATCAATGTCGACAGCATCGGCCGGGAAGATGGTCCCGAATTGACCGCAGGGCTCCGCTACATACAGCCCAACGACGGTAACGATATGGATCAATCGGTATTGCAAGTGCCTCTGGATCAGCCGCTTATGCCGGGCGACACGTTGGTTTTGAATATGAAGTTCACGGCCAAGATGCCCAAAATCATCGCACGGGCGGGGTACAGCAAAAAAGATTATTTCTTGTTCGTTCACTGGTTTCCGCAGGTCGGCGTTTATCAAATCAATATGGATGGCAAGTGGGGATGGAACTGCCACCAGTTTTTTCGCACGACGGAGTTTTATGCTGATTTTGGTAATTACGATGTTGAAATTACAGCCTCCAACCATTTGACCATCGGGGCTTCCGGTTGCGAAGTAAACACCACGGATAATGGCAATGGTACGACCACCCGGCTCTTCCACGTAGAGGATGTCATAGATTTTGCCTGGACTGCCTACTCAGAATTTGAAGTGTATGACAAAATGTGGAACCATGTGCGCATCCGGCTGCTCATCCCGCCGGAGCATTGTATGCTGGCAGATCGGTACATCGAAGCTATCGAACATTCACTGAGTTACCTGACTGATCACGTTGGGCCTTATCCTTATCCGACCATCACCATCGTTGACCCTCCGTTTCATGCATTGCGTTCGGGTTTAATGGAATATCCCACACTGATTACAGTAGGCACTTTTTACAATATGCCAATGGGCATTAAAAATTCAGAGGCACTGGCGGCGCATGAGTTTGCCCATCAGTATTTTATGGCGATGGTAGCATCTAATGAAAAGGAAGAAGCCTGGCTGGATGAAGGATTTGTAACTTATTTCGAAGACCGCATAGTCGATAATGCCTATGAGTACCTGGTCAATATGGCGGGCTATCGGTATACCAGTGAACAAAAAACCCGGGGCGAGTACACTGGTCTGCCCAATCCAAAGGTTGGGATTATTGGTCGGCCCAGTTGGGAGTTTGTGGAGGCGAGGAAAGGGTTGATCTATTCGAAAACCGCTACTTCGTTAAAAACGCTGGAAAACATGGTCGGGGAGGAAATAATGGACAAAATCATCATGACCTATTTTGACCGCTGGAAATTCAAACACCCCAAAGCACCTGATTTTTTTGCCGTACTGGAGGAGGTCGCCAAACAAGAGTTGGGTGAGGAAAACGGCGAGCTGGTCACCTCGGTTTTTCATGATTGTATTTATACGACCAATGTGTGTGATTATGAAGTAGGATCTATATCCAACACAAAAGCAGTATCGCCACATGGATTATTTGATAAGGAAGGTGTCGCAGATTTACATGCGAAGGGAAGTCCTGAAAAAGGATTTGATTCAGAAGCAGTGCTGTACCGAAAAGGGGAAATGATCGTTCCCGTGGATGTTGAATTCGTTTTTGCGGATGGCACCAAAAAAATAATTAACTGGGACGGGGTCGATTACCGAAAATCTTTTGTTTTTTCAAACGGACAAAAAATTATTTCTGTCCACATCGATCCTGAACAAAAAATTAAACTTGATCTCGATTTAAATAACAATAGCCTGACCATTGCTCCCCAAAGATCCACATTGTATAAAATTACTGCCAAAGCGGTTTTTTGGATACAAAATACCTT
>JBCBRY010000116.1:0-28738 GCA_039819485.1 Bacteroidota bacterium | reverse complement strand
TTATTACAAGTCGAATATACAGATTTAAGATACAATCTTGACGCGAAAGCTTTATTGCTAAGAACCTATTATGACATGGACGAGGAGGTAGCGATGCTCTCTCTTGCCGATGCTTTTCGCCAGTATATAAAACGCAACAAAGAAATGACAGAATACCAAAAGAGAGGGTATTATAATTTGATAAAAATTTCGAGAATTACATATCGATTAAAATCAAACATTGGTTTTATAAGTCAATCAAGATGGAATTCCGGCGTGGAAAAACTAAAAGACAAAATCATAAAAACAGACCCAATATTTAACATAGTTTGGCTACAAGAAAAAATAAAGGAATTAGAAGCATTAAAAAGATAAAATCATTTCATTAAAAAAACAGAATTATCAGGGTAAAATGAATTTATTTTTTTCAAAGTAAATAGCTTACTCCAAATGACGTGGTCAGTCCGAGTGTCAAATCATATTTGGATCCAATATCAAATTGTAAATGATCATTAAAAACATAACCGAACCCGAAATGAAAGTTAGCGGGATTGTCCGAGTATCCAGCTCTAAATAAAATACTTTTTTCAGGACTATATTCTAACCCACTTTTAATTATCATTTCTTTCTTTATATCTTTTTCAAATTCAACTCCTATTTTTACTTTTTCAGAAACAGTGTACAGCATCCCAAGTTGAAATAGTGTCTGTAACTTTTCTTCGTCGGTGAAACCTTTTTGAAAAGGGTTCTGCATATGTACTCCTATTAATAAATCGTCAGCAAGTTTGGCTTGCATGCCAAATTCAAAAGAAAAGGCCCCGTCGTTACCGTATTCGGGAATGGCAATCCGGTGATAATTGATTTGTCCTCCTATGCTCATCGACTCGTGGATAATTCTGCCATAGGACAAACCCAGCTTTTGTTGACTAAATTCAGAAAACCCAAACGCTTGCAAATCAATGCCAAAAGTGCCCGAGGACGTTGGCAGGGCAAAACCTGCCCCCGCAAAGTTTACATCAGACCAAAAATATCTTTTTTCTACAGTGGAGGAAAAAACAGCTTGTTCGATCATGGCCAAGCCTGCCTGATTATTAAAGATAGCATCCGTGTCAAAAGTTATTGCGGCTAAATTCCCATAGCCTGTTGACTTGGCTCCATAAAATTGTTGTCCGAAAGAAAAGGTGGTGAGCAGGATGGCACAAAGGGTCAAAATCATTTTCATTGGACAAAGATAATCACGGGAATTGGTATTTTTGCCAACCTTGTTCTTCGAATTAAGCAAACAAATAAATTCATGTCAAAACCATATTTGATAGGACTTACAGGCGGAAGTGGGTCTGGCAAAACAACTTTTATCAGGGAACTCGAAACGAAATTCAGATCAGACGAGCTGTGCATCATATCACAGGACGACTACTATTTCCCAAAAGAAAAACAAAGGATGGATGCCAAAGGGGTCCACAATTTCGACCTACCCTCTTCCATTGATAGTAAGGCATTTGCTGAGGACCTGATTAGACTGATCTCTGGTGAAACCGTTCAGCGAAAAGAATATACATTCAACAATGAAAATGCGCATCCAAAATTGCTCGTTTTCCGCCCAGCCCCGATTATTTTGGTGGAGGGGATTTTCGTTTTTCATTACCGGGAAATCATGAAATTACTGGACCTGAAAATATTTTTAGATGCCAAGGAAAACTTAAAAGTGATCAGACGGATTAAGAGGGACAGGATTGAAAGAAATTATCCGATTGAGGATGTGTTGTATCGTTACGAAAAACACGTTATGCCTACTTTTGAAAAATATATTTTACCGTACAAAGACGAGGCAGATATAATTATTAATAATAACGAGAATTTTAATAATGCATTAGAAGTCGTGCAAGGTTTTATTTATCTGAAAGCAAAAAAACTTAAATAATCACAGGGAACTCTCCTTCTTCTTCCAGTTTTACCAATAGTGCCAAAGCTTCATTTTTGGATTTGTGCATTTGATTGAAATTTTTCAACACCTCTCCAAGAAAAGTAGCATCAATAAACTTTTCGGCATCGCCCATATTTTTCATGTATTCGCTTTCGCGAAACTTAAAAGTCTGCTCATAAAGTCCCAATTCGAATTTGATAGAGAGTTTATTGTCCATTTTGAAAACGGTAATTTTCATGTTTGGATGGTCGATATTTCCGATAATTCTCATGATTATTTATTTTGAATTGATTCTGAAACCAGTTTATAAATCTGATGATAGTCAGGATGTTTTTTTAACAAAGTTAAGTGGCGTTTCATGGTTTTTTTATCCCCTCGGATTGCGGGCCCGGTTTGCATTTCGCCCGGCGGGTTAGAATTTATTTTATTTACAGTTTCACGAATCAACGGTTTTAAAATATCCAAAGAAATATTTTTATGGCTCAATAAATTATCTGCAATGCTAAAAAAATGGTTCGTAAAGTTATTGACGAAAACTGCTGCAACGTGAATCATGGCCCTCTGCTCATCATCAATATACCTGACGTCATCTGAAATCTTAGCCCCCAATTCCATCAATAAATGAATGTCTTTTTCGAGGTTAGCATCGATGCACAAAGGAATCTCGGAAAAAATTGGTGCAGTGGAAACTGAAAATGTTTGCAACGGATAAAATATACCATATCTATTGAGTCCTGTTTTCTCAAAAATAGTTAATGGAGTAGCGCCAGAGGTGTGTACGGCCAATTGATTGCCGTTTAAAACTTCGGCTATGGATTCTGCTGCCGATTGGATGGCATCGTCGTGAACAGCAAGAATATATAAGTCGGCTGCCGTGTCAATTCGATTTAACTGGTTCGTCGGAGTTGCCCCCACCAATTTTGCCAACCGGCTTGCCTTGTTCTTTTTACGACTAAATACCTGAATGATGTCCTCCCCTACTTCATGCAATTTTTTGCCTAAGTGGTAACCAACATTGCCAGCGCCGATCAGGACTATTTTCATGCAAATTAGTTTCTTGCTAATGACTTTTCTTTCCTGCGTCTGAACATACTGACACCCAAACCAACCATCATTAATGTGGATCCTAACCAGAACAAGTTTATCCCAGGGAAAACAATGGCCTCTAAAACAATATAATCAGAGCGGAAGGACTTTTTGGCAATCTCGACCGGGATGGCGTTCATCTTACTTTCCGATTGGGCAATCATCACTTCTATCTTTTCGCTTTCTGGATTGATGCTGGTAAACCTGAAGTGCAATCCCAAATCTCGGATCTCGTCTTTTAGATTGAAAGGTGAAGTACCGCGAATTAAATACAACGGCTCCGCTTTGCGCATATTACCATTTTGATCCTGAACTTTGAAAATGGCCCCTACCGCAATGTCTCCTTCCTGAGCATTATAGCCCGGATGCTGGGGATTTTTATTAAAACCATTAAAAGAAATCTGCAGGCCATTTAAGTTGATGGTCTGACCTTGCTCAAAAGTGAATGATTTATAGCCTAATTCTTCTTCGGGCGGGAACAATGCATCCAACGTCTGGTCGGTCAATCGAACCTTAAAGGACAAATCGTTCAATTGAACCGGATAGGTATACATTAATTGTTGGCGTAGCACCAGAACGGGTTCTGCATAAAACAAAGTATCGTCTTTTTCTAAGGCCACTTTCAAACTAAAAGCAAAATCCCCTTCTTGCGGTTCATAGTCAGGATGAACCGGATCTCTGCTGTAATCAATAACGTAAGCTTTGGTGGGAAGCACAGTGCCTCCGTTAGATGTTTCTACCGTATCCAGAATTACGATAGGTTCGTCCTGTGAAAGCAGGTAATTATAATATTTCAAGCTGTCTTCTTCGGCACGTGCCAGTGCAAAATCCCGCTCTCTGGGCGAGAGGGTTGCAATATGGGTAAAGATGTCCCTGTCAAGATACCTTTTGGTTGATGGGTTAAAAGCAGCAACTTCCACTACCTGATTATCATAAGTAGCTGTCGGAAATACGGTAAACTCTTCGGCCACCTTCCCTTCCTCATCCAGTTTTTCGTATTTCACCACAAACTCTCGCAAATTTCCAATCATGGTATCCCGTTCATAGGTGACTCGGTAACCGCTCATGAACATGGGCATATCTTTAAAAAGGAGGACATTGTTCTGCAACATTTCCTCGGGCAATAGGCCACGTTGCATGACCGGATTGGAAGAAATGTGGGTTTTGTTCAAGCCCGAAGCAATGATGCCGATCAGCATAACCCCAAATCCCACATGAGAGAATACCGAGCCCGCTAACTTCAAATTTCCTTTAATTGCTGAAAAAAGATAACCTAAATTGGCGGTCACGGCAAAATAGCCGGTAATGGCCAACAGCCAAAACTGCCATGCTTTCAAATCTATCCAGAAATTGGTGGCGACGGTAAGCAAAATGGCAATGGCCATTGCCACTCCAATCTGCATCCAAAATTTGTTGGCAACCTTATTCCAGTTCAGGCCTTTGTATCTCAAAAACTGCGCAAGGCCACTGAGCAAGGCAATGAATACCCCAATCCATAACTGGTATTTATTGTAATGGTCAATTGGTTCTGTTATGGTATAACCTTCGAAATCGGGGTTAAACGCCTGCACTATTTTGTTGAAAACAGGCAGCGAGGTTGAAGCGGTAATAATGACGGCCGAAAACAGCAAGACCAATGTTCCAATGAACATCCAGAATTCTCTTGATTCCAGCGCTTCTTCTTCTTTTGGTGCCGGTATTTCTTTTTTTCGGGTAAAATACAAAACCAGCGAAAGCCCCATGAAGAAGGCAATAAATAAAATCAGTTGATTTTCCAGCCCCATTTCAGTAAATGAATGCACTGAGCTTTCTCCTAAAATACCACTTCTTGTCAGGTAGGTAGAGTATAGAATGGTTATGAAAGTGAAGACATAAAACAAATAAACACTTTTGGTTGAATAACCGGTGTGTTTTGAAATTAAGTGAACATGGATGCCCGCTACCAATAATATCCATGGTACCAACGATGCATTTTCCACTGGGTCCCATGCCCAATATCCGCCAAATGAAAGTGCCTCGTACGCCCAGGCACCTCCCATCAAAATACCTATTCCTAAGATCGATGCACTAAACAATGCCCATGGAAAGACCGGTTTCAACCACTCAGTATACTGACGCGTCCACAAGCCCGCCACTGCAAAGCAAAAAGGAATCACCGTCGAGGCAAACCCCAAAAACAAGGTAGGTGGATGGATGGTCATCCAGTAATTTTGCAGCAGTGGATTTAGACCATTTCCTTGTAAAAGGCTTACATAATCAGCATTGTTAAAGAGGGGAATATCCATCGTATCCCTAAGCAATAACAGAGGGTTACTACCAATTTTGGCTGTCTCTGTTACATAGACACCAAGGATCATACTGAAAATAAACGCTTGTACACCAGCCAGGATAGCAAGCACAGGGGCCTCCCATTCTTTTGCCCTCCACATTAAGATCAGACCTAATACGGCATGCCAAAACATCCAAAGCATAAAACTCCCTTCCTGACCTTCCCAAAAGGCAGAAAACACATACTGAAAAGGTAAATCTTCCGACACGTGCATCTGAACGTATTGATACTCAAAGCACTTGTTGATCATCGCCAACAACAGTACGGTAATAATGGTAAAAACACTGATGCTGTGAAGGGTAAAGGCAGTGCGGCCAATATTTCTCCAGCTCTTGAACTTTGCTGTGTTTCTATTTTGAGTTGCAAAAAAATAAGCCACCACAGCGAGGAGGCTCATAACAAATCCCAGTGTGATCGAAAATTGTCCGAGATACTTATAGATTAGGTTTTCACCTATATAATTTATTTCTTCCATGTGGGTTCAGTGATGTTATCAAAGGAGCGCATCAAATAATTTGTGGTTGAAAAATTATCCTTCCATCCTATCAATCAAATGTTCTTGGTAGACTTTATGTATACCTCTTCATCTTTGTACTTGGAGGGGCATTTCATCAACAGATCAGATGCGATAAACTCATCTCCCGCCAGACGGCCGGTGACCACTATTTGTTCGGACATTTCAAAGTCTTGAGGTTTTGCACCGTGCATCACTACTTTTTGTTCCTCACCATCCGTATCCTTGATGTAAAACGTGAAATAATTCGGGTCAACCTGAGGCTCGTAATACATTTCTTTGTCTTTAGAAAGCTGGCCAGCGATCTTGACTTTTGTGCCAGATGTACGCGCTTCCTGAAAGGTGGCATAAGTACTCATATCGTCGGCAGCATTGATCAACATAAAGATGGCTGCACCGATCATGATAAAGGCTACGATATATATCTTTTTCATAGGTCTAAAATTTTTTCACAAATTTAGTGCAAAGGTCAGCTATGTTCAAAACTTAGTTGTCAGGGGTATGTCAGGGTTTTCATTTCAGATAAATTAGCTTTTCTTTTTGTGGTGTCATACTGCCGATCGGCTCAAGATGGAGTCCATTTTGCTTAGCCACACCAATGAATGAATCTTTTTTACCCGGATGAACCGCCACTAGCAAACCGCCACTTGTCTGAGGATCGCAGCAAATATGTTTTTGGTAGTCTGATACAGGGCATATCTTGTGTCCGTAACTATCCCAATTCCTAAGAGTTCCGCCGGGAACGCATTTTTCAGATAAATAAAAATCAATGGCGTTTTGGTCGATCAATGGTATTTTACCAAAAAACAACTCAGCCGAGGTCGCAGAGGCTTCACACATTTCCGTTAAATGTCCGAACAGACCAAAACCTGTTACGTCAGTCATTGCATGCACGTACTCCAACTGACCAAACACAGCTCCCACTTTATTCAACCGAACCATGTTGTCACGGGCCAAGGTGCCGTGTTCTTCTTTCAATAGGCCTTTCTTCTGTGAAGTGGACAGGATGCCCACTCCTAAAGGTTTGGTCAAAAACAAGCAGTCTCCTATCTGGGCACCGCCATTTTTTTTCAAATTCTTGATGTCCACTTTTCCGGTTACTGCCAACCCAAAAATAGGTTCTGGACTATCTATGCTGTGGCCGCCGGCCAATGGGATGCCGGCGTCCTCACATGCCGACCTGCTGCCCTTGATGACTTCTTTTGCAACCAGAGGTGAAAGTTTGTCGACGGGCCAGCCCAATATAGCAATGGCCATCACGGGGGTTCCTCCCATTGCGTACACATCACTAATGGCATTGACCGAGGCTATTCGTCCAAAGTCTGTTGGATCATCGACAATCGGCATAAAAAAATCTGTTGTGCTGATCACAGCAGTCCCGTCTCCATTGTCAAAAACGGCGGCATCATCTCGTTCCGAATTGCCCACCAGTAAATTTTCATGAAACGGTTTAAATCCAGTTTGATGGAGAATTTGATCTAAAATTTTGGGAGATATTTTACAGCCGCAGCCCGCTCCATGGCTGTATTGGGTCAATCGGACCATCGTTGATTCAGTAGTCATATCTTTGGGCTAATTGTATTAATTGATCTGCTATTTCATTTGTATCCAGAAGGTGTGTGTTTAAAGACTCCTTTCGCTTAAATTTTTTTTTCTGAGTGGCATGCAGATAGGCTTTGTCGTAATATTTCAATGCAATTCCTGCCGCCGTCTCCATGTCATTCGCCTCGTAAGCAGCGATGGCATTTTTTATATTAAGTCCTCCAAGGCGCTTTCGGATTTTTTCCAGAGAACCGATCAATTTCTCTTTTGGAAAATCCGCATAAATCCTAATCAGTCTTTCCACTCTATTCTCGAACGGAACTTCCAATTCAATTAAAAATGCCTGACAGAGTTGGTCCCAAAACCCAGCAGGAATAAAAACTCTACCGATGCTGTTACTCTCATTTTCCACCCAGATCCTCTTTTTAGTGTCCAGTTTCCGAATTACCTCGAACAGGTCGTTCTCGAACTGCTCAACTGTCGGCTGGGATTTTTCTCCCAGGGCCCCAAAAGCTGAACCTTTGTGATGGGCTATCTTTTCTAAATCTACGACTTGTTCACCTCTCTTTTTCAATTCGTGCAACAGTTCCGTTTTACCAGATCCAGTTGCTCCGCCAATTACAATGAGCTTCGATAATTCATTTGAAAAAGCATGAAGAATGTAATTGCGGTAAGCTTTGTAGCCACCCTCTATCACTGTTGTTTTATTGCCTGTAAATTCGAGAAGAGTGGCCATGCTTGAACTTCTTTTTCCTCCCCTCCAGCAATGCAAAGCGATGTTGCTTCCGTCAACCAAACGCTTTGCTTCTTTGACATACCAACTCATTTTTGCCCCTGCTATTTCGAGTCCTTTCATCATGGCTGTTTCTTTACTTTTCTGTTTGTAAAGCGTACCTACCTCCGCGCGTTCTGCGTCACTGAACAGAGGCAAATTCATAGCTGATGGAATATGGCCTTTCTGGAATTCAGCTGGTGAACGTACATCCAGCAAAGGAATGGTTTCAAGCTCTTCTAAATATTTATGGACAGTTGTAGACCTCATTTGCAGATGAAAACAGAAATTTTATCGAATGGATTTAAAAATAGTCTACTATTTTTCCACTTTCGCTCAAATCTATTGTGATTTGAGAGTTGATTCCCAAGTAATTGTTTTTTCAACAGCTTCAATATGAAAATTATACTACGTGTCATCCTGGAAAGCTTCAGACAAGCGCAACAACAACTTAGGGCCAACAAGCTTCGAACATTCCTGTCCTTGCTTGGTGTCACTATTGGAATCTTTTGCATCATCGGGGTGCAGTCTTCCGTCGATTCTCTGCAAGATAACGTAATGAGCAGCCTGGACAAACTTGGCGACGATATAATTTACATCAGTAAAATGCCTTGGGCGGAAGACCCTAACAGAAATTTTTGGAAATACCGTCGTCGCCCAAGCCCCAATTATAAGGATTATGAAGCTATCAGAAGAAAGGTAAAATCTGCGGGGCTGGTCAATTATAATCAATTCATAGGTGTGCGCACTGCCAAATGGCGATCCAATAGTGTCGAAAGAGTTTACGTTGCTGCCAATACATATGATTTTTTCGAAATTTTCAATGTTGAACTTGAAAGTGGCCGGTACTTGACTCCAGCTGAATATCATCGGGGTGACAACAAGGTACTGATTGGTTATGACGTGGCTGAACAGCTTTATGGGAATATTGATCCGATCGGAAAAAAATTCAAATTGTCTGGAAGAGATATGGAAGTGATCGGGGTCGTTAAAAAGTCTGGCAAGGATGTACTCAAAATCATGAATTTCGACCCAGCAATTTGTGTATCCTATGAGCTGGCCAAGCGGATTGCCAACGTAAGGAACGTCTTTGCCTGGGGGGCCGGTATTAATGTCAAAGTTGCAGAAGGCTATGATGTGGAAGAGCTTAAAGGCGAACTGACAGGTGTTCTTAGAGCCCAGCGGCGTCTGAAACCTAAAGAGGACAACAATTTTGCTTTGAATACTCAGTCCATCTTGGCTGGATTACTGGATCAACTGTTCGGAGTGCTGAACCTGGCCGGTATGGCCATCGGTATTTTTGCCATAATTGTGGGCATGGTGAGCGTTGCAAATATTATGTTCGTTTCAGTGAAAGAAAGAACCAATATAATTGGAATCAAGAAAGCTCTTGGCGCCAAACGCTCTGTTATATTACTGGAATTTCTCGTTGAATCCATCATATTGTGTATTTTGGGAGGAGTCATCGGACTTGGTTTTGTTTACTTATTGTTTACGGGCTTGAAAGATTCCATGCCTTTTGAAATTTATCTCGATTGGGGCAACGTTATCTTTGGGGTGGGCCTATCTGTCGTTGTGGGCGTCATTTCTGGTTTTATTCCAGCTTTCCGTGCTGCGCATATGGACCCCGTGGTGGCAATCAGAAGTAACTGACCCTTTATCACGTTTAGTTTTTACCGAATAACAATAATTTTCCAATGAGTGCTTGCAAGGAATCATTATCCTTGCAAGCATTTTAATTTAGTATCCTTAACCCAATTTTTTATAGCCTAAACATACCGGGCATATTTTTATACTATTCATATTCATTTAACACCCATCATACCACTTTGGCCTAACTTTTGGAAAGTTGGAATTGATCCTCACTATCCCATCTTTTTTATTCTCCCCCCTTAGTAATTTATTCTTATTTCAAATACATAATTAACTAAACCTATGACAAAGCTTGTCCCACTCACTTGCTTGTGCATACTCCTGTTATGCACAGTAGTAAGCGCTCAATCTCCTGCCGGTAGTATCTTTATTTCTTCTGGTATCGGAATAATTCCCTCTTACACCGGCAAAGCCACACAAACCGAGTTTCCTGCTGTAAGTTTTGAAGCCGGCTACCGTATTTCTAATGCCTTTTCGCTAAATGCGTATGTTGGCTATACAGAAGCGTCCACGGAGCCAAAGGTACTTTCTGATGGCATCGAATCTTCCGTGCATAACAAAACAACTATGTTCGGTTTGAAAGGTCAATTGCACAAAAATTTTACGGATAAAGTTGAAATGTATGGAGGAATTATTTTGGGCTTTTCAACTTTTGACCGAACTGAAACTGACCTCAAGACTGGTGAGAAGATTGTTCGAACCACCGATGAGCCGTCACCTTACAATCCTAACGAACCGGGAGCAAGACTTTTATATTCCGGATTTATAGGCGGTAAATACTGGCTCAATCCAAGAATTGGAGTTTATTCAGAAATGGGGTTAAGTGTTTCTCTGCTAACAGCAGGCATTTCTGTAAGAATTTAATCTTTAAAGCATTTTACCAAAAAAGACAACATGACCATTTAAATACCAATTGTTTAATTTGTCGTTATAACCAAATTAGACTCAGAAGTCCTAACCAATCGTTAGGACTTTTTTATTTACAGACAATTTGAAATTAAAACTAATATTGCGTTTTAATAAATCATGCGAATCAAGGGTAAAATGAATACCTTATAAAAAGGAAGGTTTGCATAAATCATCAGTTTTTGTCATGGATATTCTGTTACAAGAAATATTTAGGTCTGCATCGGATAATTTTTTTTTGATAGCCGGGCCTTGTGCCATTGAAAGTAAAGATATGGCCTTCGAGATAGCAGGGCGCGTAAACGAGATTTGTATTAAAAGAAATGTTCCTTTTATATTCAAAGGATCCTATAGGAAGGCAAATCGAACTCGGCTGGATTCATTTACAGGAATAGGAGATGAAAAGGCATTGTTAATTTTAAAGGAAATAGGCAAGAGTCTAAAGATTCCGACTACAACTGATATTCATCAGGACGAGGAAGCTGCAATGGCTGCCCAGTTTGTTGACCTACTTCAAATTCCAGCATTTCTTTGCCGACAAACAAGCCTCCTAACGGCAGCAGCCGAAACTGGTAAAACCGTCAACATTAAAAAAGGACAATTTCTAAGCCCACAAGCCATGAAGTGGGCGGTAGAAAAAGTAAGGCAAACCGGAAATCCCGACGTGATACTTACTGAACGTGGAACCACTTTTGGCTACCAAGATTTGGTAGTTGATTTCAGAGGAATCCCGATCATGAAATCATTTGACGTGCCTGTAGTTCTTGATTGCACACACTCACTGCAAATGCCCAATCAAAGTTCAGGCGTTACGGGTGGTCAACCGGCCATGATCTCAACCATAGCTAAAGCGGGCATTGCCTCAGGTGCCGATGGGGTCTTTATCGAAACGCACCCTACCCCATCCAAAGCATTATCCGATGGAGCGAATATGTTGCCCTTGGAAAAACTCGAACCACTCCTGGATCAATTACTAAAATTAAAACTGGCCTTAACCTAGATGACTTATATCATCACCCGCCATATAAACGCACTGCATCCAACGCTAATCTTAAAATAATATTCGAAAAAAGAGCGGAACAAACGAACTATTCTCGGCTTATCCACCTTCATACAAATAAACGTTTTGAGCAACACTTGACAAAAATGCAGTTTTTACTTAACTTTAAAGCATTAACCCAAAAAGTAAAGCCTGCAAATTCACATAACAAATTCCGCTCATTATGAAATCCCGTTTCTCCTTCTTACTTGCTTCCTTTTTATTCTTCTCATCGGTAGGACTCTTTGCACAGAATGCTGAAAAGACTTTGGTTAAAGGGTTTAACCTATCAGGATTTGAATCTGTGCTAATTGATGTACCACCAAAGCATGATGTAGAAATCAAGGATTGGAACCAAGATCAGATGAGGGTCATCATGACAGTTTCATTAGGAAATGGTTCTGACTTGATGTTGAAGTCTTTGGTTAAAGTAGGTCGGTACAATATTGATGCTGGTGACCAAGAAGGAGCCATGAGAGTTTTTCTTCCGGGATTGGAAAGAGAGGTAAAACTGAGAAGTGGCAAAGAGTTAATTGAAAACATCCGTTTTGAGATTTACAAACCTTCCAATTTCCTGGTGAAAGCAAAAACCGATGAAACCATTGCGGAAAGAGAGGATTCTTCTTTCTGAACAAAGAAAAATAAAACAGAAAGGCATGACGTTTACCTGACGTCATGCCTTTTTTTGTTAATAAAAAAACAGTAGCGTTTTAGGGATTAAAGCCGACATTTGCATCTTCTTTAAAATGCTTTAATTAATATGATCCATAAATATTTTCTGCTTTTCTTCTTTTTTCTTTTTATTTCAACTTCCGTAATTGCCCAGTTGGAGAAGACCATCCACCAAACATTTGATTTAGAGAACCAAAAATCAATTTCCATAGACCTTATCAGCGATTCCACTGCCATAATTCTCTGGGCAGGAAATACTATTTTGACCGAAACAAAAGTGAGATTGTACGATGCATCACCATCCATTTTAACCCATTTCATGGATAAAGAGCAACGCTATGCTATTGAAGCAGATACAAGTGGGCAAACTGTGCTTTTATACAGTGTCAATAAAGAAAGAAAACCAATCAGGACGCGTTCAGGTGAATGCCCTGAATATGTCAACATCAGAGTATTCGTTCCCGAGGAATTTGAGAAACAAGAAGGCAATACTTTCATCCGGAATAATTAGACTTTATTTTCGAATGCATAGGTATTTTGATTAACACCTAAGATTGAAGATTGTCCGGAATAGCTCTTGTCTACCTACCTTTGCCGCCACATGCGGAAAAAATTAGAAATAAAATTACTGCCGAAAGAAGCTGCTGATGAGATGCTGGTGAAAAAGCGAGCGATCTCTAAAAGCGGATTGCCAAATAATGCTATTCAAGATGTCGTAATCTTAAAAAGATCAATCGATGCGCGAGGACGGCAACCGTACTTTAGGATTCAAGTAGAGGTGTTTGCAGGTGAAACCAATGAAGCCGAACCAGCTATTCTGCCTCAACTCAAACAGGTGGACGAAGCAGAAGAAGTAATTATAATTGGTGCCGGACCAGCAGGATATTTTGCTGCCCTCGAATTGATCGAACTGGGATTAAAACCAGTTGTTTTCGATCGAGGAAAAAATGTACGGGCACGCAGAAGAGACTTGCGGGCCATCCAACAGTTCGGGGAAGTCAATACAAATTCAAACTACTGCTTTGGCGAAGGAGGTGCAGGTACTTACTCTGACGGAAAGTTGTATACCCGTTCACACAAAAGAGGAAATATTAACAAAGCACTGAGACTGTTAGTGGAACATGGAGCGAAAACTGACATTTTAGTTGACGCCCACCCTCATATTGGCTCAAATAAGTTACCAAAGATAGTTGCGAACATCCGGGAAACAATTTTAGATCACGGTGGCGAAATTCATTTTGACTCGCAGGTCACTGATTTTATAGTAACACAAAATGAACTGAGGGGAGTAATCATCAATAATCAAACTGAACATTCGGCAAAAGCCATCATTTTGGCTACTGGTCATTCTGCCAGAGACATTTATCAGCTACTCAAAAAAAAGCAGATAAAAATAGAAGCCAAGCCTTTTGCGCTCGGTGTCAGAATAGAACACCCTCAACCTTTGATCGACCAGATCCAATATCGTCAGTCACCAAGAAGTGAATATCTGCCAGCCTCCAGTTACAAACTGGTCTGTCAGGTAGAAGAAAGGGGTGTGTTTTCTTTTTGTATGTGTCCGGGTGGTTTGGTGGTTCCAGCGGCTACTGCTCCCGGTGAGATCGTGGTCAACGGTATGTCGATGTCCCGCCGGGATTCTCCGTATGCTAACTCCGGTACAGTTGTGCAAATTGATTTGGAAGATATCCCGAAAGAGTTCCACCATCATGAAGAATTGGCCGCTATGCATTTCCAGAAAAGCGTCGAACAGAAAGTCTTTGCTGCGGGAGATGGTAGTCAAAAAGCTCCGGGACAACGGATGACGGATTTTGTAAAAAAAAGAAACTCATCTTCATTACCGAAAGGCTCTTACATCCCCGGACTTTTGCCTTTACCCGTTCATCAACTGCTGCCGTCATTCGTTTATTCACGCCTGCAAAAAGCGGTTCAAGTATTTGGAAAAAAGATGAAAGGATACTTTACGGAAGAAGCCAATGTGATAGCGACCGAGAGTCGTACAAGTTCTCCGGTGAAGATTCCCAGGGATAAAACGACCTGTATGCACATCGAAACAAAAGGCCTTTTTCCATGTGGAGAGGGGGCTGGTTATGCAGGCGGGATAATATCAGCGGCCATGGACGGACAAAATGTGGCAAGGGGTGTTGCCAAGTATTATCAAAACTGAATGTGCAATTGGTTATTATTTTTCGTTTATATTGGCGGTGTTCTTTTGTACACCGCTTCAAACTGTCTGATGTAAAAAGCGAAATGCCGAAGTCCTCTTTGGCACCACAATTTTGTGTAGTCGAGGGGGTTTAGAGTGGCCTTTTTTAAAAAATTAGCGGAACATATTTCATCATACATTTCATCGCAGTACTCTTTTTGTATTTGAAATGTCGAATTATTAAATCATTATAGTAAAGATTATGGGCAATGTTGCTGAAAAAATAAGAAACCACATCGGGGAAGGTGAGCTTTCAGAAGCAATCAACACCTTGAACAATTATTTAAAACCAATCGGAGGCAGTCTTTACAATCAGGCGATTCACCTGAAAGGAAGTTATAAAGAATATACCAAGAATAGAGATATGGGCCTTGGAGATGATAAAAAGGAAAAGTCAAGGATTTCGTTGGCGGTATTAAACCTTGCCTCAGAAATAGAGCAGCAAAAGGTGGAACGCACACCTACACAAAGCGATTTCAAACAACAACAGCCCAATCCAAAGGATGTACAACAGCAGCAGATAAACCAACAACAAAATTTCCCTCCTCAAGCTCCCCGCTACATTGCCCAATGCATGTTCACCACAGATTCCATGCAGTATTTTTTGGCGAATACCGGTCAAATTTTCATGGTAAATCCGTTTACCAAATTCACCTCACTTGTCGGATTGAAAATGCCTTCACGCGCTCCCCAGTATGCCTGGACCCTCTATTTTACCACTACAAACATTTATTATTTAGTCGATCATGCAGGCATAATCTGGGGGCAGAATTTGGGGATGCCAGCTCAGTTTGGCACAGTCAAATATTTTTGAAGATTCTTTCTTACCCAAACTGTTCTTTCATATAATCGACTAACTCAGACATCGGGACTTCTTTTTGCACTTTGCTGATCCATTCTTTTTTGTCTGTAATTGTTTCCGAGAGCTCTTTGCCCAACTTTAAGTTTTTCACCGTGGCAATACCCTTTTCTGCTTCATTTCCTCCGATCAAAATAACTGCCGGTGCGTTTTTGTCATCCGCATACTTCATCTGTTTTTTCATTTTCTTGAACCCTTTGAAATAGCCACAATATACTTCTGTATCAATACCAGCAGTTCTTAAACTTTTGGCAATCTCGTAGTATAACGGCTGCAATTCGTCGTCAAAATAAGCGATAAAGACAGGACCCTCCATTTTGACATCTTCGGATTTTACCATTTGCAGCAAGGCAGCCAGTCGATCAACACCGATGGAAGCACCAGTGGCCGGTACTTTTAGGCCCAACAATTTTTCTACCAGACCGTCGTAACGGCCGCCTCCGCCAATTGAGCCTACTTTTCTTGTTTTCCCTTTTTCGTCTTTGTAGGTCAACGTGCATTCTACTTCAAAGACCGGCCCGGTGTAATAAGCCATTCCCCGCATGAGAGTGGGATCAAAAACGATTCTTTGTTCATCAAAGCCCAACTGGTCCCACAAGTCATCCATTTTCTTTAATTCCGATAAGCCCGCTTCAGCCAGCTCATTGCCTTTAGTCAGCTCGGTGAGTTTATCAATTACTTCTTTTCTTGAATCGACTCCTGTAGCGATTTTCAGGAAATAAATAATGCGTTCAATCTTATCTTTTGACAGCTCCAGACCAGCAATTTCGGCTCCGGAAGTATCGGTTCGTCCAGCCCCTAACTCTAACTCCATGTTTTCCCAACCAATCTTGTCCAATTTGTCGATCACTCTCAAAACAGCACCTTCCTGCTCATCATTTTCAAT
Source organism: Bacteroidota bacterium (assembly GCA_039819485.1). GTDB lineage: Bacteria > Bacteroidota > Bacteroidia > Chitinophagales > Saprospiraceae > UBA6168. The sequence continues at coordinate 12,374 of JBCBRY010000116.1, read as the reverse complement.
GCCAATTGAGGCTAAAAATCCTTTTAAAACTTTTCTATTGTTAACCTTGACTTTGAAGGTATCCCGATCCAGGCCAATGGCCTCAAACGCCTCTGAAAGTATCATGCAAGCTTCGGCATCGGCAGCAACATCTTTGGTGCCGACTGAGTCAAAATCCAATTGCCAAAATTCACGGAATCGTCCGGGCATCAGTTTCAGCTCATATCGATAAACCGGACCATATTGAAATCGGCGAAACAACGGCGCATTGGACTCCATGATCTGTTTTCGTTTCACGTCCATCCACAATCTTTCGGCATATACCCTGGCCAATGGGGCCGTTAAATCATACCGCATTGCGATAGGCTGGTATTCCATAATAGCTTTCGCTTCTGCATCCCTAATCTCATTTCCATCTGCGCCAAGAATGGGTTCTTCTTCAGGGTTTCTGAAATTATAAACTCCCTGGTCAACGGCATCCTCATCAGGCATGTATTTACCAAGGGCATCGGCGTACTCCAGAACCGGAGTATCCCAATGCTCAAACCCATATGACCGATAAACTTTGGCTGCCGCCTGTATGATTTGTTGGCGGATCACATTCAGGTTGGCGTCAATATCTCTGAAGCCTTTGATTTTTCTTGGAATGATTCCTCTTTCCATGGGTTTCATTTTTGAATGGTTGGCTGATTTGGTGGTATTTCACATCAAAACAGTACACCGTTGAGATGAATTCAAATAAAAAAGCATCCAGAATTAACTTCAGGATGCTTTTGTCCCCTCGAGTGGGCTCGAACCACTGACCTCCGGAACCACAATCCGGCGCTCTAGCCAACTGAGCTACAAGGGGAAGAAAGAATGATGTCGTTGTTTTATCATAATGCTTTTGAGTTCAAATGAGAACTCTTTGTTTAAAGCGGCGCAAAGGTATAAATAGTTCCAAATTGTTCCAATTTGATTGAAAGAAAATGTTGCCGTTTAAAACCAATGAATAATTCCTATTGTCACAATTGCTGAAAACAATTCATTTTCGTCATGCATTTTAATTGCATTTACAGTATTTCCGTTATTTTTACTTGCACTCCATAACACACAACCTGTTTTACTTTTTTTTTAAAATACCGTTAAAATTTGCACTAATGTAAAGTTGCATACGCTTAATCAAGCCCGTTAATTTAAACCTTTCCTGTTCTTTTATCTTAGTACATAAAGTAATTTGCTGATCTTTAAACCGAATCAAATTCTAACACATGAAGTCCCTCAGAAAATTCGTCCTCTTTTTTTGTTTGTTGATATTTATCGTCTCGGAATTGAACGCTCAAATTCCAATTATCGAACACAAACATGATCGAAGTTCAGGCCCTTTGGATTTTATTGAAAATAAAAATCAATGGCATAAGGATGTACTGTTTAGAACAAATTTTGAAGGATCCAACACGTTATTTATCGAAAAAAACGGATATACAGTTTTGATGACCAACCCGGAAGATTTGGATGCGTTGCACGCATTCCATGGGAAATCAGCTAATCGAGGCAATTCAATAAATATCAGAAAACACGCTTATAAAGTTAGATATCTAAATGGCCAGTCCGCACCGGGCAAAGGGATAGCAAGAAGGACCATTTACCATAATTACATTAAAGGAGACAACCCTGAAAAGTGGGCAGGGCATGTTGGACTTTATGGAAAAGTAGTGCAGGAAGATATATATCCAGGAATCAATGTTGAAACGTACAGTCAGGGGGGGCACTTAAAATACGACTTCATTGTTGCACCAAATGCAAACCCAAAAGATATCAGGATTTCTTATTCTGGAGTAGATAAAATGGAATTAGTAGAAGGAAACCTGATGATTCAAACATCCATTGGCCAGATTACCGAATTAGCGCCTGTGGCATGGCAAGTAATTAATGACCAGAAAACCATAGTCCCCTGTTATTTTTCTCTTTCCGAAAACGTTGTTTCTTATTCATTTCCAAATAATTACGACCGGGAGCACGAATTAATCATTGATCCTACAATAATCGCATCTACATTGACAGGCACCCCAGGAAATGGTTATGATTTAGGAAATTTTGGTCACTCTGCTACCTTCGATAATGCTGGCAATATTTACGCTGCCGGGATTTCTTTTGTGACTTCATTTCCAACAACGACAGGAGCATTTCAACAAACCTATGGAGGAGGCGAACAAGATATAGCCGTTGCTAAATTTAACCCCGATGGGTCCAATATGGTTTACGCAACTTATATCGGTGGATTTGGAGATGAATGGCCTCATAGCATCATTACTGACTTCAACCAGCAACTCTATATTTATGGTTCTACCGAATCATCCGATTACCCGGTAACGATCAATGGCTTCCAACAGAATTTTGGTGGAAATAAAGACATCGTTGTTTCGATTCTGAGCCAGGATGGATCAGCGCTGGTCGGCTCCAGTTTCTTTGGAGGTTCGGCAGCGGATGGATTTAATCAAAATTTTGATTTCCCGACTTGGAGTTACGGGGACGAATACCGGGGTGAAATAGTCATTGACGGTCAAAACAATGTTTACGTGATCGGCAGTACCCAGTCTGCTGATTTTCCCATCACAGCCAATGCCTATGACAACACCTTCAATCCCAATGGATTTCTATCACAAGACGTGGTTGTATTGAAAGCAAACAGTGATTTATCATTTTTGTATTGGGCCACTTATTTAGGTGGAGATGACCTTGATTCAGGTAATGGTATCCGGGTAGATGAAGACCTGAATGTGTATGTAACAGGTACTGCCGGTGCGGCCAATTTCCCGACCACTCCCGGCACTGTTCAACCGAACTGGCCTGGAGGACAGGAATCTGGATTCGTGGCCAAACTGTCTGCCAATGGATCTGAATTGTTAGCTTCTACCTTTTTTGGTTCAAGTGGAGACGATAATTCATACTTCGTGGACATCGATGAAGAAGATCAGATTCATATTTATGGTAAAACCAAAGGAATCATACCCGTAACCCCGCCTGGAACTTATTCTGGGGTACCAGGCAGCAACCAGTTTTTGGCAGCTTTCTCGAATGACATGTCTTCAACAGTTTATAGTACGGTGGTCGGCACCGGAGGTAGCTTCCTGGATTATGACTTTGTTCCGGTGGCTTTTATGGTAGATAAATGTAATGGAATTTATTTTTCCGGATATTACGCAGTCACAGGCTTACCAGTCACAGCTGATGCATTTCCAGGTCAGCAGACGACACAGGATGCATTTTATCTGGGCGTGCTCACCCCAAACGCTGAAGATTTAGAATTTGCCACTTATTATGGCAGGTCTGACCATGTGGATGGAGGTACCAGTCGTTTTGATAAAAGTGGCATCATCTATCAAGGTGTGTGTTCCTGTACATGGCCCAATAATTTTACGCCTTTAAACACTTTACCAAACGCGTGGGCAACGAACCAATCAAACCGCTGTGACATTGGCGTATTCAAGATTGATCTGGAAATAGAATCTATCAACGCCAATGCAATTGCCCTTCCTTCAACCTCCGGGTGTGCGCCATTCGAAGTCGATTTTATTTTCACAGGCACAAATGCAACTGATTTCGAATGGTCGGTCGACACTGGAATCATCAGCAATTTGCCAGATCATAATTACACTTTTAATGAACCTGGTACTTATGAGGTTCAACTGGCTGTTTCAAATCCTTCTGCATGCAATCCAAGGGATACGATTACCCTGGAAATTATCGTGCTTGACGGGAACACAACATCAACGTTCTCTACCGTTTGCGAGAATGGAAATGTCTTTCTGGATGCCGGTACTCCAGGCGCCTCTTATACCTGGCAAGATGGATCTACCGCAGCAGGGTTCGTAGCTCCGTTACCCGGAATATACTGGGTGGATATTGATTTGGGGGCTTGTGAAAGACGGGACTCATTTTTGGTTTTGCCAAGTACTGAAGTTGAAATTGATTTGGGAACAGATACCACCCTCTGTGATTTTTCAGGTATTTATCCCCTGGACGCCACAACAAATGGTATTGTAAGTTACGAATGGCAGGATGGAAGCACTGACCCTATTTTTGAAGCAATCAGTAGCGGAAGCTATAGCTTAAACGCCATTGATACAAACGGTTGTTCGATAGAAGATGAAATCCTTGTACTTTTTGTCACGACACCTATACCCGACCTCGGTTCTATTGACACCTTGTGCGTGGGAGAAACGGTGTTGCTTACTCCTGACATTCAAAACGGCCAACCACTTTGGCAGGATGGCTCTAACGACCCAACTTTCGAAATAAATAGTCCTGGAGAATACTGGTTGGAACTGAACGATAGTGGTTGTAAAGACTCAGATACCATCACAGTCTTTTATTATGAAACTATTTTTCCAAACGCCTCTGCCAGCTCGATCATCTGTGCTTCAGATTGTAACGGAACTGCTGAAACTGTTCCTTCAGGTGGTTCGGGCATAGGATTCACCGTTGCCTGGAGCAATGGGGAAAACACAGAAAACCTGACTGAACTTTGCCCCGGCCCTTACACTGTTACCGTAACAGATTCAAGAGGCTGTACATCGGAACAAACAGTGGAAGTTACTTCACCCCCACCTCTGGATTTTGTCATTAACATTGACAACGTAGTGTGTTTTGGAGATGAGAATGGAGCTGTTGAGGTTTTAAATGTTTCTGGGGGACAGGCTCCTTACAGCTATTCATTTAACGGGAGTGATTTTTCTACGGTAAGTTCCTTGAACCAATTATCCGGTGGGATCTTCGAGGTGGTGGTGATCGACGATTTGGGATGTACCATTGCTGAAACGGTAGAAGTTTATGAACCAGAAGATTTTGATATCAATGCCGGACCAGATCAGGAAATAGAACTAGGTGAAACAACTGAAATCGAAGCAATAATAAATCCATTGACCAATCAATTATACGCCTGGTCTCCACCAGATTTTTTGGAATGTACCGAATGCCTGACCTCCCCACTTTGTCCAACTGAAACCATCCTGTACTTATTGACGGTTGCCGATCCGATATCCGGTTGTACCCTTCAGGATTCCATTCTGATAACGGTAAACAAAACTCGTCGCATTTATATCCCTAATGCCTTTTCCCCCAATGGTGATGGCGTCAATGATTTTTTCATGGTTTTTTCCGGGATCGGCGTTGAGCAGGTACAGGAATTTAAAGTGTTTGACCGCTGGGGAGAGTTGGTTTTTGAAAACTTCAATTTTTCACCAAATGATTTTAAAGAAGGCTGGGATGGATCATTTAAAGGAGACAGAATGGACCCAGCAGTTTTTGCGTATTACGCAAAAGTGCTTTTCAAGGATGGCGTCTCCTTACTCTATGAAGGAGACATTCATCTGATTCGTTAAGTTCCTGAAAGTTGACTTCTGAGCATTGCCTTTTATTCCTCCAAAAATATATTTTTGCCGAAACAAAAATTGTTGTTGATAGTTATTTCAATGATAATTGAAACTTTTGTAAATATTGGTGTACACAGTGCTGTTTGCATCAAAAATTCAATACCTGACCAAATTTAATTTAAACAAAATGACAGAACATTTTTTAACGGAAGAGCACGTGATGTTCAGGCAAGGGTTCCGTGATTTTTTAAAACAAGAAGTAGTTCCTTTTATCGACAAATGGGAAGAAACTGGAACAATTGACCGATTTATCTGGAAGAAGTTTGGAGACATGGGCTATTTTGGGATCAACTATCCTGAAGCCTACGGAGGTCTCGGACTTGATCTGTTTTATACTGTTATTTTTCTGGAAGAGCTGCAAAAGGTTAATTCCGGTGGTTTTGCTGCCGCCATGTGGGCGCATGCCTACCTGGCAATGACGCATGTAAACGTAGAAGGAAGTCATGAGATCAAAGAAAAATACCTGACCCCCAGTATCACAGGAGAAAAAATAGGTTGCCTGTGCATTACAGAACCATTTGGTGGTTCGGATGTGGCCGGCATGAGAACGACTGCCGTGAAAGAAGGTGACCATTACATCATCAATGGTTCCAAAACGTTCATCACCAACGGTGTCTACAGTGATTACTTAGTGGTTTCAGCGAAAACCGATCCGGGGATGGGGCACAAGGGCATCAGTATTTTCATCATGGATCGAGACACTCCTGGAATCAGCTCAAACAAATTGGATAAATTAGGGTGGCGTGCCTCCGATACTGCAGAGATTGCTTTTGACAATGTAAAAATCCCTACCACCAATTTGATGGGTGAAGAGGGAAAAGGATTTGGCTACCTGATGCAGCACCTGGCATTGGAAAGGCTGATCATGGCTGTCAATGCACATGCCCGCTCTGAATTCGCTTTAGAGTATGCGATACAATACATGTCTGAAAGAAGCGCCTTTGGCAAAACACTCGATCAGTTTCAAGTATTGCGCCATCGAATTGCCAAATTGGCTTCCGAAGTAGAGATCAATAAATCATTCAATTACCTGACCATCGATCGCTTGAACAAAGGTGAATATGTGGTAAAAGAAGCAAGTATGGCCAAGCTGGTTTCCACCAAATTGGCCGATGAAGTAGCCTATGAATGCCTGCAGATTTTGGGAGGATATGGATATGTAGAAAGCTATCCAATGGCACGGCTTTTCAGGGATAGCCGCTTAGGTCCGATTGGGGGCGGCACTTCCGAGATCCTCACTGAAATCATTGCCAAAATGGTGATCGACAAAAAGAATTATCAAAAAGCTGCGGATTGATCAATGGTTGCCGCATTGCTTTTTTCGAATTCAAAAGAGGCTGTTTCAATAGTCATTTATAGGTTTTAATTTTTTGAAATTTAGCAAATCGGGACGATTGATACAGCCACTTTTTTATCAAGAATAAACTAAAAAAAGCAGCACGGAAATTCCGCACTGCTCGACCAAAATTTGGTTAGGACTATTCGCAAATTTTTTTCATACGTTTTTTATAAGGTACCTCTTAACTCCTGCTCGCGTTCTATCGCTTCAAAGAGGGCTTTAAAATTTCCTTTACCAAAGGAAGTTGCTCCTTTGCGCTGGATGATCTCAAAAAACATAGTCGGCCTAGGCTCGACGGGTTTGGTAAAGATTTGAAGTAAATATCCTTCATCATCCCTATCTACGAGGATGCCTAATTCACGGAGTGAGTCGATATCTTCATCGATTTTACCCACACGTTCTTCCAACACGTCATAATAAGTGGTCGGCACCCTTAAAAACTCGACCCCTCTTGCCTGAAGTTGTTTTACAGTTTTCACTACATCATCAGTAGCCACGGCAATGTGCTGCACTCCTTCATCTTCGTAAAAATCCAGATATTCATCAACCTGTGAGCGCTTCAGCCCTTCCGCCGGCTCGTTGATCGGAAATTTAATCCGTCCGTTACCATTGCTCATCACCTTGCTCATAAGAGCTGTGTACTCAGTAGAAATATCTTTATCGTCAAAAGAAAGGATTTGAGTAAAGCCCATGACCTCTTCATAAAACTTGACCCAATGGTTCATGCGCCCCAACTTGACATTGCCGACCATGTGATCGACATATTTTAGGCCGACAGCAGGTGGGTTGTATGCAGGGGTTTCCCATTTGCGGAAACCAGGAAGAAACCAGCCATTGTAATCTTTTCGCTCAACAAACATGTGGATAGTTTCTCCATAAGTGTAAATGCCGGACCGTACCACTTGGCCGTTTTCATCTTTTTCTACTTGCGGGCTCATAAACGGTTTAGCCCCTCTTTTTACCGCTTCGTTATAGGCATAAGTTGCATCGTCCACCCAAAGAGCTATGACCTTTACTCCATCTCCGTGTTTATCAATATGCTGCCCGACCTCAGTACCACTTTTAAGTGGCGAAGTGAGGATCAGCCTGATTTTATCCTGAGCAACCACGTAAGACTCATAATCTTTTTTCCCTGTCTCCAATCCCGAGTAGGCAAAGGATTGAAACCCAAATGCTGATTTGTAAAAATGGGCAGCTTGTTTGGAATTACTCACATACAATTCAAGGTAGTCGGTACCATTGATTGGCATAAAATCGGCTGCTTCCTTGTATATCTTAGGAATTTCTGCAGTTAACGTACTCATATTTGGCTTTATTTAGTTGTTGTAAAAATAGTTGCTATGGCAAATATATTTCAAAAAAAATAGTCCAGCCCCGTTTTGAAAATAAAACTTTATCTGGATTCAAAATTTTTGAAAATTTGATCCATGATTCGCGAAAAAACCTGGTAATCTTCTTCTGTCAGGTTTTCCCATCCCTGTTTTCTCAACTCGATCACCCTGGGCAAAGCTTTCTCATAAGTAGCTTTTCCCAGATCCGTAAGAAATATTTTATATCGCCTGCGATCGTTTTCAAAACGGTGACGTTCGGTCAATCCTTTTTTACAGAGCAGGTCAATAATCCTGGAAACGGTGGGTGCATTTTTAAAACTTCCGTTTGCCAGGTCATTTTGTGAAATGCCGTTGTCCTTGTACAGGGAGTCCATGAGCACCCACTGTTCAGTAGTGATGTCAACTCCGACTTCCTTGAATGCTTTTTGGTAATTTGCCTTGATGATCTTCAGGGTTCGGTCAATCCTTGCACCAAAATTTTTTGTGTTGCTGATATCTGACATGAAAGTGGAATTAAAAAAAGAAAATCACTCAAAATCTTCATCGTCTCCTAAATTGAGCTTGGCACCTGCCAGTTCACTCAATGCATGCTGGTCATTGATGGAGCGAGCCACCTCCATTCCTTTTTTATAGGTATTAAAAGCTAATTCAGGTTTTTCGAGTTGTTCGTAAAGTTTTCCTAAATGATAGAAAGCGCCGACATAATCTGGATCAGTGGTGAGTAATTGTTGAAACATGTTAAGGGACTTATCCAACTCACCACATTTTTCATATTCCTTGGCCAATGCGTACATGACAAATGTATCGCCTGGGGATGCTTCGAGAAAATCGAGCAGTTGTTGTAACCTGGTTGAAAGTTTTTGCATAAATTATTAGTTAGACTTCTTTCATTGAAAGCTGAATCCGTTTTCTTACTCGGTCAATATCGACCACTTTTACTTGTACCTGCTGGTTCAATGAAACGATATCCGCAGGGTTTTTCACAAACTTGTTGGCCAGTTGAGAAATATGTACCAGCCCATCTTGTTTCACTCCAATATCTACGAACGCACCAAAGTTGGTAATGTTTGTAACGATACCCGGAAGAACCATCCCAATGTTGAGATCTTCGATCGAATGAACATTTCCAAACTCAAATGCTTTGGCCTCTCCTCTCGGATCAAGGCCAGGTTTCGCCAATTCTTTTAGGATGTCGTTGAGCGTCGGCAAACCTATTTTATCATTGACATATTCTTTCAAATTTATCTGTTGCCGCAAGGCTCCATCTGCGATCAATTCCGAAATATTTACGTTTAAGTCGGTGGCCATTTTTTCCACGACGACGTAACTTTCAGGATGCACGGCAGTGTTGTCGAGCGGATGTTTGGCATTTCGAATACGGAGGAAACCGGCACATTGTTCAAACGCTTTCTCGCCCATCCGGGGCACTTTCTTCAATTGTTTGCGAGCGGTAAACTCTCCGTTTTCACTTCTGTAATTTACTATGTTCTGGGCCAAAGTAGGCCCCAGACCAGAGACATAAGTCAATAGATGTTTGCTGGCGGTGTTCAGATTGATACCGACCGAGTTCACGCAACTCTCCACCGTCCTGTCCAAACTCTCTTTCAGTTTTGTTTGGTTTACATCATGCTGGTATTGGCCAACACCGATGCTCTTAGGATCAATTTTTACCAATTCAGCCAACGGGTCCATCAACCTTCGCCCAATTGAGACAGCTCCCCGAACAGTTACGTCATAATCAGGGAATTCTTCTCTCGCAGCCTCGGAAGCAGAATAGATCGAAGCCCCAGCTTCATTCACTTGAAACACCAGGATATTTCGGTCAAATTTTATCTTCCTGCACAAATCGACCGTTTCTCGTCCAGCTGTTCCATTGCCGATTCCGATGGCGTTTATGTTATATTTATCAACGAGGTGCCTGATCGTACTTTCCGCTTCGAAAGACTTTTTCTGTGGAGGGTGCGGATAAATTGTAGTGTTGTGCAGCAAATCACCATTCTCGTTAAGTACGACCACTTTGCATCCAGTACGGAAACCAGGGTCAATGCCCAGTGTCCGCATTTGACCAAGAGGTGGAGCTAATAAAAGTTGACGCAGATTTTCCACAAAAACCTCAATTGCCTCCGCGTCGGCCCGTTCTTTGGCTGCTCTTCTGAATTCGGTCTCAATGCTGGGGGACAGCAGTCGTTGATAGCCGTCATGCAGAGCTTCTTTCACTTGTTGGCTCGCCTCTCCCCTCCCCTTGATAAAAAGTCGCTCCAACCGATATAGGATATCCTCTTCGTCCGGCCCTACTGAAATCCTTAAAAAACCTTCATCTTCGCCGCGGAACATAGCCAACAACCGGTGAGAAGGGCTCTTTTTGAGCGGCTCAGAAAACTTAAAATAATCTTTGTATTTGGCACCTGCTTCCTCTTTTCCCCTGGCCACTTTTGCTGAAATATCCGCTCCTTTTTTAAAAGCAAACCTTACTTTATTACGGGCATCCTGATTTTCACTGATCATTTCAGCAATTATATCACGGGCGCCCTGCAACGCATCGACCACCGTTGGCACATCATCAGTAATAAATGCTGCTGCTTTGGATTCAACATTATCTTGACTTTGCTCAAAAATATATACTGCCAAGGGTTCGAGCCCTTTTTCTCTTGCCTTCGAGGCACGAGTTGCTCGCTTGGGTTTATAGGGCAGATAAATATCTTCCAGTTCGACAGAGTCCCAGCAATTTTCAATCTTTTTTCTTAGGTCATCGGTTAGTTTTCCTTGTTCCTCAATTGTTTTCAAAACGGTTTCTTTCCGTTTTTCCAACTCTTTCAGCTTCTTCAATTCGCTGGCAATTGCACCAATTTGTACTTCGTCCAAAGAACCTGTGGCTTCTTTCCGATACCTGGAAATAAAAGGAATGGTGGCACCTTCCTCCAGCAATTTAATGGTGCTTTCGATTTTCTTGCTGGAAATGTTCAGCGCTTCGGCTATTCGATTGGAATAGATCATATGTTTGTTTTATCTGAAAAAAAGCAGTCCACGAGAAAACTCATGAACTGCTTTGATTTTGCTGAATTATCGTCTTGTTATTTTTATCAATTACAGAAATTCGTTGACGTCGTGGTATTTCAGTTTGAACGCATCGGCGACTGCCTTATAGACCACTTTGCCATTGATTACATTCAAGCCTAACTTTAGAGGTTTGCTGTCCGTACAAGCTTGTTTCCATCCTTTATCAGCCAGTTGAATAGCGTAAGGCAAAGTTGCATTTGTCAATGCAATGGTAGAAGTATAAGGTACCGCCCCTGGCATATTGGCAACGGAATAATGCACTACTCCGTCAATGGTGTAAATCGGTTTGGCATGGGTAGTGGGTTTGGTGGTTTCAAAACAACCTCCCTGGTCAACCGCTACATCGACCATCACGGTTCCTGGCTGCATTGTTTTCAACATATCCCTGGTTATCAAACGGGGAGCCTTTGCACCAGGAATCAAAACTGCACCGACAATCATATCACTTTTTGTGATCAATTCACGAATATTCAACTCATTTGAATACATCGTTGTTACGTTGGCTGGCATGACATCAGCAAGGTAGCGCAAGCGATCTAAATTAATATCCAGGATCGTGACGGAGGCGCCAAGGCCAGCCGCCATCTTTGCGGCTTGCGTACCCACGATCCCTCCTCCAAGGACCAGGACATTTGCAGGCCGAACACCGGGTACGCCGCCCAGCAGGATACCTCGCCCACCCATAGGTTTTTCAAGATACTTTGCACCTTCCTGAGTAGCCATCCGACCAGCGACTTCTGACATTGGCACCAGCAACGGCAGTGAACGGTCATCCAATTCAACCGTTTCGTAGGCCAAGCATACTGCTTTACTTTTGATCATGGCCAAAGTCAATGGACGGTAGGAAGCAAAATGAAAATAAGTAAATACTAATTGGTCTTCCTGGATCAGGCTGTATTCTTTTTTGATCGGTTCTTTCACCTTCATGATCATCTCGGCCTTTTTGTAACAAGCTTCGATGGTAGGAAGGATTTTAGCACCTGCCTTTTTATAGGCTGCATCTGTGAAGCCGCTGTTTTCACCGGCAGTTTTCTGTACATAAACTTTGTGACCTCTCTTGGTCAGTTCGAGTGCACCTGCTGGTGTCAGTGCGACTCGGTTCTCGTTCGACTTGATTTCTTTTGGAACGGCAATTATCATGGTAAAAATTGGTTAGGTGATAGTTGAAGATTTTTCGTGTCTTACGGGTCTGCGAATACATTGTTTTTAAGCATAATCACAGCATTTCCCTTAAGGTCGGGCAAAGATAGCAGT
>JBCBRY010000115.1:0-28820 GCA_039819485.1 Bacteroidota bacterium | reverse complement strand
TATTTCTCTGCATTTAACAGTCATTGTTTTTTTATTTAAGCAAGTGCTTGGACAAAAATAAAGAGCGCTAAAAATGACACTTTTATTTGGGCAAATGTTTGATTTCCAAGCCCTAAAAATCTTTTTCAGGCAAAGGAAAAGTGTCATTTTTTTTGACCACCTGCTTATTTAGTCAAATTAAATAACAGGTAAAATCTTTCTGCACTACTTTGCGTCTTCTGTGCTTAAAGTCTGCGTAATTTTCGATTTTTTTTTAGTAACGCTGAGAAGGCCACAGCGTTTAAACAGAGGGAATTGGTTGTTGCTAATTTGGGGTGATCACTTATTAAAAATATTGTCCAAGACCTAAAACGACGCCGCGCTGTTTTTTATTAAAAATGTCAACTCCATAATCCACACGGAAAACGGCACCATAGTATTTTTTATAAATTACCCGGAAGCCTCCGCCAATGAACTGACGAAATTGTTCCGAGTCCAGTAAGTCACTTAATTCACCGCCGGGTTTGCGCCAGGTGCCACTATCGGAAAAAACAACAGACTGGGCAGCCCATTTATTGGTGTCAAAAATAGTGTGCCGATACTCCGCATTCAAAACGACCTGAGCGGTACCCCGGTCGATCCGGTTGCCTACGCCCCTTATATTCACATGGCTGTCGAGTACAAAAGGGGCAAAAGGTGTGTCGTTGTTGGTGGAGATAGCCAAGCGCAGGCGCATGGCCAGATTCCCTTTGGCCCCTATTCGTGTAAATTGACGACCCTGAAACTGCAAACTGTTGAACCAGGTGTTGTCCAGGGTATTAAATACATTTTGTAAGTTAACTCGCCAACTTAAGCCGCTTAAATAAAAGAAATGGTAATTCAGGAAGTTTTCAGAGTATTCAAATTTGCTTAGAAATTTCGGCTGCCGGAGTCCGTCGGGGCCCGGTGGGTTCTCTAAAAACTGGGAAGCACTTTTCGTGTATTTTTCGACAAAATAGTTGCCGCCTATTTCCAGGCCACGGTGAATGCCAAAATGCCGGATCACAGTGAGGGCAACGCTATTAAAGTCATAATCGTAATTGACGGTGCCTTCCGGAAAAAACAATGGTTCGCGGGAGGCCCATCTGGTGAGGCTGGCGGAAAACCCCCACTGGGTATTTTTGAAATAGGGGACCCGGTAATAGATCTGGCCATTATGCCGACTGTCGTTGTTTTGATAAAAGGCCGTCAGAAACTGGCCGCGCCCTGCCCAGTTGTCATCGGCGAAGCCCAACTGGAACCAGAAATTATCCCTGATGCCCCCGAAGTTCACGATGGGCAAAAGTGTCCGCAATTCATCTACAAAAAATGTCAGTTGGAATTGCCCATCGACCGTGTCCAGTTGGTAGCGGGCATCTCCGATGCCCACCATGTTTTTCAGGGTCTGCACATCACGTTGTATGATACTGTCGACGGGAACAGTGCCGGGCAAGGTATTGATGAACGACAGGAGATAAGACGTCTTGGTTCGCTTTAGCCCTTCGAATGTTATTTTCTCTATTCTTGGTTCTTTTTGAGTGCCCTGTGAAAATGCGAAGGCATTTAACAGGAAAAAGATTAAGATAAAAGCGAGCTGTTTGAACCTCATTTCTCGTTGGTTTATTTCCTAACTATGGACGATGTATTGAATCGTGTAGCAATAGTAGCTATAACTCAAAAAAGCCCTATAAGTTGAACCGGAAACCAATGTTATATGTCGCCGCGTCGCCACCAGTCTCTCTTAAAAATTTATTGGTAAAACCCGTGTACAACAATTCCAATTCAATGTTGGGCGTGAACTGGTACTTGGTGCCAAACCCTCCCTGGACAAAATAATCAAATTCATCCTGCCAGAAAGGAGAATAACCTCCCAGGGCATAAATTGTAGATTTTGGGCTGGGGCTGTAGCTGAAGATCAGGACGGCAGGAGTTGAAAAGCGGTTGAGGTGCCCATCTGCCGAACTGCCGATATCTTCGATCAAAAAGTCAATTTCTGTAAACAATGAGAAATTGTTGCCAATGGTAAAATCGTTGAAAACCTGTGTCCACCAGGTAGCTCCGTTCCAATCGATAAAAGGCTGCGTGGCACTGCCCGACAATTCATCTCCGATAGGGAAAACAAAGGAACTCTGAATGGAAAAATTGGTCCATTTTTCCACTGGTGCCCAGCGAATCTGAGGGCCAAAAGCAGTCAGGCCCTGGCGAGACGAACTTTCTTCACCAGATGAAAAAACACTAAGTGCCGAAGAAGGTAAAACATCGTTGCGAACCCGGCGGTAGCGAGTAGCAAAACCCACGTTCAACTTGTTGTTCAGTCCGTACAAGAAGCTCAACGAAGAAGTCAGAAAAGTAGCCCGGTCAGTGAGGTTGCCCTCACTGCCGGTGCGCTGTGTGTAAAGGTTGTTGAACAGCTTCAGTTCGACGCTGCCCTTGGGGATGGTTGAAGAAACGATGTAACGGGTGGCGTTGTTCCCTACTGGTTGGTTAGAAATAGATGTATTGCCCGAAGACTGATCGTTCAATGTCCAGTCATAGTTGTAATAACTGACGTCGGCGTTTTGGGAGATGGGCGAATTCCGGAATTTGTTGATGAAATTGATGATCGATTTTTTGTTGCCACCGAAGTCGCTGGCGTACCAGGAAAAAATCTGCGACAAACCCACACCTTTGGAGGTCACTTTGATGAAGTCAGGATTGTTCAAGGCCAGTTTGGTCTGCTGCTCCATTTGAGACTCCAACTGGGCGGGCCGGTAAGCAAAATCGGTGATCGGGGGACAGCCAATCGCTCCGCAGACCAGCACAAAGTGCAGTCTGGCATCCTGATAAGGTTTCAATAGTTTTTCCTTTTCCAGGTTGTTGAGCGTGAGGTTTTCACCGGCCACCCTGATTTTTTTGCGGTCGAAAAAACCACCTACTGACTGGACAGAGTTCAAAGGGTAAAGTTGGGCGGCGGCGTTGATTACGTGCAAGTTGTAAGCATTGATGTAAAAGGCTTTTTTGGTATTGGCATCGGCTGAGGACAGGTCGGCTTCCTGCACGGCTTTGATCAGCGAAACGAGCTGGGCGTCGTTCTTTAGGTCGGCATATTTTACCAATCCGTTTTGTACGTTTTTGGAAAAGAATGCATCTGCTTCATTAAAAAATGGCTGATTGATTTTTTGGGAAAACGAACTTGTGGAAACAAAGACAAGCAAGGTGAAGAAGGACAAAAAGTTTTTCATGATGAGTTGGATTGAAACTGTTAGCGATTAGCTATCAGCTGTTAGTTTGTTTAAACTGGGCTAACTACAAAATGTAATTAACTGACAGCTTTTTTGGTTAGAAATTAGGTTTTGATAGGTCAGTTAACGGTTGAATTAGGGCTTTCTGCGCGAAGGTCGTACAGCGCCATTTCAAGTCGGTACTGGGCGATAATGCCCCCGAACAGCGCCTTGATCTCCCCATCCTTGATCAGGAGAAGAACAGGGTTTTTTGAGATGTGCAGTTCTTGCTTGATCACTTCTGATGCGGCACTTGGCAATTTTTGGTAGCCGAGCTTTTCTCCATATTCTTTTTGAAGATTGCTGACGATTTGGTCAGTCAAAAAGTTATCGTTGCCGCAACGTGAACACAGGTTGATAAACATTGGTGTTGTTTCGGTTTGCAGTGCTTGTAGCAATTCTGACAGGTTGTTGATTTGATTTAGACGCATGACTTTCAATGTTTTGCCAATAAATAGTCCAACGGCATGCCAAGCGATTTTTTATACCAAAATTTTTTAATAACTAATTGATTATCAATTGAATAAAAATTTTACTAAATTATGGTTTGTGAAAAATCACGAAAATATTTTACGATATTTCGTAATTTTACGAAAATTGGATTAGTTTTGATCTTTCATTTTCCAGCCAACTCGTCCATCCATGCCAAAAGAAAAACAGAACCTGCCTGAACTTTCCTACCGGGCTTTGAACGAACTGCCCGAAGCCGTTTTTTGGTTTGATGAAAATGCCGACTTTTTTGCCGTCAACGATACTGCCTGCGAGCAATGGGGCTATACCCGCGAAGAGTTTTTGCAGATGAATGTGTTCGACGTGAACCCAAATATGAGCCGTGAAATATGGACTGCTCACTGGGAGGACAAGCAGCGGGACTCTTCTACTTTCGAAAGTTCACATATCCGAAAAAACGGGGAAGAGTTCCCAGTCGACATTACCGACAATTTTGTGGAATTGGACGGCAAGGTCTACAGTTGTGCGATTGTGCGGGATATCTCCAGAAGGAAGGATGCCGACCGGCAGGCACGGCTGTCTGACTTTACCGTTCAAAAGGCGGGCGATGCCATTTTTTGGATTTGCCCCATGGGTTTTATCAAACACTGCAATGAGGAAGCCTGCAACCGATATGGCTATACATCGGACGAGCTGCATCAAATGAACATAAAGGATATTTCAAAAAATATCGACGACGCGGGGTTTAAAGATATTTGGCAAACAATAAAGGAAAATAGTTCACTGGAATTTGAGGGCGAGCATTTTACCAAAGCAGGCAAAAAAATATTCGTGGAAACCAGCGCGCATTTTATTCAATTTGAAAACATGGATTATTCCTGCGCCCTGGTGCGGGACATCTCGGAGCGCAAGCAGAAGGAAGCCGCCCTGCGCGGCGCATTGCTGGAAATAAAAGAACTAAAAGAAAAACTGGAGGCAGAGAACAATTATCTACAGGAAGAAATTCAGCTGCAAAATAATTTTGGTGAAATCGTCAGCAATAGCAAAGAATTCCGAAAAGTGTTGAAGCAGATAGAGCAGGTAGCCGATACCAATTCAACCGTTTTGATTACCGGCGAAAGCGGGACCGGTAAAGAATTGATTGCCCGGGCATTGCATCAACTGAGCCGCCGAAGCGGCCGTCCGATGATCAAAGTGAACTGTGCAGCCCTGCCCGGCAACCTGATCGAAAGCGAGTTGTTTGGCCACGAAAAAGGTGCTTTTACCGGGGCCCTCAGCAGCAAGGTCGGCAAGTTTGAACTGGCCGACGGCGGCACGTTGTTCCTGGATGAAATTGGGGAAATGCCCATTGAACTACAGCCGAAATTGTTGCGTGCGCTACAAGAAGGGGAAATAGAGAAAGTCGGTGGCGAGGGTTTCAAAACAGTGGATGTCCGCATCATTGCTGCCACCAACCGGAACCTGCCCAAAGAAATCGAAAACGGCAAATTCCGTGAAGACCTGTATTATCGTTTAAATGTATTTCCCATCCATAGCATCCCCCTCCGCAAACGCAGGGAGGACGTACCGTTGCTGGTCCGGTTTTTCTGTGAAAAACTCGGTACTAAGCTCGGCCGGAAAATCACGGACGTCCCGCAGAAAGTCATTGACCAATTAATGGACTACGATTTTCCCGGCAATGTTCGGGAACTGGAAAACCTGATAGAGCGCGCCATTATTACTTCCCGCAGCGGCAGGCTAAAGTTGGGCGACTGGTTTAAACCCAGAAAGAAGAAAATAAAACCCGAAAATTTTGCCACGCTGGAAGAAATGCAACGCCGGCATATTGTGGAAGTCCTGAAACATACGGAATGGCGGGTAAGTGGAGACAATGGAGCGGCAAGGATTTTAGGAATGCGGCCAACGACGCTGTATTCGAAGATGGAACGGCTGGGGATTAAACGGAGTATGGAGGTACGGTAAAATAAATAACAACGAATACTGATTTCGATCACCATGAAACTGATTTTATTTCTAATTCTCTTTTTAACGGCTGCCCATCAATCGATGCATCCAAGCCCCTTCCGTTTAATGACCTACAACATCCGCTACAATACCCCCAACGACGGCCCCAATTGGTGGGAAAAAAGAAAAGAAAAAGTTTTTACTTTAATTGAAGCACATGCACCGGATGTGCTGGGGGTGCAGGAAGCGGTACATAGTCAAATGCTCGACCTCGATTCTTTTTTAATTAATTACGATTATTACGGAGTCGGCCGGGCGGATGGAAAAACAGGAGGCGAATATGCCGCTGTATTTTTTAATAAAAATAAATTAAAACTGTTGGACAGTGGTACTTTTTGGTTGTCGGAACAACCAGATGAAATCGCCAGTGTGGGTTGGGATGCTTCCATGGAACGAATTTGTTCGTGGGTAAAATTAGAAGAAATAAAATCAGAAAAAACTTTTTTTGTATTTAATGCACATTTTGATCATATCGGAAAAGAGGCCAGAAAAAATAGTGCAATATTGATTGTGGATCAGATAAATAAAATAACTGAAAATGAACCGGTGGTTCTTATGGGTGATTTAAATTTTACCCCTGATGAAGTCCCTTTTTCTATCATTTTAGAAAGTGGATTTAAAGATGTTTTTGGAGGAATAGAAAAAGTTCGCACATTTACCGGCTTTGAAGTAAAAGATGCAGAGTCCAAAAGGATTGACTATATTTTCACCAATGAAAAAATAAAAGTAAAAGGTTGTTTAATTGATGATCGAAATGATGGCCAGTACTTTCCGAGCGATCATTTGCCGGTTTTGGCAGATGTTGTTTTTTAATTTTAAATTAATGGAAAAATATTTAAGTAAGCAGGTGATCAAAAAAAATGACACTTTTCCTTTGCCTGAAAAAAAGTTTGGAGGCCATGAAATAAAACATTTGCCAAAATAAAAGTGTCATTTTTAGCGCTCCTTATTTTTGTCCAAGCACTTAATCTTGCGTGGCTGCTTAGCTGTAAAAACTATTTAATCTTATAATTTTTATCCACTAAAATATCTGCCATTTTTTTATGTTTTGAAATAATTTTATGCTCTATTTCTAATACTTTTTCATTGAATGGAATGATCGGATCGCGGGCTCTTTTTATCCTGTTTTCGCGGGTATCGACATAATTGCGGAGCATGAATATTTTAGTGTCAATATTTTTTAATAAGGTCGTAAAAGTACCTTCGGCAATGACCACTTTAGTACCTGTAAAGTTGATGTTTTCGCTTAGAATATTATTGGCCTTGTAATGCACCAGAGGTTTTTCGATCCCCTGTTCACCGTTTTTAAAAGCCTTGATGTGCTCCTGTAATAAATCGAGCCGAACCTCGCCCGGGCCTACCCAATTGATGTCTTCCAGGCGGGCTTCGTGGTTGGTGTTGGGAGGCAACCGGAAGTAGTCATCCATGTGGAAGATGTAGCAGCTAATTTTTTCATTTTCCAAAACGTTTCGGATGGCGTAGGCTAAAGTAGATTTACCGCTGCCGGATTCCCCGCCCACGGTAATGGCATATTTGTCAGTTGCTGAAATTTTTTCCCTGATTTTTTCAACGATGCTGATAGCCGGTACCAAATGGCGGTCTTCTATTTTTATAATGTCACCGATCATGATTTGAAATTTGAAATGGAGCAATTGAAAACCACGAGCAACATTCAATTTTCAATGCCTAATAATTTTAAATCCCCTCCTTGTATTGCGGCCGTCATGAAAACCAATCCGGATGCACTATAACACAAAGGTTTTTTACCACCAGGCTGCATTTTGTCTGAGCTGATGTATTCATAAAAATTTATTTTTTCGGGGGTTTCAATTTTTAAATAATCAACTAAGATGTTTTCAGAAAAACCTTTCTTTCCATTTACACTCAGGCCAAGCGAAAGCAGGCCCATCCAGACAGGCCAGATGCCGCCATTGTGAAAATGGTACGGATGATTTTTAAAATCAAAACTATAATTGTTGGCAATGGAGGCCCAGTCCTCGGCACCGGGGTGAATGGGCGGCCAAAAAGCCGGGATTAAGTTTTTCCCTAAATAAGAATAAACGGAATTTAGATAATTGCAAATCGTTTCCGTTTGCTCCTGATTGCCAATATTTAACAATAAGGCAAGTCCGTTGCCTGCTGCATCGAAAGTCGTATTAAAACCTTCCGGGGCCAAATAGCACAACCAATGCCTTAGTTTTTTTTCTGCCGCACCTTTGAACAGGCGAGGGTGGTAAATTAATTTGGAATTGCTGTTTTTTTGTTCCGGCCAAAAATTAATTCTTATTTTTTCCTCAATGAGTTCTAACTTTTCTTTTGTTTTTTTATTACCAAAAATACTTTGATATAAACGCAATCCCCATAAGCGCAAAAGGTTGTCATAAAGCGTATGCCCTTTTACCGGATATTCATCTGCCCAGTTTCCGCTGGTCGGAATATACAATAATCCTTTGGCATTAAATTCCCAGTAGTCCAAAACGAGCAGCGCTTTATCAATGTGTTTTTTCAGCCAATCCTTTTTTTCAAAATCAGGATGTTTTTTTAACAACAAGCAAGCTCCGATTATATACCAACAGGTCGCATCCACTCTCCCGGCAATACTGCCCAGGCTATAATCAGCACCATTTTTTTTTACTAATACATTGGAGGGGACCATGCCGAGTGCATGCTGGTAGTTGGAGAGCGTAACGATGGTTCTTTTTAATCCCTCAATTATATTTTTATTGTTTATTAGTAAACCGGCCACACCCGCAACGATGCCGTCCCGGGCCCACACTCGTTTATAGTTGTCGGCTTCGATGGTGCTGGCCAGTATGCCGTGTTCACTGACAGCATCTTCGAGCAGGGCGACCGCTTTATTTAATGCGATTTCTTTCAAGGTGAATAAGGTGAGAAAAATCCGATAAAATGTTTTCACAGATCACACGGCGTTTCACGAATATTTCTGATAAAATACTTACGAAACGCCGTGTGGTGCGCAGAGAAAATGTTTATCAATAAATCAATAAAATAATGATGACTATAATTACCAGTGCAAGCCCCTGGTAGCGGTAATTTTTATACCAGGGCAAATTGGCAATCTCTGCGGTTTCGGCTTGGTACTCGGCAGGTGTCCATACTACGTTTGTGAGTTCCGCAGCTGATTTGCCAGTGCCCGTTTTGGAGCCGAAAACAATGGCAAGGCAACAAATGACAAAATGGATGACCGTCATGTATAGAAAATGGGGACTGGCTGCATTGAGTGAACCAAGGGCGTCGCCAAACCCTCCGGGAAAGAATTCGTGCAGGCTGGTCAGCATGGCATAAATTGAAATCGGCACACCCACAATGACTGCCCAGAGGGCTCCTTTTGAATTGGCCCCTTTCCAGAACAGCCCCATGATAAACATGGCCAGTACCGGCGGGCAGAACCAGGAAAGGGCAGCCTGCAGGTAGTCCCACAGTTTGTCAAAATGTACAATTTGTGGTGCCCAGGCGGTAGCAATGATCATGATGGTCAGTGTGACCCACCTTCCAACTTTTAACAGTTCTTCCTGCGTTTTACCGGGCCTTAACTTGGTGTAAAAGTCCATGGTGAAAAGAGTGGAAACCGAATTGAGCCCCGAATCGATACTGGACATCAGAGCAGCAATGAAACCAGCTACGACCAACCCCAGCAAACCATTTGGCAACAAGTCAAAAAGCATGGTTGGGTAGAGTTTGTCCATTTCTTCGGTGTTCCAGTCCGGGTATAATACCCTTGCAAAAACGCCGGGGAAAATCATGATGAAAAGAATACTCAACTTCAGCAAACCTGCGAACATGGCGCCCCATTGGCCTTCTGTTTTACTCTTGGAGGCCAGGGTTCGCTGGGTGATGTATTGATTGGTGCCCCAAAAGTAAAAGCCCAACAGAAACACTCCGATCAAGGCGGGCCAGGGCAACGACTCGTCAGAAGCTGACTTGATAATGTCCATGTGGGTCGGGTCAGTAATTTTCATCACTTCGGCAAAACCGCCCGATTGGTCCCAGGCAATGTAGGTGATCAAACAACTTCCAAGTATCAAGATGACCGCCTGAATCGCATCGGTGTAGACCACTGCGCTCAACCCACCCGAAATGGTGTAAAGCCCAGCAATAATGGAAAGCACAACGATGATCTGCCATAATTCGAACTGAGGGAACACCAACTGTATCAGCACGCCCCCAGCGTAAAGTGTAGCGGCTACATCTACAAAAATGTTCAGTACAATGGCGATGCCTGAAGCAAATGCCCGGCTGAAATAACTGTACCTTTTTTCCAGGTACTCCGGCACAGTGAAGATTTTGTTTTTTAAATAATACGGCAGGAGGAATACCGCAAAGATGATGAGCACAAATACTGCCATCCATTCATAGCTAAATACCGAAAACCCATCCTTGAAACCCGAGCCGGTAAGGCCAACCAGGGTGTTGCTTGACATATTGGAAGCAAACAAGGAAAAACCGATTAGAGGCCAGGTAAGCGAACGGCCGGCTAAGAAATAATCCTCTGCATCCTTGTGTTTGGAGCCAAAATAGAGGCCCAACAAAACCACAAATATTAAATAGCCGATTATGATGGTAATGTCAAGACCGGAGAGTTTATCGTAAAAGCTGGTGTCCATAATTATTTATTTTTCGTGAAGTTGGTTCAAAGATGATTTCAGGATAGCAAAATGACCATATTTTGGCATATGGTTTCGGAGGTGGGCAAGATAAACGGATTTCTGGTAGTACAAAAATAAAAATGGGGCTTACGCCCCGAAGAAATTAAGTTTCATACATTTTTGTAAAACCAAATTTAATTTTAAAAGTATGCCCCGCAAAAAAATATTTTCCGCAAACGTTTCCGCAAACGTTTGCTGTTGAAAATTTTGTTAGCTATCTGGTTTGTTGTACTTATGTACATCATTTCCAAAGAATCATCTAACTGCCATCAACTTGAAGCGCACGACCATAAAAGATATCGCCAAACTTACCGGCCTTTCCATTTCGACCATATCCAGGGCGCTGAAAGGCCATCCTGATATCAGTAAAGCCACCCAGGAAAAAGTCAGGGAGGTCGCCGAGGCAATGGGCTACAAACCCAACCTGGGGGCCCGGTCGCTCCGCACCCAATCCTCTAAGCTGATCGGTGTCATACTTCCCAAGGCAGATACCTTTTTCTTCCCCGAAGTGCTCGAAGGCATCAGCGAGGTGGTCGGTCGAAACGGGTACTCTTTTATTTTTCTCCAGTCCGAAAACTCCTTTAAAAAAGAAGAGGAACTGCTGGATCTGTGCCTCCAAATGCCGGTGGAGGGGATTCTGATCTCTTTATCCGTTGAAACGGAAAACGTGGTCCACCTGCAGAAGCTCAGGAGCAATAATATTCCGGTTGTTCTGATTGACCGCCTGTTTACCAATAGCACATTTCCTTGCGTAAATATCAACGATACGGCAGTGTCTTTTTCTGCGGTTGATTTTTTGATCAAAAAAGGGCACCAAAGGATACTGGGCATTTTTGATGACCCCCGGTTGGAGATGTCAAACCTCCGGGAAAAAGGCTACCGGGATGCGTTCAAGGCAAACCGTATATCATTTCATGAAAAATGGGTCGTGAAAATTCCGGAAGGCAGAAATATTGATCAGGTGGTGGCTCAGCTGTTGGAAGCGAACAAAGGTGCAACAGCCATTTTCACGATGTCGGATAAAATGCTTGTGCAGGTCTATCACGTACTGGCCAACCAGGGACTGTCGATTCCGGATGATATAGCCCTGATGTCGATCAGCGACGGGAAAGCACCTTACTATTTTTATCCCAATATCACCCATATGCGGCATTCCGGTGCCGAGGTAGGCAGTACTTCGGCCACACTTCTTTTTAACTGTATAAACGGCTCTTCCTTCGACGGGCACTATCATTATATACAGGCCCCTCTGTATGATTTAGGGTCGGTGTAACAAAAGCTTTTTTAAAGTTTTGAACCGTGTGGAAATTGTCGGGAACCCCGTGGCATTATTATTGTCAAAATTTAAATACCCTCCCAGGCTCCTTTGTCTTGACCTGCTCCAAATCCAAAATTTCCCCGAATTCAATTAAAAATATTTTCAAACGCTTGAGAAACCTTTTCTAAAAACCGATGATTAAAAGGTTACTCGTTATGGTTTATAATGATTTGGTTAAAATTAGAAACGGCCTTTACACTGTATTGGTGGCTGGCTTGTTTATTTTATTTTTGCCAACGCAAATTTATTCGCAACCTGCCTCATTTACGGATAGTATGCTGAAAAGCGAATTGGTGAAAACAGTCAGCCCTACGCTGGACAGCCTTTCCCTGCTTTTAGATAAGACAGAAAACGAAAGCAAGCGACTCGAGGTGCTTCATGCCATTTGTGATGAATCGGTCAATACGAATGCGGACCGATGTATCAAGTATGGACTGGAGGGGCTGCAATTGGCAGAAAAGCTGAACGACCTGAGCAAACAGCGAAGCATTTCCACTTGCTTGGGTATTTCTTATGATGATAAAGGTGAATACTCCAAGGCCGTAGAGATGTATGAAAGAGTTTTGTCTGTACTGGCAGAGGAGCAAAAAAATCAGATAGATACAACGGTCGATTTATATGTCAGGGAAGCCTACACATTGAATAACCTGGGCTATGTTTATTTTAACCTGGGAGAATATAATAAGGCATTAGAATTTTATTACAAAGGGTTGGAAGTGGCCGATAAAAACGCACCGACCAGCAGGGCCACCATACTTGGCAGCATGGGGGAATTGTATTTAAAGATTGGTGACCTGGCCAAAACGGAAGAAATAGCCCGCGAAGCATTGAGGTGTGCCGGCGATGAGTTTGACCTGATTGTAACCTGCCGTATGATGGGAGATCTTTTTGAAAAACAAAACATGCCCGATTCCTCTCTTTATTACTATGAAAAAGCATTTCAATCTGCGGTTCCGTTAAAAGACAATTACCTGGTTGGGATGTCCATCGAAGGGCTGGTGGAATATTACCTGGCTCGCAGGGATTTTGCAAAGGTTATTAGCATTGCCCAAACGGGACTAGCTGTGGCGGAGGAATTAAATGGAAAAGTATTGATCATTTCTACCCACCTGGCCTTGGCCGAAGCATATGGACAGACCGGCCAGCTCCAACGGGCACGGACCCATGCCGAAAAGGCACTTGCTTTGAGCCAGTCTTCCAACACCATCAGCATGTTGCCTCAATGCTACAGTATGCTGGAGTCGTGCAATATAATGGATGGCAACTTCGAGAAAGCATACGAATATGTGAAACTTCATCAGTCGGCATTGGAAAATATTTTTAATAATGAAAAAGGGAGGATTATTACAGAGGCGGAAAACAAATATTTATTACAACAAAAAGAAAATGAAAATCAATTATTAAAAGCACAGCAAGCTAAAAACGAAGCCCTGCTGTGGCGAAGAAATGCGATTAACGTAGCGGCCGTCATATTTTTGATCTTTACACTTACCGTCGTTTTTTTCCTTTATAAAAATATTCGTCATAAAAAATTATACAATCAAAAATTAAAGAACGATGTAGCAGTCAGAACAGCTGAATTGCAGAGTGCGAATATTGAACTGGAGCGGTTCAATCACATTGTATCCCATGACTTAAAGGAGCCGCTCCGCAACATCATCAGCTTTGCCGGGCTGGGGCTCAGAAAAACGAAAAACATTGACGACCAGGATTTAAAGGAATATTTGGTCTACATAAAGAATGCATCTACTCAATTAAATAAATTGATCGAAGACATCAGGGATTTTACAAGGCTCGGAAAAGAAATGCCTAAACTAAAACCGGTCGACCTGAATAATATATTGAATCGGGTCGTGGATCATTTAAATATTAAAATCCAGGAAAAAAATGCCGTAATAAATTATGGAGAGTTGCCGACCATAGAGTCTCATCCATCCCTGCTTTTTGTTTTATATAAAAACCTGATTGAGAACGGAATAAAATACAACAAGCATAGCCAGCCGTCGGTCAAATTGGATTACGAGGAAAATTCCCAGACGCATATTTTCAAAATAAAAGACAATGGAATTGGAATTCCGAAGGAGCATAAAGAAGATGTATTCAAAATGTTTAAGCGACTGCACAATCGGCGCGAATACATGGGGTCAGGTATGGGGCTTTCCATCTGCAAAAAAATAGTGGATAAATTGGATGGGGAGATCAGTATTTTTGAATCATCCGAAGAGGGGACTACATTTAAAATTGCATTTCCCAAAAGGTAAATTTTAATAGTTCTGACTGTTCTAAAAATAAGAAAAGGGATTTCAGGCCAAAGCTTGAAATCCCTTTTTCTCATACCTCAAGACATCTTTCAATGTCCGGGGGCAGTTGCCTTTTTGATCTGCTTCTTTTCAGTTGCCTGAAGGTCTGCATTTCGCGAAGGGCTTCTCGGCCTTTGCCAGAGAGTGATTGGGCCAAGGGCTTTGAATTTTCTCCCAAAGCGATCATTCTTCAATGTCGCACCTTCCGGAGAAGGTAGGCGGGTTTCCAATTCAAAACACAGATTGGCGCCCCGTGGCCAGGGACAAACCCCGCACCCCATTCGAATCAGTGATCCGTCCGGTTTTCTCTATGGTGGCAAGTGCCTTCCACCGTTTCAGAACTCCAAGAATGCTTTTCCGGGGAAAAGTGCTGCTCTCTTTGTCCTGGTCCAATGGAGTTGTCTCTTTGGTGCTTGTTCGACCGACTTGGCAGTTGTTATCCGAAGATGCCAACTACTTGCTTCGCATGTTGATGCTCTGCTCAACTGAAACCGTACTTTGCATTCTGCGCATTGCTGAGCAAAATGGTGCCCTCCGCCGAAACACAGGGCCAAAGCCTTCTTTCAATTGACCCACATTTTCCCTTAAGATGTTTGATTTTCTCCCTGTCCGTCCCACAGGCGTGGGGCGAGCAAGCAGAATGAAATCTCTTGGAAACACCCTGGTTTTGCCTGGTCAGCAATGTTTTATCTTCTGCCATTCCCGGCATCACAGTTTTCCGTTTTGCAACTTATACCTGTGAAGCGCCCCAACTTACGTCGGAACCAGGGGCTTGACAGTCGAACCGTTTCCATCATTTACCCGGACTGTACGGGCGCATAACCAAACTAAAAACGGGTGCGACAAAGTACTTTTCAGCACTTTGTCCATATGGGCTCGGTTTTCAAAGAACAATCGGTATGTCTGTACTTGGTGGCACTGAACCGGACGATGCTTAAGACAGGTCCCAAAGTAGTGACCGGCTGTCGTACCGTTCGAGAATTAGTGCTTGTCCAGACATCAAGAGACAATTGCCTTTTGTCTGTTGGTGCTTCTTATGGTATTTGGAATAAAAACCAAGAAGCAGGGCTCCGTCAGAGTAAAAAGCATTTTAGCAAAACATGTTCGTTGTAAGGGCACATGAACATTGTGATTTTGGGTAATTGCGAGCCAGTGCATTTTCCGATTGTCTTCTGTGTAAAAAACATTCGGTAAATTATTGTCATGGAGACCTTTGTCAGCTCTTAAATAACCCGTGTGCAGAGCGGCTGCTCTACAGTTAATCAAAAACATCAGTAAAAGGGCAATCAAGAGAAAACCCAATTTTGCCTTTAACTCAATGAATGCTAGAATGAAAAATTAACCCATTTTTGAAAGCACTGAATTTTCTTGCAGAAAACAACATTTAAATGAAGAGCGCTGCCAAAAAATATGTGGCCAATTCTTTATTTTTAGAATTTAATACCGACTTTTCGGCATTGGTCAGAATAATTAATTGTTTTTGTTGTGACAAATGTAATTTGGTTCGGTTTGTATGTCAAGGGTGGGTGCCGCGGATTTATAAACATTTTACTCACATGAGTTTTCCACATATGTTAATTGTCTGAACTGCAAAAAGCTAAGTAGCTGTATTTTAACAAATACTAGTTATTTTAATTTCAAATGACTGCTTGTGATTGATTTTACCCTGTTTTTATCGATGTGAGACCCCGTCGTGCAAACCTGTTTTTCAAGCCTGCAGAGGGAACGTGATCAGGGGATTGGGTTTTGAGACCCTACTTTTATCCGAAAACATATTTTGATGAAAGTACATATGAAGAAATTTTTTGAAAAAAAATGACACTTTGTGAAAGGGGAAACAATAATTTGCGGGCAGGGGTAGTTTAAGGAAAGAATTACGAATTAACATACTTATGATAATCAAAATCCTTCTGCATGAAAAAATACTTTACTCAATTGGATTTAATCCGCTTTATTTACAAAGAAACTTCCGCCTCTGAAACCATTGCGATTTCTGAAGCGATAAGTACTGACCCCTTGCTTGCCGAAGAGTATGAAGAACTCTTCGAGGGCTATCGGCACCTGCCAAAAGCCAAGTTTAGCCCCCGGCCAAAGACCCTGGAAACCATCCTTCGCCACAGTGAGCAAACTGCACTGAATCCGATGCACTAATTATTACTGTGGAAAAAATTGCATGGAACCCTTCATGGCTGTTGCTTTGAAGGGTTTCTTTTTTGTGGTTCAGAAATGTTGTAGTAATTTGCAGCCCATAAAATTACGGCAGTATTCGGGAGGCCCCGTCGTTAGTTACATCTGCTTTCACCATTCGATTATCTCTTTCAACCATTTCATCAACGCTAAACACTTGCCTATGACTAGACTCACCATCGAGAAGAACCATTATTCAATCGCAAAAATTTGTTTTTTTTATTTCTAAAACAAAAAATTTGTTTTTTAAAACATTTTTTTTATTTTTGCCTTGCTTTTAAAACATTTTAAAACCAGCGTACATGTTACAAGATAAAGAATCAAAACTCAAAGCATTAAATCTCGCCATCGCCCGGATCGATAAGACTTATGGAAAAGGGACCGTTATGCGGCTTGGAGATAAAAAAGTATTGGATGTCGAAACTATTTCAACCGGCTCTCTCGGCCTCGACGTTGCTCTTGGTGTAAACGGCTTCCCACGTGGCCGTATCGTCGAAATCTATGGCCCTGAATCTTCCGGTAAGACAACTTTGGCCATCCATGCGATTGCTGAATGTCAGAAAAACGGAGGCATTGCAGCTTTCATCGATGCGGAGCATGCTTTCGACAAAAGCTACGCAGAGGCATTAGGTGTCAATACAGAGGAGCTGCTTATTTCTCAACCTGATAATGGAGAGCAAGCATTGGAAATAACGGAAAACCTGATCCGTTCAGGTGCAATTGATATCATCGTTGTCGACTCGGTAGCCGCCCTTGTTCCCCGCAGCGAAATCGAGGGTGAAATGGGTGATTCCAAAATGGGCCTCCAGGCTCGCCTGATGTCCCAGGCCATGCGTAAGTTGACGGGGTCAATTGGCCGAACTGGGTGTTCGGTCATATTCATCAACCAGTTGCGTGAAAAGATTGGCGTAATGTTCGGCAATCCAGAAACAACCACTGGTGGCAATGCCCTCAAGTTTTATGCTTCCATCCGTTTGGATATTCGCCGTTCGGGCGCCGCCCTGAAA
Organism: Bacteroidota bacterium; assembly: GCA_039819485.1. Classification (GTDB taxonomy): domain Bacteria; phylum Bacteroidota; class Bacteroidia; order Chitinophagales; family Saprospiraceae; genus UBA6168. The sequence continues at coordinate 11,630 of JBCBRY010000115.1, read as the reverse complement.
GACAAAGAAGGAAATGTTGTGGGAAATCACGTGAAAGTGAAAGTCGTGAAAAACAAAGTGGCTCCTCCGTTCCGTATCGCTGAGTTCGACATCATGTACGGTGAAGGCATTTCCAAAGCCGGTGAGATCATTGACATGGGCGTTGATTTTGACATCATTGGAAAGAGCGGCGCCTGGTACAGTTATGACAGTGCCAAAATTGCGCAGGGTAGAGATGCTGCGAAGCGCTTTTTACGGGACAATCCCGAAGTTGCTATTGAAATCGAAAATAAGATCAGGGCAAAACTGGCACCTGAAAAGGTTCAGGAAGAAGAACCTGCACTGGCAGAAAACGGAGTAAAATCATAATCATCGGATATAAACATATCCAAAATATCATTGGTATCTCATAGAAAACAGACCGGGCAACCTTCAACGATTGTCCGGTTTTTTTATGCCTGCATGTAGACGATATATTTCTCCGTGAAAAACTCCTCCTGGTAATAATCTTTGATAGGATAGACTTCAGTGTACTCGCCCGGAGGGAGCGACTTTATTTCTTCTCCTACTTTTCCTCCCTTTAGCGCGATCAGGCCATTGGGCATCGGGTTGCGTTCTTTTTCTTTGAACAATCGTTGACTCCAGATCCTGAGCTTTGGCATTTCCGCAACGGCCCTCGTCACAATAAAATCAAACTTTCTTTTTTTCAATTCTTCTGCCCTTACCTGTTCTGCCGTGGCGTTTTCCAGGCCCAGTTTTTTGATGACATCCTGTACGACCTTGATTTTCTTTAAAGTCCCGTCAATCATGTGAAATTTAACGTGTGGATAAAAAATGGAAAGCGGGATACCTGGAAATCCACCGCCGGTACCCACGTCAAGAACTTCTGTGTCTTTTTTGAACTTGAAGCACTTGGCAATAGCTAGTGAATGCAAAATGTGGCGTTCATATAAGTTGTCAATATCCTTCCTCGAAATCAGGTTCACCTTTGCATTCCAATCCCGGTAAAGGCCATCCAGCAAGAAGAACTGCCGCCGCTGGGTGTCGTTCAAATCGGGAAAATATTTTTCGATTATTTCCATAATTGTCTTTGAACCATAATTTGTATTTTACCCGCAGAAAGCATTAACTCTTAATGGAGCCAGAAAATACAAAGACGGTTTGGCAAAAGTAAATGCCCCAATCATAACTGTTCAGGTTTCATTACATTTTCTCATCTTATAAAAATAAAAATTATGGCAAGCTGGATTTATGTTTTAATCATTGGCGCTATTGCAGGTTGGTTGGCAGGCACCTTATTTAAAGGAGGTGGATTTGGGTTGATAGGCAATATCATTATTGGTATTATCGGAGGGTTCATCGGTTACTGGTTGCTGGGGCAAATTGGTATTTCATTAGGGACTGGTGTGATTTCTTCGATTCTGACTTCGGTGATTGGTGCAGGGGTATTGTTGTTCATTGCAAGTTTATTCAAAAAATAATACTGACCTTTATCAATCGTTTGTAAAATTCCCAAATCACTCGATTTGGGAATTTTGTTTTTTCAAATAACAAAATCATGCTTGCATGCGGATTGCTGTTAATACCAGGTTTTTGATCAAGGGGAAAATTGAAGGCATGGGCTTGTTTACCTACGAGGTATTGAAGAGAATGGTGGAACAGCACCCTGAAGACGAATTCTACTTTTTCTTTGACCGTCCGTTTGATGCTTCCTTTGTTCTTGGAAAAAATGTAAAGCCCATCGTTTTGTTTCCACCGGCACGTCATCCTTTTCTTTTTTTATGGTGGTTCGAGTGGTCGGTGGCCAGGGCGCTCAAGAAGTACAAAATAGATGTATTTTTTTCTCCTGATAATTTTTTGACTTTGGGCACAGGTGTTAAGACTGTACTGGTCACACATGACCTGGCTTACTTGCATTTTCCAGACCATCAATCTTTTTTTCAAAAAAAATATTATCAAATATTCAGTCCAAGGTTCAATATCAAGGCAGATCATATTGTTTCGGTCAGTCATTTTACCAAGCAGGAAATAATCAAGCATTATGGCGTTTCTTCCGAAAAAATAAGCGTAGCCTGCAATGGGTGTGATGAAAATTTTCAGCCAATATCTAAGGGAGAAAAGCAATTAGTGGAGGAAAAATATGCGAACGGAAAACCCTACTTTTTTTATGTGGGGGCCATCCACCCACGTAAAAATGTGCATCGATTAATCGATGCTTTTAGCACTTTTAAAACAAATACCAGTGCATCGGCCGCATTGTTGATTGCCGGCCGATTCGCATGGAAGGCCGGTGAAGTCAAAGATTCTTTTGAACGATCGGCCTTTCAACAAGATATTCATTTTTTAGGTTATATACCTGATGAAGAACTTCGCAAGTTGATGGCCGGGGCCATTGCCTGTACTTATGTATCTTTATTTGAAGGGTTTGGGATTCCTCTGTTACAGGCGATGCATTGCGAAACTCCGATTATTTCGTCTGATGTGTCGTCCATGCCGGAGGTGGCAGGCGATGCAGCTGTTTTGGTTAATCCCTACCAGCACGAAGAAATCGCCGATGCAATGCATCAGATTTGGCAAAAGGAACATCTTCGTAGTAAATTAGTGGCCAATGGAAAGAGGCAACGGCAACTATTTTCGTGGCAAAAAGCAGTGGATGTGGTTTATGAGGCATTAGCCAAAGTAAATGGTTGAGAAGCGGTGCCGGTATTGGCATTTAATAATAAACAGATATGGCATTATTTAATTGGTTGAAACCACAAAAGCCGGTCGGCTTCACCTATCGTCCAAGGTTTTTCGAAGAAGAAAAAAGCGAACTGCAGAAAAAACTAAAAGAAGCCAGGGAAGCAAGAGGTGGCGATCCGGAAAAAATGAAGGAACGGATTCGTCGTGACTTGCGCAGGAAAAGCGGTTATCGGGCCGACCGCTCCCTACGTCAAAAGCAATTGTTTCGCTCCAATGTTTTGGTATTCGTCATCATTGTCGGCTTGGTAGTAGTCACATATGCAGTGCTTGAGTTATATTTGCCATCCATTATAAAGTATTTTGAATAGGTTGTCGGCCTGTTTTTGGGTGAGATAAAGGCCAATCGAAATTTGCTAACGAGGAGTTTTTTTTACAGCCACAAGCCGACAACGAAAGTATCCCACATTTCATGGCTGACGTTATTCAACTGTTGCCTGAATCAATTGCCAACCAAATAGCCGCCGGGGAAGTGGTCCAGCGGCCATCCTCCGTCGTAAAGGAATTATTAGAGAATGCCATCGACGCCGGCTCCACTCAGATCAAACTCATCATCAAGGAATCGGGGAAAGCGCTTATTCAAGTAATTGATAACGGATGTGGTATGTCTGAGACTGATGCCCGCATGAGTTTTGAGCGCCATGCAACTTCCAAAATCAGGAGTGCGCAGGATCTTTTCGCCATCCGGACCATGGGTTTTCGCGGAGAAGCAATGGCATCCATCGCTGCTGTTGCACAAATGGAAATGCGTACTCGCCTGCACAAAAACGAACTTGGTACCCGCATCGTGATCGAAGGTTCCACTTTGGTGGCACAGGAGCCATGTCAATGTACGGCCGGTACGAATATAGCCGTCAAAAACCTGTTCTATAATGTGCCTGCCCGTCGCAATTTTTTAAAATCGAATGCAGTGGAGATGCGGCACATCCTGGATGAATTTCAGCGGGTTGCCCTGGCAAATACGGACATCTTCTTTTCCCTGCACCATAACGGCTCTGAAATATTTCACCTGCCGCCGGCCAATTTGCGCCAGCGCATCGTCGGTATTTTTGGGAGTGCCAGCAACCAAAAACTGGTCCCGGTGAACGAAGAAACGGATGCACTTTCCATTCATGGTTTTATCGGTAAACCGGAATTTGCCCGTAAGACAAGGGGAGAACAACTGTTTTTCGTCAACCAGCGATTTATCAAAAGTGGTTACCTACATCACGCCATGATGTCGGCTTATGAAGAGTTGCTGCCAAAAGATACCTACCCTTTTTACACAATCTTCTTTGAAATAGATCCTGCCCGCATCGATATCAACGTGCATCCGACCAAACAGGAGATCAAGTTTGATGATGAACGGATGGTCTACAATTACTTAAAGGTAGCAGTACGCCATGCGCTTGGCCGGCACAATGTAACGCCAACTCTTGATTTCGACCAAGAGACCAGTTTCTCGGCTAATAAAAATTTTGGCCTGCCTTTTACCATTGGTTCTCAGGCAGAATTTGAAAGAGAAATGTCGAGAGGTGGCAGCCCTCAGGGAAAAGCTGCGAACGGGAGTGGCGGCCGGTTGGACAATGATTATGGACGCCAGCAGTCCAATCAGCAAAACTGGCAAAAACTATTTGATGGGATCGATGAAACGGAGGAGACGTTAGATAGCCCAGAGGAGGAAGCGGGAACGATTACATTGGCCAGTAAATGGTCGGGGGAAGGAGAGATGGATGATAAAGGAGGGTCTTTTTCAAAACAAAAAAAAGAGCCTTACCAAATACATGCTTCGTTCATCGTCAGCCAGATAAAATCAGGGTTCATTTTAATTGATCAGCAAGCAGCCCATGAGCGTATTTTGTACGAACGCTACCTCGCTGCCATGGAAACCAAAGATGCTTATTCCCAAAAGGAGTTGTTCCCCAAAACACTTGAACTGGCACCCGCCGAAGCAGCCATCATGGCGGAGATCCTGCCCGAGCTGAATGCATTGGGTTTCGATATTCAGGACTTTGGGAAAAACGCATTTATCATCCACGGCGTGCCTGCCGATTTGGTAGGTAAAAAAAATCAGACAGGGATCGTGGAAGTATTGATCTCCCAGTATCAATTGAACCTTGAATTGAAACTCAATACCAAAGAGAACATTGCCCGCTCCATGGCCCGTAGTGCAGCTACCAAACGCGGACAACTATTGACGGCCAAGGAGATGCAGGAGTTGATCGACCAATTGTTTGCATGTGCCATGCCTTTTAAGAGTCCGACTGGGCGTAATTGCTTTTTGACTTATGATATGGAAGAGTTGGAAGAGCGTTTTAAACATTAATTTGCCCAAAGCTTTTCATCCATAAAACAAAACCGGCAAGGCTTCAAGCCTTGCCGGTTTTGTTTTATGGCGAGATTTTAGTCACACTCTAAACAGATTTGAGGTCAGTACTTCTGTTTTTCATCCAGAAAAATAAAATTGAAAATAAAACAATGAGTACAATAGGAAATAACAACATTGTACCGAGAGTTTCCTGTCCAACAAAAAGTTCCAACGCATCGCCTGCCAGCCCCTGATCAGTGCCTATAGCCCTATTGGAATCAATCCAACCACCAATGATAGGCTGCATAAAATAAGACGAAAGCATTCCAACAGCACCAACTATGGACATTCCCAAGGCACCACTTTTGGGGATGTAGTCTGCCACAAAACCGATCATATTAGGCCAGAAGTAGGCAATACCTAAAGCAAATACAAATGCGGAAATATAGACCATTTCCCCCGTCATAGATGTTAAAAGGAATAAACCCAATGCTGCAAGGACAGCAGACCCAAGAAGTACGCCGGTCGTGTTGAACTGATGAACCGCACTGCCACCAAAATAACGTGCAATGGCCATCGTCCCCGTGATAAGAGCTAAAACCAACATCGGTTGGGCGCCACTACTTTTCAAAATCAACTCTACCCACTGTGTAGGCCCAAATTCGGACTGTGCGGTAAACCACATACATACCATCATAAAGATAAATAAAGGGGAGAACATCGCCTTCAGGTTGCCGGATACAGTGCCTCCTTCTGGAACTTTTGCTTTCGGCCATGATTGACCAAAAAATAAATAAGCATAGATAATTGTTGGAATAAGAATCACCCAGATTTGTGCCTGCCAGGTTGTCCCCATTTTCGTCATAGCCAAAGAGACCAGGCTGCCGATCACAATTCCTCCGGGAAACCACATGTGAAATCGGTTCATCATCTTACTCATTTCGTCCCCTTTATAAGCATCCGCAATCATTGGATTACAAGCCGCTTCTGTGCACCCATTCCCCAGGCCCACTAAAAAAGTAGAAATCATCAAACCGGTAAAACTCCCTGCATAGATGGTCATGATCAGGCCTATCGCATGCGAAAAAAATGCAAACTGCATAATTCTTGCCCCACCAACAGAATGGTAGAGCAGTCCGCCAATAACCATAGAAATAGGAAAACCAAAGAACCACATTGAGTTTATAGACCCTAATTGTTGTGCGTTCAAATCAAGTTGTTCTCCCAACTGTGGAAGAATTCCTGCGCGGATACTAAAAGACAAGGCTGTCGTTATCAATGCAAAACAGCTACCATAAAAAAGTCTTTTGTCATTTATCATTATGCAAGTCGTTTTTCGTTTAAAAAGTTGAAGGCAACAAGGTAGCAGTTTTTATGGAAAATAAAAGAGAATGGAAGTCAATTCAGTTTTTGAAAACTGGAGGCTGCCTCTTTTTGATGGCCGTTCGCGGTCGGCCCACTCTCTTTGACTTTTGAATAATAAACGGCTAAGCACAAGCAGCCAGCCTCAAATTAATTCCAACAATCTTCATTTTTACTTTACATTTGCTGTGTATCCCTAACATTTTATGGCCTTTTGCCGTAAAGATGGGACGACCAAAAAAAGCTTAGAGCCAACCATCCACATGGTGACCGATATTATCATCACTGTCCTTTTAGTTTTGTTGAATGCGTTTTTTGTGGCAGCCGAGTTTGCCATAGTGAAAGTTCGTTTGCCACAAATACAGGCACTGACGGACAAAAGCCTTGCTGCCCGCATTTCAGAAAAAATCATCAACAACTCCGACCGCTATCTCACCGCTACCCAATTGGGCATAACGCTTTCCAGTATCGCTTTGGGCTGGATCGGCAAAACCATCATCGAAAAAGGACTGCTCACTTATTTAAGCAATGGCAATTTTAACCTGAAAGAACCGGCAGTTGATGCCATTGCTTTCGTACTGGCATTCTCCTTCGTAGTGATCCTGCATTTTGTTTTTGGAGAATTGATCCCAAGGGCACTGGCGATTCGCCATCCCGTGAATACGACCATGGTCATGGCTTTGCCGTTGCGGGGGTTCTATTTGTTGTTCCGTCCTTTGAATTGGTTTTTGGACGGCTTGGCAAATACTTTTTCAAGAATGTTCGGCCTGCACCTCAACCAGGAAGAAGCGGTACATACGGAAGAAGAGCTGAAAATGATCATTGCTGAAAGTGCAGAGGGAGGTGCCATCGAAGCCAGCGAAAGGGAACTGATCCAGAATGTTTTTGACTTTGACGACCGTTTTGTCTGGCAAATATTCCAGCCACGGGCACAGGTAGCAGCGATCGAAAAAGAAACGCCTTTGGAAGAAGCCATTGAGTTTGCCCTGGCGGAGGGTTACTCCCGCTTCCCTGTGTATGACGACAGCATTGACAACATTCTGGGTTTTGTACATACCAAGGACTTACTGATGCTTTCCCGTCAAAAAGAGAAGAAGAAAAAATTGATCAAGGACATTATCCGGCCTGTTCAGTATGTTTCCTCCAACAAAAAAGTGATACAACTGCTCCGTCAATTCCAAAAAGAGCATGAACAGTTGGCCATCGTCGTCAATGAATTTGGCGGCACTGTCGGTCTGGTAACCCTGGAAGATATTATCGAGGAACTGGTCGGTGAAATTCAGGATGAATACGATTCTGAAACCCCCATTGTCGAAACCGTCAATGATACGACCTACCGCATACTCGCCCAGAACCCTTTAGATGAAATCAATGACATGATCCCGGAACCATTTCCCGAAGGGGAGGAGTATCATACCTTGTCTGGGCTGTTGTTAAAACTCTCCGAAGAAATCCCTGAGGAAGGAAACGTTATCCATGCCGGTGACTATGATGTGAAAATCATTAGAATGTTGCAGGCAAGCCCTGAGTTGGTGGAGGCGGTTTATCGGGAAAACTCAAAAGAAGAAGACGAATGATTGAACGCAAAGAACACAAAAGAAACGTTGTGTATCTTACGTCCATTTGCTCCAATAGCGTCTTTTGCGTTTAACGCCTATCTTTGCCGACCAATTTCAAATTTCAAATTTCCAAACATTCATGCACTCCATAGATATTGAAGCCCTCAACCAACAGATATACCTCGACAGCGCTTTCGTAGAACAGCTCAACACAGAAACTTCCAAGGTCATTGTCGGGCAGACCAATATGATCGAAAGACTGCTGCTTGGCTTACTGACTAAGGGCCACATTCTGCTCGAAGGCCTTCCCGGACTGGCCAAGACCTTGGCCATCAAAACCCTTTCAAGTGCAATCGCTGCGGACTTCCAGCGCATCCAGTTTACACCAGACCTGTTGCCAGCCGACATTATTGGGACGATGGTTTACAATCAGGCATCCTCCCAGTTTGCCGTACACAAAGGGCCGATCTTCGCAAATTTTATTTTGGCCGATGAAATCAACCGGGCACCGGCCAAAGTACAATCGGCCCTGCTCGAAGCTATGCAGGAACGACAAGTGACCATTGGTGGAGAAACGTTTAAACTGAAAGAACCTTTCCTTGTACTGGCCACCCAAAACCCCATTGAGCAGGAAGGAACCTACCCGTTGCCCGAAGCACAGACCGACCGTTTTATGATCAAGGTAAAAGTTGGCTACCCCACTAAAGAGGAAGAACGGGAAATCATGCGTCGCAACCTCAATGACGAAACATTTGGCAATGTCAGCCCCGTCGTATCGACGGAAACAATTCTCAAAGCAAGGCAGTCGGTGAAAAAGGTTTATATGGATGAAAAGATCGAGCGGTATATCATTGACATTGTTTTCGCTACCCGCAACCCTGCCGATTACAATCTCTCCAACCTCCGTCCGCTCATTAATTTTGGAGGTTCACCAAGGGCCAGTATCAATCTTGCCCTGGCTTCTAAGGCGTTGGCTTTTCTCCGCCGCCGGGGATACGTAATCCCGGAAGACGTCCGCAACGTTTGCCACGACGTGATGCGTCACCGCATCGGTCTGACCTATGAGGCAGAAGCGGAAAATATTACGCAGGAAGATATTATCAGCCAGGTGCTGAACCGGGTGGAGGTGCCGTAGATATATACAGTTTCTCAGTACAGGACAAAACTCAACATTGATAATTTATGCCTGAAAATCCTCCCCCTAACCCCCTCCAAAAGGGGAAATTAAATCCGTTTTTTCCCCCTTTGGAGGGGGTTAGGGGGAGGATCTACTCATTTTGTTTTTAAAAATTAAATTTTGTCCCGTACTCAGATACAGTTTTCAATCTCTCAATTTTCAAATCTCTTTTTTCAATCCAGAATAGGGATTTCGGGCGGTGGGTTCTCCACTACGAAAAAGTTGGAAACGACAAAAGCAATCACCGCAATTACAATTCCGTACATGAAGCTGTTATATGAAAAGCGCAGGAGCCGGTATTTTTTTGCTAAAACGACTCCGAGAAAGTAAATGTCATCAATCAAGCTGGAATACAAAAAGGTGCCTTTGTCCATCAGTTCGTTCATGCCCCAGTGATAATCGTTCCGTTTCATTTTGTGGAAATTTCCAAAGAAGAGCAAGTTCGTACGCTGGTTTTCGATATCCTCACGGGTAAACAAACCTTTGGTCACGTTTGGACGGATCGAGAGGATGGAGAAGACCATGGAAACCAGGTTGACCGCCAACAGTATGACGGTAGGAATGATCAAGTGCGGGTTGTTGTCCAGTTTTTGCATCAGGCCTCCAATCAGGATTGAAATGATGATGGAGTTGACGGAGATCATGATATTGGCCTTGCTATCTGCCATTTGACTTAAGGTCATATGGTTGCGAGAGGTAAGTCTGAACATCGTTTCGATACCCCGCTCAGGTTTTCCTTTGGCTTTTGCCAGTTTTTTCTTCAAGGATTTTAGCTCCTCTGGCGTCACGCCCATTTCACTCATGAGGCCCTTATCGATTTTCTTCTGCAGCTTGCCCATTTTCTTCACCCAATTGTCCCTTACTTCTTCTTTGCCCTTGGCCAGTACTTCCTGGCCGTATCTAGTGTGAAATTTATGCCGGGAAATGAATTCCAGGTTGAGTTTGTACCACTCAATATCGGTGTATTTTTCCTTCTTCTGACTGGCCCATTCCTTCCTGATCCGTTTGGCCCAAGTTTCGTAATCCTTGGTCGAAATGTGGTACATGTCCGCATCGCAGAGGACTTTTTCGAGTTTGGTTTGAGGCGTTATATCTGGTTTGGTCGCAATAATGCAGGCGTCCACCTGTTCAATTTTTTCTGTAGGTGCTTTTTCTGCCGTAAGGAACTCTCTGGCGATGATGCGACTCTTCTCTTCGTGCTGGTCATAGTCGTCCCGGTGGCCCGTGTCGTGAAACCACGCAGCCAGCAACAGCGTTTCCATTTCATCTTCATTGAGTTGCTCTTCTTTCCCAATCAGTATGGCTGCATCGACCACTGCCCTGGTGTGGTCGTAACTATGGTAAGCTAATTTTAGCGAAAGTTCGTTCTGCAGAATGTCCGTCGCTACTTTTTCGGCTTTCGCCAATAGGTTATTGTTGGCTTTCATAAATGTGATTGTCGCAAATTTTTATCAGGAGTAAATGGCTTCTTGGCTGGGAAATACAATTATAAATAAAGGAATGAATATTTATAGTGAAAAATTGAATTTAAGTGATTTTCAATATAAAAAGCAAGGAAAATAGCTCTGCAAAACTCGGCTTCTTCTCTATTTGAACTCAGCGTAACCGCCTGTATCTCTTTTTGTTACGTAGCGTTTAAACAGAGCGTAACCAGGTCGTTATTTCAGTAACGTCAATTGTTTTATGTCATTTTAGAAGAACATTTTTCTGAAAGATCCATCCATCAAAACATCTCCACCAACACATCCCACAAACTACCCACCATCCAAAACATCAACCAGATCAATCCTGCTAACAACAACAGCAACGCCCCAACTACTGCCAGTACTGCCGGCCATGCACTTCCCTGGTGTTCCCCTTCTCCATAATGTTCTGATAACAAAATGTAATTGCGGCGGTTGGCTTTGTATTGCAGATCAAACAAATCACCGATAATTGGAATCGAGCCGACCACCGTATCCAGCAGAACGTTCCACAACATCTTGAGGATCACCATCCCGCTGGCCCCGTGTCGCGCCATTGCAATCACCAACAATCCCGAAAAACCAAAACTGATCAAATCCCCCGCATATGGCACCAGCCCGATCAGAAAGTCGACCCCAAAGCGGATGTCCGTACCAGGGATGCGGAAGCGGCTGTCGAGGAGGTCGGAGGCGCGGTCGAGGTGTTTGAGTTGAGGGAAGGGGCGGGTGGGTTGGTCTTGCATGTTTTACTTGTTTTCGCTTTTAACGAAGGTTATTGTGGTAAGTTTAATTGGGGGGCTAATTGCTCTGCAGAACGTTAGTTGCGTTCTACTCGGAAAAGGGTGTTGTGTAAATTTTCTCAATTATTAATTTTACTACGTCTTTTTGTGCTTACGGATCTATCTTTTTATAGGTGTTTGATAAAAGAGAGCTGACAAAGTCTTGAATTCCATTTTCCCCTCCCAAACAATTACCTTTGCACCAAGGCTAGGCTAAGTTATCAGAGAGGCAACAGGTGTCAGGCGTCGGGTTTCAGGAGTCAGCTATATTTCGGCTGACTCCTG
>JBCBRY010000114.1:0-28997 GCA_039819485.1 Bacteroidota bacterium | reverse complement strand
TATTTTATTCAACTAAATTAAGATCAAATGTCAATACAAACAGAAAATACAGTTGAACAGACGGACAAAAAAAAATCATTGAAAAATTGGTTGAAAAAAATAAATTGCCTTGCTTATTTCCTTCCAACCATCAATCATGTTTGGATTATTCCTACGTTAAATTTTTCGACTGGTGCATGGTTGGCCATTTCAATCCCTTTTGAAATCCACTCCCGGGTTTTCACCGGATCAATGATGGCATCCACCCACAAACGCGAGGCTGCATAATAAGGGGTAGTTTGTTCATCGTACCGGTTCTTGATTTTTGCAAACATTTCCTTTTCATCCTCCTCGGACAGTTCCTCACCTTTAGCTTTTAAACTTGCCTTTTCAATTTGCAGCAAAGTCTTGGCGGCTTGCGCTCCTCCCATTACCGCAATTTTTGCAGTGGGCCAGGCGACAATTAACCGGGGATCATAGGCCTTCCCACACATGGCATAATTGCCGGCACCGTACGAATTGCCAATGACTACACTGAACTTTGGTACTGTAGAATTTGAAACGGCACTGACCATTTTGGCTCCATCTTTTATGATGCCACCATGCTCAGACCGACTGCCCACCATAAAACCGCTGACATCATGAATAAAAACCAGCGGAATTCTTTTCTGGTTGCAATTCATGATAAACCGGCTCGCCTTATCAGCAGAATCAGAATAGATGACCCCACCAAACTGCATTTCACCTTTTGCTGTTTTAACGACCTTTCGGCCGTTGGCTACAATTCCCACTGACCAGCCATCAATCCTTGCGTAGGCGCAAATGATCGTTTTTCCGTAATCTTCTTTGTAGTAGGTAATTTCTGCATCATCAACAATCCTTTCCAATAGCTCAAACATATTGTATGGTCGAGCGGAATCCGAAGGTTTGATTTGATAGATTTCTTCTTTGGGGAATTTGGGCGCTTTCGGTTCCGTTCGGTCAAAACCTGCTTTTTCGAAATGGCCGATTTTGTCAACCAATTCTTTTATTTTATTCAAACATGCTTCATCATTTTCCGCCTTATAATCACAGACACCAGATATTTCCGTCTGGGTGGTTGCACCGCCTAATGTTTCTTTGTCAACTGTTTCACCGATGGCTGCTTTTACCAGATACGGCCCGGCCAGAAAGATACTTCCCGTACCCTCTACAATCAGCGACTCGTCAGACATGATCGGCAGATAAGCTCCTCCCGCCACGCAGCTACCCATAATTGCAGCGATTTGTGGGATGCCCGCAGAAGACATTTTTGCATTGTTTCTAAATATGCGGCCAAAGTGTTCTTTGTCAGGAAATATTTCGTCCTGCATCGGCAAGAAAACACCAGCACTGTCTACTAAGTAAATGATGGGCAGACGGTTTTCTAAAGCTATTTCCTGCGCCCGTAAATTCTTTTTACCAGTAATTGGAAACCAGGCACCTGCTTTTACAGTAGCATCGTTTGCCACTACCATGCAAAGCCTGCCCCGGATCCGGCCGATACCAACAACGACCCCACCGGCTGGACACCCGCCATATTCCTCGTACATGCCATAACCTGCAAACTCTCCGATTTCCAGCCACTCATCATCTTCGTCAATGAGATAATTGATTCTTTCGCGCGCACTCATTTTGCCTTTGGCATGCAGCTTTTCGATTTTTTTTGTTCCACCACCCAATCTGATTTTCACCAAGCGGTGATTCAGTTTATTGAGCAGCAGCTTCATATCATCTTCATTCTTGTTTTTTTCAATATCCATTTGTGTGGTTTGTCGTTGATGAGCAAGGAATCTTAAAATGCAGGCGGTGATCAATCAGATAATCATCGATTCGAGCATTCAAGTTGCGTCAGCTTTTGGTCGTAGTAAAACTCTTCTGATAACGCTGAATGCGCAAAAAAGATGAATGTATTCGAGCAAATTAAAAAAACCTTTTCTAATTAGCGGAAAGGTATAAAATGTCAGTGAAAATAATGGTATTAAAAAAGCCCAATGCCGGGGATGGCACTGGGCTTTTTCACTTTGTAAAAAGTAAATACTATTTCACCTTAAAAGTATAATAATATTCGCCTGGATAGTCTTCGTAAAAACCTTCCAGATAAACTTCTCTTCCTCTCTTTTTCTTTAGTTCATTGATCACTTCCTGTACCGATGCAACGGGGATGCCTTCTACCTTGGTTATAATGTAGCCAGGATCCATTTCGGTCCGCTCAATGACGCCGCCAACTTCGATATTCTCTACGTAAACACCAGAAACCCTCAGTTTTCTTTTTTCGTCTTTTGACAATTCCCTCAACTCAAAACCGTGTGCCTCCTGAATATTGATCATAATCTTGGTACTGGCAAAAGAGGTCTTCTGATTTTCATCTTTTAACGTTACATCTGTGCGGAAACGTTTTCCATCACGGATATATTCAACGTTGATCGTGGCCCCTGGATGGAGGCGGCCAACCTTTTCTTGTAGTTCGGGAATAGTGGCGATTTTCATCTTATCAATTCCGACGATGACGTCGCCGCGACGGAGCCCTGCATCTTCAGCGCCCCCATTTGGAGTGACGTTGCTGATGTAAACGCCTTCCACATTTGGCAAGCCAAGTTCTTTTGCATTTTGATCATTGACAGGCCCAATACGAATTCCCAGCAATCCTCGCTGTACCTCTCCGTAATCCCTGAGATCCTTGATGACTTTTTGAACCAGGTTGGAAGGAATCGCAAAAGAATAACCTTCGTATTTACCCGAACGGGTAATGATCGCTGTATTGATACCAACCAATTCCCCATTCGTGTTGACCAACGCTCCCCCACTGTTACCAGGATTCACGGCTGCGTCAGTTTGAATAAAAGATTCGATGGTATATTCTCCTTCCAAAATATCGATGCTCCTTCCTTTGGCACTGACAATGCCAGCCGTAACGGTAGATTCAAGGTTGAACGGATTACCAACTGCCATTACCCACTCTCCTACTGCCAGGGAATCAGAATTGCCAATTTGCAGATGTGGCAGACCAGATTCATTTATTTTTAACAAGGCCAAATCAGTCGAAGGATCGGTTGCGATGAGCTTTGCCTCAAATTCCCTTCGATCGTTCAGTGTAACTTCGTACTTATTCCCATCCTCAATCACATGGTTATTGGTAACGATAAAGCCGTCAGCCGAGATGATCACACCTGAGCCCGAGGAAGCGCCATATGAACCTGAGCCCCACCAAGAGTAATTAGAATTTTCAACAGCTCGTATGTTGACCACAGTAGGAGTAACTTTTTTTGCAGCAGAGATAAAATCAGTAGGGGAAGAAGAAATAAAATTCCTTTGCTGAAGGCCTGAAAATGGGTCGGTCCAATCATAATTAGTGTAAACTGCCGGCGCATTCGTACCATCACTATAGATCACATTTGGACTTTCTAATTGTTTGTACACAAAAATGGCGATGAAAGCACTGAGCAAAGAAGAAACTACAACAGGAATGATATTTTTCATAAATCAGATTTTGATTGGGCAGCAGCTAATTGGTTCGTTCATGGAATTTTGCCAAAACAATTAACGGTATTTACGCATTTTCATAGTGAAATAAACGAGCGACTAAAATAACGAAAACTATTCGACCTAGGTTGTCTTCCATTCAATAATTGCTGTTAAACTTTTTATAACGATCATTTTAAATGGAATATTCACCAAAAACGAAATTTTCTTTTCTGATTAGACTGCTAATTTTGCACCAAATTAAATCGAAATATGACTTCTCACTCATTTAGGTGCAGTGACAAATAACCTCTTGCCAGTCAGCTCTCTGCGAGCTTTGCGTCCTCTGCGTGTGAAAAGCAATCACGCAGAGGACGCAAAGCTCGCAGAGGAATGCATTGCACTCAGTTTTTCATTTAATAATTTTAGGTAAAATAGGAACCTATGCGTGAAATACCATTTATCAAGTACCAGGGCACCGGCAATGATTTTGTGATGATCGACAATCGTGAAAAGCCTCATCTTACAATTAATGAAACGGCGCTCATTGAACAGATTTGTAACCGAAAGTTCGGAATTGGTGCCGACGGCCTGATCTTATTACAAAACAAACAGGGTTTTGATTTTGAAATGATCTATTTTAATGCAGATGGAAGACAAAGTTCTATGTGCGGTAATGGAGGAAGGTGCATTGTGGCTTTCGCTAAAGAACTCGGAATCATCGAACAAAATTGCCATTTCATGGCCATTGACGGAGAACATGAAGCGGTGATTCATGAAAATGGGTGGGTCGATCTAAAAATAGGCAATGTTCCAAACGTAGAGCAGGGAGATGGATATTTCATTTTGGATACTGGCTCTCCGCATTATGTGGTTTTTGTAGAAGACCTGAGTGATATCAATGTAGTCGAAAGTGGTCAGTTAATCCGTTACTCTGACCGGTTCCGCAAAGAAGGCATCAATGTCAATTTTGTGGAGAAAGAGCCGTCGGGAGTAGTCGTGGGGACTTATGAAAGAGGCGTAGAAAACGAAACCTTATCTTGCGGCACTGGAGTTACCGCAGCAGCTATCGCCACTTTTCTAAAAGATGGCAGTACCGGGAAAAAAGAAATCCCCATCGGAACTAAGGGGGGCCATTTAAAAGTAAAGCTGGAACGTAACAACGGTATTTTCCAAAATATATGGTTGTGCGGCCCAGCAACCAAAGTATTTTCTGGGACCTATTCCTACTGATAAATTTTCCGCAAAGCTCTGATGTAAGCGTTGTTTGCAGCTTTGGTCCCGATGGTAACCCGGACACAGCCAGGGGCACCAAAACTTCCTACAGGACGAACCATAATTCCTTCCTTCAGCATCTTTTCCTCAAATTCAAACTCGCCCATTTCCGGTTTGATCATGATAAAATTGGCTTGTGATTTCCAATATTTCACTCCTATTCTGTCCAATTTAGGATACAAGCGTTCCCGCTCGTTAGTCACCAGGTCTACCGTTTTTTTTACAAAAGCTTTGTCCTCTAATGCAGCTATTGCTCCATTCATGGACAACTTGTTAATCAAAAAGGGTTTGCTTAATCGACGCACATAATCTGCAATTTCCGGGGTTGAATAACCATAGCCTGCCCGGGTGGCTGCTAATCCATAAGTTTTGGAAAAACTGTTGATTGCTATCACTTTTTTTCCTGAACTGACGTACGGCAAGGCAGTCGTATAGTTTTTTTCCGAAGCGAAATGGAAATAGACTTCATCTAAAACAATGATAACGTGATCAGGTATTTTATCGATTAATTCGTCAATATCCTTTTTCGGAATATAAGTTCCCGTCGGGTTGTTGGGAGAAGTGAGGAAAATGAGCCTTGTTCTGTCATTTACAGCCTTGAGGATACCTTTTACATCCAATGAGTAATCAGGTTCCAACAATGGTACATCCTTGATCTTTGCTCCTTGCCATTCAGAGAACATCATGTAAGGCATAAAACATGGATTGGAAACGATGCACTCAAGACCTTCTCCTAAGAACGCCCTAACCACATGTTCAATCACTTCCGAACCGGCATTACCCGCAATAAAATGATCGGGGCTCAACTTCTTTTTATAGTATTTTGACAGCGCAGTTTGTAGCCGCTGTGTGGTTCTGTCAGGATATTGATTGATGTTTTTGACGGATTGGCGAATGGCCTTTTTCGCTTTGGGTGAGGTACCAAGCAGGTTTTCGTTGGAGGAAAGTTTGTATATTTTCTTTGATTTGGTTTTGATTTCATTGAGCGTTTTCCCTCCTTTATATCCTGCATTTCCCAATAAATAAGGTTTGTAAATCTCAATACGTTTTGTTCGGTTAGGCATGTTAATTTGGTTATCTAAAAAAAACAGTTGTCATGGCAAATGTCTGTAAAAACAGTGTGCAACTCCAAGCCGGAAAATGTAATTTATCAACAATCATTTCTTGATCTCATTGAAGTAAATAAAGAAAGGAGGCAATCTTTTCAATTACCTCCTTTCAAAATGCTATTCCACAAAAAGTTTATTTAAGAATGGTGACATCGCCTCGGATAATTTCACTGTTGGCAACGTCGAGCCTCATGATGAAGTAATAGGTGCCATGAGGCAATTCTTCTCCTGAGTCGTTGGTACCGGCCCAGTCATTGTTATACGGGCTTGCCTTGTAAACAACATCTCCCCAACGGTTGAAAACGATGAGTTCGTTGTTAGGGTATTCGATATTGGTGTTAAGCAACGCATCAAAAATCAATTCGTCATTGATACCATCACCATTTGGTGTAATTCCGTTCGGAACTTCTCCACAACGGTCATCCTCATCCGGCAAAACATTAATAAACAATGTTGCTTGCTGACAAAGCTCAGGACAGTTATTGTTGCACAATTCATATTCAATTTCAGCCGTTCCAATAAAACATCTAAACTTCGTAAATGTGACCAGTCCTTCGTCGGTTGCAGTTACTTCACCGGCTGGCAGATTTGATGAAATGAGATTAAAGGTTGTGGTCGAAGATTCATAACTATCATTTTCCAAGACATTGATGGCAAGCGTACCGCCTGTTCCTCCGGCCAACACCGCTTCGTCATCTATCGGTTGAGGGACAGATTGATCAATTTGAATGGTTATTTGAGTGGAAGTATAATTATTGCATCTGCCCAGGGAAAGTGTCCAGTTGAAAATATTTTCACCTTCGACCATATTAGTCACCAATGTAGTTTCAGCGGTTGCGTCCTCAATGACTCCACCGCTGAACGTTGTCCATTGCCCGGTCGTTCCTGTTGGCAGATTTCCCATTAAAATAGCTTCGATAGCACAAGGGTCATGATCGAAACTTGCTGTGGCTATTTCTTCACCTGTGGTAGCATAAGCGACCTGAACGGTATCTCTGCCCTGACATTGGTTGGCGGGATTGGTAACGGTCAAAATAAAACTTCCGGCTGACTGTACGGTCGTCACCAAATCAGAACCGACGATCATGCCAGTTATATCTGTCCACAAATAGTTCAGTCCCAACTCGGAGTTACTTCCATCCAGCGTGATTTCATCTTCATCACATGGTATTTCAAGATCAAATCCTGCATCTGCATTTGGTATATCACTATCAGGGTTGACAACGAAAGTAGCCGTTCCGGTACATCCGATAGAGTCCATCACGGTCAACAGATACTCACCCGCCGGTACATTTACTTCTGACTGAGTCTCTGTTCCAGCCGGCACCTCACCTGCATTAGCTGTCCACAAAAATGTAACTCCTGCTGAAGAGTTCAAACCTGAAAGCAAGACATTCGGTACAGCGCAATCAGCAATGGTATCACCTTCAATTACTGCAACAGGTGGAACCGGCTCGCTAATGACTACGAAATCCTGACTGGTACAGCCGTTTCCATTCGATGTCACCGTCATGAGGTAGGTACCTGAAAGTTCTACAGTTGGTGTGAGTGAATCTTCGTCGTTGATAGGATTGGAATCGATATTCGTCCAGAGCACGGTCACATCAGGATCATCAGAAGTTCCGTTTAACGGTAATTCATCTAAAGAACAAGGAAAAACAGCATCATCTCCAGCATTTACGATCGGAGATAATTGATTATCCCCAACAATCAATGAATCGCTGCCAGTGCATCCGGTAACCGGATCAGAAACAAACATCGTATAGGTTCCCGGACAATAGATTTTGGGTGTCAGAGTCGTTCCTTCTTCGATACAGCCAATACCGGCGTTTCCACTCCACTGAACCAGGACTCCCGCATTAGGTGAATCAAAAGATCCATTTAAAATGATATTTTCCGGGAAACAGCCTAAGGTAGTGTCCAAACCAGCTTCTACTGGTACTGGGGCCGTCAAGTCTGCAATTTCTAATACAATGGAGTCAGTACATTCATTTAATGTATTCTTCACCACGAATGTGTATTCGCCGGGTTCGTCAACGAGTACCTGAATGCTGTCACTAATAGTCCCGGTTATGGGAGAAACCCACTCATAGACAAACTCAAGGCCCTCTGATGAACCCAGCGCGTCCAGCGTTGCCGTAGTTTCCAAACAAGTAATGTCATTACTTGCCAATGCGGTCGCTATTGGGTCTTCTTTATTTTCATCAACAAAAACATCAGACGTTTCGATACACCCGTTGGATTCGTCGCGAACGACCAAGGTGTAAGTTCCAGGAATATCTGTTGCATGGGTAATCTCATTACTCACCGTATCTCCATTTTCATTTAACCAGGCATACACAAATTCATTTCCCTGAGAGGAAGCGGAGCCATCTAATTGAGCTGTTTCGAGAATACAGTTCAGCATAACATTATCACCTGCTATGGCATCAGGTTTTAACGTATCTCCTAATATTTCTACTTCGTCAACCGCAGTACAGCCGTTCAAAGTATCGGTTACGATAAGTTGGTAAATACCCGGCGAACAGGCATTGGCCAACTGTTGGTCAGCCACTCCGCATATCTCTCCATTGGAAATAGCCGTCCATTGAAATGAAGTATTATCCATTGTCGAGTTAGCTGCATCCAACATCACATTGTCTTCTTCGCAACCAATTGTAGCGCCATCTCCGGCTTCGGCTATCGGATCAATTTTATTCTCATCAACGAAAATACTATCCATATCCTCACATCCAGTAAATGGATGGAAAAGCCTCAAATAATACCATCCAGGCTCGGTAACCTGAGGTTGTAACGAAGTTTCTGTTCCTGGAACGATGTGCCCTCCAGGTCCTGTAGTCCATTCGAAGTCAAAGATGATCTGTGGTTGTCCGCCATTTAAATTGATGGTATCCTTTGCACAAGTCACTTCTGTAACTGCACTCGGAATAATAAATGGTGTTGCAGGGCGAACCGGAGATGAAACATTTACTGTATCTTTTACTTCGCAACCAGTCAATTCAGAAGTAACAGTCAAGATGTAAGACTGTCCGCCGATGACAGTTGCATTCATAATATCTTGATCGCTGATAATGATTCCCGCAAACTGGTCGTCGGGGTTAGCTTCCCAAAAATATTTTACATCAGTTTGCGAAGAGCCTCCACCATTCAGCGTAAGGGTCGAAACACCGCTGTTACAGGAAAAAGAAGTATCCTGTCCTGCGTTGGCGATTGGAGCTAATGGACTTAATCCAACCTCGATATTGCTAATTTCTAATTTCAACGATGGGTTTTCGTCGTCGGTAATCGTTACATCATAAAGGCCGGGAGACAAATTGTTCTGGTCTTCGATCGTAGGAACCACTCCGTTGCCTTCCCACAAGAAATCGTAATTTCCTGATCCACCTGAAATATTTAGATCAATAGCACCTTCCGGATCAGAGGTGCATTCAACGTCCGTTACCAGGACATCCGTTACCACTAAGAAACTTTGGTTCACACAAATAGAGCCGTTGTTCGCTTCCAAGCCCAAATTAGCGCTTCCAGTCAGCGCAGAGTTGACAACATAAGGCATTACCCAATCATCAATTTTCACTCCCGTACATTCCGTCGGATCTCCTACTACGGTGAAATACAAAGTATAAATCGGCTCACCATCCGCAACGGTAACCCCTTGTATATCATTGGTGGACCAATTGACGAACATTTGACCGTTATCAATGGTGGGAGCGGAATCATCGAAATGGATATCAGAAAAATTTGGAATGGCTCCAGTTGACACCAGGCTGTCGTATTGAACGACATTGGTTTTCCAGCTTAATGAATGTTGTAATCTTTTTAATTGGATGAAATTTTCGGCAGTGACATTCACAGCTACTTTGGAGCCAGGTGTACCAAAAGTTTCTTCCACGGTCATAACGAAATCAAATGGATCCAGCACACATGCCTCTCCACTCTGGCCATTTAGACCCACATTGGTTCCATTGGACTGGGCAGTCAAAATATTCAGAGGAACAAAATTATCCGTAAACTCAATGATGGAACAAGAATCGGGATCACCGATTACTTCAAAGCAAACTTCAAAAATTGTGGTTCCATCCGGAACTGAAACAGGTATGGGACTCTGCCAGCCCAATCCTAAATCGCCCTGAGGAACTGTTTGGCTGGTCAAAAAATTAGAGTCAAATAATCCGGGCAAGTTTAAATTTTGCACTCCACTGTAGCTCAAAATACTTGGTTCCCAGGAAATATTGAAAAAAGTTCCAGTCACTTCATCAAAATCTTGCGTCGTGACTTGAACACAAAGCTCCTCACCGGGGTTGGCCTGTAAAGACTGGGCAATCAATGTTGGGCTCTCTAAAACACATATCGAGACAAGGCTATTATCGTTGTTTATCCCAACGTTGACAACCTGCCCACCCACTAAATCCACAAGGATTGGCTGGATCACGGAAATAGTCGTGCTGGTATTGGAAGGGCCGACTGCCCGAAAATGCAAACGCATAATTCGTTCGCCGTCTGCCAGATCACATCCAAACAGCCCTCCATCCCAATCTACCTCAATTCTCCCATCGGCCGGAAAAGTTTCCAGCGTGCCTGGCGAATCAAATTGACCACATGGTTCACCATCTGGAAAGGATATACCATCTCCTGAAGTGTTGGTCAATTGTATGATCAAAGGGTTCCATTTTAAGTTGAATCGCAATTTTTGAACATCTTCAAAATTGCTGACATCAATGTCTACGGTGAAAGTTTCACCCGGACAAACATCCTTGTCTTCAACGGTCATGTTTATACCGTTTGGATTGAAGCATTTTACCGAAACTTCGCCCGGATTGTCAAGCAAACCAATGTTGGTCCCATTGGTATTATCAGTTATAGCATCGATAATTTCGATTAATTCGTTGCCATTGTTATCTATATAAACTGGTGTGTTAGCACCGCAATTGCCGATTATTTTAAAACACATTTGGAGGATCTGGGTCCCATCTGGCACAGAAACCGGACTTCCTACCGCGTTCCATGATACTACTCCCAAACCAATATTTGCAAAATCCCACCCCAGGTTCCCGGGTCCAAATGCGGGTAACCCGGTCGCAAATGCATTTTCAAACAACAATACATCCGGATCCCAGAAAATGTAATACTGTGTTGAGATCAGTTCGTCAAAATTCTCTACCGTAAAATCAAGGCAAACCGTTTCGCCTTGAAATCCATCAGCAGAAGAAATGTTAACCAGAAGAGGTTCCGTACCGATTGATAAAAAGCCATCAAACGTAAATCCAGGCTCCATGATGTTCTGACAATTTGCATTGAACCTGTAAACGGTGATATCAGATGGGTTATCCGGTATATCGATTTCGGTATGGTTGCCATAAATACCGGATGCGGTAAAACACATTTCAAAAAGTACCTGATCATCGGGAAAGAGCGTTTCACTAAGTTGGTTAATGTCTCCCTGTACATCGCAAGGCTGGCCGTTCGACCAATCGAAGGTAATGACCCCGTCGGCATCGTTGATGGTGAAATCTCCAAGATCCAATCCAGTTAAGCCGGGATTCAGACTTCCTGGGGTGATCGATGCGTTGGTAAGTACTCCAGCGTCGTAAGTGATGTCAAAATTTACACTCAACAAAAAGGAAAAATTCTGAGTCTTGACTGTGTAACAGACCTGGTCTCCCTGGTCGACTAATTGAAAATCAGGACTGACATAAAAAGTAGGTTGTGCCCAGGCAGCATGGGCAAGGCAAAAGAAAGCGACTACCAATAGGAAAGAAATGTTCTTCATGCGTAATGAATTTGGGATATTCTCAAATAAAGTTTGGACTACTTTAATGAGCCGTGGTGAATGATAATTATTTTCCATGAGACTTATATCATTCATTGTTGGTCAATTGCGTAAGTAATATTTATTTCATGAGAACCACCTGTGTATGGTCCGTAGGAACTGAACGAATAATCATAACCATATCCAACTTTCAGGGTATTGTCGAAACCAAGATTTTCGCCGATCAGGACCCCTCCCTCTATTCGCATACTCTGAGCGGTAGACCCCCCGATCCCTAACCATAGATTTTGTGCCATTTGGTAACGAAAGTTGATATCAACATTGACAGGGGTATTCGGAGCGTATTTCACCCAAACTGAAGGCTCGATAAACCCTTCATCCGGAAGAAATTTATAAAGGCCGATCATCGCATAATAATGCTGAATTCTTTGTGTCTGAAATTCGCCGTTTTCATTTTCAAAAGCTAAATCCAAACCGAGTACCTGTGGGATGGAAATACCTCCGTAGATATAGTCATCATTAAAAATGCCGCCATCCAAAAGTGAATAAGCGAAAACACCCACACCCACATCAGGATTGATTTGGTTTAAGTCTTGTCCATCTAAAATATCACCACCTTGCCGGAGCCTGATCTCTGATGAATTGACCCTGTATTGCACAGCACCGAAAGAAAGTCCGACCGACAATCCACTGAAATAAGGATCATCCGAAAGCAAGCCTCCAAGACGGCCATAAAAACCCGTAAATCCAGTAGGACCGGTCTGGTCGTTAATAATGTATCCTCCGGTAAGCAAGCTTACGGCCCCTCCATTGTCATACAGGTATTCACCCCTAATAATGGATGTCGTGGGGGAGCCTTCAAACCCTTGCCACTGTACACGATGGGTTAATCCAAAGCTTAAATTTTGCTCGTATGAAAGGAAATTGGTACCGACGGCTGCCGGATTGATGATGGTTTGGTTTTCCCTGTATTGCGTAAAAAGGGAAAGTTGTTGCGAAGAAACCTCGAAGGTGATACCTAACGAAAGGCATATCACCAACAATAATGGTAATCTGTTCATGGGACATGTATAGTTTTGGTCGGTGCAAAGGTAGAAAGAAAAATTATCCACCAACCATCTCACAGCAAAAAAATTATAATTTGTGTAAAATTTTAACCAAAACCAAAATCCTCTCAAGCATTTTGGATTGATTCATTTACACATGTAATCGAATTTAAATATTAATAATTTTAATATACTATTTTTGTACCAATTCGCCCGTATTCGATTTTTCATCCGACAAACGCACGAAAATTGAATGAAATGATTAGAACCAGCTACTTTTTTTCGATCTTCTCCGAGACGTCTTGATTCCAAGAGCTCCCAACAAACCCCGGGTCAGTTCACGGGCCACAGTTCTTCCTATTTGCCTCGTGGTAGTACTGTTAACAATCTTCTCAAATGTGCTTTTTTCCTTTCTTGAGGACCTCCGGGCT
The DNA here is from genome assembly GCA_039819485.1 of Bacteroidota bacterium. Classification (GTDB taxonomy): domain Bacteria; phylum Bacteroidota; class Bacteroidia; order Chitinophagales; family Saprospiraceae; genus UBA6168. Next base: position 15,910 of record JBCBRY010000114.1, on the reverse strand, counting down.
TTAGAGCGCTGGCCTTTCAGGTTTTTCTGATGTTCGTCTTCTTGTGCCAGTTCGATTTTTTCTTTTAAAATTTCATAAGCGCTTTCCCGGTCGATCACCTCATTGTATTTTTTTGCAATAACGGATTTGTCAAGCACTGCATCAATTTCTTTTTTGGTCAAAACATCCATCCTCGATTGTGGAGCCCGCAGCATCGTATGCGCCAAAGGAGTCGGAATTCCTTTTTCATTCAACGAAGTGACCAAAGCTTCCCCAATTCCTAATTCCGTTAAAAGTGTTTCAACTTTGTAATGGTCGGTCAATGGATAGTTCTGTGCAGTCAGTTTGATCGCTTTGCGGTCTTTTGCCGTAAATGCCCGGAGGGCATGTTGAATCTTTAAACCCAATTGCCCCAACACCTCCTCCGGTATATCTGTCGGGTTTTGAGTGACGAAATAAATGCCGATCCCTTTTGATCGAATCAATTTAATGATGGCCTCAATCTGGTCCAATAAGGCGGATGAAGCGTTCTCAAAAACCAAATGTGCCTCATCAATGAAAATTACCAATTTGGGCGCTTCTAAATCTCCCTCTTCCGGAAACGAGGCATAGATCTCTGCCAACATCTGCAACATAAATGTGGAGAATAATTTTGGCTTATCCTGAATGTCCGTCAACCTGACAATGGATATCATTCCTTTCCCGCTTTCATCCAATCGGCATAAATCATCAACATCGAATGATCGTTCTCCAAAGAATACTTCTGCCCCTTGTTGTTCCAGTTCAACAATTTTTCGCATGATAGCTCCGACCGAGTTGGTAGAAACTGTTCCGTACTCCGCTTTAAACTCTTTCTTGCCTTCACCAGTGACATACTGCAGCACCTTTTTCAAATCTTTCAGGTCAATCAACGCCCATTTGTTATCATCACAATATTTGAAAACTACCGCTAAAACACCAGACTGCACCTCTGTCAAATCCAGAATCTTTGAAAGGAGTGTTGATCCAAATTCCGTAACGGTCGCACGCAGTCTTGAACCGGGCTCACTGGATAAAGTGAGAAATTCAACCGGACTGCCAGAAGGCGTAAAGGGCAACCCAATTTTTTCGTGCCGCTCATCAATTTTTGGATGACCGTCGCTGGCCACCGCCACTCCACTCAAATCACCTTTTATGTCCATCATCAAAACTGGAACGCTGTTACTTGACAACTGCTCTGCAATGATCTGCAATGTTTTGGTTTTACCTGACCCCGTAGCACCGGCAATCAGTCCATGCCGGTTCATCATCCGCAAAGGAAGCCTTATGTAGCAATCCTGAATTGTTTCTTTATCCAACATGGCCCCACCCAAAATGATGGATTCCCCTTTAAAGGTGTAACCTTTGTTGATCTCCGTTATGAAAGCTTCTTTTTTTGACATGATTAAAGTAAATTATGATTCTGTCTGATTATTTCTATAACTGATTTTGCACTTAATTTAGTCCTGATAATTCCATTCCTGCACACGTTTTTGAAATTTCTTTTCATCTGTCTTCCACATTTGGATATCATGATCTGATTCAAGGCTTTCCTCAAGCGGTTTGGGCATTAACTCACTGAAAAAATCTATTCCGGTAATTTCTTCGACCTCATCAATTGAAGTGGCAAATACCTCCAGACGTTCGTCGGTTTTTTCATTTGGAATGATAAAAGCAATGGCTTTTTTCTCCGGTTCTCTTATATCAAGGATCACTTTATAAAACGCAGGTGGAACGGCTACCTGGCTGTCACCTATCCAAAATTTTATTTTATCATTAAATAGCGGCCCTGTTACGACGTACAAATGCTTAAAACGTTTCGCCCAATCTCTGGTTAACTCTTCCAGTTCCCGCCAAACCCCTTTATTGAAAGCCGGTTCTTGTGGAGCCATATTGCTCATGAAAAATGTTTCCGACATGGCCTCTTGAGAAAATGCCATGTCGGCAGCGGCCACTAAATGTCCCCGATCGTATTCGGTACGCCAATAGTCATTTGGCAAAGCACTTCCGGTTTCGACCAAAGGATCGGGACGGAAATCATTGGTCCGGTCCACCCATGGCATTTTCAACCTTGCGGAAGTTAATTCAAATGCCACCCATTCCGGCAATTCATATTTTTCCAAATAAGAAAGAGCAAAATATTTATGTCTTACGAGATCACCAGAAGTAGAGGTGGGCAAGTAAAAAATACTGTCGATCCCGGTAGATTCCAGGTTCTCCACATCCTCCGTCACTATCTCTTCTTCTATCTCAGGTTGTGTTTCCGATGACTTGTTAAAAATGAAAAACAGCGCTCCTAAAATCACTGAGAAGATACCGACCCTTGCTATCATTCCACCGCTTTCACCTGCTTTGGACTTATTGTGGTTGGACCTGAGTTTTGCCATTATTCTGTTTGCTTAATGTAACGCAAAAGTATGAAAATTTGCAGTGCATATTTGTTGCTCAGAAAGGAAGAGTTCAGTAGGAGGCTTTAGAAAAATTTCATCCGAAATCAAAATAAAAAACCTGCATTGACTATTAATTTCTCAATGCAGGTTTTACGGATAAAACTAATCAGATATTATTTCCGATTAATAATTTTAAACAAATGAAAAGCATCAGCTATATTGTTCGACATAATATTTCTGATAGGCTTTGGACGTGACATTACTCAACCATTCTTCATTCGCCAAATACCACTCTGCTGTTTTCTTTAACCCTTCTTCCGGCTGGATGGTGGGTTCCCAGTTTAACTCATTTTTCAATTTGGTTGCATCAATAGCATATCTGCGGTCATGGCCAGGACGGTCTTTGACGAAGGCAATCAAATTGCGGGACTGGCCGATCGGCCGTTCCAGTAATTCATCCATAATGTCACAAAGCGTTTCGACTAATTCAATATTTTGCCGTTCATTATTTCCACCAATATTATAGGTCTCTCCATTTAATCCTTCATGAAATATTAAATCGATCGCTTCTGCATGGTCAACCACCCAAAGCCAATCACGGGTATATTTTCCATCACCGTAAATTGGAAGCGTTTTATTGTGTTTGATATTGTTGATAACCAAGGGAATTAATTTTTCAGGAAATTGATTCGGCCCATAATTATTTGAACAATTAGAAATTACAACAGGTAAATTATACGTATGATAATAAGCCCGGACCAAATGATCGGAAGAAGCCTTTGATGCAGAGTATGGCGAGCGTGGATCATAAGGAGAAGATTCGACAAAAAAACCAGTTTCACCAAGTGAGCCGTATACTTCATCTGTCGATACATGGTAAAACCTTTTGCCTTCAAAATTCTTCCAATTTTTTTTAGCTGCATTTAAAAGATTAACCGTCCCTATAACATTGGCTTCAATAAATTCAAGCGGGTTGGTAATGGACCGATCAACATGTGATTCTGCAGCAAGGTGAATCACACTATCAATATTATATTTTTCAAAAAGATCCGCAATAAATTGTTGGTCGGTAATACAACCTTTTACAAAAGAATAATTTTCTTTCTTTTCTATGTCTTTTAAATTTTCCAAATTACCTGCATAAGTAAGTTTGTCTAAATTTATAATATGGTAGTCCGGATATTTATTGACAAATAATCGAACCAAGTGTGAGCCAATAAATCCAGCTCCTCCAGTAATTAATACATTTTTACTAAATGCCATTTTTATTATTATTTGGAAAATTGTTTTTAGGACAATTAAAAAATAGATTAGATTAAAATCCCATTATTTAATTGTTCAAAAATATAATTAAATAAAATGGTTTATTAAACTTTGAAAGCCGAATAAACCATTTTATAAAATCAATTTAAATCAAAAAGTCAATTATACCTTAACTGCTTTTTTAAAATATTCATAAGTTCTTTTAAGTCCTTCTGCCCTGGAAACTTTTGGCTCCCATCCTAGAATTTCTTTCGCCTTGCTTATATCGGGCCTTCTTTTTTTGGGATCATCTTTCGGCAATGGACGGTAAACTTTATGAGCCTTTGGGTTATTGACCAATGCCAATATTTCATCCGCAAATTGAAGCATATTGATTTCCGACGGATTACCAATATTTACCGGAAGATGATAATCACTCATCAACAAACGATAAATGCCTTCCACCAAATCATCGACGTAACAAAAACTCCTGGTCTGAAGTCCGTCCCCAAAAACCGTCAATCCCTCGCCTCGAATGGCCTGAGAGAAAAAGGCAGGCAGTACACGGCCATCGTCCACACGCATCCTTGGTCCATAAGTATTGAAAATTCTAACGATCCGTGTTTCAATACCATGATAGCTGTGATAGCCCATCGTGATAGCCTCCAAAAAACGTTTTGCCTCATCGTATACACCGCGGGGTCCTATGGGGTTCACATTTCCCCAATATTCCTCTGTCTGCGGGTGTTCTAAAGGATCACCGTAGACCTCAGAAGTAGAAGCCACCAATATCCTGGCCCTTTTGGCCTTGGCCACTCCGAGGATATTATGTGTGCCCAGGGCACCGACCTTCAAAGTTTGGATCGGCATTTTTAAATAGTCAATTGGACTCGCCGGGGATGCAAAATGTAAGATGTAGTGAATATCACCAGGCACATGTACAAACTTTGTGATGTCGTGGTGATAAAATTCAAAATCTTCCCGTGGGAAAAGGTGCTCAATATTGGCAATATTGCCGGTCAACAAATTATCGATTCCAATCACATGAAATCCTTCATTAATAAACCTGTCGCTGAGATGTGATCCGATAAAGCCAGCTGCACCGGTAATGAGTACTCTTTTTTTCAAACCTATTTATTTGAAGATCCATAAAAAGAAAAATTATTCTCTAAAAGGATCCATGATTAAGGAATATATTGTGGAAGGGGAGATTTTTTTCCTTAAACAGTAATTATGCCGGATAGACATTTTTTTTGACGGCCGCAAATATATGGTTATTATCAAACTATCATAATTCACGATTTAGTGTTTTGAGCTTATATCGCTCATATAATTTAAAAAAAATGGGCTGCCTCGCAGGCAGCCCCGTTCTGTTATGCTAAAAAACTATGTAATGAAAAAAAGTTAATTCTATATTAATTTTTAATACCTGCTTTTAAATACCTTACAGATCTGTTTTTTGACTTTTGGCTGTTGAATCACGACCATATAAAGTCCATCTGCCTGGTCACTCAAAACGCTTTTTACATTTAAAATACCTGCCAATACGGAAAAGTATGATATCGATTTGAGTGACCAGGCAGATGGACTTTAAATGTAAAAAGCGTTTTGCCAAAAGGTGTTCTCACTTCGCCAATGGAAGGCTCGTTGCTGGATTTCAATAATTCTACAGTTACATTTCCACTGGTTGGATTTGGAAAAACCTGTGCCATTTGGGTAGGCTCCAGCTGAAACATGACCATGGTTGTCTTTGAAATACCAACTTGACCGTTGGCGGATATTTTATCAAATTTTATCCGGTAGATATTTTCACCAAACTTGGGCAAGTCGTCCATGTATTCATAAGATGACTGCTCCGTTCCTTCCTGCCCTAAAAGATGATCCAGAGTTGTAAACTCCTGACCATCTTCCGATCTTTCTACATAGAAAATCGTGTTCTCCGTGTCTCCTTTGACGTTCCATTTTACCTGCACGCTTTCACCCTGAATTTCTGCTACGACATCATCAAAAACAATTAGTGGACTGATGACGCAATCATCAATGATCACGTTGGTCGTCACACTAAAGGAACAGCCAAAACGTGTAACTGTCAAAGTGACTGTTTTGACTCCGGGAGAGGACCAGGAGACCGGGTCCGCCACTCTGGTAGTGGCTGTTGATGGACTTCCACCATTTGGGAACTCCCAGAAGTAAGTCGCTCCTGCACCGGCAATGGCCGCTTCAAAACGACTTTCCTCATTTTGGCAGATGAGGTTTGGAGCATCTATTATTTGAGCCAACGGAAACGGTGTAATTTCTTTTGCCACAACATTTGATTCACCAATGTAATCGTCACATCCTTCTCTTCTGGCGCACCTGATGTAGTACGTCGATTGACCAATTGGGCCTGGGTCATAATTTGGGCTGTTCGAATTAGGGATAATCGTCCAGTTAGGGTCACCAGGGCCATTGTAAATGGGCACGACACTTTGCATCCACAGGTACTCTATTGTTCCAAATCCGCCTGAAGGAAAAACCACATTTACGATTTCAGAGGGATCGGCCCCTACCCCACACAGTTCCTCATCATAGCCAATTACCCCTCCATCCGTGATATTGTCGCATTCCTTGTAAATTCCCATATCGATGGTTAAATTATCCAACGTGAAAGGGAACACCTGAAATTCATCGGTCAAACCTGTTGCAATATTTGCATCACTGTCCTTCGTATCATCTGACCCCTGGTCTTTAGGGGATATGAGAAAACCACCGGGAGGGAAGCTTGTGGGCGAGAATTCTACAATATAGCTTCCCGGCAAAACGTCTTCGAAAAGATAATTGCCCAAAATATCGGTAATGTCTTGAGCGATGATCTGATTGGCCGGCATCTCTCTGAGTCGAACCACGACTCCCTCAACACCTGCTTCTTGAAGACCTTGTATGCCGTTGTGGTCAGTATCGAACCAGACTTTATCGCCAATGTCAATTTTTTCATCCAATAGAATCATCCCACAGTCCCAACGGCTTTCGAATTCGCCTTGGGTGATCGGGAAGTTCTGTGTCAATCCTGTATTTGCATCTGCGTCGCTATCCAGTACATCATTTCCGATGTTTTGGTAAGTGAACACATAGTTGGTCGGTGTTTCGAATTCAAGTTGATAGGCACCTGACGTTAATCCATCAAATGCATAATAACCGGCAGTATCAGAAACAGTCGTCAAATCAATACTGTCACCATTGGAAGTTACTCCCACCAGAAAAATATTCACGCCTTCAATACCAACTTCGTTCCCATCCTGAATACCATTCTGGTTTTCATCGTCCCATACGTAGTCTCCGATTTTCGAAGGTTCAACCAATGTAATTTGAGCTACGGCAAAACAATTATTTGCGTCAGTAATAGTAACTGAATGGGTTCCTCCACCGAGCCCGGTTATTTGATCGTTAGTTGTTCCATTATCCCATACCAAAGAATACGGAGGTAGACCACCAGAACCAGAAACGATCGCACTGCCTTCTGTCCCTCCATAGGTCTCAACTTCTGTTAGTACTTGAATGGAAGCGGATAAGAGAGGTGGAGAGTTTACGACGGCGGTATTCGTTACCGAACATCCATCACTATCGGTGATGGTGACTTCATAGCTACCAAAAAACAGATTGTCAATTTGATTGGTTGTGGCTCCATTTGACCACAAATATGAATAAGGAGGGGTACCGTTTACACCATTTGCAATGGCGACTCCATTATTTACATCAAAACAAGTCGCATCAAATGAATTGACTGAGGAACTTAAAGTAGTGGTGGCACTAACAGAGGCAGTACCACTGATCTGGCAGCCGTTATTGTCGGTTATGGTAACATTGTAGTTTCCAACTCCAACATCAAAAATCGCTTGCGTCTGAACGCCATTTTCCCATAAAATACTGTACGGTGCGGTTCCACCGGAAGGTACCGCTACAGCTACTCCATCAGTATCATCCTCACAAACTACGTCTACGATATTGAAATCAAGAGCGAGTGCAGTTGGCTCCATGATATTTAAGATAGCTGTGGATAGACAGGAGTTTGCATCGGTCACCGAAAGTGTATAGGCCCCTGGTGCTAAATCTGATAAATCGGGAGTCGTAGAGTTACCCGTGTCATTCCACAAATAAGTATAAGGTGACACTCCACCTGAAACTTGAGTCGACACAGATCCATCCGTCAGCCCATTACAGGAAACATTGGAGGAATTAAAAGTGATTTGAATTTCATCGGGAGCTCCTATTTCCACGCTATTTGTTGAAGTACAACCGTTTGCATCAGTCACGGTGACAGTATAATTACCGGGTGACACATCATCCAACATGGATACAGTTGGATTACCCGAGGCATCCCAGATATATTCGTAATCGTTGTTTGGAAACGGAACACCTCCGGAGACTGTCACACTAGCCGTTCCATCGGAAGAACTAAAGCAAGAAGCACTATCTGCATCCATCATTAAGATCAATTCCATAGGTTCTGTGATGATAGTGCTTCCCTCGACAGTACAACCATTTGCATCAGTTACGGTAACGGTGTATGTTCCGGTAGTGAGGTCGGTAATGACAGAGGTATTTTCTCCATTACTCCAGGTTACTGAATAATCATTTATGTTTCCATTCAAGACGCTCACTTCTGCGGCCCCGTCATTTAATCCAAAACAAGATGCATCAGTTGGAGTCAACACAAGTGTCGCTTCCATGGGTGCCCCTACTGTAACGGTGGCAGTTTGTGTACAACCGTTATTATCAGTAACTGTCACCGTGTAGCTTCCCATAGCCAGATTAGCAGCCGTTGCATTTGTTTGTCCCAGAGGATCGTCCCATTCATATGTGTACGGTGCAGTACCTCCGTTCACTTGAGCAGTCGCAGTTCCATCTGATGAGTCGTCGCAGGTAGCGTCTGTGCTTGAGGTACTGACTTCAATGCTATCAGCATCAGCAACTTGACCTATTGCCGAACCGGTACATCCTACTGCGTCTGTTATGATTACTTCATAAGTCCCGGGGCTTAAATCGATCAACATAGAGTCAGTTTCACCAGGAAACCCAACCCATGCCAAAGTGTAACCTGGTGCTCCACCTGTGATTACATCTACTTGCACTGATCCATCACTCCCACCATCGCAGGAAACATCTTGACTGGATACCTGGGCAGAAATACCATCATTGATGTGGATAACAATTATATTCGAAACCCCATCATAATCAAGACATCCATATCTTCTGGATAATCTTACGAAATAAGTGGTTTGAGTAATTGCTCCTGGGTCGTAATCGGCATCATTTGCACCAGTGATGAAAGACCAATCCGGGTTCGTAGGAGTATACGGAGAGTTTGTTGTGCTTTGTGCCCATTGGTACTCAATTGGTTGCATGTTGCCCCCGGTGGGAAAAACAGTGTTTGTTAAACCAGCAGCAACAAAGGGAGTATCACAAAGAACTTGATCCGCTGCAATCATTCCACCGTCTGTTACGTTATCGCAGCAAATGGATTCCTTTACAATAATATTACTTTCGGCAATATAGTCGGTACAACCTGAACGCCTGGCACATCTGCGGAAATAGGTGGTCTCTGAAATTGGGTCAGGATCATATTCAGGGCTATTTGAACCAATGATTGGGCTCCAGAATGCCCCGGGTGAAGCGGGATCATCTGTTGTGTAAATCCAAATATATTCAAGATCGCCGGTCCCTCCCGATGGCAAGGTAACATTAGTAATCAACGAGGGGTCCCAGGTCGGGTTTGGACAGCCAAATTCATCAGCAGCAATTTCTCCACCATTGGTTACATTGTCACAGGCTACTTGATCCAACCCGTCAAACAAGATCCTTTCTGAGCCAAATTCCAGAACTGTTGTCGAAAATGAAATTTGTACAAACGAAAAGATTGCTATCAGGAAAGGGATGATTCTCTGAAATTTACTTTGAATAGAGAACATGCAACGATTGGTGTTAATGGCAGAGCTATCTTTACCAGGCTGGTATGTGGGTAGATCTCTCATGGTTGAATTTTTCAAAACATAGAATTGTTAGGAAACACAAAACGAATTAACGTTGGGCTGCTTCCTGGATTAAACCATAATTAGCATAGGAAAAAAAGGAGGGAAAGAAAAGCTATATGATTAGCCGGAAATATGTCAATTGTGTGAGTGTTCAGGAAAGTCTTTTGTGCCAGGTATTTCAACCTGTAGGTGGTATAAATTTAGCATTGCTCTTATACAAATTTCAAAAACTATACCATTTGATAAAAAAATTTAATATGAGTCTCAATGCAGTCTATTTTATAAGCGCGATGACCGCATCACCTGCTTGACAAATTTATCTGCGAGTTTTACATGTGATCTGTGATTAATGAATTTACGACCAACAAAAACTACAGAGGCCAAAGAGTATGTAAAGGCAAAAATTCAACTGCCAATTTAAAGTGCGAGTGGCGAGAATATTTATATAATTATTTGAAAATCAATTAATTGATTAATAAAACAGCTAAAATATCTTAGAAACCTGCTGATTCAAATCCTTTAACAACTTGAACACCAGCAGTTGCTTTCACCTATGTCTCCATCCAAAATGACAATTTGGCAATCATTTCCAAAGAGCCAATTAAAATGAAAGAAGTTCTTGGTGAATGTCCCAGACCTGTTGAACAATAGATTTTTTTCCATCATTTACGATGACATAGTCGGCAAAGGCCAATCGCTCAGGTTCTGGCAATTGCTTATCGATGCGGGCCATGACAGCTTGCCTGGTCACTGCATCTCTTTGAATCACTCTCTGAATACGCAGCTCGACCGGGGCAGATACTACGATGATTTCATCCATAGATTTATAATTTCCACTTTCAATCATCAATGCAGCTTCTTTTATGGTATATGGAACATTTTGCTGAGACTGGTGCCAGTTTTGGCCATCCTCCCTCACAGCAGGATGAACAATGCCGTTGAGCATATTCAATTTCTCTTTATCATTAAACACGATGGTTGCAAGGTGGGCACGGTTGAGACTGCCATCTTCGTGGTAAGCTTCCTTGCCAAAGATTTCAGTAATTTGATCTACGATCTTAATATTATCTACCATCAGCTGTTTTGCACGGTCATCAGCATAATATACCGGAATACCAATGCATTCAAATATTTTACAGATGGTTGATTTTCCACTTCCGATCCCTCCTGTTACGCCTACTTTAAGCATCTCAATTATTTTTTTAAGTTTTTAGTCAAACCCCTGTGGGAAAGAAATTCCAATAGGTACAAAAACCAAAGGTAACAAGACGGCCACCAAAACAACATACTGTAAAGCAAACTGAATATTCGAATTAAATGTAATGGCTTGGATTTTGGATAAATCAATTAATCCCTCTTCTAAATACAAATTTCAAGCTCCCCCTTCAAAAAGAGTAAACTATGAATAACGACAACGAGTTTGTCTCTTCTCCGTCGGAAGATGGTGGTCGGGCAACGAGAAGGATTTCTGTGCCTTTTTACTGGAAAGGAGGAACACAGGGTGCAGAAAGATGCTGGAACGAACCTAAAAACTGGTACAACCGTTTTGTGCCAGGTTGGTTCGATGTAGTAATTATCAGTGGTGAACACACAGCCTACAATTATTTCCCGGTGATAGAAACATTTACAAATGACATCGCCCAGTTGATCATTGAACCCAAGGGGAAACTGACCATCGGAATGATGGGGAAGATTTCCATCGATGGTCTTGCAAAAAAGGGATTGGGCATCTTGAACGAAGGTGAAATCGTAATCGATGGCGAACTGACAGTTCACAGAACCCTTTTCGCAAGTGTCAGAAATAAAGGCCTAATTTTTAACAATGGATCATTTGCGATAGACAAAAGTGAAAGGAATGGAATCATTCATTCGCATTCTGGAAGGTTTGAAAATTTTGGCGAATTTCTATTTCTTTGATTATCAATTAATTAGGTAAAATTACTCACTTTTTTTTGCCAAAGTGAGATTTGCTTTGAAATTCAAATGTCCGTTTATTACATTTGCGGCAATTTTAAGGGAATTTGGCAATGATTCGAACTTTTTTTTACCTGCCAAATTAATAATTAGAATGATGATTTTTTTAAAACAGAAAATGGGCCCTATGAAGTCCAGTTTTTGTTAATTCTTTTAAATTTTGTTTTAATATGTATTGGACGCTTGACCTCATTAAGCACCTAGAAGATGCACCTTTCCCAGCTACTAAAAACGAGCTGGTCGATTACGCACTACGAACTGGTGCGCCTAACGCTGTGGTCGAAAACTTACAGGATATCGAAGAAGATGATATCGAGTATGAAAGTATTGAAGAGATTTGGCCAGACTATCCATCAAAAGGGGATTTTCTTTTCAATGAAGATGAATATTGATTTCTAACAACATATCAGTTAAAGTTTTTCAAAAGGCTTTGCTCCATGAGCGAAGCCTTCTTCATTTTTTATTACTTTTAATCAGGTACTTAGAAATTTCGGCGCTCATGAATTGACTTGAATCAAGATGTTCGACAACTATTCTACAAGATTGAACCGTATAAAAACTGGCTTCCTTATTCTCGGAACTGTTTTCTTCATTTGGTTTTGGTTTTCCTTACCCGCCCCCCTTTTTGACAAACCCTTTTCAATCGTGGTAGAAGCGGAAGATGGCCAGTTGTTAGGAGCAAAAATCGCTGCTGATGAACAATGGAGATTTCCGCCAACTGACCTTGTTCCTAAGAAGTTTGAGATAGCACTACTGACTTTTGAGGACAAAAGGTTTTATTCACATTTTGGTGTTGACATAAGAGCAATTGGTAGAGCATTGTCACAAAATGTAAAGGCAAAAAAAATCGTGAGTGGCGGGAGTACCATTTCGATGCAGGTAATCAGGCTTTCTAATAATCAAAAAAAAAGGACTCTGTTCAGAAAACTGATCGAAATGATCAAAGCAGTCAGGTTAGAAATAAAATATCACAAAAAGGAGATTTTGCACCTTTACGCATCCAATGCCCCCTTCGGGGGAAATGTGGTCGGTCTGGACGCTGCCTCCTGGAGGTATTTTGGCAAAAAATCAGATCAGCTTTCCTGGGCTGAATCCGTCACCTTGGCTATTCTGCCGAATAGCCCGGCGCTCATCCATCCAGGAAGAAATAGACTTTCCTTAAAAAGGAAAAGGAACCGGTTATTGAAAAGGTTGTTCAAAAACAAAATTATCGATTCGCTGAACTACCAATTGGCACTTGACGAACCTTTACCTGATAAGCCCTACCCTATTCCTCAACTGGCTCCGCATTTAGTCCAAAAGTTAGCAATGGACGATGATGAATCATATCTGAAAAAAACTTCTATAAACGTAGATTTACAAATTGCGGTAAACAATATCGCGCAGCGAAACTGTAATATTTTAAAAAATAATGAAATCCATAATCTGGCAGTTATGGTAATCGATGTCGATACGAAAAAAGTATTAGCTTATGTTGGCAATGAAAAGACTACAGGATTTCAACATGCCTCCTCCGTGGATATCATCCAGTCCCCGCGCAGCTCTGGGAGTATTCTAAAACCTTTGCTTTATGCGTTGATGCTCCAGGAGGGAGCTATCCTGCCCAATACATTGATTTCGGATATACCGACGTACCTGAGTGGTTTCAGACCCGAAAATTTTTCAAAAACGTACGATGGGGTGATACCTGCAAATACGGCTTTATCCAGATCGCTGAATATTCCTTTTGTCAAAATGCTTCAACAATATGGGGTTGAAAAATTTCATTATAACCTTAAAAAGCATGGAGTCACTACCCTGACCAATGGTCCGAACCACTACGGACTTTCACTTGTCCTGGGAGGTGCTGAAACGACTTTATGGGATTTGACCACCATTTATGCATCAATGGGAAAAAGACTTAAAGACTTCTACAAGAACAATGGCAGGTATGATGAAAATGATTTCAACAAAGCAAGCATTCGGCGCTATTCTACGGCAGATAAACAAAAGAGCCAATTAAGAGAAAATACAGCATTCCTCAATGCGAGTGCTACTTGGTTGACTTTCGAAGCCATGAGAAACTTGGAACGTCCAAATCAAGAGGGTGATTGGCAGCGTTTTGAAAACGTAAAAAACATTGCCTGGAAAACTGGAACAAGTTATGGGTTCAGAGATGCTTGGGCAATTGGTGTCAGTCCAAACCATTGCGTAGGTGTTTGGGTAGGGAACGCAGATGGAGAAGGGAGACCAGGAATAACCGGAGTAAAGGCAGCGGCCCCGATTCTTTTTGAAGTGTTTGGCCTATTTCCCTCTACTGATTGGTTCGACCAACCTTTTGATGAGATGCATCTTTTGGAAACCTGTAAATCAAGTGGAAATATTGCTAAGCATGGATGCCCGGTCGATAGTCAGTGGGTAACCAAAAATTACCAGACTGCTTCACCATGCAGCAATCATCAATTGTTTTTTTTAGATCAATCGGAAAAATGGTTGGTCAATAAAAATTGCAGTATTACCTCATTGCAAGAACCTAAAGAAAGATTCTGGTTCATTTTACCACCCGTCGAAGCCCATTACTACAGCCCTAAACATCCTGACTACCAACCTCTCCCAGCCCTACACCCAAGCTGCCCATCAAATACGAATACATCGCAAAAGATCCAATTAATTTACCCTCCCCTGAAGGCTAAGTTGCTGGTACCGGTTGAACTGGACGGAAAAAAAGGAAAAGCAGTCTTTAAAGCCGTCCATGAGAATAAGAATTCAACTTTACACTGGCATATCGACAGAGAATACATAGGGAGTACGAAAGAAATTCATGAAGTGGAAGTTAGTCCTAATATTGGTATGCACAATTTGACTGTGGTAGATGAGCAAGGAAACGCAGTTTCACAATCCTTCGAAATTTTATCCAAAGGTGAGTAAGCTGATATTCTAGGTTGAATTTTGAATTTTGGGCAAAAAAAAACTCCTACATCGGGGGAGGCTAAGGCTGATGTAGGAGCACTAAACATACTATGAGAAAACTACACAGTGCAAAGAACGGGTTTGTGGAGGGTGAAAAAAAGCAGTTTTTAGGAAACGGTCGGTAAAATGGTGGTAGCGGTAGGTTTTGTTTAGGAAATGGATTTACAGGAAAAATTATGGTAAGCGCTGATTGAATAATAGTTGAAGCCAAAGTAAATATCACCTTGGTTCTCAAATGATAAAACATATTTAATTTTACAATAAATTAAAAATTGGCATAATATTAGGCTTGCCCACATTGTCTCCACATTTCAAAAGATAAGGTACTTACATTTATTTCAGTGTACCATATTTACTTCCTAATCCGAAATTGATCAAGGCTAAAAAAGATAATTTGAACGAGTCAGAAACGGGTAAAAAAATTCCTACACCCCAGAAGGGAAGAAAAGGTGTAGGAGAATTAAACATACTATGAGAAAACTTGAAACAAATATATTGTGAGTAAATCCAGAAAAAAAGCTACTTTTACGCAGTGGTCGATTTGGCAAGGAAACGGTAGCATTTCTTTAGGAAGCGGTCGGTTTCAACCAATAAGTGGAAAAAATATGTTTAAAAATTAAATTTATTGATCATACATAACTGAGATTATATAATTGCGTTTGAGCACTAAGCTTACTTTCACTTTAGAATACTACACACTACAAGTTCAAAACGTTGCTGACAAATCCCTTTTCTTGAGAAAACTTTCATTTTAAAATTTCTGGAAAAAAAAGTCCTGCACCCCAGGAGGGAAATAAGGTGCAGGAAGATTAAACAAACATACTATGAGAAAACTGTTGCAAATATATTTTTTTATTTTTAAATATAAAATAGTTGTCAACAAAAAATAGCTGACAATCAAGGCTTAAGACATTGATCAAAATACTATTTCTCTCAATAACCGATCAATTACTTTACATGAAAATCAAGAATCGGAATAAGTACCTCCACCCTTGTCCCCATCGGGTTTCCTGATTTTTCATCATACAAATCAATTATTTTGACCACCTCCACTTCTTCCGAATATTTATTTTGTAAAATTTCTAACCTTTTTTGAGTGATTTTTGTGCCTAAAGATTTGTGGGAATTAAGGTGTTCATTTGCATCTTGCAATTCTTTTGCTTTATCTCTGCCGACACCATCATCTTCAATTATACATAAAAGAGTTTCCTCATTTTTTAGTTTAAATTCTATTTTAATGAGTCCTTTTTGCTTAGGCCGAATTCCGTGTTCAATCGAATTACTGTCGATGAAGAAATAGAAGAGGACATTTATGGAGTTCCTACCATGATCATCCAACCGTACGTTGAG
>JBCBRY010000113.1:0-29138 GCA_039819485.1 Bacteroidota bacterium | reverse complement strand
GAACGGTGTTGCCGCATTCAGCGGCAACACCGTTCTTATTTATTTTTTATTTATGAAGTTATTTGAAAAATCACTGAAAATTAAATCTCCTCTTTCTTTAATTGTTCAATTGCATAATTTGCCGACCGGGCTGTCATCGCCATAAATGTTAAAGAGGGGTTTTGTGTAGCGACCGAGGTCATGCAGGCACCGTCAGTAACAAACACATTTTTACAGGCGTGCATTTGATTCCATTTATTCAAAATAGAAGTCTTTGGATTTCGCCCCATACGGACACCGCCCATTTCGTGTATATCAAGGCCAGGAGCTTGTTTGGTGTCATGGGTCGTTATATTTTTAAAACCGGCCTTTTCATACATTTCAGTAAATTGTTCAAAAAAGTCCTGGACCATTTTTTCATCATTATCGTCATAATCGATATTAATATTTAAAAGTGGAATTCCCCATTCGTCTTTTTGCTCATTGTGAAGTGTGACTTCGTTTGTCTTTTTCGGAATGGTTTCGCCCATCATGTGCGACCCAACTCTCCAAGGGCCATAGCCTTTTGAAGCTAAAAGATTGTTCATCAATTCTTCCCCAATTCCATCACTATTAATATCTCTGTTTCTCGATGCACCAAACCCGGATGCGTAGCCCCGCAAGAAGTCTGTTTCTTGTTTGTGAACATTTCTAAACCTTGGTACATAAGCACTCGTTGGCCTGCCTCCTTCTGTTTTAAAATCCAAGTAGCCATCGTACTCTGCATTTATTTTTGCGCGATAATTATGGAAGGCTACGTACTTGCCCAACAGGCCATTTTCATTCCCTAAACCGTCTGGAAAAGTTTCGGATTTGGAATTCAGTAAAATTAAATTACTGTTTAAAGTAGCGGCATTAAGAAAAATAATTTTGGCAAAATATTCAGTTGTTTCTTTGGTATTGGCGTCAACTACCCGGACTCCAACCGCTTTATTTTGTTCCTTATCAAAAATAATAGAATGCACTACGGAATGCGGCCTAAGTGTCAGGTTACCAGTTTTTTGTGCCCAGGGAATCAAAGTTGAATTAGCGTTAAAATATCCACCAAAAGGGCATCCCCTCTGGCAAATATTTCTGCTTTGGCAAAGCACCCTACCCTGTTTTTTAAATACTTCCCGCTGCTCTGTAATATGAGCCGTCCGCGCATAAATTACGTGTCGGTCTTTAAAATTATTTTTTACAGATTCCTGAAAATGCTTTTCCACGCAATTTAAATCCCATGCTTTCAAAAAATCGCCGTCCGGTAAAATATCAAGGCCATCTTTATTTCCGGAAACTCCGATAAATTGCTCCACATAAGTGTACCAATTGTCTAAATCCTTATAGCGGATCGGCCAGTCAACAGCAAAGCCATCGCGTGCAGGGCCTTCAAAGTCATAATCACTCCAGCGCTGCACCTGCCGGGCCCACATGATTGATTTACCGCCCACCTGGTACCCCCTGATCCAATCGAACGGTTTTTCCTGCACATAAGGGTGTTCTGTATCTTTTACAAAAAAATGCATGGCATCTTCTTTATAAGCATAACACCTGCTGATAACTGGATTTTCTTTTTTCACATTATATGGGATTCTTCCCCGGTGTTTAAACTCCCAGGGCTGCATGCCAGTAGTTGGGTAGTCAGCAATGTGCTTCACGTCCCTTCCCCGTTCTAACATTAAAGTTTTAAGGCCGTTTTCACACAGTTCCTTAGCAGCCCAACCGCCGGTCATTCCAGCACCTATGACAATAGCATCAAAATGATGATCAGTATTATTCGGCATTTTTTTTTATTTATTTCTACATTGAATTAAAGGAAAAATGAAAACGGAAAATAAATACTTCAAACTGCCAGATTATCAAAGTAGATTGTTTCCAATTTTCATTTTCTAATTTCATATTACACTTCTTTGCACCCGATATATCTGCCTGGTACAAATTCAAAATCCTTGTAATTTTTCAAAAAGAATTCAGAACTGGTAAAATGTTGTTTTGTTAAATAAAATGTTTGGTCAAAGAAATAATTTAAGGCCTCTGAATTATTTTCACCATTCATCAATTCAGTAAATAATTCATTTCTTTTTTCAGGTTTCATTTTATTTAAATTCCGACTATATTTTTCCTTCAGTAAAAGCTGAAACTCATTTAATCCGGACAAATAGCTTGTTATGTCTTCCGGCGCGTAGCAATCATTAAAAACAGTCAAAATATAATCAATGGTTTTTTCGGGTGTCGTTACTTCCGGATTGTTTATTGGCAATGAAATATTGGACAGTTGTTCAATTAATTTTCTTTGCTTTTTTGTGACGGGAATATTTTCATAAACTGGATAAGTTTCGGTATCACAGCCTGGGAGCATCGGAACCGTGGCGGTAACGATGGCGATGTTTTGTAAAGCGGTTCTCCTTTTCATAAAATTTAAAATTGAAAGGCACAAGATAGAAATTTTATAAAAATAAAAAACCACCTTGTCCAAGATACGGACAAGGTGGTTTTCATTAAAAAGAAACTGACGCCTCTAGGCCATTACCGGTTCTGCTTTTGAGGCTCTTTTTCGCTCATGTTCCTTCAAATAAATTTTGCGAAGGCGAATGGACTTTGGTGTAACTTCCACGTACTCATCTGCCATGATGTACTCAAGGGCCTCTTCCAAAGTAAACTTTTTAGGCGGCGTCAATTTTACTTTATCATCGGCCCCCGCCGAACGAATGTTGGTGAGCTTCTTGGTTTTAGTCACATTTACGGTCAGGTCACCGGGGCGGGTATTTTCCCCTAATATCTGTCCTTCATAGATTTCCTCGTTTGCTTCGATGAAAAAAGCACCTCTTTCCTGTAAGTTGAAAATACTGTAGGGAATGGCCTTACCGGTCTCCATCCCAATCATGGAACCGTTCAGGCGTTTAGGCAACTCACCTTTATGTGACTGGAATTCGGTAAAACGGTGGGTCATGATTGCCTCTCCTGCCGTTGCCGTCAACATATTTCCACGCAGGCCGATTATACCTCTTGACGGTATTTCAAAACGAAGAATGACCCGGTCGCCTTTAGGCTCCATTGAGTTCATGATTC
Organism: Bacteroidota bacterium; assembly: GCA_039819485.1. Lineage (GTDB taxonomy): Bacteria > Bacteroidota > Bacteroidia > Chitinophagales > Saprospiraceae > UBA6168. The sequence continues at coordinate 26,072 of JBCBRY010000113.1, read as the reverse complement.
CTTTTCGGCGGGTTACCATGTCAATTGCTGTTCCAGAGAGTTTTTCAGGGACGTCGATTGTCAACTCTTCCACTGGCTCATGAAGAACGCCATCAATCCTTTTGGTAATGACCTGCGGCTGTCCGATTTGTAGTTCGTACCCTTCTCTTCGCATGGTTTCTATGAGTACCGACAAATGCAGTACTCCCCGTCCATATACTCGCCATGCATCCATGTTTTCGGTGGGTTCAACTTTCAGGGCAAGGTTTTTTTCCAGCTCTTTGTCCAATCGGTCATTGATGTGCCGGGAGGTAACAAACTTCCCCTCCTGGCCGAAAAAAGGAGAGTCATTGATGGTGAACAACATGCTCATCGTCGGTTCATCGATGCTAATGGTCGGCAATGCTTCCGGGTTTTCTAAATCTGCGATGGTGTCCCCAATTTCAAACCCCTCTATCCCCTGAATTGCGCAAATATCGCCTGCCTGGACTTCGTCCACCTTGGTTTTCGACATACCTTCGAAAAGGTAAAGTCCCTTGATGCTATGTTTTTGAACGCTTCCATCTTTTTTGATCAATGCTATTTGCTGACCGGATTTCAAAGTACCGCGGTGTAAGCGACCAATGGCAATACGTCCGATATAATTAGAGTAATCGAGGGAAGTAACCAATAATTGAGTTGAACCTTCCTCCACTTTTGGAGACGGAATGTGTTCTACAATCGCATCCAACAATGGAGTAATATCCTCAGTGGGTGTTTTCCAGTCTGTTCCCATCCAGCCGTTTTTAGCGGAACCAAAAATAGTTGGAAAATCCAACTGGTCTTCAGTGGCGTCGAGGTTGAACATCAAATCAAACACAGCGTCCTGAACTTCGGCGGGGGTGCAGTTTTCTTTATCCACTTTATTGATCACCACGATGGGTTTCAAGCCCAATTCCAATGCTTTTTGAGTAACAAACCGGGTTTGCGGCATGGGCCCTTCAAACGCATCCACCAACAATAAAACGCCATCAGCCATATTCAAAACCCGCTCTACTTCGCCGCCAAAGTCGGAGTGACCAGGGGTGTCAATCACGTTTATTTTTATGCCTTTGTAAAAGAAAGAGGCGTTTTTTGCCAAAATGGTAATGCCCCGTTCTCTTTCCAGGTCGTTGTTGTCCATGATTAGCTCGCCTGGAGTTTCGTGTTCTCCGAACAACTTGCCGGCAACCAGCATTTTATCCACCAGTGTGGTTTTGCCGTGGTCGACGTGGGCAATGATGGCAATATTTTTTAATTCCATTTTTTAAAATAAAATAAATCTGTAATCATTTGATTTTCAATTGCAAACCTATTTTCAATAACAATCAAATAATCTCAGTGATCAATAGTTCTTTAAAACGGCCGCAAAGGTAGCCCTAAAAAGGACAGCATTCAAGAAAAAAAGTTTTTACGAAAAAATTAATAGCCTTTCTAATTTTACGCCAAATCAAACAACTCAAAATTTCATGAAACAAATATTTGTATTCGCATTTTTTTGCGCATTAATTATTGCCGATCCAGCGATTTCACAAGAGATAATAATGAAAAAGAACACATATAAAGATGCCTCCCTGATAGAGGCCATGAAAAGAAAACAAGCTCAAAAAGACAGTATTTTTCTTCAAATGGTCAATGACGCGGACAATTTTCCAGTCTACGAAGGGGATGACCTTGGACTCACCTACTCAAAAAAGAAATCCACTTTTAAGTTATGGTCTCCTCCGGCAAAAGCAGTCGGATTAATGTTTTATAAAGAGGGCAAGGAAACCAGCCCGGTTTCCGTAAAAAATATGAAAAAGGGAAAAAATGGCGTTTGGACCCACAAAGCCAAAGGTGACATGAAAGGGATGTATTATGCCTTTCAAGTAAGCCTGGGAGACAGTTTGCTGATGGAAACGGCTGATCCTTACGCCAAGGCAGTGGGCGTCAACGGTAAGCGGGCAATGGTCGTTGATCTCAACGAAACCAATCCAAAAGGTTGGTCAGAAGACCAACGACCTCCCCTGAAAAGTTTCTCAGACATCGTTTTGTACGAACTGCACATGCGTGATATTTCAATAAATGAAAACTCAGGAATCATGCATAAAGGCAAATTTTTGGGCCTTGCAGAGACGGGAACTAAATCTCCAGCAGGGCATTCCACCGGTTTGGACCACATTAAAGAATTGGGCGTCACGCATGTTCACCTGCTACCTTCTTATGACTTCTATTCGATAGATGAAACTACCCTGGAAGCAAACCATTACAACTGGGGCTATGATCCCCAAAACTATAACGTTCCGGAAGGAAGTTACTCCACCGATCCATTCGACGGTACAGTGAGAATCAGGGAATTCAAACAACTTGTCAAGACTTTACACGATAATGGATTACGGGTCATTATGGACGTCGTCTACAACCACACTGGCCGCACCTGGGAATCCGTTTTCAACCAAACTGTTCCATATTATTATTACCGTACCAAAGGCCTGATATGGTCCGACGCAGCAGCATGTGGCAATGAGATGGCCTCAGATCGGTACATGTACCGAAAGTTCATGATCGAATCTATGAAGTACTGGGCAACGGAATACCACGTTGATGGATTCCGGGTTGATCTAATGGGCATCCACGACATTGAAACCATGAACCAGGTTGCCGCAGCCTTACATCAAATCGACCCAACAATTTTCATATATGGCGAAGGTTGGACCGCTGGAGAAAGCACACTGCCAGCAGAGAAACGAGCCTTGAAGGCCAACACTAAAAAGCTGAAAGGCATCGCCGCTTTCAGTGATGATTTCAGGGACGGTGTTAAAGGCCATGTTTTTACGCACAATGCCAAAGGGTTTGTCAGTGGTCAGTACAACTTAGAAGAAAGTGTAAAATTTGGAATTGTCGGAGCAGTTGATCACCCCCAGATTGACTACGGAAAGGTAAATTATTCAGAAGCTGCCTGGGCCAATGAACCAACGCAATGCATCAATTATGTATCCTGTCATGATAACCATACGCTGTGGGACCGGTTGCAACTTTCCTGTAAAAATGACGACGAAGCTACCTGGCTGAAGATCAACAAGCTGGCTCAAACCATTGTCCTCACTTCTCAGGGAGTCCCATTTTTACATGCCGGGGAAGAATTTGTCAGAACAAAACAACTGGTCGAAAACTCTTACAAATCGCCGGATAAAATCAATCAGATCAATTGGGACAACAAAGAAAAGTACAATGACCTCTTCCAATATTACAAAGCGTTGATTCAGCTCAGAAAAGACCACCCGGCATTTAAAATGGGCAAAGCTGAACTCGTCAGGAATCACCTCAAATTTTTAGACATTAAACAAGACAATTTGATTGGCTATGAAATTGACGGATCGGCAGTTGGTGACCCCTGGAAACGCATCCTTGTTTTGTTCAACGGACAGAAAGTGGGCAAAACCGTAGAAATTCCAAAAGGCAACTGGAAGATCATTTGTCAAAATTACCGCATCGCACCACAAGGGATGGGAACGAACGATTCAAGTTTTGCCACTTTGATGCCTTATTCTGCTTATATTTTAGCGGAAGAATAAACAGGAGCCATGTTTACTGATCAAACTGCTGTAAATCCAACTCTTCAATTATCCTGATCAGTTTTTTATGGTAGTTTTTATCCGTGGCATAACCTGCCTTTTTCAGGCCAATTGCCCAGTTGCGGTAATCCTTGGTTCCCAATTTTTTGAGGTGGCTGTACCTGGAGATCTGTAACAGCAGGGAATGTTCCCGAAAGCTTTCCCACGCCGAATCGAATACCCTGAACATATCATAGATATCGTCATCAGAGTAATTCCTACATGTACAGCCCCGGCATTTAGCACGGCACTTAATACCAAAATGATTATTGGATTCCTTGGCCAACCTACTGTCACCGGCGTCAGATTCCAACAGTCCCTGGGCAAGGGTGATACTGGCAGGGATGCCGTATTTTTCCTTTTCGATCATCGCCGATTTCGCGAAACGCTTTACATAATTTCGACAATTATTCAGCTTTTCATGGACGATGTCCTCCCCTACTTTTTTCCTTTCGGCAAATGTTGGCTGGAGAATAAACGTGAGGTTCCTAAAATCAGATGACTTCCATTTAGGCACTGGTTCAGCTTTGGATGCTTCTTCTACCGCGCTTGTTATAGAAGGGATCACGGACAACTCCTGGTGAGTTCCTGGCAGATCTGTAACAGTGACCTTGGTATGTTGTGAGACCAGAGATTGTCCTGGAATGCCGGCTGTGTCAACAATAAGCTGGACATTGCGATTTGAATAAATCTGGAATAGGAAAAGAGAAACGACTACTTCGAACCAATATTTACCGATCCAGGAAAAAGCTATCTGAGCAGGATGAAGTTTTGGGGCTTCTCGCTGGAGGTTAAAATCAATCATTTTAAAACAAATTATTTGGTGTGTAAAACTATCAACACAAAAGTCTTATTTTTTGTTTTAAAATGCAAAAATATTTAAAACATTTTGTTTTTATCGGTTATATGTCAACTCGCAGGTATTTTAATTTGTTTTTAAACTAATTGAAAGCCCCATACTTAGTGTTTTCTTTACACTACTTTTGTAACTGAACCACAAAACGCTGGAAACTAAGAAATTGGAAAATTTGCTTTGCGTTAAATATCGACCAGTATACAAATTCCAATTTTTCAGTCTCCGATAAAGTCTACTATTTTCACCCATGCTTGCAATAATTGACGGTGGTAGTACTAAGGCCGATTGGCGAATTAACGATCATAACGGATCCTGCATCTCTTTTACCTCTACTGGGTTCAATCCAAACTACGATAGCAAGGAGAGAATCGTCAAACTCTTGTCCACTGAAATCGATGGTTCTTTTGACAAAGGAGGTAGCATGGAAATCCACTATTACGGAGCGGGTTGTTGGGATATTGGGCGCAAATCAATTGTGCGGCAGGCATTCGCAACAGTTTTCCCAAACGCGGCTATTTTCATCGACCATGATCTTTTAGCAGCCGCACGTGCAACGTGCGGCAATCAGCCTGGTATCTCGTGTATTTTGGGTACAGGGTCGAACTCAGTTCTTTTCGATGGAGACAAAGAGGTTGACAATGTGACCAACTTGGGGTTTCTTCTGGGTGATGAAGGTAGCGGTTCCATGATTGGACGGCGGTTAGTGCAAGCTTATTTTTACCGGGAAATGCCAACCGATCTGCAACCTATCATGAAAAGAGAATGCCCAAATGGCAAACTCGACATCTTGGATGAGGTTTACGGAGGAGGAGTACCGGCAGCTTTTCTCGCATCATTCACTAAAAAATTCTTTTCACACCGGAATCACCCCTTTGTTTGGGGCATCATCAAAGAATGTTTTGATGAATTTCTCAAAAGACATGTATTTAAATATGAAAATTATCGAAACTTGCCCATTCATTTTGTGGGATCAGTCGCTTTTCATTATCACGAAATATTAAAAGAACTGATGAATGAACACCAACTCAATTTAGGTGTCATATTAAAGAAACCAATCGAGTCGCTGTTTAATTTCCACTTAAGGCAAGGAGCTTCATCTTCGTCTTGATTCACTTGATAAGTCTATTGTTTAATGAATTCAAACATTAAAAAAATCGCTGTCTTCACCTCTGGTGGAGACGCACCTGGCATGAACGCAGGCCTCAGGGCGGTTGTCCGATCATCTGCCTTTCATGAAAAAGAAATTACTGGCATCATCGGTGGCTACGAAGGCATGATCAACGGTAATTTTAGGCCACTCGAAATAAGGGATGTTGGAAACATTATTCAGAGGGGAGGTACTTTTTTGAAAACAGCCCGCAGTAAAGAATTCATGACTGAGGAAGGTCGGGCTAAAGCTTTCAAAATGTTGAAGAAAGCTAAAATAGATGCCTGTATCGCTTTAGGAGGGAACGGTACTTTCACTGGTGCCGAAATCTTCAACAAAGAACATGGGATGCCCATGATCGGTGTTCCTTGCACGATTGATAACGATCTGTTTGGCACCGACTACACCATCGGTTTTGATACGGCAGTCAATACCGCAGTTGAGGCAGTGGACAAGATCAGGGATACGGCTGAATCCCACAATCGATTGTTCTTTATCGAAGTCATGGGAAGGCACGCAGGTTTTATCGCGCTGAACACCGCCATTGCCAGTGGTGCTGGAAGTGTCATTCTACCAGAAAAAGAGACGACGATCCCTGAGTTGGTCGATTCGTTTACGAAGATTGCAAAACGTAAAAAAGAGATCACGCTGGTGATTGTTGCAGAAGGGAACCCACTTGGAAGTGCTGAACAAATCGCCAAAAAATTGAAGAAAGACCTTGATTTTTTTGATATCCGTGTCACGGTGATCGGTCATTTACAACGGGGTGGATCCCCGAGTGGTTTTGACCGGGTACTGGCCAGTCGTTTAGGCAATGCTGCCATCACTGCGCTCTTGGAAGGCCATACCAATATCATGGTCGGCGTTGATAACAATCAAATCGTTTATACCCCAATCAGCCATGCGATCAATAACCAAAAAGGTGTTGATTTAAGGTTGTTGCGGATGGCAGAGACTTTAGCGATATAAAGAGTAGGCGAGTTTACGAGTTAAACGATTTAGTGATTAGTTGTGCTGATTGATCAACTTAGGGTCAAATGTTCGCTAAGTTGGCGCCGCAGCGACTCGGGCGGCTGCCATAAATACAGGGCTGTCCCCATGTTTATCAATCAGTACAATTAGTCGTTAACTGTTTTTTTCTCAGAATCAAAATCAGCGCCAGTGGGATCAAAAAATGTGGAAAGCGGTAGACACACTCAAACACCCATTGGTGCAGGCTTTCTAAAGGAAAATCCCAGTAAAAATTGCCAAAAATACGGGCGAAAGCAGTTAGCGCCCCCCAAAGCACGCCGTACCACAATAAAGCATGAAGCACTTTTTTTCTTGCAATAAAAATACCCGCAGCAAAAATAAAGTCCAGTACACCTGCAATCAATAGGAAATAATGAATGCCGAGGGCTTCTAACCCTAAAATATTTTGGGTCATGGTCATGAACGATCCCGGTCTTGGGTAGTAACCGAAGGCGTACAAACCATGACAAGTAAAAGTCAATGCGACGGCGATCTTCATCCACAAAACCAAACGGTTAGGTATTTTATCGTTTTTTAAATAAGCATATAAAAAAAGAGGTGCTCCAAATTGCAGGCTGTATTCAAAAAATTGACCGAAATGGTAAAACCTGTCTTTCATATAAATCAACGCAAGGAATATCAAATCCACCGCTCCTATCAACAAAAACACCCTGCACCACTTAGGTAAGTGCCGGATAAAAACCGATATGATTGCACATACCAAATAAAAAATGCCCTGAAAAAATACGAACCTTTGGAACCATACATCCCCCATTGGATGCGTGACGTAATCGTCCCAGCCCAGCGAAGTGAAAGACTCTATGAACCATTGCATGTAAAAAGGGTCCCAAAAGATTTCCCGGTATGGACCATCCCAGAACAAGTGCTGATAGGACCGTCCGATGAACACAGTGACCGCAGCCCATTGCAAAATGCTAAATATGGAAATATCGACTCTTTTCATAAAGGGCCAAAAGTAGTTCCACTGGCAGTAAAACGTAAATCGAAGGCGAGATTAAAAACGGAATTGAACCATCTCATTCAAAACGAAGTTACTTTGTTTAAACTTCAAAAGTTGTTCATAAAAAATGGATACTGAAAAAATTTTACAAGAAGTCAAGTTCCGCACTGCCCGTAGTTCTGGGCCGGGTGGGCAAAATGTCAACAAAGTTGAGACAAAAGTCGACCTGTTGTTCAATTTAGGGGAATCCAACGCACTTGATGAAAACCAAATAAAATGGGCCAGAGAACGATTGGCCAGCAAATTGACCAAGGAGGGGCTGCTCATCATCACCAATCAAAAGTCACGATCCCAGTTAGCCAATAAAGAAGCTGCAATCGCTACATTTCTATTCATTCTTGAGGAGGCCATCAAACCTCCTAAAAAGCGCAAAAAAGTAAGGCCTTTAAGAGCCAACCGGGAAAAACGCCTGGAAAATAAAAGGCTGCAAAGTGAAAAGAAGGCACACCGTAAAAATCCACTTTTTCTATTTTAAACGACACCCAGCTCCTTTCCTACCTTTGTAAATGCAGCCACTGCCTTTTCCAAATGATTTTGGTCATGAGCCGCAGATAGCTGCACCCTGATTCTTGCCTTGCCTTTAGGGACTACCGGGTAGAAAAAACCAATAACGTAAATTCCTTCTTCCAATAGTTTTGAAGCAAAATTTTGCGCTAAAACCGCATCGTACAACATGATCGGAACAATTGGATGTTCTCCCGGAATAATGTCAAAACCAGCCTGGCTCATAGCACTTCTGAACCATTTGGTGTTTGCTTCCAGTTTGTCTCGAAGGGCCGTGGTCTCGTTCAACCGGTCGATAACCGCAATGGATGCCCCGGCTATTGTCGGAGCAAGCGTATTTGAAAACAAATAGGGCCGGCTGCGCTGCCGTAAAATTTCAACAATTTCTTTCCTTGCCGCAGTGAAACCTCCAGAAGCGCCACCCAACGCCTTGCCAAAAGTACCTGTCACGATGTCAATTCGGTCGATACAGTTGCGGAATTCATGTGTCCCTCTTCCGTGTTTGCCCATAAAGCCCGTGGCGTGGCATTCATCAATGCCAACCATCGCATCATATTTTTCCGCTAAATCGCAGATCTGATCTAATTTTGCAATGGTGCCATCCATCGAAAAAACGCCATCCGTGAAAATCATCCGCCGACGTGCCGATTGACTCTCCTTTAGTTTTTCCTCTAAATCAACCATGTCGCTGTTCTTAAAGCGGTAACGCTGAGCCTTGCACAGACGAATGCCATCAATGATGCTGGCATGATTCAACTCATCAGAAATGATCGCATCTTCTTTGGTCAATAATGGTTCGAACAAGCCACCGTTGGCATCGAAAGCAGCAGCATACAAAATAGCGTCCTCCATTCCGACAAAGTCAGCAATCTTGCTTTCCAATTCTTTATGGATGTCTTGCGTACCGCAAATAAACCGGACAGACGACAAACCGAAACCATGACTATCGATTGCTGCATGAGCAGATTTGATCACATCAGGATTGGAGGAAAGCCCCAGGTAGTTATTTGCACAAAAATTGAGTACTTCTTCATTGTGGTCAGTCTTGATTTCGGCTCCTTGCGGAGTAACCAGGACCCGTTCACTTTTGTAGAGGCCACTATCTTTTATTTCCTGAATTTCTGCTTGTAGTTGTGGGCGGATATTTTTGAACATATTAAATGATTCGCTAATTTAATACAATGTGTAAAAGATCAATATACATTTTGCTCGACGGCCCGGCTGCCTCGCCAGTAGGCTTTCAACGAACCGCCCCGCAGTGAATTTGGGACAAGTACTTTGGTGGTCAAAGAATGCCAAAAACCTTCTTGCACAAAGTATTTTTTTAAAAATAGAAGTAGTTTAAAAACAACCTCATGAAACATTACAAAGTAACTGAGTCGAGTTTTTTATTTAATTGCTGAATCATATCAGCTGTCATTTTTTGTAAGTCAAATGCCGGCATCCAATGCCAATCTCTCCTGGCCAAACTGTCGTCAATACTATTGGGCCAGGAGTCGGCAATCCTTTGTCGATGATCAGGCGCATAAACGATTTCGAAGTCGGGTACATGTGTTTTGATGCTATCAGCTAATTCGGATGGCGTAAAACTCATGCCCGTAACATTATAACTGGTACGCACCGTAATATTTTCGGACGGTGCTTCCATCAATTCTATGGTTGCACGTATAGCATCATCCATATAGATCATTGGCAGGGCTGTTTTTTCTTTCAAAAAACAATTGAACGGCTTTCCCTTGACCGCATAATGGAAGATATCGACCGCATAATCAGTAGTGCCACCCCCAGGTTCGCTCTGATAACCAACCACCCCCGGGTACCTGATGGAACGCACGTCTAAATGATATTGGTTGAAAAAATATTCGCACCAAAGTTCTCCGGCAACTTTGCTGATTCCATACACGGTATTGGGTGCCAAATTGGTCTCCTGTGGGGTATTTTTCTTAGGCGCATTTTTACCAAATACTGCGATGGAACTCGGATAAAACACTCTTTTTATTCCCTTTTCCAGCGCCACTTCGAATACATTCATCAGCCCTCCCATATTTACTTCCCAGGCCCATATTGGCTTTTCCTCTCCTTTGGCAGAAAGAATAGCAGCAAGATGATAGATTTGGTTGATGTTGTGTTTTTCCACCACCATACTAAGTTGGTCAGCATTTAATACATCTACCAACTCAAAGATTCCATTTTGAAAAAGTGGCTGCCGGATATCTGAGGCGATAACATTTTCGATGCCATATCGAGCCTGCAGGGCTTCAGTAAGGACGGTACCAATTTGGCCATTGGCACCTATGACGAGGATTTTAGTTTTGCTCATAAATGGTTAGGGCGGTATGAGATTTAGAATATGCTGGGTTTTATTTCAATTGCTTTTTCAGTTCAGTTCATTTCAACAAAACAAGGAACTTCATCAAGAAATTCAAAAGTCTGTTTCTCGTAATTCATTTCGCAACAATATGAATCAATTCCATTGGTTACCAACAAATATTTGACTTTTAATGGCAAATTGTAGGCAGCTATTTGACGAAAAGTAACTTCTGAAATTGACACAGCCGGTGCTTTACATTCTACCAAAATAAATGGTGCGGTTCGTTCATCGTAGACCAAAATATCAAAACGTTTTAATAAACCATTGACCATCAACATTTTCTCTACTGCCATTCGGTTCTTCTTGTATTTTTTTTCTTTGATCAAATACTGGATCGTCAATTGGCGAACGATTTCTTCCGGCCCCTTCACCAAAAACTTATTTCGAACAGGATCAAACACCTTGACCACTCCATTCACTTTTTTGATTACCAATTCATCCTGAAATTTTAGCAAGTCCAGTTGTAACGGATTCGTCATTCGTTTTTGAGAATAATTTTTTCTAAAAATACCACCTGTCCGGTTTTATCCACCATTTTAGCAAAAATCAATTGATCTTTTTTGACAGGTAAATAAATTGAATTATCTCCGTTCTGAATGGCAGTTTGATAAATCAATTGTCCAGTCGTATTTAAAAACTGCACTTCCCGTTCCGATGCATTCAAACCGTTCCATTTAAGGTTTATTTGACCATTCGAAGGATTGGGATAGATTTCCAGCTCAATCGCTGAACCCAATTCTTCCACATTGCTTACCAAAGCAGTGTCGGCCCATTCATCAAATGCAGCCTGTAGTGAATTGATTGGCTCTGTTCCAAATGGCTCTTCTAAGATATTGATTTCAAGGTACAGATCGTTCGGATCGTCATTAGGCCTGGCCACTCGCAAAAATGCGGTAGTCGAAGAAGTCCCAGCGAGGAGGCACCTGCTATCTGCCCCTGGCACATTGGCACCTTGCATCGCTGCCATGATTTTCTTGGCCAAAGGTCCATCTTCTGCCAGGAACCTTGCTTCCATGGAATCTAAAATTTGCGGCCCCAAAAGGATATTCCCCTGAATGGCATAGTTGCCCCCTACTCGCTGACCGGCATGGTCCATTGTGTTCGCACCGGTAAAGGCAGCGGCCCGCGGATTTCCATTGCCATCGAAATCAACAATTCCGTACTGGCGGTTATTTTCATCACCGGACGAACAACCGTCATTCTGAAACAAATAATCAAGAATTTCTTGTGGAGACGAGCCGAGCGACATTTGGTTCAATCCAATGCTCAGGTTTGTATGAGGTTGGCAAATAGTTGCCTGCCCATTGATTGTGCCCCTTCCTGGTATGATACCATTAATAATGATAACCCCGCCGATATTTGCCGCACCAGGAATACAAGTAGCCCCTGCTGCCCCAATTTCCCCAGTCTCAGGATCGCAAGCGACAATGGAAAAAGTATCCTGGGAAACCATTGGCAAGGCAAGAAAGCAACAAAAGGCAACCAACAAGAAGGGATAGAATGATTTCATAAATGCAGTATAGATTGTTCGGGCGAATTTAGTCAACGGCAAAGAAATTAAGAAATAGACCTTTAAAAGTATTTGAAAATAAAATGGTTCAAATAAAATCTAAGCATTGAAGTTGTTTGAAAATTCCTGTTGAGTCGAAAATGATAGGATTTTGAGGAGAGTTGGTTGATATTTTAGAAGGGATAGCAGCGCTATCGCTGAAAAAATATCAACCAGCTCTCCTCAAAAGACTGGATTTGCGGCCAACAAGGAGTTTTCAAACAACTTCATTAAAAAAAGCAAGGTTTGTTCGTTGAAAAACAAAAAGATCGCATTTTTATTATAATGTGCACAATTTCAATGATATTCGCCGGAGCGATTACAATTTTCATTTAATGAGGAAAGCGTTTTTGCAGGCACAAACGTTTTGAAAAAATTACATCCTGTTTCATTTGAACCTATCCTTTTAAGCAATTAACTCCACCCAAGAATCCACGCGGCATTTTTTGATTGTTGAACCAATTTAATTTATAATTTTTTAAAAATTTTAGTATGAAAAAACTCAATACCTTATTGGTACTAACTGGTCTATTGCTTTTTTCCCAAAAAGACGGTATAGCCCAGTTCACAGTATCCGGTACCGTTTCTGATGCGTCAGGAGTACCATTAATCGGGGTAAACATCCTGGTTACTGGAACGACCGCAGGTACGGTAACGGATATTGATGGAACTTACAGCCTTAAAGTTCCATCTGACGAAGGAACAATCGTTTTCTCCTACACTGGTTTTCGTGAAAAAGAGGTGGATGTCACCAAAGACATGACCTCGCTCAACGTCACTTTAGAGGAAGACGTCAGTAACCTCAGTGAGGTTGTTGTCACTGGTCTTGCATCAAGTATCAAGCGTTCCAACCTTGCCAATGCAGTCGCAACCCTTTCTGCTGAAGAGATCACCGGAGTTACAAGTCAGCAAACCTTGGATGGTGCCTTGTACGGAAAAATTCCAGGGATCAATATTACGCAGACAACCGGTGCACCGGGTGGTGGATTTGCCACTCGGCTCCGAGGGGTTACTTCGCTTTCCGGCAACAACCAGCCATTGATTATCCTCGATGGTGTTTATATTTCCAACGCAGAAATACCTAGTGGTTCCCGTTTCGCTTCTGGTGCCAACTCAGGCACGGAGGAAGGATCAGCCAACCGTCTTGCCGATATCAACCCAGATGACATAGAAAGAGTTGAAGTACTGAAAGGTGCCTCTGCCGCCGCCATTTATGGAACACGGGCAAACGGAGGGGTCATTATCATTACCACCAAAAAAGGTAAATCAGGCAGAACCAAAGTTTCGTTGGATCAAGACTTTGGAATGAACCGGATTATTCGCTTTGTTGGCCGCAGGGAGTACACGGCTGCAGAAGTCGAAGATGCATTTGGCACAGCCGAAGCAGACCTCTTCAGGGCTGCTCAGTCAGCCGGAAGGATAACCGATTATGAAGAAGAAATTTATGGTGAAACTGGTTTCATAACCGATACCCGTCTTTCTATCTCGGGCGGGAATGACAAAACGAGCTTCTTCTTCGGTGGCTCGGTCAGGGACGAAGACGGGATCATCAAGAATACAGGTTACCAGAGAAACTCTATTCGCCTGAACCTGACCCATAAAATCAGTGACGACATTGAATTTTCTACCTATACCAATTACGTTAATTCTGAAGCCAGTCGTGCCTTTACCGGAAACGAAAACGAAGGTGGTCTGAGCTTCGGTTACAACCTCGCTTTCACCAGAGATTGGAACTGGTTGTTTCCCGATGAAAACGGTGTTTATCCAAACAATCCTACAGCATCCGGAAATCCGATATTCGTAAGAGATCAAACCAGGAACCTGGACGGAGTAGATCGTTTTATCCAGGGTGTTAGTGGTACCTGGAGGATTTTGACCACTGATAACTCATCATTGCGCTTAACTGCTACTGGTGGGATTGACTTTCTTTCCAACGAAACATTTGTCTATGTTCCTGAAACACATCAGGCACAAGTTGGAACGACCAATGGTTTTGTCGCACAGGGTAACAACAGAATTTTCAACCGCAACCTGCAGGTATTGGGGGTATTTGATAAATACACAGACAATGGCCTTTCGTTCAGTACCCAGGCTGGTGTGTCATGGCTGAACTTTGACACTGATTTTGTATTGAACCAAACAACCCAATTGATCCCAACTCAGCAAAACCTGACTCAAGGTGGAGCGCAGCAAACAACACAAACACTGAGCGAAGTAGAAGAATTTGGATTCATTGTTCAGGAAGAAATCAATTACCAGGACAAAATCATCGGAACCATTGGTGTTCGTTTTGACAAATCAACTTTGAACGGTGATGAGAACAAATATTACGCTTTCCCGAAAGCTTCCCTGGCCTTGAACCTGGCCAACTTTGATTTCTGGACAACCGACGCATTCGATCAGTTCAAAATCAGGGCAGCCTACGGTGAAACAGGAAACAGTGCCTCTTTCGGCAACCTCTTCACTCCGCTCGGAGTAAACAACATCGATGGAAATGGTGGTTTGGCTATCACTGGTTTCCAGGGCCGCAGCGACCTCGAACCTGAAACTTCCAGCGAAATTGAAGTCGGCCTTGACTTCACTACATTACAAGGAAAACTGGGGGCAGAAATTTCCTACTACCGCCGGAATGTCGAAAATCTGCTTTACAGGAATTCCACACCTACTTCATCCGGTTTCTCTTCAGAGATCCGCAACGACCTCGACTTAAGAAATCAAGGGCTTGAAGTAGCCCTGAATTTGGTACCAATCGATATGGAACAGTTTGATTGGACGACCACCCTGACCTATTGGTTCAACCGTTCGGAAGTTACCCGCCTGGGTGTTCCTCCATTCGTACCACCGGGAGTAGCCTTCGGTCTTGGCCTGGGTACTTTCTTCGTTGAAGAAGGAGAACCCATCACCCAGTTAAAAGGAAGAGATGATGAAGGAAACCCAACTACAATTGGAGACATCGAACCAGATTTCCAACTTGCCTGGTTCAACGAATTCCGTTTTCTGAAAAACTTTGATGCCAACTTCCTGCTGCACTGGAGACAAGGAAGTGACATCTTGAACCTTTCAAGACTTTTGACAGACATCGGTGGTGTGACACCTGAAGAATATGCTGATTTGGAAGGCTTTGTGGAAGACGGAACTTATGTCCGCCTGAGAGAATTAGGGATCTATTATAATATTCCCGCAGAATCATTTTCAAATGGAATTTTACAAGGCATTCGCTTAGGGGTTTCTGGCCGCAACTTGTTCACTATCACAGATTATTCATCGTATGACCCAGAGACTTCAACTAAAGGAAGTACTGGCCTGTCGCAGCAGATTGAAGTTACTCCTTTCCCGACTTCCAAGCAGTTTTATTTCCACATAAAACTCGATTTCTAATTCAAACTTTTCAACCTTACAATTTTTGCAAAATGCATTTGTTGTAAAGGAAAATATATACGATATGAAAAAAATATTCTTAATGATTGGGCTGATCAGCTTATTCACCGTTTCATGTGAGTTCGATGAGCAAGTTGACCCAAATAACCCAAGCGTCAACAGTGTTTTCAATAATGCTTCCATTACTGATTTGAACCTGTTGGTCACTGGTACAGCTGCCCAAATGCGCGGCGGACTGGAAATCTATACAACAGCTTCAGGTACAATTGCCAGGGAACTGTACAAATTCGATGCTGACCCTCGTAACACAGAGGATTTGCTCGGTAAGGAAAATATCACCCTGGATGCCAATACCTTCTACCTGACCGGTTGGTACACACCTTTTTACAGAACCATCAAAACAGCTAACACGCTGATTGAAGCAGCAGATGGTTCCTCGAATATCAACGATAACGAGCGCAACGGTTACAAAGGTTTTGCAAATACCATTATTGCCTATCAATTAATGAGAAGCCTGGCCATGTTGGACTGTAACGGTGCCCGTGTTGATGTTGCGAATGAAACCAACCTCGGGCCATTTCTCGATAAGAGTGCAGCCTGGTCAGCGGTGAGGGCAAAATTCGATGAAGCCAGTACCCAGCTTGGCAGCGCCACATTTTTATTCAGTCTGTCATCTGGCTTTGCAGGATATGATACTCCTGCGACCTTTAATGAATTCAATCGGGCATTGGCAGCCCGTGCAGCTCTTTATGCAGGTGATTACGCCGGTGCCTTGGCCGAAGTCAATAAATCTTTCCTTGACGTTTCGGCCCCACTGACCAATGGCCCCAAGCATGTGTTTAGTGCTGCCGGTAACGACCTCTTGAACCCTCTTTTCAAAACACCAGGTCAAAGTGGTGATCAAATCATCGTTCACGATGACTTGTTAGCTGACGCAGAAGCTGGAGATGCAAGGTTGAGCAAATTTGGAGAAAGAGTGAATGTCACAAGTCAGGATGGATTGAATGGCACGCACGAAACCCGCCTTTATGGTTCAAACGTTGCTCCAGCTGATATCATCCGCAACGAGGAACTAATTCTCATTTTGGCAGAATGCAGCATTCAGACTGGTGACATTGCCACCGCTGTAAGTGCCATTAATACTATTAGAAACACACATGGCATTGGCAACTATTTGGGAGATCAGACTACGGAAGCTTTAATCGACGAGATGCTCTTCCAGAGAAGGTATTCACTTTGGGGAGAAGGTCATTACATGTTTGACCTGAGAAGATATGATCGCCTGAACGAAAATTTCTTGCCGATCGACCGGCCGGGTGATGATGTTTGGAACAACTTTCCGATCCCACAAACGGAAGATGAGCCGAACAAGTGCTAATCTTTGGTTAATCGGTTAAAAATGATAAAAAGGGCGAAGCGGAGATTTCCGCTTCGCCTCTTTTTCATTTTATCATAAATCAATCCATGCCCAACACCTCTTTTGACATATGCATTGCAACCAGCATATTTGGTACGTCCACTACCTCAGCAATTTGTAAATCTCCGGCGAGTGAGCAAAGAGCATAAGCATCATTTCTTTCAAGGCCGTGTTCTGCCACTAAATAGTCGACCATGAAAGAAACTGCTTTTTTGGCTGCTTCATCAATAGTAGTTCCGATGGCCGTCACGGCGTAATAGTCATCCGTTTCGTATTCTGGTTCTCGAATAGGTCTGACACCTTTCAATACTTCAATTTCATAAACAATTCGCATGGGTGCTTCGATGGCCGTTCCACAAACCTCCCCCATGCCCTGGGTGGCATGGGCATCTCCAATGGAAAACAAAGCTCCTTCTACAAAAACCGGGAAATAAACAGTGGTGCCCTCTGTCATGTGTGGGTCATCCATATTGCCGCCATTTTCCCGGGGTGGAATGGTCGAGAGCATCTCGCCAGTAGCGGGTGCGACTCCCATGACGCCCGGAAATGGTTTTAGCGGAACTTTGATTTTATCATTAAATGAAACATGCGTGTCTCCGGATTTAGTCTGGTAGGTTTTCAAATAGGGTTCTTTAAATTGGTCGGCAAGAAATCCGAAACCGGGCATAATGGCAGTCCAACCCCAGTCTTGAAGTTCAATTTCGTGCAGGGTCACTTTTAAAACATCGCCTGGCAAAGCCCCTTCCACGAAGACCGGACCAGTCAGTGGGTGGATCGGGTCAAATTCTACTTCGGACAGCACTTCGGGGCCATCGCCGAAATGGATCTGCTCATCACTCGCTTCTTCTGTGAATGCCTCTATTATAGCTCCGGATTTGACGGTCAGAATCGGGGGAATATCTTTACTGAATTTGTTGTGGGTTTGATCCTTGGTGAGTGTATGATCAATTTCAGGTGTGGTTTTCATGTCCTGGGTTGGGGCTGCTGTCAATACTTTTTTCGATACAGGTTCCTGCTGAGAGCAGGAATGAACCATGGCCAAGATGGACAACAAACAAAGAATTAGAATTTTTTTCATAATAAATCCTTTAAGTGTATTTGTCCGACTGTTGCCCAGTATTTTGAATAATTGAATTTGAGACGCACGTTCTGGCAGTTGGTGACAACTGCTTGAGTACATTGTTTTTTCAATATTTGTAACCACTCTGTCGGTGAAGATATTAGATTGATTTTTCATTTAAAGATTTTTATGGTTGCTGAACAATAAAAGTGTTTGAACGCACTAGATAGATTTATTTTTTATGATGGGAAGAATCCAGTCTCCATTTTTTCTAAACACTAAGAATCTGCACTTTGAATGAATATTTTGTAAATGAAAAGGATTCGCGCATCTTCCCCAAAAATCTGTTGGCCAGACGGGCATTCTTTCCATGCATGAGTTCCAATGCCCAACACTATTTGAGTTAAATTTAGCTGCATGAAAAAATTTATCTTACAAAAAATACTTTCTGCAATTGACAAAAAGGGGCTCAGTGTTCAGCGAATGCTGCCGGCAGAAAAGGTTTTAGGATTAATCGAACTCCTCTACCCAGTCCGAACTCAGTTTGAACTTATAAGGCTGGGGCCTGACAAGGACGGGGGTTATCTGGTACCGGATTGTCTGGATGGTATTGCTGCCTGTTTCTCACCGGGTGTAGCTCAAGTAAGCGAATTTGAGCTTGATTGCCTGAAAAGAGGGATGAAAATTTTCCTGGCCGACAAGACAGTAGACAAACCAAATTGGACCGTGCCAAAAGACCAGTATGATTTTCAAAAGAAATTCATTGGTTGCACCAATAACGCTGACTTCATGACACTTGACTCATGGGTTCAGTATGCCAATTTACCGCACGATGCTGAACTGCTTCTCCAAATGGATGTAGAGGGCGACGAGTACGCTACCATTATCAATTCATCAGACGAATTGATGAGCCGATTTAAGATTTTAGTCATTGAGTTTCACCGGCTACAACATCTTTGGAATGAAGCTTTTTTTGGGCTGGCGGAAACAGTATTCAAGAAAATATTACAAACTCATTATTGCGTTCACATACATCCAAACAATTACAAAAACCCGGAAGCATCTGTTTTTTCCCGTTTAGGAGTTGACATTCCAATGGTTATGGAGTTCAGTTTTGTGAGAAAGGACGTGGCCCGGATAATGGGTTTTCAAACACAATTTCCACACCCGCTCGATTTTGATAATTCGAGCCTGAATAAAACTTCCCCACTGCCTGGAAATTGGTACAAATAGGTGTTGTCACAAAAAATTCAGTCATTTATCAGGAAGATCTCTTGCACTTGCAACAACGGTCATTAAGGATCAAAAATTTAATTTAATAATATTTTAATGATAAGAAAATCACAAATGAGTAATTATTAAAAACCTGGACAACCGAAAAATTAAATGGTTTTTGATGACAGTCAATAAAAATTTATTTTCATAATTCTTCGGTAAATTTTATGTTTACCCGTCATTTATAAAGCACCTTTCACAACACACAAAATATTATTTTGAAGCCAACCGATATTAAAGACCCAGAATATTTTCACAAAGTAGTCGACTGCCAGTATGCATGTCCGGCTCACACACCCGTTCCGGAGTATATTCGGCTGATTGCTCAAAAGCGATATACAGAAGCTTACATGATCAATTGGGAGTCAAATGTATTTCCGGGTATCCTTGGGCGAACCTGTGACCGTCCGTGCGAACCAGCCTGCCGCAGAGGACGAATCGACGAAGAACCAGTCGCTATTTGCCGGCTAAAAAGAGTTGCTGCCGACAACAAAGGAGAAGTCAAACAACTGATGCCACAGGGGCCCTTTCCAAAAAATGGTAAAAAAGTAGCATTGATTGGTGGCGGGCCCGCCTCATTGACAGTAGCAAGAGACTTAGCACCTCTTGGTTACGAACTTCATTTGTATGATGAATGGCATAAGGGAGGAGGAATGATGCGCAGTCAAATCCCTTCTTTTCGTTTGCCGGAAGAGGTACTGGACGAAGAAGTCAATTACATAATTGACTTAGGGATTCAAACTCATTTCAATCATTTCGTCAATAGCATGAAAGATGAGATCATGAGCAAAGATTATGATGCTATTTTTGTTGGTACGGGAGCCCCCAAAGGCAGGGACCTGAAACTGCCCGGCCGGGAAGAAGCAGCCGACAACATTCATATCGGGGTGGAGTTTTTAGCTAATGTTGCTTTTGAACACAAAAAGAAGGTTGGTAAAAGAGTCATTATTCTTGGCGGTGGAAACACCGCCATGGATTGCTGCCGAACCTCCCGCCGACTTGGAGGAGAAGACGTGAAAGTGATTGTCCGCAGTCCATTTAAAGACATGAAAGCCTCCCCTTGGGAGATAGAAGACGCTCAAATGGAAGACATCCCGATCATGAACAATATGCCTCCGAAAGAATACGTCGTGAAAGATGGGAAATTGACAGGAATGATTTTCGGAAAAGTTCGGGCTGAATATGATGAAAAAGGAAAACGCACGCTGATACCAACTGGTGAACCTGATGTTTTCATTGAATGTGATGATGTGATCATTGCGATCGGTCAGGACAATGCATTCCCCTGGATCGAGCGCGACCTGGGAATTGAATTTGGTAAATGGGACATCCCCGTTCTGGATAAGCGAACCTTTCAGTCCACTAACCCGAAAGTCTTTTTTGGAGGGGACGCCGCTCTTGGCCCAGAGAATATTATCACAGCGGCCGCTCATGGCCACCAGGCTGCCGTTTCCATCCATTTATTTCTCCAGGAAAAAGATATTTTAAAAGACCGGCCAGCACCAACGACCAATTTGTACCGGCAGAAAATGGGCATTCATGAATGGATGTACGATAGCTACGTCGTGGATGATGAGCGGTACAAAGTTCCACATGCAGATAAACGCAAAACACTGAAAGACAGAAAGATGGAAGTCGAATTAGGCTTCACTGAAGATTCAGGCTTTAAAGAAGCCCAGCGTTGTCTGAACTGTGATGTACAAACTGTTTTCAATACCTCCCGCTGTATCGAATGCGATGCATGCGTTGACATCTGTCCGACGGACTGCATTACGTTTACCACCAATGGAGAAGAAGCAGAATTAAGAACAAGATTGACCGCACCTGCCGATAATTTAACACAGGACCTCTATGTATCGGACCTCCTCCCGACCAGCCGCGTAATGATCAAAGATGAGGATGTTTGCCTCCATTGTGGCCTTTGTGCAGAAAGGTGTCCTACTGCCGCGTGGGACATGCAGAAGTATTTATATTCAGTCACTAAAGCTGGTCAGATTTTATGAAAAATGTAAAGATCAATGACATGGTGATACGTTTTGCCAATGTCAATGGAACTGGTTCTGCAAGCGCCAATGACATGTTTGCAAAAGCCATTTTCAGGATGGGCATTCCAGTGTCCCCCAAAAATATCTTCCCGTCCAATATTCAGGGACTTCCCACCTGGTTTGAAGTAAGGATTAATGGCAAAGGCTATCTCGGTAGAAGGGATGGCATAGATGTGATGGTTGGGGTCAACCCACATACCTTGAAAAGGGACATTGCCTCTGTACAATCAGGCGGATATTTTATTTACGATAGTTCCAGGAAGCTTCACGCGGAATACATGCGGGAAGACATACATTATTTGGGAATTCCCATGATGGAAATGTGTATGGAACACTATTCTGACCCTCGTCATCAGCAGTTGTTTAAAAACATAGTTTATGTAGGCGCCTTGGTGGCCTTGCTGAACATGGATATGGAAGTGGTCAAAAACATCATCAGGGAACAGTTCGCCAAGAAGGAAAAACTGATACCACCTAACCACCTGGCACTCGATCTTGGTTTCAATTATATGGTTGAGCACTTCGACTGTCCCATCGAATTTCAAGTTGAAAAGATGAATGGAGTCGGAGACAAAATATTGATAGAAGGGAACGCAGCCACTGCACTGGGAGCCATCTATGGAGGAGCAACAGTCATGGCCTGGTATCCTATCACGCCCTCTACATCGGTGGCCAAATCATTTGAAACCTACTGTAAAAAACTCCGGATTGACCCCGTGACACAGGAGAAAAAATATGCATTTGTACAAGCAGAAGATGAACTTGCAGCCGTCGGAATGGTCATAGGTGCTACCTGGAACGGAGCCCGCGCATTCACGTCCACCAGCGGCCCCGGCATTTCATTGATGAGTGAATTTATTGGCCTGGCATATTTTGCAGAAATCCCTGCTGTCATTGTCAATGTGCAAAGAGGAGGCCCTTCTACGGGCATGCCTACCAGAACACAGCAAGCGGATATTTTATCGACCGCCTACGCATCTCATGGAGATAAGAAGCACATGCTGTTGTTTCCATCTACACCAACGGAATGTTTCGAAATGACCGCTCAGGCATTTGATTTGGCAGATCATTTTCAAACACCCGTTTTTCTGATGTCTGACCTTGACCTTGGCATGAACAACCATTTATCTGACCCACTCAAATGGGACGACAACCGTAAATACAACCTTGGAAAAGTAATGAGTGCAGATGACCTGGAGACCAAAGAATTCGGACGCTATCTTGATGTGGACAATGATGGCGTTTGTTACCGAACGATACCGGGGACCCACCCAACTAAAGGTTCTTTTTTCACCAGAGGGACGTCAAGGGATGAATATGCCAGGTATACCGAAGATGGTAAAGTTTATGCCCGGGTCATGAGACGGATCAGGAAAAAGTGGGAAACTGCCAAAAGCCATGTTCCGGCCCCTGAGTTTTATCAAAAAGAAAACAAAAGTAACCAGGGTATCATCTTTTTTGGTACAACGACTTACGCTGCGTTGGAAGCCATGGATATGATGAAAGAGCAAGGGCTGCAGATGGACAGTATGCGAATTCGGGCCTTGCCGTTCAACCAGGAAGTAGCCGATTTTATTTCTTCACATGACGAATTGTTTGTGATCGAACAAAATCAGGATGCGCAGTTCAGGTCCCTGTTGATCAATGAGTTAGAAGTTAATCCAAGCAAATTAGTCCCGATCCTGAACAATGATGGAATGCCCATCACAGCCAACAATATTTTCAATCAAATCACTAAAGGGATCCTCGTTAATTAAAGGTGTTTGTAGAACGGATAGACTTTTTTTCAGTTCACCTTTCACTATTTACCGTTAAAAAAAATGACTTTTTTAAAACCTACATTCCGACATCCTGGCCTGCCAAAAAACAAAGTTGGATATACCAAAGCTGACTATGAAGGCTCTATTTCAACTTTATGCGCTGGATGTGGCCATGACTCCATCAGTGGAGCTATCGTGCAGGCCTGTTTTGAAATGTCGCTAATGCCCCATGAAATTGCTAAAATCTCCGGTATTGGTTGTTCCTCTAAAACTCCCACTTATTTTCTGGGCAATTCTCATGGGTTCAACTCAGTTCACGGCAGAATGCCTTCCGTAACCACTGGCGCAAATATGGCGAATAGAGATTTGATCTATCTCGGGGTTTCAGGTGACGGAGACACTGCTTCCATTGGGATGGGGCAATTCGTTCATGCCGTAAGAAGGAACCTCAACATGACCTATATAGTCATGAACAATGGCTGTTACGGACTTACCAAAGGCCAGGATTCTGCCACGGCTGATTTTGGTTCAATCAGCAAATCCGGTAAAATACCAACCCCCTACCCTGCCATTGATTTAGTTGGCCTGGCCATGCAGATGGGTGCCACTTTTGTAGCAAGAAGTTTTTCCGGCGATAAAACGCAATTGGTACCATTAATAAAAACTGCCCTTTCGCACCCTGGCTTTGCATTTATTGATTGCATTTCACCTTGTGTGACCTTTAATAACAACAAGGGGTCAACCAAATCTTATGATTATGTAAGAGATCATATTGAAGCGACCTCGATGTTGGATTTTGTTCCGGAGGAACAGGAGATCAGCGTGGAATATGCCGAAGGGGAATCAAAATCAGTTCAACTTCATGATGGTTCGTCTATTTTATTAAAAAAATTATCCCCTAATTTCGATCCGACTGACAGGCGCTCTGCATTCGACCGACTGTTGAATGCAAAAGATAAGGGAGAGATTTTGACGGGCCTGATTTATCTGGACCCCTCATCACAGGATTTGCACGACGTTATGGGTTCTGTGAAAAAACCTCTCAACAGCTTGAGAGAAAAAGATTTAAATCCAGGCATGGAGGCGCTTGAAGTAATTAATGCCAGTTTGAGATAATAGTGAAATTAAACACGAATCATCCCGAATTTTTGGTTAGACTCAAAAAAGCGGTTTTTCATTCCGGGCTGTCAAATCAAACGGGTTTCGGGCCCGTTTGATTTGACAAAAAGTATGTTAAGGTGGAAGTTAAGTGCCTGGATAAAATAAGGGGCGCTAAAAATGACACTTTTATTTTGGCAAATGCTCAGCCTCCATAGTTTAAAACACTGTTTCAGGTAAAGGAAAAGTGTCATTTTTTGACCACCTGCTTAGTTGACTATATTATTTTATCTCCTCTTTTTTTTATAGCCATCGTGGGAAAATTTGACTGGTGAATTAAACTGAACTCGAACAGGTCGGCCCCTTTGTGTACCGGGATTCCATCTTGGCATTTTATTGACGATCCTGATAGCTTCATCACCCAATCCAGCCCCGACATCTCGTACTATTGCAGCGTTGCTGATTCGACCATCCCTTATATCTGAGGCATTTATTTTTTGCCCAATAATCGGTTTCTTCCTCACACCCGGAAAACACCGGAGAAACATCCAGTTTATCATGAACGACATTCCCGTCGCCAGCAATTTCATCAACCTGGACAGTTGATTCTTGCGCCATACTTAATTGAAAAAGGAAAAACAAAAAGAGAAAGAATGGTGTTTTTTTCATCTGTTATATAATTTAAACAATTAATAAAGGGTAATATTACCGCTATTACTACCTAATAATTAATCACAAAATTTTAAAGATTCGTTAAATCATGAAAGTAGACATACTCGCAATTGGCGTTCACCCGGACGATGTGGAATTAAGTTGTTCTGGAAGTTTATTGAAGCACATTGAAATGGGAAAAACAGTAGGATTGTTGGATTTAACGAGAGGAGAGTTGGGCACCAGGGGCAATGCAGAAATCAGAAAAAAAGAAGCAGACAACTCCGCAGAAAAGATGGGAGCCCTTTTTAGAAAAAACGTTGAAATGGCAGATGGGTTCTTTAATTATTCAAAAGAAAACATTATTAAAATAATTAAAATTATACGTTGGTGTCAACCAGAAATTGTACTGGCAAATGCATTGGATGACCGCCATCCTGACCATGGCCGGGCTGCAAAATTAACTGCCGATGCCTGCTATCTTTCTGGCCTTGTAAAAATATCCACTAAAAACAAAATTGGTGAACTACAAAAAAAATGGCGCCCCAAAGCCCTGTACCATTATATTCAGGATCGAAATTTAACTCCTGATTTTGTCATTGACATTTCTCCATATTTTGAAAAAAAAATGGAATTAATCCTAACATTTTCATCCCAGTTTTATCTGCCAGAAAATACAGCATATAAGGACGAATTAAAGACTCCAATTTCAGGAAAAGATTTTATGGATTTTATGCGCGCAAAAGGACGCTCGTTTGGCAGGTCAATCAATGTTGAATATGCAGAAGGTTTCAACAAAAGCAGGGTGTTTGGAGTTGATGATTTATTTGACCTGATATAAAAACAACTGTCAATATTTACCTTCTAACCTTTCTACATACTGTACTTCTCCGAGGCGGAACTTAATTGGCATATTGACTGCTTTTTCTAATTTTAATTCCAATTTGCAAAAAGTAGCGAGGTCTTCCATTTTAAAATAAATCGGAGATAAATCTATTTTTTTTTGTGGAGCAACTTTGCTTGCTAAATCGGTCGCATTTTCTATCTTAATAAAATAAGGACGGTAATTGATTTTTATTTTTTCAACTTTTAGTATTTCCTTGTATGCAAAATAACTTTGGTTGTTTTGTGAAAAAACAAATGAGACACAAAACATAAAACAATTCAATAATAATATTTTTTTTAAATAATTCATTCAAGTGCACATTTTCCCATTTGAAAAAAAACGTATAACCAAACCAGCCCTTTAATTAAAAAAAACAAAAAGCCTGCGACACCAATTTATTTCAACCAAATTTTCAATGAATTTTTTTTTTCAGTCTGATCAAATCTATTTTCT
>JBCBRY010000112.1:0-29424 GCA_039819485.1 Bacteroidota bacterium | reverse complement strand
CCGGACGAAAATAAACCAACTAAATTGATGGCCGCCAATTTTGACCCCAATC
Source organism: Bacteroidota bacterium (assembly GCA_039819485.1). GTDB lineage: Bacteria > Bacteroidota > Bacteroidia > Chitinophagales > Saprospiraceae > UBA6168. The sequence goes on along the minus strand of JBCBRY010000112.1, from coordinate 29,372 downwards.
CTGCACTGGAACTTCTATTGGACAACCCGGTACGATCCAACTCTTTTAAAATGGAAATTGAGTCTCCAAAAAAGGACGCTGAAATTAAAATAAAAAACGGTAAAATAACTTTCCCTCTCAGCGGAATAATTAAATCAATTAATGGTGGAACAACAGATAAAAAATTCCAGGCCTATTTATTTTCCAACAAAAAAGAGGACTATGAAAAATTCCAGCCAATATGGCAAAGTGATTTGACCATTGATGAAACGGAAGCCGATTTTTCTTTTTCTACAACTATTAATTTATCTGTTGTTCCTGGACTTTATTATTATTTGATAGAAGATGAAAATGGCGATCAGCTCTATGCCATCGGGCGAATACAAATGAAGTAAAAAGGGTTGCAAAATTTTAGGACTCGGCAAATTCCCATTTATCTGTATTATCGCCCCATCAATAAAAAAGCACTCCAGTAATGCGGTGAGGCTTTGGCCGGGTCTTCCAGTAATTTCAGTTTTGCATTTCGCAACGCAGCAGCATATGATAGGCCGTCAAAGATATTTTCATAAAAATCCTGCATGAGTTCGCTGCTGATCTTGTCATAAACTTTCCACAAGGTAAAGACCACATTTTGGGCCCCTGCATAGACGAAGCTGCGGTTGAGGCCGAGCATGCCCTCCCCGGCCACGAGCCGTCCATTGCCGCTTTCGCAACTGCTCAGCACGACGAGGTCGCTGTTGATGGTGAGGTTGTAGATTTCACCTACGTATAAGGTGCCGTCTTCGGGAGGGTCATCTGCTTTCTGCCGGGTGCAGGCTATACCTGAAAATTTAGGGTAATCAATATTGGCAAAACTGTGGGAGGCAATATGAACGACGCGGTAGTTTTTATTTAAATTACTTTTTAAATCAGCTTCGTCTGCCTTCCCGTGCAGTAACAGTTGGGTTTTAGTCTTCCTGTTTTTGATAAATAATTTATTTATCTCCCTGACTTCTGTTTCCGTATGTAAAAGCGGCACATATTGCTCACCCTTGATCGAGCGGAAAGTTGAATCCATTTGCCCTCTCAGCGAATCGGGAACCAGAGAAGATCCGGCCTCTTCACTGAAAACGGGTGCAAAAGCCAGAAAGTCGGAATCATATGCCTGCACTTTTTGCTGGGTTCGGACGAATAAAGTTCCAGAATAGTGGTAGGATATTTCATAGTCTTTTACGAGAAAATTCAGCTCGTGGAAAGGTTTGTTTTCGGCAGTGGGCAACAATACTTCAAAGGGAATACAATTGGTCATCCCTTCGCCTACGATGATGATTTTGTTTTTTCCTGTCAATTGTTTTTCGATGGGTTGGATGAATTGTTGGTAAAGTTTATGGCTCAATTGGATGAATTCGGAGCGCTTGTGGGAGCGGGACAGGTTGTGAGATTGAAGGAGTACGGACAATTTGTGGATGTGCTGATGGGCGGAAGTGTCAAAGTCAACTTCTGTAAACTGAAGGCTGTTTTCGGGGGCGATACTGATTATATAAATTTTCTCTTTTGACTGGTCTATCACGTACTCAATGAAAATAGAGTTGTCATCTAGTAGGTTGCCTATTTCGTCAGGAATTGCAAAACTGACGTTGTTTTTCAAATCGACATAAGCCGGATATGTTTTTTCCAGTTGAATGTTTAATTCCTCCAGTGCTTCCTTTTTGGCAAACAAAATACGGTTAATGTTAAGTTTTGATGATTGCTCCTGGTTTTTTTGGGCTGCGGTTGTAAAAAGTTCTTTTTCGTAGTGAGCTATAGAGGATGCCAAATTGGACTGTCGGTCAAGCAAGCTGTCGGGGATTAGGCTTTTTGATTTTGCATATTGGTCAAAGTGTTTTTCCAGTACAATCAGGGATTTGCTCATCTCGGAAAAATGAAAAGCATTGTGTAAATAAATGTCGTCATTGGTTGTATTGGCCAATAGTATGGCAATTTCGATACCTGCCTCTAATATTGGTTGCAGTTCGGTCGCAAAAAAAACTTTCGATTCAGCGGAAGAATAATTTTGCCGGGCCTCTTTTGACAGGGCAACAATTTTGTTGAAGCAGTCGAGGGCCGTTTTCAGGCATTGGATGTCCTCTGATTTTTTATACAGAACATGAAGGGCCTTGCCTTTAAAGAACAATGTATTGATGAATTCTATTTTTGACGGGGTAATTGAGTTGACAGAGGGGTTGATCTGCCAGTCGTTGTCCGAATATTCCAGTAATAAACTGACCAGTGATTTTTGGTAATAATAAAGGGCTGAGTCTACCTCGGTTTGCAGCAAGTGGTTTTCTCCTATAGCCCGGTACAAGGTGCCTATTGCTACATTTTTTTCTTCGTACTTGAGGCGGTGTGCGGCCAGGGATTGTCGATAATATTTTGCGGCTTCTTCGTATTTTTTGGTTGCCTTGTAGATACCTCCAAGATTTTGAAAGATAGCATCCTGTAAGTAGTGGCGCTGCTGCTGACTCAATTTCAGGGCAGTATTTAGATAGTGTTCAGCCTGTTTGTAGTCTTTAATGAAGATGAAATAGGCGCCCATTTCATTGTAAAATTCAATTCGCTGCAGATCGTTTATTTCACTTGTTTCTATTTCTTTTTGAGAAAGGGCGTAGTACCTGGAAGCCTCTGCATGTTTTTCTTGAAATTTTAACAAGTCGGCCATGTTCATGTAGGATTCCCTGATTTCGTCCACTGAGCCTATCCGCAGCCGAATGTCCAAAGCCTGCTGGTAATAACGAAATGCTTTTTCATAATTGCCCTCATATAGAGAAATGACTCCGATCATGTTGTAAGTATTGGAAAGCGCAGTGGAGTCCACTTGTGCTGACTTGTGTAACAGGGCCAGTACCGTTTTCGATTTTTCCAATGCTTGTTCATATTTCCCCATTTTTATATAACAGGCGCCAAGCATTTCCGCCAGGAAGGCATGGTTCTCATGCTCTTCGCTGAAGTATTGGCGGTCAATTTTCAGGGCACTCTCCAACCGAGATTCCATCAGAGGATATTCCTGCAGGAGAAAATAAGTGAATGCCAGCCCCTTTTCTGCTTCGATGTAATTTTTCCAGGAAGTGTCCTTAAAGACCATCTTCGCTTTTTCAAAATAAAAGATGGCACTGTCTGGCCGGCCGGCCTCTAAATGAACATCGGCCTGATCTAAGAAAAGAGAGCCTTCGCAGTTTTTGACCTGACAAAACAGAGGGCCGGCCAAAACGATTAAAATAACAGAAAGAATAGCTTTTTTCATTTTTTGGTGGGCACGGCGAGCAGCTCCACTACTTGTGGAACTGCTCAAACGCACTGGGGTAAAATCTTTACATGTTTTCCCGGGGAAGAAAGGCTTCCTCAATCGTTACCCTGTTCGCAAATGGGTAATTATTGGTGCCAGGCGGATCGGCCTCTAACAATTGTATGACGACGCCATTTAGCTGATCGTTGTCTTCGAAACGAAAATCAAGGGTCTTTCCATCTATACTGATGCCAAGGCTGGATAAGTCAAAATCATAAGTGTAATAGCCGTCGCTACTGAAGGTGTGGCTCAGAGGATTGAGGCTGACAGTTCCACTCGAAACTATGCTTTTTACAAAGCAATCAACTCTTATGGCATCGTTGGGAGGATCAGAGGGAAAACTGAAATGGATACGAACTCTTAGGTTTTTGTCTATGCTAAATGGTTTGTTAGGGAACTCCGTGACTTTTGTGATCTTGACAATCCTCGCTCTGTATTTATTTGTACCGAAATCGGATTTTATTTTCTTGCTCATAATTTTGTGTTTTGATAATTATAAAATGATGCATTTGTTGTGGGTATCAACATCAGTCGATAAATTTTTGTGGGCTACGGAATTTTTAGCTCAAATTCGATTCAGGTTGCTAAGTCAAATTGTTCTGACAGCTTGATCCATTTGGTCAAGTGGGTGTTTTTCATAACTGTCACAATTTACTTCATAAGTGTTGTAAAAAGAAAGGACATTTTTCGTGGGTTGTAGCAGAAAAGCAATAAAATTATAAAAAATACAATTGTTTAATGTTTTGATTTATAGTGATTTATGTTTTTCTTGAAAAAAAAAAGTCGTAGTACAATTCACGGAAAAGTATCTTCCTAAAATGTATGGCCGAAGCCCCTCCGGCAATACTGAAAATAAAAAAAGCCATCCCGGATGAATTCGGGACAGCTTTCGTTTTTTTTCAGATAAAACTATTTGCGAGCCTATACGCTTATCCGGAAATGGATGCAGTATTTTTCAAAGATACATCACTATCTACCCATCCGTCCAATAAATTGATAATTCGTGTACCATACTGTGCATTTTTTTCCGAGTGGGTCACCTGAACGATGGTCACCCCTTCCTCGTGCAGTTTTTTGAACAGGTCCATGATCATCTCCCCTTGCGATGTGTGGAGGTTGCCCGTCGGTTCATCGGCCAGCAATAATTTTGGTTTGGAAATGATGGCCCTGGCCACACCAACCAATTGCTGCTGCCCACCAGACAACTGGCTCGGGAACAAATCTTTCTTTCCGACTATATTAAACCGATCCAATACATCGGCCACCATCGACTGGCGCTCCGACCGTTTCACCTTGCGGTAAAGCAGCGGTGTCTCGATGTTTTCATATACCGTCAGTTCGTCAATGAGGTGGTAGGCCTGGAACACAAATCCCATATAGTGTTTGTGCAGCTCGTTGCGTTTGCGCTCATTGAACTTGTGTACCGGCTCATCGAAAAAATGAAACTCGCCACCCGTCGGTTCTTCCAACATACCGATGATATTGAGCAACGTAGACTTTCCGGCGCCACTTGGCCCCATGATGGTGACGAATTCGCCTTCTTCAATTTCGAGGTTGATATTCCGAAGGACGAAGGTTTTGTTAAAACCGTTTTTGTAAAATCTTTCTATTCCGTTGAGGACGATCATGAATTGATGTATTAGTTATTAGGAAATTTTGGTTTTTGGTTTTGGGTTTTTGGTCAAACAACCTAAAAGCACAAACCATGTAATCTTAAATCGTTCATCAGTTAGTTCTTGGTTGGCAACGGGTATGCCATGAGCTTAAAGAGTTGTCCTTTAATGAATTATAAAATTTTAATTAAATAATTTACGTGCAGTGACGGACAAGGAACGTTCATAAACGAACACTTTCAAGGGCTTTGTTCAATGTCTGGTACTTACCTTAAATAGCTCAATACTCAATACTGCGATACCAAACTCCCCATTCTTCGTGCTAATTTCGCAGAAAAAATATAAAGCATGAAGAAAGGACTTTTATTTCTGGGATTAATCCTTTGTTTGGCAGCAGCCTGTCAGCAAAAGTTCAAGGAGGCTCCGAGCAAAGAAACACTACTGACAGAAATCGGACGTTTAGAAGAACAAATTCTAAAGACGGGGGATGCCTCTGAGGAAAAAGAATTGGCCCTTGCCCTGGTCGATAGTTGTATTGTTTTTTCGGACAACTTTCCGGATCACCCGAGTGCGCCCGACCTATTGTTCAAGGCCGCCGATGTGGCCCGGGGAGCCAAAGAGCATGGAAAAGCCGTTCAGCTATGGGGCCGGCTCAAACGCCGCTATGCTGATCATCCCAAAGCACCTATGGCACTTTTTCTGCAAGGTTTCACTTTTGACAGTGAATTGCGGGACGCCAGGATGGCCAGCAAATATTACCGCGACTTTTTAAAAGCCTATCCCAACGATTCACTGGTTCCCCAGGTAAATCAGTTGCTGCAGGTTGTCGAGATGTCACCGGAGGAGTTGGTGAAGCAGTTTGAGAGTAATCAGTAGTATCAAAGGAGAAGCAGGTGGACATGCATCATTCCTCCTTTGAAATGCACCATTTAATTAAGAGCAGGATAGAGATCGTGGTGTTGTATATGAATGATTAACGATTTAAAGTTTCTTAACCAAAAACCAAAAACCAAAAACCAAAAACCAGAAACCAGAAACCAGAAATGTCTTAATTTCGACTCCCGTTGTGGACTATTCATCTTTTTAGGTCTTTATTTTGTTCCTCCTTATGAACATTCAAAAAATTGCAACAATGAGAATAGCATTTTCTTTTTTTCTGACACTTTTTTTCGCTTCGCAAACAATGGCCCAGGGCATCGATTTTTTCCACGGTACCTGGAAGGAAGCACTTGCTGAATCTAAAAAAACAGGCAAACCCATTTTTGTGGATGCTTACGCCAAATGGTGCGGGCCCTGCAAACGCATGGCGAAAACAACCTTTATGGACAAAAAGGCAGGTGATTTTTTCAATGAAAAATTCGTCAATATGAAGATTGATGCGGAGGAAAGTGAAGGGCGTAAATTTCGTCAAAAATACCCGGTGTCGGCGTTCCCGACTTTGTTTTTTATAGATGAAAGCGGGGAGGTATTGCACAAAGTAGTGGGCGGCCAGAACACCAAAGGCCTGATCCAAAACGGGGAATTGGCACTCCGCAAAGTTGACTACAGCCGTGAATATGCCAAGCGTTACGAAGAAGGCGAACGTGATCCGCAGTTCCTGTTTGACTATGTAGCATCGCTCAATAAGTCAAATAAGCCCAGCCTGAAGGTTTCCAACGAATACCTGCGCACGCAAAAAGATTTGACGACGGAGTTTAATCTGCGGTTTATCCATGAGGCGGCTGTGGAGGCAGATTCCCGCATCTTCAATTTATTGATCGAGCATCAGACGGCCATTGGCCAACTGGTAGGCTTGCCGGCACTACAGGAGCGCATCCTACTGGCTTGTGAAAACACGGCCAACAAGGCCATTGAGTTTGAGTTTGAAGAGTTGCTGATGGAGGCCAAGGCAAAAATGCAAAAAAATTACCCGGCCAAAGCAGGTGCCTTCGCTGCCAATGCGGACATGCGTTATTATAAAAAAATGAACAACGCAGAAAAGTACGGGAAAGCCTGTGCCGATTATGCCACTCATGTGGCCAATGGGGATGCCACCAAGCTGGACCAACTGGCCAAAGACCTCGCCATGAATTTTTCAGAGCATGAAGCATGTATGAAAATGGCCGAAAAATTCTCAAAAACGGCGGCCAGTAAAAGCAAGGATTACAGCCATCATTTGAACTATGCCATCATTCTCGATAAAAATGGAAAAACCAAACAAGCCAAGAAAGCCGCAAAATCAGCACTCCAACTGGCGAAAGCCAACGGCGGTCAGGCAGAGAAAATGGTACAGAATTTTATCCAGAGTTTAGACAGTTAAGATTTATGCCGATCAAGGGATTGGAAAATGGATCCAAAACAATAAATAACCATGAAAAATATCCTCTTTATTCTCGCCTTTTCTTTTTTGCTTATCTACCATGCGGATGCACAGGGCATTCAGTTTGACAAAGGCGAATGGAAGGAAATACTGGCAAAAGCAGAGCAGGAAAATAAATTGATTTTTGTTGATGCCTATGCCGCCTGGTGCGGCCCCTGTAAAAAAATGGACCGCGATGTTTTTTCCCAGAAAGAAGTCGGAAGCTATTTTAACGCCAAATTCGTCAATGCAAAAATTGACATGGAAAAAGGCGAAGGACCCCGGTTGGCCCGGAGTTTTGGCGTGATGGCTTATCCTACTTTATTGTTTGTCAATAGCCGTGGTGATGTGGTACACCGATCGGTAGGCTATCATACCACTGACCTGCTCCTGGAACTGGGAGAAGCAGCCCTTGACCCAAATAAAAACATGGGGAGCATCGCCATGAAATATGAAGCAGGTGACCGCAGCCCAGATCTGCTGTACAACCTCGCCCTGGCAAAGTTGGATGCCATGGACGGTACCTATGAAAAAGTGGCAGAGGAGTATTTGGCGACACAAAAAGATTGGAACACCAAGGAAAACCGGGAATTTATTTACCGCATGGTGACCAGCCTCGACTCAAAAATGGCGGCCCATATTGTTGATAATAAAAAAGATTACGAGGAGCACTTAGGAGACCGGGCCGTATCGGCCAAAATAAATGAACTGGTGCAAAACCAGGTGAGCAAAGCAGAAAAGGAAGAAGACCTGAAAAGTATCGAAACGTTGTACACAAGGATGTACCCGGAAAAAGGGGCAGAAATGGCGGGCCGCCTGAAAATGGGCTATTATGCACAGCGTGAAGACTGGTCGGGGTTTGCGAATGCGACCAATGCATTCTATAAAAAATTTCCTGCACAGAGCTGGGATGAATTAAATGAATATGCCTGGATCTTTTACGAAGAAGTGCAGGAAAAGAAATTATTGAAATGTGCGTTGAAGTGGGCAAAACAATCCATAAAAATGGAAAGCAACTATTACAATAATGATACAGTGGCCGCCCTTTATTACCGCCTCGGAAAAAAAGGCAAAGCACTGAAGGCCGCCAACAAAGCCATTGCGATGGCCAAATCTGGAGGCGAGGACCATGCTTCCACGGATGCACTGTTGGAGGAAATAAAGAAGATGTAAATTCTATTTTTCGGAAGAATAATTGAGTTCATTTTCAATGGTGTTAGTGCTGCCGGCGCTAACACCATTTTTGTAACTCGGATTGTTAATCCGAGCAGCACGCACTCGGACCGTTAATCCGAGCAGCACGCACTCGGACCGTTAATCCGAGCAGCGCGCACTCGGATTAACAATCCGAGTTACTTTAAATACCTTTGCCGCCTGATTATTTCTAAATCGAAAAAACATTCTCAAAATAATTAAATGCATTTTTTTAAAAATACAATCAGCGTTTTTTTTATCCTTTTTATTTTCTCGATCATTGGTTGTATCACAGAGACGGAAAAACCGCCTCCACCGGAGAATAAGCCAACCCCGGCTGTTCCGAAATTTAATCGGGACTCTGCCTTTTCATTCGTTGAAAAACAAGTGGCCTTCGGCCCCCGTTTGCCAAACATGCCCAGCCATGTAGCCACTAAAAATTGGCTGGTGAAAAAATTTGAGGGGTATGGTTTGAAAGTGACCGAACAGCCATTCAAAGTAAAAGCATATACCGGCACTGAGTTGAATTGCTTCAATATCATTGCGCAATATAATCCTGCTGCGAGTACCCGAATTTTACTGGCCGCTCATTGGGATACCCGGCACATTGCCGACTCGGAATTGAGTACGGAAAGAAGGGACGAACCCATTCTTGGTGCGGATGATGGCGGCAGCGGCGTGGGCGTCATCATGGAAATTGCCCGTCAATTGCAAGCGAACCCAACTGACATTGGTGTCGATTTTATTTTGTTTGACGCGGAAGATCACGGTGACAACGAAAGCGCTGACTCCAAACCGGAGAGCTGGGCCCTGGGCTCTCAGCACTGGTCCAGGAATATGGTACCTGCGGGGTATAGACCCAAGTATGCAATCTTGCTGGATATGGTTGGTGCCCGTAACACAAAATTTCTGAAAGAGGCATATTCCATGAATTTTGCTCCGCAACTTGTCAATAAAGTCTGGGCACTCGGACAGGAACTGGGGTATGGCCGTTTCTTTGTAAATGAAACGGCTGGCGGAATAACCGACGATCATTTCTTCGTCAATACCATCGCAAAAATTCCCATGATCGATATCATCGGTACGCCGAAACCAGCCGGGACCAATAATGCCTTTGGCAAACACTGGCACACCCATAACGACAACATGGATGTAATCGACATTCGCACTTTACGTGCCGTCGGCCAGACTATGCTTACGATGATCTACCGGGAAGCGGCGGGAACTTTTTAGAGTGGGCGAGTGGGCGAAAAAATAATTAACAATCAACTTGAACGAAGTAACATCCCGTACCCTAGGTCGGGAAGTCAAAAATCAGCAATCAAATGATCTCTATCATCATGGGCAGCGATTCCGACCTGCCGATCATGCGGCAGGCGGCCGATATTTTAAAAGAATTTGATATTCCGTTTGAACTCACTGTTGTATCGGCGCACCGCACGCCGGACCGTATGTTCAGGTTTGCCAAAAAGGCACATACCAAGGGAATAAAAGTGATTATTGCCGGTGCGGGCGGGGCTGCTCATTTGCCGGGGATGGTTGCTTCCTTAACCCCATTGCCGGTGATCGGGGTGCCGATTAAATCCTCCAATTCAATTGATGGCTGGGACTCCGTTTTGTCCATTTTACAAATGCCGAACGGCGTGCCGGTGGCCACGGTCGCATTGAACGCCGCAAAAAATGCGGGGCTTTTGGCGGCTGAAATATTAGCGGCCGGAGATGAAGCGTTGCTGGAAAAAATGATTGCTTATAAAAAAAGTCTGGCGGCGGGGGTTGCGGTTAAGTATAAAAAATTGGACAAGCTGGGATACGAGAAATATTTAGAGGAGAAAAATAAGGCATGACGTAATTTCCCGCAGCGTAAAACAGTGTTATTTCGAAATGACACAGCAGAGTTTTGTGAAAAACTTAGCGTTACTCTGCGGGAAACTTAAGTTGTGTCCTATTCCACTTTTAGTACCGAATTAATATTCCCGTCATTATTTATTATTTCCCTGTTTTCCGGGTCGGGCGTCCATACACCATCCACGATAAATTTATATTCATAAGTGCCCGGCTCTAAATCAATCGTACAAACCCAGGCGCCATTTTTTCTGACAAAAGGTAATGATAAAGAGTTCCAATTATTAAAAGAACCAGCCAATGCAACGTGCTTAGCATAGGGATAGTCGGTAAAGGTGAAAGTGGTATTTCCTGAATTGTTTTCACTTAATTGTTGGACAATACTTGCTGCGATTTTATTTTCTTTGTTTTTTTCAAAAGCAATTTGATAATATTTTTTGGCCAATTCCTGTTCGCCATTTTTCAAGCAAGCCTCGGCGTAACTATCGTAAGTGTTTGAGTTTTTGGGAAAGGCTTTTATATTCAGCATAAATACTTTTTTGGCATCTTCATATTTTCCGTAATTCATTATTTTATAACCGACGTTGTTCATTTTCCAGGCATTTAATAAAATGGTGTCCTGAAATTCTTTTTTATTATTTAAATATGGAATAATTGCTTTTTCAAATCCGTCTGATAAAATAGATTTTGCTAATTGGGCCCTTGGTGCTGGCTCCGTTCTATAATCCAGCCACACTGCGGCAGGGGATTTTTCATTAAATACTTTATCGTGTACATCGGAAAGAATAGACAAGCCATAATTGCTATTGGTAAAATAAACAAACCCGTCTTTGGTGTTAGTGTTAGCCATAATAAAGCAACGGAAGGTACCATTGTCGCCCCAGTGCCAGAAGGAATTCCCACGGTCGGTTTTTTGCAATCCCCAGCCTAATCCCCATCCGACTTTTTTATGGTCTTTTTTTACGGCGACCTGCTGCGTGAGCATGCCGGCAATGGTTTCTTTTTTTAATCCTTTATTATTTAAAAGAGCTAAAATAATTTTTGCATAATCCTCCGCTGTGGTTTGTAAAGAGTAGGCGGTATGAGCTGTCTTTGGGCGGCGTTTATTTCCTGCGAAACCGAGGTCATCGTGTGGTGCTGCATAATTTTCATTAAATCTTTTTTCCCAGGTATAGCTGCTGTTTTTCATGCCCAGTGGATCGAGTACTACGGCTTTCATGAAATCCTCTGTTTTTTGTCCGGTAATTTTTTCAAACACCAACATTAGATAACCAAAACCTTCTCCTGAATAGCCGAATTTTTCACCGGGGTCGCTCCTGAACTCGAGCTTATTGTTTCTCCAATTTGGTAAGCCGCTGGTATGGCTCAGTACCATCCGGGCCGTTATTTTTTTATAGCGCTCATCGTGTTTTAAATCTTCATATTCCAGGTATTCGTACAACGGTTTGTCGAGGTCAAATTTTCCGGCTTCTGCCCATTTTATGACGGCATAGGCAAAAACGGGTTTGCTTAAAGATGCCGCTTCAAAAATAGTTTCGTTGTCGACCGGTGTTCTGGAATCGGCGGCCTGGATGCCGAAAGAATTGCTGTAGTCCAACGCTCCATTTTTGATGATGGCAATGGACATTCCGGGGATTTCTTTTTCCTGAATTAATTGGTTGAAATAATTATCGAGTGCTGTGTTTTGTGAAAAAGGACCGTAGGTACAATTTGATAAAAAAATTAAAATAAAAAGGAAACGTAAAAAGTGAGTCATGTTAAGGTTGATTTTTTTAAAAGGATGAAAATGCACAGATAAAAGTTGCGCAGCCTTGTTTTTATTTTTTTACTTTTTTTGGAGTTAATTGAATTGGCCCGTATGGCGTAGTTTCCCGCAGAGGTTCGCAAAGTTTCTCGCAAAGTCTCGCTGAGTTTTTTTACAAACGCTGTCTGACTCTATGGGAAACTTTGCGAACCTCTGCGGGAAATCAGGAATTATCTTTAGGAGAAAAATAAGGGAAATAAATGCTACCGTACCAACGTCAAGTCTCCATAAAATACTTTGCGTTTTCCATTTAAAAATTCCACCACGGCTTTCCAGGCAAAAACAGCCGGGCGCATGGGGCGGCCTTCAAAGTTGCCATCCCAGCCATAAAGGGGATTGTTGGGTTCAAAATTTTCCTGATGGAAAACACGGTTGCCCCAGCGGTCGTAGATAGAAAAGGACGGGACATTTTCAATGTTTTTGCCTGCAAAAAAGATCAGGCGGTCGTTGATGTTATCTCCGTTGGGCGTGAAGCCAGAGGGGACGAAGAAAGGATCTTCTTCGCTCACAAATACAGTTACATTATCGGAGCCGATACAGCCGGTAGAGTCGGTTACCTCCACGTAAAAGGTGGTCGTTTCAAGCGGAAATACCTCTTGCGCAAGACAATCGGGACAATCGGCGGAATCGGGCAGGTTGGTCCAAACGACACTGTTTATGTCGTTTAGTGACAAACTTACCTGCGCCTCTAAATCTGCATTTTGTCCCTGGCTGATGTAAATATCTTCGCCCAGTTCAACGTAGATTTCATTGGGCAGTAAAAGAGACACATCGGCATCCCAAGAGCAGCCGTTCACGTCTTCGACCAAAAGATTATAAGCACCTGGATCGAGGTAACTGAACTGCGGATAATTGAGAAACAGGCTGTCATCAAGAGAGAAAGAATAAGGCGGTGTGCCACCGATAATGCTATCGATAAAAATAATGCCTTCGGAGTCGAGGCAGTCCGGCTGATCGAAAGACAGGAGTACGTCTACAATGGGCAGGGAACTGGCGATCACTTTTGTCTCTGCGGTGTCTTTACAGCCATTCTCCAGTTTGGTAACAATCAGAAAATAATCACCTGCGGCATTTACTTCAGAAGTAAGCGCATTGGGTGTGGCGATGGTTCCGGAAGAGGTTGTGACCCATTGATAAATGACCCCGGACTCGGTCGACCCCTCTCCGGTGACCATAGCTGTCAGGTTGTCGCAGTCGAGGATACCAATTGCACTGGCCTCAGCGTCCGGAAGGCTGATGTCTTGAATCACGACGACACTACTGTCTCCCGCACATCCATTGGAGGTGTCGGTGACGATTATATTGTAAATACCCGTTTCGAAAACGGTTGGTGTTGCGGTTTCTTCGTTCAAAATCTGTCCGGGGCCGCTCCATGCAAAATTATAAATTGGTTGATTGGTGGGAGGTAGTACTTCGAGTTGGACGGAGGTGGAATCACAAGTCAAAAGATCAGGTAGCACGACGTTGACAAAAGGTGCCTGGGTGTCCTCATCCACAAAGATGTCTTGTTGGTGGGTGCATCCGTTCAGCAAATCAGTAACCGTCAAGGTGTAGGTACCTCCACTGCCGATGGTTGCGGTTACACTGACATCCCCGTTGGTAATTTCTCCGTCAGTTGTCGTCCATTCATAGCTGACATTTCCCGAAGGGGTGGAGTTTGAGCCGCTCAGTGGCAGGGTAGTTATGTCACAGGTAATCAAAAGCGTTTGTGAAGCGGTAATAACGGCGCTGGGGGAAATGGTATCAAAAATGACCAAAACGGTATCGGTCACCACACAGCTATTGCTGGTGTCGGTCACTTCCAAAATATATTCGCCGGTTTCGTTAATCAGCGGTTCCAATGTATTGCCTCCGGAAACGATGCCCGGCCCTGCCCATGCGTATTCGATGTCAGTACCAACGGCGGAGCCATTTCCGTTGAGGCTCAACTCCAAACGGGTACACGTGATAGATGTGTCAAGTCCGGCATTCACCACAGGTATGTCAGCGTCGATGGAGATGTTGACAGTGGTGGAGTCCTGGCATTGGTTGGTTTGGTCAGTTACGACTAATTTGTACACTCCGGCGGTATCAATGACGGGCGAGGCTGTTGTTTCACCAAAAAGAAAATTGCCGTCCTGTGTTGTCCAGTTGAAATCCAGCTGACCAGCAGGGGAAGAGTTGCTCCCATCAAGTTGGAGAGTTAGCTGGCTACAGTTGATTTCATTGGTCATACCAGCATCGGCGACCGGAGGGGCCGTATTGTCTTCGACAATGACAATGGCCTCTGACGAGCAATTGTTTACCAGGTCGGTTACGGTCAAAACATAGGTGCCGGGGCAGTTGACGGTCGGTTGCATGATGTTTGTATCAGACGAAAAGCAGCCGTCGGCAGTGTCCCATGAAAAATCCAGCACACCTGACCCTGGCTCCGTAATGTTAGAAGGAATGGTAAACACGGTGTCGATGCAAGTGTACTCTAGGGTGCCACCGACATTGACTACTGGAAAACCTTCATCTGCATCGACCAAAACACTATCGGTAGCGCTACATCCGTTGACTGAGTTGGTGACTGTGAAATAATAGAGACCCGGTGCACAAGCGTTGATATCTTCTTGGTTGGGGTTGCTACAGATGCTTCCATTATTGGTTGTCCAGAGAAAGACAGCATTCGTGATCGAGGTCTCGCCGTCCAACAAAACCGAATTGGAGGCGCAGGTGATGGACAGGTCAGCGCCAGCTTCGGCATTGGGTTGGGCGAGGTCTTCTCCAATCAGTACATCATCTGTGGCGGAGCACCCTGTTAAGGTATCGGTTACGGTTAGTTCATAAGTCCCCTGCTCACCTACTTCGGGAGTGAGGGTAGTTGATCCATCTAAAATAGACCCTGCATTGGTACTCCATTGATAAATAATATTGGGGCCGGCATCCGAGCCAGTTCCGTCCAGTTCGAGTGTTTCATCGATACAATTCAAATCATCGTTGAGGCCAGCGTTGGCCAACGGTGGTTGACTGTTGTCCTCCACAGAAACATCGCAGGCAGCGGTAAAAACAGCACCATTTGGATAAGTCCTCGAAACTGTCAGTCGATAGATGCCGGCGGCATCGGCGCAAGCTGTATCACTGGTTTCGCCACCACACAGGTTGCCCGTCAGGGCGGTCCACAGATAGGTGATACTGGTATCCATGGAAGAGCCAAATGCACTCAATTGTACCGAACTGTTGTTACAATCAATAACGCCCGTGACACTGGCGGCACAGAGGGGTTCGCAGTTGACGGGAGCAAACACACTGATCGAGTCGACGTCTGTACATTGATTGATGTTATTCGTTACCGTCAAATAAAATACATCTTCCTGGTTAATAGCGTTAACAGTGACAGTAGGTGTATTTTGACCGTTTAAGATATCTCCGGAGGAGGTCCAGGAAAAATCGAGATTGCTGCTATTGGGCAAAACATTAGCGCTAATGACCGTGTCGGTTGCACCGCAGGCCATCTGTACATCATCCAGCACAATTTCAACGTCCACCAACGTATCCGCCAGTTGAAGAATAACATTATCCATCGCTGTACACATATTGCTATTGTCGGTTACAACCAGTTCATAAGTGCCTGCGCCCGTAACTTCAACATTCAAAATATCGGTCGGAGTACAAAAGTTACCGGACAGGCTGGCCCATTCATATGAAAAATCAGCGCCCTGGGAAGTACCGGCTACGTCCAAAGAATAGCATGACTCCAGTTCAGGGCAGGTCAATGCCAAAAGGAATGGACCGATATCAGCGATCGGTGCGACGGTGTCGGGCACGACGACTACAGTGTCAAAAGCCGTCAGGCCAACTGCCTCGTTTGTAACGGCTAAAACATAAGTCCCTTCACTTACCAGCGGATTCAGGCTTTGATCGGTCAAAATGGAATCAGGTAACATCGTCCATTCATAGCTGATATTGGGACCAACTGAACCACTGCCCTGCAAATTAATGAGGACGGGTGAACAGAAAACCGTTCCGTCTGCACCAGCATCCACGTCTGGCATGCAGGCGATGGAGTCCAGTAGTACCTGAACAGTATCAAACGTTGAGCAACCTGTGTTGGTGTCCAATACTTCTATTTCATATTCACCAATGCCTTCTACCGTTGGTGACAGGCCGGACGCACCGAGTATGATTTCACCGTTGATCGGAATCCATTGATAGGTGTAATTACTGCCAACATCAGAATTGCTGCCATCTAAAACAGCCTGCCCTGAAAAGCAATCGACAAATACATCTGCACCGGCGTCCGCAAATGGCAGGGACGGAATTCCCGTGACTTCTACCAGGGCCGAATCTATGCAGACACCAAATTCCAGTACCAACAAAAAGGAATCTGGATGATTGATTTCAAATGAAAGCTGATTGGAAATATTGTCGCCGGCAGAGTTGTACCAATCGATGTTGACGTTGGGTGGATAAATAGATGCACTGCCATCCAGCACAAACGTCGGCTCCTCGCACGTCAACTCTCCCATGTCCGGTATGACAATCGCTTCCAATGGCTCTATGGCATCGTCTACAAAAACGGAGTCAACTGCCGTACATCCGCTGATGGTATTCGTAACGGTCAAGTAATAAGTGCCGGGAGCAATGGCCACGGCAAAAGGGCTGGTGGCGGGCAGTTGTAATTCACCTTCTGGAGAGGAAGTCCATTGGTGCAGGATATTGGCTCCGATAGTCGTGTTGATGCCCCCGATATTTTCATCGGGGTCCTGGCAGGTAATAGCATCAGGGCCAACACCGGCATCGGCGATTGGCGTAGTGTAATTGGAATCAACCACTACGGTAGTGGTATCGGAACACCCGGTGACGGTATTGAAAAGGGCCAAAGAAAATTCCCCTGCTTCGGTTACGGTTGCTATCTCAGTGCCTTGCCCATCGGCAATATTACCGATCCATTCAAAAGTGACATCGGAAATATTTTCAGAGTTGCTGCCATCCAGAAAGACGGTATCGACCACACAGCTCAATATTGAAGGATTGGATATGTCGATAACCGCTAAAGGAGAGTTCTGGTCGTTGCTGATGCCCACGAGGGCAGAGTCCAAACAGCCGCTGGTCAGGTGGGTCACTGTTAATTGATAAATGCCGGAGGCGTTTACTTCAGGGTTGGGAATGTTGGTTGGAGAAATAAAATTTCCATCTAAAATGGTTGTCCACTCAAAAGAAATATTGCCAGCGGGAGTAGATCCTGACCCGTCTAAAAACAAGGAGGTTACAGAGCAGGACAGCGTATCTGGCTGTCCGGGATCAGCATTTGGAACATTTATATTTTGAAAAATTTCAATGGCATCTGTATCAGTGCAGCCATTATCCGTATTGGTTACCAGCACTTCGTAAATGCCAGGTTCGGTGATAAAAGGTGTTGATGAATTTGGAGTGGAAACATTGCCTGTCCACAAATAGGTCAGATTCGGCCCACCGCTCGAAGTGCTTGCGTCCAATTGAACGGAATCGACCACACAGGTCAATAATTCTGGCGAAATAGCCAGGGCAATGGCTGTTGGATCATCAGCTGATTCTTCGACAAAAACGGAATCGACCACAGCACAGTTAGCAGCAGTCACCGTCAGATAATACATGCCCGGTTCATTGACCTGGACGGATGCCGCATTGGCATTTGAGGTAATATTTCCATCATCGGTTTCCCATTGGTAGGTCAACGTCCCCAGAGAAGTGAGTGCATTTCCCGTAAGGGTGACAGCCGTTGTGAAACAGGTTAGGGTATCGGGCAGGTCGATGGATAGGTTGACTTCTACTACCGTCAAGTCGAGATTGACGATGCTGTCACATCCATTCAAAACTGTCAGCAATGTATCGGAGAATATGCCCGTTTCGAAATAAGGAGTGGAGCCTATCCACGAGGTGTCGCCCAGGCAAATGGTTTCGGTCAAATTGGTCTCAAAAGGCATCAGTACCGTCAAATCAAGCATCACGAGGCTATCGCACCCAAATTGATTTTGCAACAAAGTTTCATACATGCCAGAAACGTCAAATGTGTCCATCCCGACGATGTATTCTTCATCGTTGCAGACGCTGGTAATAATCTCTGTCGTATCGGCCGCCAGCACTGTTAAATCCAGGTGGACGATACTGTCGCAACCACCTACAGACTGAATGGTATCAATAAAAAAACCGCTTTCATCATATGGATTGTTTCCGATGAAAAGGGTATCGCCAAAACAGATAGAGTCGGTGAGGGAAGCCACTGGTGGCGGTTCAAAAATATTGATGATGATACAGTTGGTGTCAATATCTCCACAAAAATCAGGCGTTGGGCCGATCAGGTTATCATAAATGTCGGCGGCGGAAAGGGACGTGCCGATGGCGGGCAAGTCTAACGAATCTTCCAGCAGGTAGGAAATGCCGCATAACTGATAAGAACCTAAAGTATAAGTTCGAAAGTCTGTTGTTGTGTCGAGGGCAATCAGGCTGCCATTAGAAAAAACGGCGTAAGTGTAGCCATATTCGGAAGGGTCGGGCACTACCGCTCCATACATTGGTTCGGGCGTCAGTTGCAGTGCACTGTCTCCCTCACAGGCATCTACATCGGGTTCGAAGGCCAGGTTGCCCGCATCGGCATCACAGCATTCGAAACCTGACTGGTCGCAGAGGAGGACTTCAAAATCGAAAATGGTCCCTCCCTGAAAAGTTGCACTGTTGTCAATGGTCAGGCACCACTCCCCGTTGACGGGCCCGTTGTTAAAATCTTCCAGGCAGCCGTTGTACGGCAGATAAGAGCCGGTCATCATGGCGTTGGGCCACAGGCAATCGGACGGACAGTTGTCGAAGGTACAGGGGAGTTCACATCCGTTGATGGTGTCGGGGGTACATAGCTCACCGCAAGGAACAAACAAAATATCCCAGGTGGAAATCAGGGTCCAGTTGTTGCAATTGCCCGTTGTACCTGTGAACTGTACCGCGGTTCCATTGGGGGCGGTCAACGTCAGATCAAAAGATCCGATTTCATCACTTTCAAAAAACACCGAGACACCGCAAACTCCCTGATCGGGGTTGGCAAGGTCATTATTAAAGGCATCCTCTACGTCGTAGCAAACAGTGGTGGTACTATTGGGAGTAAAGCTGAAAGGGCAGTTCTGATCCTCCGCACACCCACAATTCTGAGCTGTCACTGCGGGGGCAGTCATAATAAATAAAATACATATGAGCAGCGGGATAATGCGCATGATGGGTTGTAATCAGTTCACGGGATTCCCCGGTCTTTTTGTTAAGCTTTAAGCTGTGAGCGATTAGTCTATAGTTTTTTTAGCTATCGTCAAATGCAAATCGCTAAAAGCTTATTACAGGTCTTACGAGGATGAAAGGTTCAGTTAAAACGGCTGACCTTTAAAATTATTCAAAAATAGGGGAAAAAAAGGAAAAGGGAGGGTTAAGCAGGGGAGATTGTTTGCCAAAGGATTGTCAAAAAGAATCATTTGGATTTCCCAAAAACTATATCGGCCTGACAGCCTATTCGCCATCAAGCCGATTTTTTTTATTTTGCTAAATTCATTTGAATTGTCCGCCGTCTGTCGTCCGCCAGTCTTAATTAAAATAATCCCGCATCTTATCAAAGAACCCCCGGTCACCTTTGCCTGGGTCGGGATCGAAATTGGACATGTCCCGCATCTTTTCCAACAGTGCTTTTTCCTCACTGTTCAGTTTCTTAGGCGTCCAAACATTGACGTGGATCAGTTGGTCGCCGTGCTCATAGCTTTGAACAGAGGGAAATCCTTTTCCTTTCAGGCGGAAAATTTTCCCTGCTTGTGTCCCGGCCGGGACTTTGATTTTTACGCGGCCATCGATCGTGGGGACTTCAACCGAAGTGCCCAGGGCTACGTCGGCAAAATTGAGATGGAGTTCGTAGATAACATTTAGTCCGTCCCGCTGCAAATGTTCGTGCGGTACTTCTTCGATATTGATGAGCAGATCTCCGGCAGGTCCACCTTTTGCACCTGCATTTCCACGACCCGACATCGACAGTTGTATGGCTTCTGATACGCCCGCCGGAATTTCAATTTCGATCATGTCTTCGCCGTAGACCCGGCCATCTCCTTTGCAAGTAGAACAACTAGCGGTAATAACTTCACCAGTACCCTGGCAGGTAGGGCAGGTCGTTGTCGTCTGCATTTGCCCCAAAAAGGTATTCCTCACCTGCCTGACTACTCCGGAGCCCCTGCAGGTGCTACAGGTTGCGACCGAACCACTGTCCTTGGCGCCACTGCCACCACAGGTGTCACAGATGCGTTGTTTTTTTACCTTTATTTTTTTGGTGACGCCCGAAGCAATTTCTTCGAGGGTCAGTTTTACTTTAATGCGCAGGTTGCTTCCCCGTTTTCCCTTTGGTCGGCCCCCTCCTCTGCCACCCCGGAAAAATTCTTCGAACGGACTGCCGCCTCCACCACCGAAGATATCGCCGAACTGGGAGAAGATATCTTCCATCGTCATACCGCCCCGGCCACCAAAACCACCGCTCATGTTCGGGTCAACGCCGGCATGGCCATAGCGGTCGTAACGGGCCTTTTTTTCAGGATTGCTCAACACTTCGTACGCCTCGGCCGCTTCTTTGAATTTTTCTTCAGCCTTTTTATCATCCGGGTTGCGGTCAGGATGGTACTTCAGCGCTAACTTCCGGTAAGCCTTCTTTAAAGCTGATTCATCTGCACTCTTCGGCACTCCCAATACTTCATAATAGTCTCTTTTTGCCATTGTTGTCATATTGCACAAATGGAAATTTGTTTAGATAACTGAACGGTAAGCTAAACCATTCAACCATCCAGCCATCCAACCATTCATTTATTTTCCAACCACCACTTTGGCGTGGCGGATGATCTTGTCATTTAATCGGTACCCTTTTTCGATGGTATCTACAATTTTGCCCTTGAGGTCATCTGAGGGAGCGGGAATTTCAGTGATGGCATCGTGAAATTCTGAATCAAACACTTTTCCGTTGGTCTCCATCGGTTCCAGTCCTTTTTGTTTCAGGGTCGTGTATAATTTTTGGTACACGAGCTCTACGCCTTCTCCCAGTCCTGCTCCTTTTCCATCTTCGCCATCGGCAAACTTCTTGGCGCGGTCAAAATCATCCAGCACCGGCAAGAGGGCCGACAGGGTATCCTGGGAAGCCGTTTTCATCCAGTCCAGTTTTTCACGGACCGAGCGTTTTTTGAAATTTTCAAATTCAGCTACCAAACGGATGTATTTTTCTTTCAGCTCTCCCACTTGCTGCTTCAACTCGATGGTTTCATCAACGGGACCGGATTCCTCGTCCTGCTCTCCATTTTCTGGAGATTCTTCCACCGGGCTGTCGGCGACGAGTTCATCCACGTTGGCGTCGTTGTTTTCTTGCTCCTTTTCGGGAGCTACATTTTTCTTGGCCATATCTCTCAGTTTTTTAAACATGCTATTTGTTATGATAAATATAATTTCCAAACGGCCGTTTGGAGCAGCGCATCTTTGCACCAACCCTGGCTGGCATCAATATTTTTGCCACTGGAAAAATGCGGTCAAAATGGCAGTTTTTTTGAAAAATGAATGACAGGAGATCAGTTGGCAGTCCGTAGTTCGTCAGTTCGTCAGTCCACAGTTGGGCAGCTTTTAGTACAATGCATGACTGCCAAACTGTAGACTGCCAAACTGAAAACTTACTCTCCCATATAATTCCAGCACATGGTTGCGTACTTGGAGGCTGATGGGTCGACGGCCATTTTGGCAAAATACTCCCTTCCTTTTGATTTGTCGCCCTGGTCGAAGTAGTATTTGCCAACGAACCAGTGAGCAGCGCTTTTTTTATAAAAATCTTCGGAACCGAGCAGCTGCTCCCATTTTTTGGTCGACTCTTCCTGTTGGTCGTTTTGGTGGAGGGCCCAGGCATAGTAAAACAGGTACTGTTCCTGATCATCAGTATCGAGGGCAAAATTTTGTTGTTCTATCTCGGAAAAGATGGATACGGCGGCATCGTAACGCTGGTTGTAGGTATAGGTTTCGGCAGCGTTGAAGGCTGGCAGGAATTCTTTGATCTCCCTGAATTTTTCGTGTACCAGGATTTTGGTAGGGTCGCCCAGGTCGTTTTCAATAATGCCAATATAATTCTCTACGTTCAATTTAAAATCTTCGGCAATCAGCACTTCAGCTGCTTTTGCATCGGAGCTGTCGGGGTTTTCTTCTAAAAAACGTTTGATTGTTTTTTCCCATTTTTTTTCATTTCTATAAAATTTTAAAATGCCTTCGTACAGTACGTCGCCATTGCCTGGCAGCTGTCGGATGGCTTCCAGGGCCGTGTCATAATCCCCCATCAGCGAGCCTAGAAAAAAAGCATTGCCCAGCGTGGCTTCATCGGCATTGGAGACAGCAATGGATTTTTTGAGATAGGTCCGGGCATTTTCTAATTGGCCGGCGTAGAAATATTCTGCGGCAATATCACTTATGAGGCCGGGGTATTCAGGGTACATTTCGGCCACTTTTTTGTACACCTCGATGCTGGCATCAAAATCTCCCCTTTCTTTCAGGTTTTGTGCGTAGCGAGCCAATTGGATATGAAGTTCATTGAGGCCTGCAGCTTTCTCTTTGGCAACGGGCAGGTAGGCCAGTAATTCATCTTTCATGCCCGAAATGGCATAAACCTGGCAAACCCCCAGGTGAAGGTCTTCCCGGGAGGGGTCGAGCGTGGCGGCGGCGCTCCATAATTTGGCCACTCGTTTAGCAGTTTTTTGATCGACCGTCACCGGGGTGGGGCCTTTTTCCAGTTGGCTTAGTTTATAAATATCCTCTTCGTAGTTGGGGCGGAGGGAGAGTTGGGCCTGTTCTTCGATGATGTATTTGTTCAGCACCACATTGCCCTTCATCATCAAGAGGTCAATGTTGACGGGATCGTCCACGATGTAGCGGTTGGTCAGGTTTTCGGCATCGGCCAGTTTGCCTGCCTTGATCAGTGCCCGGATGTCTTCAATGATGGTTTCGATGGGAACGTCCTGTGCAAAGGAGAAGAAGGGAAACAACAGGAGGAGTGCGATCAGTAATTTCTTCATTTTATGGGTCTGGTTGTTTTTGCAAAAGTAAAAAAGGATGAGGCTGTTGTGGAACAGAAATGCTAAAACACGTAGAAGAAGGGACGTCACTGGATAATGCTGAAAATAAATATGGTGCTGCGACCGGACGTAATTTTTATTAAAAGGAATTGCCATATTTTTCTCATCTTCCTGCTTTCAAAATGAACTTGGACATGCCAAACTTTCGCGACCTGTTTTTCCTGTTGATCTTGTTTTTTCCCGCCTCTTTCCTATTTGCACAAAAGGAAAATGCCGCTTTTGAGTACCATATTCACCGGGCAACTACTTCCATTAAAATAGATGGGATGGCCCTGGATGCCGCCTGGGAAAAAGCAGAAGTTACCTCTGAATTTCATCAGGTGCTGCCGATGGATACCAGCAAGGCAGTGGTGAAAACGGAGGTGCGGATGCTTTACGATGATGAAAAACTGTACCTGCTGGCCGTTTGCATGGACGGCAAGGAAGGGCCATGGATGGTCGAGTCACTGCGCAGGGATTTTTCTTTTGGCAAAAATGACAACTTCCTGCTTTTTCTCGACCCTTTCGACGACCAGACGAACGGTTTTTCTTTTGGTTCCAACGCACAGGGGGCACAGTGGGACGGCCTGATGTTCAATGGCGGAAACATCGATCTGAGCTGGGAAAACAAATGGGAATCGGCTGTGAAGGCCACCGACGACCGCTGGGTTTTTGAAATGGCCGTTCCGTTCAAAACCCTCCGCTACAAAAAAGGCATCGACCGTTGGGGAGTCAACTTCAGCCGGCTTGATTTAAAGGCGGCCGAAAAATCTGCGTGGGCTCCCGTGCCGCGCCAATTTCCGACCGCTTCGCTGGCGTACACCGGCGTGCTCGTTTGGGATGAGCCACCGCCAGTCCAGGGATCGAATGTTTCGGTTATTCCATATGCACTTGGTGGCATCAGCAAAGATCTGGAAAGCAATGAGGAAACCGATTTTCGCGGAGACGTAGGTGTGGATGCCAAGGTGGCCCTCTCCTCTTCGCTCAATCTTGACCTGACGGTGAACCCTGATTTTTCACAGGTGGAAGTGGATGTGCAGCAGACCAACCTCGATCGGTTCGAACTGTTTTTTCCGGAACGCCGACAGTTTTTCCTGGAAAATGCCGACCTGTTCGCCAATTTTGGAGACCGTACCCTGCGGCCCTTTTTTTCCCGTCGTATTGGTCTTAATGCTCCGATTCGCTTTGGGGCAAGGCTCAGTGGCAAGCTGAATAAAAATTGGCGGATCGGTGCCTTGAACATGCAGACCGGAGAAGATGGAGAAGGGACGCCGGCACAAAACTTTGGGGTGCTCGCCCTGCAACGTCAGGTTTTTGCCCGCAGTAACGTCACGGCTATTTTTGTCAATAAAGAAACTTTCGATTACGACCAAGTGACGGACAAAGAATCCATTAAAAAGTACAACCGCAACCTCGGTTTTGAATACAACCTCGCCTCGAAAAACAACATCTGGAACGGTAAACTGCTGTACCTGAAATCCTTCAGTCCCGATCTGGACGGCAAAGACCAGATCATGGCCGGGAAAATTGGGTACAGTGCCAAGGAGTGGAATTTTGAATTGGAGTACAAGCAGGTCGGAGAGAATTTTCGGGCGGAAACGGGGTTCGTGCCCCGTACCGGTTTCAATACCGTTGAACTGGAAGGGGGCAAGCTGTTTTTCCCGAAAAGTTCGTCAAAGATTGTCAGCCACGGCCCCTCGTTCAAGCTGGAATATTTTTTCGATGAAAACATGCGGCATATTGAAAACGAGACGCCCGTCATTTACAATGTCAACTTCCTCGACCGGAGCGAATTCTTCATCTGGACGGCGCGCAACTACGTTGAATTGCTTGACCCTTTTGATCCCACCAATTTTGCGGGCGATACCCTGGCCACCGGAACTACGCACGATTGGAACTCTTTTGGGATGAATTACAGCTCTACACCACAGAGCCTGTTTACCTGGTCGTCCAATTTTCGGTATGGTGGTTATTATGCGGATGGGTTCCGCTTAAACCTTGGCGGGGAAGTGGGTTATCGCTTCCAGCCCTATGTGGCCATTGGCCTGGCGGCACAGTATAACCACATCACTTTTGATGCCGATGAGCGACTGCCGGAAGGGCTCAAAAACAGAGATTTCGATTTGTGGCTGGTCGGTCCCCGCATCGACGTGACGGTCACCAATAAAATCTTTCTTACCAATTTTGTCCAATACAATAACCAGTCGGAAAATGTGAACCTCAACCTGCGATTCCAATGGCGCTACAGCCCGGCATCGGACCTGTTCATCGTTTACACCAATAATTTTGATTCTGATTTTTCTCAAACGCGTAACCGGGCGTTGGTTTTAAAATTTAATTATTGGTGGAATTTGTAATGATTAAAACAGCCGCCGCTTTCGGTACCAAAACATAGATTCGTTTAACGGGGGCTTCATGGCGGTTTGCTGATTACTCATTAGTTTTACATTTTTAGAGCTGGTGGGCTTCCAGGCTCATCACAAAGCAGAAAGGGTTATTTCATGGATACAAATGTGAGACTTCAAAAGGCACCCCTAAGCTTTTTTATTTTTTCGACATGTTTATGTCTTTCAACTCTTGCATGCGTCCACTCGTCATCGAAAACCCCCGTTCCGTTATCACACAAATCCAATCAATATGTCGATAAGGCTTTTCAACACCAGCATACAAATCCAGACAGTGTGCTGTATTTTCTCAGCCTGTTAGAGGAAGAGAGTGCCACCCGAAATGAAAAACAGCTATTCTATTTAAAGAGCAGTGCCAATCGCTATCAAGGCAAATTAGGGATGGCCAACAATGGCATCGCCAGGGCCATCAATCAAATTGACTGGGGACAACTGGACTCTCTCGATGCAGAAATTCTTTTTCTATCAGCGCAGCTTCATACGGATATCGGGCAGTACGACGAAGCTATTTCAGAATACCAGCAGGCAATCAGAGTATATCGGATGTTGGGCCATGCTAAAGGAATTGGAAAATGCTTGAACAGCATTGCACTCACATACTACCGCATCAATGACCTTGAGAAAACAAAGGAATATAACCAGCAAGCCAGCTTGATCTGGGAACGTCACCCTTACCCTCTCGGCGTTGCTTCCTCCCATACCATTGCCGGGTACATGCAAGCCAGCAGACAAGAATTTACGCTGGCGGTCAGGAGCCTGGAAAAAGCCCGGGATATTTACGCGCAGATCAACGACCGGGAGCGTTTTGCCAACAGTTACCTGAACATCGGGGAGGTGTACCTCAAACAGGGGAACCATGCGGAGGCAGCAAAATTTTTTAAGGAATCCTTGTCCATCAGCCGTGGTTTGAACTATACCCAGATTTATGTAGACGGACTGAATAAGCTTGGCCAGAGCTATACCAGGCAGGGAAAGTTTCAATTGGCGAGGGATACCCTGTTGGCTGGTCTGGCGTTGGCGGAGAAAATCAAAGACCGGGCATTGCTGGGAGAGTTTTATAAGCATTTCTCTGAACTGTACCAGGCAACGGGAGATTACAGACGGGCATTTGAATTTCAAAAAAAATTCGAGAACCAGAAAGATAGCATCTTTCAGAGCGAACGGGCATTGAGGATGGCAGAGTATGAAGTACAGTATCAAACCAATGAAGTGACCCAACAAAACAAAATCCTGAGAGAAAAAAGTCGCCAACGGTTGATTTATATAGGGTTTCTTGCGGTGCTTGTTTTGTTGGTCATCTTGCTGGTTGCACTTTTCTACAGTCGTTCGAGGATGAAAATCAAATATCTGGAACAAGAGAAAAATTTAAATGAAACATTGATTCGCCAGCAGCAGTTGGAGAACGAAAAATTGGAGACAGAGGCCCAACTCAAAGAAGAAGAGAACCAAAAGCTGCAGTTGGAGATTGCCTACAAGCGCAAGGAATTGTCTTCCACTGCTCTTCATTTGTATCAGAAAAATGAAAGCCTTCAACGCTTGCTGGAAGAAATTTCCCGCATCGAGAAGGCGGGCAAGAATGGTGAAGGCCGGTCCTTGCAGCCGCTTAAAAAATCCATTTCCCAAAACCTGAACCTGGACGAGGACTGGGAGCGCTTCCTGATTCATTTCAATCAGGTACACCAAGGCTTTATCGAAAAACTGGCCCGGCAATTTACCGCTTTGTCACAGCAAGACCTCCGGCACTGTGCCTATATCCGTATCAACCTCTCCACCAAGGAAATATCCCGCTTATTGAATATCAACCCGACCAGCGTCCAGAAATCCCGGGTGCGGCTAAAGAAGAAACTTGGCCTGCCTGCCGAGGTAAACCTGTTTGATTTTATTCAGCATTTTTAGGCTGTCATAGCTTTGTCACACCTATATTTTTGTTTTTACCATTAGCACTCAGGTTATTTACCGGCGATAAAGATTTCATCAGAAACAGCGCGAAACATAAGGGAAAACCTTTCGTGCGTTTTGCATTTCACAAAAGAATGATATGAAGAAAATCGCCACCCAGCTAAAATTTGCCATGGCCCTTCTGCTGGCAACTGTATTCATTGCCAATCCATCAAAGGCTCAATTGACCTCTTTCCACAAACTTTACAAAACCGAACATTTTACCCACTGCTATGATGTGGCTCCGACGCTTGATCAGGGTTACATCATCACAGGTTTTGAAGACAGGCCCGCTCCTTTCAACATGCCACTGGTGCCGTATTTGAGCAAAATAGACTGCACCGGAGAAGTCGAATGGGTCAGGAAATATGGCCAGACCACCGGGATTGATAATACTGATCCCCGCGTGGCAGCTTTGAACAACGGAAACTACATCATGGCCACTACCGTCCTGGAAGCAGACTATGACATCCTCGTCGTCTGCACCGAACCCGATGGAGAAGCGCTTTGGAAAAACACTTACGGAGGTTCTGATAAAGACGTGGCCCGGGGGCTCCTGCGGTTGCAGGACGACCATCTGGTAGTAGTCGGCACGACCGAGTCATACGGGACGGACACTGACTCTCCGTACACCGACATGTACGCCCTGAAAATAAACAGTGAAACAGGAGATACCATTTGGACAAAATCTTTTGGTAACCGCGACGGCATTGATGACCTGTGGGATGTCACCGAAAACGCCAATGGTGACCTGACTTTTATCGGGCGTTCTTTTCATGATAACGGAATCTGGTTAAGTGTGATAAAAACCGATCGGGACGGCGAGTTGCTCTGGACGAAATTCTACGGCAAAACCAACCACCAGTCTTCCGGTTTTGACATCATCGGAATGCCCGACGGCGGGTATGCCATTACCGGTATGACCACCATCGCCAAAATTGATTTCAACGCACTGGTCGACGCGGCAGTGATTCGGACGGATGAGCAGGGCAATGTGATTTGGGCTACCACCTTGCACGGAACATCTCCTGATCTGAGCGAGGTCGGATCTACCGTCCTGGCCAAGGGAGATACCCTCATCGTGGCGTTGGAGACGACCAGCTATCCTGACCCTTCCCCGGACCTGACCAAACGAATGCTCTATTTTTTGGATGCCCAGACAGGCACCTTCCTGGAGGCCAAGTCCTTTAATGGCTCTGGTGGACAATTTCCCATGATCCGGAAAGACTGGACAGGGTACATCATGTCCGGCATGACCGATGAGTTTGCGGGCTCATGGAACGATCCCATGTTGGTCAAGCTCGACGATGACTTCGAGAGTGGTTGCCAGGAAACGGACTGGAGCCTTTTCACCGTTGGTGAAAATCCTGTTTGGGATGTCGTGGACGGTGATTACACCATTGATGCAGGCAGTTTTGTAAATGGTTATGCTGCCGATAGCCTGGGCAGCAATTTTGTCGATTCGACCATTTGTTTTACCGGAACGATCCCTGCGATGTGTGAGACCATTACTTCCACCAGCGAATCACCGACTGGACAAACCATTCAGGTTTATCCCAACCCGACGAATAATTTAGTACAAATCGAATTGGATCAGGTTGCTCATTTACCTACTGAAATACATTTATATAATGTTCAGGGCAGGAACTTAAAATCAGCAGAATTTTTCAGTGGTAATCAGTTTTCCATCGACCTTAGTCCATTTCCTTCCGGTATCTATTTTTTACGTGTACGAAATGGGAATGGAAACAGGATGAAGAAAGTGAGAAAATGGTAAATCAATTATTAATTCTAAGTACTGGACAAAACTCAACATTGATAATTTATGCCTTAAAATCCTCCCCCTAACCCCCTCCAAAGGGGGAAATTAAATCCGT
>JBCBRY010000111.1:0-29452 GCA_039819485.1 Bacteroidota bacterium | reverse complement strand
TCTGCGTGAATTTCACGCAGAGGCCGTGATGCCCGCAGAGGGTTATTTTTCGAGATTATCATTCCCTCTATAACGCATTGCAAGAATGGTCAGGTCATCGTGTTGAGGAGCGGCAGCCACGAAGGTATCAATGGCGCCTTCCAATGTGGTTACGAGTTTTTTCATGGATGGTTGAGTGGTACCATTTAGTGCCAGCAGTGCGCGGTCTGTGTTGAATTGCACCTGATCGGAGCGGGTGGCTTCCGGGACACCGTCGGTGTAAAGCACGATGGTGTCATTTGGCCGGAGCTGTATTTCCCGGACGGTGAACAGGCCTTCATCCAGCACCCCAACGATGGTTCCTTTGGGAACATCCATCAGTTTAAACTTCTCGCCATTTAATGCACAAAAAGGAGGGTTGTGCCCCCCATTGACAAAGCGGAAGATGCCCGTTTTCAAATTCAGGACCCCGACAAAAATGCTGACGAACATCATGTCGTCGTTGTCCTTGACCAGCATGGCATTTACCCTGGGCATCACCTTTTCAAAGTCGGGCTGGTTGCTGATAATGAGCCGCAAGGAAGTGAAGGCCCGCATCATAAAAAGGGCAGCCGGCATGCCTTTTCCGGAAGCGTCGCCGATGGCTACGTAAATATGGTCCTGGTCAAGGCTTTGTGCATCAAAAAAATCACCGCCCACCTCGCGGGCTTGGTTCATCAGTGCATGCACATCGATCTCTGGCCGGTTGATGAACAGGCTGGAACCGTCAGGGACAATGTTTGCCTGAATTTTACCGGCGGTGTCGAGTTCTTTTTCGAGGTGCTGGTATTTCAGTTGTTCCTCCACCTCCTTGATCAGGGCGTGGTTGTTCCGGTGCAACCGCTGAGCCATCATACTCATCAGGTTCTGAACACCCTGGCGCTTCATTGCGATCTGGCTCCAGAATACATCTTTCGGAATCAGCAGGACCTGGCTGGAGGAATTTGCCCGGGCCATTGCGGAAGTGGGGACGTCCATTACCAGAGACATTTCTCCGAGCGATTCTCCTGGATGGATGGGGATGTCGACCTGGGTACCGTCTTTTTCTATTATCACCATGAGTTCCCCATGTATGAGGAGATAGAGCGTTTGGTTTTTTTGTCCGGGAGCGATTAGCAGTTCGCCCACCCGCAGCTCCTTTGTTTCACTCAATAAAACAATGCGCCGGACTTCCTCCAAGGCAAAATCTTTAAAGAGGCTAAAATTGGCAACGGTACTGGTCAACAAAGAATGGCTCATGTACTAAGATACATATCTATCTTTTTTCCGGTGGCAAAACGATCTTTTGTTTTTGATCCCGAGCGGTGCGGGTCAGGTCTACACCGGTTGCATTTTTCAACTGCTC
The DNA here is from genome assembly GCA_039819485.1 of Bacteroidota bacterium. GTDB lineage: Bacteria > Bacteroidota > Bacteroidia > Chitinophagales > Saprospiraceae > UBA6168. Next base: position 28,089 of record JBCBRY010000111.1, on the reverse strand, counting down.
AATGAGTGTCACTGCGCTGTTGGTCAGGTTCTGCACGTAGTTGGGCACTCCGTCTCCTCCTTCCCCGCCATCTAAAATGGTCAATTTTTCAATATGCAGGTTATCGGCAATGACCCTGGTTGCCTTGTCAAAGAGGTCAGGTAGCATGCGGATCATGAACAAGTCGTATGCCTGGCCGTCCTGCCATTGTTCGAGCATCAGCTCAACTGCTTTGGCGGTCGCTTTACCGTCTTCCAGGATTTTAGCGGCTTCGCCGCTGGCTTGCATTTCCATGGCTGTTTTCCTGGCTTTGGCCGGAATAATGGTTTCTGCTTCTTGTTTTTTCTGGCTGAGCTGTACCCGCAGGTCTTCCAGTACGATCTTTTCCTGGGTGCGGGCAATGTCGCCGGCCAGGGTGGCTTTTTGATTGGCCACATTTTCGTCGCCCTTCAAACTGAAGCGCGTGACTGAGAGGTCGTTTTCTTTTTTTACGATGTCCAGCTCTGACTTAATTTCAGCTTCCCGCCCCAGTCTTTTTTGCTCAGCTGTTACCTGCCTTGCTTCGGCATCGGCCTTGGCTTCGGCAACTCTTGCATCCCGGAGTACTTCGGCATTTCGCTTGCGTCCAATAGCTTCGAGGTGGCCATGCTCATCAGTGATGCTCAGTATTTGAAAAGAGTCCAGTACCAGCCCCAGGTTTTTCAATTCATTCCTGGCTTCTTGCAAGGTCGTCCGCATGACTTCGATGCGCTTGGTGTTGGCCTCTTCGGGACTGTAGGAGGCAAGGATGCCCCGCAGGTTTCCTTCTACCACTTGCTGGGCGGTTTTGTCAATGTTGTCAGCGGTTTTTCCCAGAAAACGCTCGATGGCATTTTCCATACCCTCCTCCGACTTTCCGGCGAGCTTGATGTTGGCCCTGCCTTCAATTTCAACCGGAATCATTCCCCTGCACAGAACCTTGGACAAATTCACCTTAATGGTGCGGGTATTGAGGGACAGCCTGCTCACAGACTCAATGAACGGCCATTTGAACCCACGCCCACCGCGCAGGATGCGGTAACCGATCTTTTGGCCGTCCGGGCCTTTTCGCTGGCGGCCCGAAATGATCACAATTTCGTTGGGGCTGCAAATGATCACATTGGTTTTGATGAAAGCTATAATGATTAGAATGGCGATTGCTCCTAAAAAAATGGCAATTCCGATGATCTGTGCATTATCCATTGCTGTATGGTTTCTTTTATTAAGATTTAAACGTTGAAATAAAGAATAAACTCACTGGGATGTGGACGGAGGTTGATGTACTCCAGTTCCTTTACTCTTTTGGTATGTATCCATTTTTCCAACAGGTCGGTCGTGAACACACCGTCCTGCACGAGGAAGTCATGGTCTTTTTCCAGTGCGGCCAAAGCATCCTCCAGAGAGGAAGGGGTACTTTTCAGGTCAGCCCCTCGACCCGATGCGACGTATTCGTAGATATCTTCATCTACCGGCGGAGGTGGCACCATCTTTTTCCGTATGCCATCGATGCCGGCGAGCAAAACCGATGCGAAAGTCAGGTATGGGTTGCTGGAAGGGTCAGGCGTACGGTACTCAATTCTTTTGGCCTTCGGACTGGTTGCAGTAGCCGGGATTCGAATACAGGCACTGCGGTTGCTTTGCGAATAAACCAGGTTCATCGGCGCTTCGTAGCCAGGTACCAACCTCCGGTAAGAATTGGTGGTCGGGTTGCAGATGGCGCAAAGTGCGGGCGCATGTTTCAGGATGCCAGCGATAAAATTCTCTGCCACTTCACTCAGGTCGGCATACCGGTTGGTTTGGTAAAAAATGTTTTTACCGCCCTTCATCATACTGATGTTGACGTGCATGCCCGAACCGTTTTCCTGGTGGAGGGGCTTGGGCATGAAAGTTACGGTCTTGTTGTAGCGGTCGATCACGTTCCTGACCACATATTTATACTTGATGGCCCGGTCGGCCTGCTCGGTCAATGGCCCAAACTTAAAGCCGATTTCTGACTGGCCGGCAGCAGCCACCTCATGGTGGTGCAGTTCGGGGGTTAGTCCAACCAGTTTTAGAACTTTCGCAATTTTTGATCGGATATTGTTGTACTGGTCGATTGGAGGGGCGGCCATGTAGGCCTTTTTGCGAGCGGCGATGTTACCCAGATTGGGGCCTTCTTTGCCCGTGTTCCAAAAGCCGGCTGAACTGTTTAGATAATAATAGCCATATTGGGCTGCCTGGTCAAACCGCACCTCATCAAAGATGAAGAACTCGATTTCAGGTCCAAAAAATGCATTGTCGGCGATGCCCCTTGCCCGCAATAGTTGTTCTGCTTTTTTGGCGATGCCCCGAGGGTCGGAATGATAAAGCGTATTGTCTCCCGGGCTGATGATGTCGCAGAAAAAGGAAAGGGTAGGGTCGTCAAAAAACGGGTCTTCGAATACCGAGGCAGGATCGGGGCGCAGGATCAGGTCACTGTCGTGAATAGACTGAAAACCCTGCACGGAAGAGCCGTCGAACGAAAAGCCTTTGATCAGGGCCCTCTCGTCTACCTGGTCTGCAGCGATGACCAAATGCTGTAAATTCCCGAATAGGTCGACAAACTTTAAGTCCAGGAATTCTATTTTGTCGTCTTTGATCCGTTGCAGGACCGTCTTAACCGTTGGCTCACTTTTTTTTCCCATGTTTCCTATGCATTATATGGCTTGGTCGCCTCTTTCCCCGGTCCAGATTTTGACTGCATCGAAGACTTCAGTGATAAATATTCTCCCGGCTCCGCCACTGTTCATGGCTCCTTTCGAAATGGCTGTAATGGCGTTCTCTACTTCTGCATCCTTGGCAATCAGTTCCATGCGCATCCGTTTGAACAAAGTCACTTTTTGTTCGATCCCACGGAAAGTCCGCTGCTCTGAGCGGGGGGCAGTACCTAAAACCGGCATCACCGTGAAATGGAAAATGCCCGCATCGGCCAGTGTTTCCTTGATGGCGGGTAGTTGTTCCTGCCGGATATATATGATGATTAATTTCATTTTATGCTGATAAATTATTCGGTGGTGAAAATCTGGAACCCGTTGTACGATTCCATGCCATGCTCTTCAATATCCAGCCCTTTCAGTTCCGTCTCATGTGAAACCCGTAGCCCAATGACGGAGTCAATGGCTTTAAATACGATGAACATACTGGTCGCGGTGAACCCGAGGCAGGATACAATTCCCAGTGTTTGGATGCCAATGGCCCCAAACCCACCTCCATAGAAAAGACCCTCTAAAGGTGCCCCAAGCTGGGTAGACCCAAAAATGCCGACGGCCAACGTGCCAAAGATGCCACAGATCCCATGTACTGGAAATGCGCCCACTACATCATCAACTTTCAAACGATTCATCCAGTCAACTCCGAAAACGACCAGAAACCCTGAAATGAGTCCGATGAAGATAGCAGAGCCACTGTTCACCACGGCGCAGGGTGCCGTAATTCCGACCAAGCCACCCAGCACGCCGTTCAGAGCAAGGGATAAATCAGGTTTCCCGAACCGGACCCACGACACGGCCATGGCAGCGAGTGCAGCTACTGCCGGGGCGAGCGTAGTGTTCAATGCAATCCTGGCGACCAGTTCCGGATCTCCAAATCCGAGCGTTGAACCTGCATTGAAACCAAACCAGCCAAACCACAAAATGAAGACCCCGATGGCCACCAAGGGCATATTGTGGCCAGGAATGGCACGGGGCTGCCCATCGGCCGTAAACCGGCCAAAGCGCGGCTTGAGCACCCATGCACCGACCAGGGCGCTGATCCCACCCACCGCATGCACAACTGTTGAACCCGCAAAATCGTGAAAGTTCAGCGAAGACAGCCATCCTCCTCCCCAGACCCAATGGCCCACCACAGGGTAAATAAATGCAGTGATAATGAAAGAATAAAACAGGTAGGCGGCAAACTTCATGCGCTCGGCTACCGCACCGGCCACAATGGTCGCGGCGGCACCCGCAAATACGGCCTGAAACAACCAGAACGCTTCTAAAGGAACGCCTTCGACCGGGGATTCTACCCCAAACATGAACCATCCCTTCGTACCAACAACAGGCCCATCGCTGCCGTACATCAGTGCATAACCAAATATGAAATAACCAAGAGCGGCGAAGCTGAAATCAATTACATTTTTCATCAACACGTTCCCGGCATTCTTTGTCCGGACAAAGCCTGCTTCCACCATTCCAAATCCAGCTTGCATGAAAAATACCAGAAAAGCACACAGGAGAATCCATAGGGTGTCTAATGCATTCATATTAATTTAGTTGGGTCTTGATCAATGGGGATTTCAGGTGAGTATAAAAAAAGAGCCGCAATATATAGAAACATGTCAGACATCCTAAAATAACAGAATAAATTAAATATTTAATTAACATTAAATGGAAGCACTTCGCTTTGGTTGGAGAAACAGGGCTTCATTCCGAAGGGAAGAAGGTCTGAGTTATAGATCAATAAGTAGGTGTAATGAAACACTGTTTTAGAACGGCTTTACCGCTAAACTCAAACCAAAAACCAAATTGAGCGAAGCGAAATCCCGCACCACAGGTCGGGAAACCAAGAACCAAAAACCAAAAACCAAAAACCAAGAACCAAAAACCAAAACCCCCTGAACCCGTTACCTTTGCATTATGATCAACCTGCCAATTGTCGAAAATAGGATTACCGACTGGCTGCCCATCACTAAAAAGGAGTTGGAAAAGCACGGTTGGGACGAGTTGGATGTCGTCATCATCTCGGGCGATGCCTATGTGGATCATCCTGCATTTGGCAATGCGGTGATCGGACGCATCGTTCAATCAGAAGGAATGAGTGTGGGCATCATCCCACAGCCCAACTGGCAGGACGACCTGCGGGATTTCAAAAAATTCGGCAAGCCAAAATATTTTTTCGGCGTCACTTCCGGCTGTATGGACTCAATGGTCAACCATTACACAGCGGGCAAACGCAGGCGTTCCACGGATGCCTACACGCCCGGTGGCAATGCCGGTTTCCGGCCGGATTATGCCGTTAAGATCTATACGCAGATTCTAAAAAAATTATATCCCGATGTACCCGTTTTAATCGGCGGGATCGAGGCTTCGCTGCGGCGGGTGACGCATTACGATTATTGGTCGGACCAGTTGTTTCCCAATATCCTGACGATGAGCGGTGCCGACCTGCTCGTGTACGGTATGGGTGAAATGCCCCTGCGGGAAATCATGCGCCTGCTCAAAAAAGGAGTTCCGTTTGAAAGTTTAAAAACCATTCCGCAAACGGCTGTTTTGACGCCCAAGGAGGAAGGAGTTCCAAAAATGAAAAGGTGGGAAGACCTGCATTTGAACAGCCACGAAGAGTGCCTGCGGGACAAACGGGCCTTTGCTGCCAATTTCAAACACATCGAGCAGCAGTCGAATAAAGTGGAAGCCAAGCGACTGGTGCAGGGAGTAGGGGAGCAACACCTCGTCATCAACCCGCCTTACCCACCGATGACCGAACAGGAAATAGACACTTCTTTTGATTTGCCTTACACGCGGCTGCCCCATCCAAAATACAAAAAGCGGGGGGCGATTCCGGCGTACGAAATGATCAAGTTCTCAATCAACATGCACCGGGGCTGTTTTGGAGGCTGCAGCTTTTGCACCATCTCGGCGCACCAGGGAAAATTTGTCGCCAGCCGCTCCGAGGAGTCCATTTTGAAAGAAGTAGAAAAGGTGACGCAGATGCCCGATTTCAAAGGGTACATCTCCGACCTGGGCGGCCCTTCGGGCAATATGTACAAAATGAAGGGAAAGGTTCAGGCCATCTGCGACCGTTGCGTGGCACCTTCGTGCATACACCCCGTGGTGTGCAGCAACCTGGACACCAGCCACCGGGCGATGATCGATCTTTACCGGAAAGTGGATCAGCACCCAAAGGTGAAGAAGGCCTTCGTGGGCAGTGGCATCCGCTATGACTTACTGGTCGATAGTTACAATAAAAACAATGACGGTACCCTCGATGAATACATGGACCAACTGGTCAGCCGCCACGTTTGCGGCCGGCTAAAAGTGGCGCCGGAACATACTTCCGACGGCACCCTCCGGGTAATGCGCAAACCGTCGTTCAAGCATTTTCACGAATTCAAAAAGAAGTTTGATAAGGCCAATGAAAAACATGGGCTGAACCAGCCGCTCATTCCTTATTTTATTTCCAGCCACCCCGGCAGCACCGAAGAAGAGATGGCCAACCTCGCCGCCGAAACGAAAGACATGGGCTTTAAACTGGAGCAGGTGCAGGACTTCACCCCGACGCCGATGACGGTCGCCACGGTGATTTATTATACCGGTCTCCATCCTTACACGTTGCGCCCTGTTTATACTGCCAAAACAAAGCAGGAAAAAAAACGCCAGCATTTGTTTTTCTTTTGGTACAAAAAAGAAAATTACCATTCCATAAAAGGCAAACTGGAAAAAATGGGCCGGGAAGACCTGATTGAAAAACTGCTGCATGATGATAAAAAGAAACAGGTGAAAAGGGAATTGATCAAACAGCGGGGCGGGCAGCAAAAAAAATCAAAAAGACCTTATTTTAAAAACTCCAGGAAAAGGCAAAAAACGAAGCGCTGAAAATGATATTTTTTAAGAATTTAACGAGTATTTTTAATAAAAAAGAAAACCACTACAGTAATTTCTTATCCGTATTCTTCCCGCCAATTTTTATTTAGAGGTTGTTTGAAAACTTCTTACTTAGGCAATTCCAATTGCAAATTATTGTCAGCTAAAAATTGATATTTAATTAATTATAAATGAGCTTTGGAATAATAGTCTCACTACTAAAATCAATTTTTTATGAAAGCTCTTTTTATCGTTCTTTTTTCTATTGTTATTTATACCAGTTCTTTTGGCCAGGTCGACTTTGCTCCGGTAGGTGCGACCTGGGTGGGGTACGTTAGTTGCTCCGGGTCCAATTTTCCCCCGCCACCTCCTTATCATTATTCGTTCACTGTAGCCGAGGAAGATACCATTCAGGGTAAATATTGCACCCGTTTGGACTTTGGTGCTTGGATTTGCAACGGAGGCGAAGACACTTGGGTACACCAGGATGGTGACCAGATATATGTTTATGATGTCCAAAGCTCATCGTTTAAGTTAGTCTATGATTTTAGCAAAGAAGTCGGTGAGTCATGGCAAATAGAAGTTTGTGAAGATATATTCGGCACCAATACGATAAACGTTACGGTGCTTGAACGGGATGGCAGTTACCGGAAAATATTGACAGAAGGCGTGAATTTTGGGTCAAAAGAATTTTCCATTTATGAGGGGTTTGGAGGACTCGAAAATAATGAACGGCTTTTGTTTCCCATCTATTATTTTGTTCATGCCGATCCATCTTGTTATGATAATTTGGTTTGTTACGAAGACCCCAGCCTTGGCCTCCTTTACGGGTCAGGCAGCGAGTGCCTTGTGTCTACGGATGAAGTAGATGCTGATTTTTCTTTGGATATTCATCCAAACCCAAGCCATGCACAGGCAACGCTTAGTCATGAAATACCATTTAATACAAATGGTGAGATTTTCATTTTTGATGGCCTGGGCCAACAACTTACTTCCTTTAAATTGACTGGTGAAAAAGGTACGGTCGATTTGCCTGTTTTTTCGTCAGGTATTTATTTTATTGCACTGATGATTGACGGTCGGCCAGTGTTGACGAAAAGGTGGGTTTCTTTCTGAAATTCATTAAAACTAAAAATCATTTTACAACGAAAAAAATATTTTTTTATTAAAAAAAACAGACCGTTTAAATAATTATTTTGATCCAAAAAATATGGAGTGATCAGAAAAATAAATCCTCATATTTTCAAAAAAAAGGGCGAAAAATCAATTCGATTTTTCGCCCTTCCCATTTAATAACAACTTCAATTAAATGTTACTCTTTTATTCTAAGCAGGTAAATCAAATACGCTACCATCGGCACCGCAAAACTCATCCCGATGAAATCATCCACGATAATTTTCCCCCACACCAAATAGATCAATATAAATCCGGCAGGCACCAAAGCCAGGGTGATCTTCACCGCCTGTAAATAACCTTTTTTATTAAATGGGAAAGTTAGTTTTGAATTCATGGCCATGCTGCCTTTTGAGGTGGCCAGCGCAGCAGACCGCTGAAAGTTCATAACCGCAACGATCCCCAGGCAGAGCATTGTTAAGAGAAATAAAAACAGGGCCCATTCGCTGAGGGCGGGAACGGCGTTAGAGGTTATCGTATTTGTGGCTAAAACAGCCGCCTTTACACCTTCTGCGAGGTCGGCCACTTTGGTGGAAGTGTTATTGGCCAAATCCACTTTCCAAAGAGAAGGGCCAGCACCTGCGTTTCCAGTGGTGACGTATAAGTCTCCGATTCCATCAAAGAATAAATCCCCAGCTAAATGACCAGGGTTCACACTCCCTGTAAAAACTTTATTGTAGTCACCCGTTACAGGATCGACGGTGTGAATTTCAGTGACATTCCAATCGCTGAGATACAACAGTCCATCTGTAGGGTTATATTCCATGCCACCGTACCATTCAGATGGCAACACATCATCATACAGCAAAACACCGGTAGCATTGGTAGGGTCAATGGTATAAATATCTCTTCCATTAAAGGCCCATTCTGCCCCGTATAGCACGTCGTTCCCGTCAAAAGCAATCCCTTTGACTCCATCCGTTCCCACGGCCGGGGTATAGCTTCCAATGAGTTCGGTTTTGCCGGTCGTCGGGTCGATCCGCACCAGGTCTGGAGGGCTAGCCGGCTGGAAGACATTTCCCAAACCAAACAATTCTCCTGCGCTGTTGACGGCGATACTCCCCAGGCCATTGGTCGTTACATCTGAAATGTGGTCGCGCAACCGGCCGATTTTGGAAATAGCGCCCGTTGTCGGGTTGAGGGTGCCGAGGCTGTCTTTATAAAGGATGTAAACAAGCCCAGGGGTTGTTGGGGGAGGGTTCAACTGGGCCCAGGTGGTAGAAAATGAAGATAGAAAGAACAGTAAAACCAAGATCGGGCTAATGCGTCCAACAGGCTTCATGGTAAATGAGTCGAATTTCATGAGAATTATAATTTGTCAAGATTATGAAAGTAAAAGTGTTAGGCAGTCGACGACTGCCAGTGGTATTTTTTATCGGATCAGGGAAGAAAATTTTTAGTTAAAGTGAATTTGAAAAAAGATGAGTGAGTCTGGATCAATATTTCAAAAGTGACATGTTTCTAACTTTGGAGAAGACAAATATAGGGACTTTCTTGGAAAAATGAATTTAATTTATTTCCCGAAAACAGCCTGTACAGTCGTGGTTTCAAAACCCTGGATGAGGTACGCCGCCACCTTCAATTGTCATTTTTCGTTTTATTTCAATTTAACAGAGAACTCTTATCAAAGATAATACCTCAATCCTGAGGACATTAGGAGACAGTGGATTAAATACCCGTTTTATGGGAGTAATAGTAGCTGAACAGGCTGAAATCGTTATGTTATTTACTGGCCTGACAACACAAGGGTTAACAAAAAAATAAAGCATTAGGCCAGCTCCAGTTCTTCCGCATGGGCTTGCAAAACCGGAATAATGAAATCAATCAACTCCCTCAGTTCCCAGCCGATCAGGGCCGCTCCTTTCTTGACTTCCTCCCGGTCCACGGAAGCGGCGAATGTTTTGGTCTTGAATTTTTTCAAAACGGATTTGGCCTTCATGCCCTCCAGTTTGGTGGGGCGGATCAGGGCGGCGGCGATGATGAAACCGGTAAGTTCGTCTGCTGCGACAATACATTTGTCCAGCATGGAGTTTCGTGGTACATTCCATTTGGTGTAATGACCTGCGATGGCGTGGGCGATTTCCGGTTCTCCCATCTCATGAAGTTTATCGACGATGACGTTGGGGTGCTGGTCAGGAAACTTTTCATAATCGGCATCGTGGAGCCAGCCGGTAACGGTAAATTTTTCGGTGTCTTCTTTGAAATGCCGGGCCATGGCTTCCATGACCAGGGCAACGCTCAGGGCATGGCGGCGGAGGGAGTCGCCCTCGGTCATTTCGTACAAAAGGGATTTGGCTTCGTCTCGTGTCATCGTCATAAATCCTCTGTTTCAACTCTGTCTTCCTCTCTGTCTAAACTCTCGGTTAAAACAAGTTACGCAGGGTTTAAACAGAGAATAAGACAGCGGTTATGCAGAGGTTTTTTTAGGTGGGGAAATTAAAACTTTTTGGCTGCACGTATTCCACCTCGTTTTGCCCTTCCGTAATTTTTACAAATTTATTCAATTCTACATTTTGCAGTACTTGCACCGTCTGTTCCCGGTTGGGCCATTTCACTTCGATGGATTTGATTTTTACCGCATCGTCCAGGCCCATTTCGAGTTGCAGGCTGTTGCCGCCAAAGCTACTGCCAATGGAAACGGTAGCATGTATGGTCCGTTCCCTGCCATTGGCAGCTACCGTGACCACTTTCACCCGGGCACCGATGGCTGATGTGTTCGACTGGGTGCCGACCAGTTTTAAGTTGACCCAACTTTTGTCCTGGCCGATTGGGTTCAGGAAAAAAGCATCGCTGAATATATCGCCCTCAAATGCCCCGCCGATGACGGCAAAAATATCCTGGTCGCCGTCGTTGTCGAAATCGCCAAAGCCAACGCCGTGGCCTTTTTGGACATGGCCGAAGCCGCCGGAGGTAGTAACGTCCTGCACGGATTTTCCTTTGTTGTTGCGGAACATTTTATTCGGCACCACGGCGGTAAAACCGGGAGCCCCTGTGCCAAGGTAAAGGTCGAGCCAGCCGTCGTTGTCGATGTCGCCGTAATTGGAGCCCATGACAAACATGGCCTCGTCCATGCCTGCCTGTTGGGCGATGTCGGTAAAGGTGCCGTCCTGGTTGTTGATGTAAAGTGACGACATGCCGTCGGTTATTTCACCGCGGTAGTTCATCGCTGCCAGGTGGGCGGCCACTCGTTTGCCCCGTTCGCCAAAACCTGCGACAAATATATCCTCCCAGCCATCATTGTTGAAGTCGAACATCCAGGAGGGGAAACTCACCAGCGGGTCGCTGATTTTTGCGTTTGCCGTAATATTTTCGAAGCTGATACCGAAGCCGCTGGGGCGCAACCCTTTGTTCCTCAAAAGCAAATTCGGGCCTCCCTGGATAGAAATGAACAGGTCGGTCCAGCCATCGTTGTCGATGTCGCCGGCGGCGCAACCTTTGATGAAAGTCTTAAAGTTTCCAAGCCCCAGTTCATTGATGCGGTTGGTGAAAGTACCGTCCTGGTTGTTCATGTAAAATTCATTGACGTGAGAAAAGCCAGTAGCACTTTCATTGCCGATGAACAGGTCGAGCCAGCCATCGTTGTCGAAGTCGGCAAAAGCAGCGGCCTGGGTCGGTGCAAAAGAGAGCATACCTGCTTCCTCTGTCACATCGGTAAAAGTACCGTCGCCGTTATTTTTCAATAAGGAGTTGGGGATGTTCCCGTTTTCTTTGTACCAGGCACCTCGCAGCACGAGCACGTCAGTCCAGCCGTCGTTGTTGTAGTCGGCATGTTGAGTGTTGAGCCCACCCGTCAGGCCCGTCAGGCCGGCTTCTTTGGTTTTTTCTGAAAAAGACCCATCGCCATTGTTGACAAAATACCGCAGTTGGTCGCTGGCGCCCCAGGAAGAGGCGAAGATGTCCAACAGGCCGTCGTTGTTAAAGTCATCGACACAGGCGCCACCCGACAGGCCGACCGTTGCTACGCCGATGTCATTGGCGATGTTTTTAAATGCCGGCATTTGATAATCGGAACGGAAAGCCTTTTCGGGGATCAACCATTTGGCGGGGACTTTTTCGGGATACTCGCCCAGGGTCATATAGGCAAAGTTGAGCATCCACATGGTTTCGTAATCGTCGGGCCGCTCCGGCAACATTTCTTCATATAACCGGATGGCCGCCCGGCTTGCTTCAGTGACTGCATAAATACCGTCACCCTCGATGGGCATCAGGCAACTTTGCGGATTAAACCGTTGGATGCAGTTGGTGGCTTCGCCCAGGCGGATGTAGGCCAGCGCGAGCATACGTTTAATGGTATAAACGAGGTCGGGTTTGATGGTAGCGCCAGATCCGGTTGCGGCCTGCAGCAGCTCTTCGAACTGAACGACCGCTTCTTCGTTCTTGCCGGCCCCAATCAGTTCGTACCCATAGAATATTTTATTGGTCATTTTGTCACCCACGGACTGGCTTTGCTCCATGTTTTGTCTGTACTGCTGGGCGCGGGCCGTATTGTTGAAATACTCCATGGTCATTGGGTCGATCTTATCGTAGGATTCTCCCAGTAATTGGACCATTTTAGCGGTACCGGACAGAGCAGCTTCTTGTGCAGGGGCGGATGGAGTTGTCGGAGCTGATTGCTGATCGCCACAATTTGAAAACAGGAAAATGCATAGCAGCAAAGGATATGGGACTTTCATTTATCGGATATATTGGACTTTAATCGAAACCCAGAAATTGGAAATTTGAAAATCGCTAACCGTTTGACCTTCAAGACAAAGCAAATTTTTAAAATTCTTCCTTCCCAATTTCGAATAATCGCTGTTTTTATTGAAAAGTTGTAACGGGAACTTGTCTTCAATGTTTGGTGGTGAGATGGGCAAAGATACGACAGAGCAGTTTATCTATCCTTTTGGTCAAAACTATTTTCACTACATTAGCTTTTGAAAGTAACGCAGATTGCCAGTCTGCCGTCTTACGGATTTATAAACACCTTTTCAAAAACATGAACCGTTTAGCCTTAATTTTAATTTCCTTAATATTCGTCGTAACAGCTTGTCATGATCACCCTGAGTTGACCCAAACTCCTTTCCAATATTTCAAAGATGACAACCTTGTGAGCGTTGTGATCGAAACTAACATGGGATCGCTGTTGGCCGAAAAGGAGGATTATGAATACCAACCTGCTAAATTGACACTGAAAAAAGAAGACGCAGAGGAAGAACATTTTCATCTCGAAACCAAGCCCAGAGGCCATTTCCGGAAAGCTACCTGTACCTTCCCGCCACTCAAAATCCGTTTTCCTGATGAAGTATTGGAGTCGGGTGGATTCAAAGATTACCCAACCCTGAAACTGGTGACCCATTGCGAGGCAGACCTGGGTTTTGACCAATTGATTCTAAAAGAATACCTCACCTTTAAGCTGTACAACGAGCTGACCGACAATAGTTTTAAAAACCAACTGGTCAAAGTGACCTACGTAGACACAGAGGACAACCATGAAAAAATCGAGCGCTTTGGTTTTCTGATCGAACATCCAAGGGAGTTGGCCCACCGCATGGAAGGCTTAATTATGGGCGAAACCTATGGCGTTCCTAAAAATATCCACATGCCGGCCTACAAAACCTTTGTGTTGTTCCAGTACATGATCGGCAACACGGATTGGGGCCTCTCCAACCGACACAATGTCAAGCTCATTCAACGCAAGGAAGGCGAACTGAAACTGCCCGTTCCAATTCCTTATGATTTTGATTTTTGTGGATTGGTAAATGCGCCGTATGCCGTTCCCCATCACGGTCATCCCATCCAGCATGTGCGCCAGCGCTACTTCCAGTGGCGGGGCGGGGAGGCAGATTTCTCCGAAGTATTTGAAACGTTCAGGAGCAAGCAGGATAAGCTGATCGGCATTGTGGCCGATTGTGAATACCTGGCGGACTCGGTAAAAATGGATGCCCTGAATTATCTGGGGGATTTTTTCGATCAATTGGAAACACCTGAAATGATCACCGGGCAACGGAACAAAATGACCCTCACCAATTGATTTTTACCAGTTGAAAAGCGAGTGCCACCAAGGCCAGGTTGAATCTAAAAAAGAAACCTGTACTAAGCACTTCTCTGTGGCCTTTGCGTGCAAAAATTTTTTGAATGCGATCACACAGAGGCCGCAATGTTCGCAGGGTAATTGATGCCCCAGGTTTATCGTAGGACTTCCTAATGGATCAGCCTGCTGGAAAGCCCCGGCACCCACCGGTCAAATTTTACCATCAGTTTTTGCAGTGCATGGTTGATCTCTTTTCCTGCTCCTTGTTTCTTTAAATATTGATCAAATGTATGGATGAGGTCGGCCCGTTTGACCATCCCCTCCAGGTATCGCGCAGTCATGATGTAAAAAGGGACGACCGGCAGGTAGCCAGCGTTGGTCCGATAACTGGTATCTCTTTCCATCAAGCGGTGCTTCTGGGCGATCCGCAGCAATTTTTCGCACAGCCCCTGATGCATCAGCGCCTCCAGGTAGACGGAAAAAAACAAATGCCAGCGATATTGCAGGATCTCTTTGGAATAGGCCCTGAGGAACGAATCGCCATAACTGATGGCATTTTTGTACAATCCGTTTTCGTTCAGCGCTTCCATGTAAAAGGCGACATACCCGACCCGGCTGTGGAAGTTTTTTGTCTTTTTCGCTTCTGCGGCCGCTTTTTGCATAAGCTGTAGCGCATCCTGGTTTTTTTTCATGCGCAATAACACGGCACACAGGTTATTTACATAAAACAGGTAATCGTGGTTTTGGGAGCGGATGGAGAGGTGGCCATAGTGTACTGCTTTGCCATATTCGCGGAAATTCGAATGGAGCATTAAGCGGTTGTTGTAATAGTTCAACAACAAGCGTTTTGAATAATAGCGGCCTTTCGAAAAATATTGATCGAGGAAATCAAATTTTTCACGGAGAGCATCATATTTCCGATAGTTGTGTGCGATAAAAACCAGCCGAACCAGCGCCAGGTACCGGAGGTGCCCTTCAACTTTTTCGTTGAAAAAAATCTGGCTGAGCCAATGCTCCCATTGTTTTGAGCCGATGCCCTCTTCGCCGGTATATTGTCCGACGATATCCATAGTGGCATCGTGCATTTTTTCGTGGATCTTTTTTGACTCTTCGTAGGCCCTTTTGTACTTCTTCAAAAATGTGTTGGCAGCGTCGTGATCCACATACCGCAACCGGACCAAAAGAAAATGGCGGTAGTGCTGCACCACTTCGTAAAACTTCGAAAACGAAAAGAAGGGGTGTTTGTAACGGCGGATGGTTTTCAGCAATTCTTTTTCCTCTTCGGGCCGGATGGTGTCGGTCATGATTTTTTGCTCCATGCTGAGCATCCAGTTGAATTGTTCGTCAACGTCGACGGCGTGCAGCCGGCCCTTGATCCAGTTTTGCAGATGGTTGTATTTCCGTTTGTCGGTCGTGGTGTCGTACGGGGTAAACTGCTCGATGTGATGCGCGTTGAAATCCACCCTTTTAAGGATCGCAAGGCGTTCCGCATCCTTGAACTGCTGGATAGAAAGCAGGTATTCCGTTTCGTGCGGAAGCAAAGAATTGGCGAAGGCCGTGAATTTTTGTAATTGGCTGCGCATAAAACTGATCGACAGCCAGCGGTTGAAAGGAGGCGGCCTTACCAGTAAAACCGTTTCCTTTCGACCAGCTACTGCTTTTTACATGACCAGGCCACCGTCCACGTTCAGGACAGTGCCAGTGATGAAAGCGGCCTCGTCCGAAGCGAGGAAACAATACGCATTGGCAATATCCTCCACTTCACCTAGGCGGCCAAGGGGTGTTTTCCCTTTGAGGTTGTCGATAATGTTGTCGGGTACGGTCTGAATCATTTCCGTGTTGATAAAACCAGGAGCAATGGCATTGGCAGTAATGCCTTTCCGGCCAAATTCGCGGGCCCAGGTTTTGGTCATGCCAATCACACCTGCTTTGGTAGCGACGTAATTGGTTTGGCCGAAGTTGCCATTGTGTGCCACTACCGAAGACGCATTGATGATCCGGCCACCGCCCCTTTCAATGAGAAATGGGGTCACTGCTTTGGTAGCGTTGAACACACCTGTCAGGTTTACATCGATGACCTGTTGCCACTGTTCGGAGGTCATTTTTTTGACGGAAGCATCACGGGTAATGCCAGCATTGTTCACTAGGATGTCAATGCCGCCAAAGTCGGCTGCTACCTGGGCAGCGGCAGCGGTCACGGCGGCGAGGTCGGTGGTGTTCACCTTGTAAAATTGAACCTTGCCGGCCCGCTCTTTTTCCAGTTCGGTGGCCGTTGCTTTCCCCAGTTCATCATTGATGTCCCAAATAGCTACGGCGGCACCTTCGGCCAAAAACTTTTTGGCAGTTGCCTTACCTATGCCCCGGGCCCCACCTGTGATGATGGCCACTTTGTCTTGCAATCTATTCATGTTGTCGTTGTTGGGCATTTGTGTTAAAATCCGGATGTTGGGAAAGGAGTTTTAAACCATATGCCTTTTTTGCTGAGCGCTGTATGGCGCTGAAGCAGGTTTGAAAATGTTGGAACGTTAGCAAATATATTTTTTACCAATGCCCGTTTCAAGTTTAGCTCACAGCAAAAAAGGTTGACTTTACCATAATTTTATCTGCAAATAAAGTCTATTTAGTTGAAAATCAATTTTTAATGGTTTGATGGATTAGGGGTTGACCTGTATTTTTTACAGAATAATTACAAGCGTTGGAGGCTCGTCCGGTTGTTTAAAGCTAAATGTGAGTCAAGGGTTGGCCTTGGTTACTGGGAAACTATCCTTTGCTCCGGCACTGTTGCGGATTTTATGCTCCAAAATAAAAAATCCGTAGGAAATACGAGGATGAAAACCCTCGAACGTTCGATGCCATTTTACTTGGGTCTGGCATTAAAAGCGAAAATTGTAGTCCTACCTTGTAAAATTTAATATAACAATCAGGTTATCAATTTTTTATGCATGAAATAAAGGAGATTCGGCCTTGAGTCAACCCTCATGGATGTATGGTTGCCGTGGCATACCTGTCATGCACAGACTAACTTTATATCACCAAATTAATCCATCGGGAATTGTATGGTCAAAGTTGATTCCCCAAGGTCAAGAGTTGCTGAAGTGAGTTTTTAAATAATTGAAAATCAATCACTTCCGACGCGCTATCCAAAAATTGTTTCAACATGAAAAATACCAAAGAAATTTTTGAGGCCATCACTGCCAACCAACATAAACTGGCCGAGACACTCAACGAAAATACTCACCGGTTGATGGAACTGGCAGAACCGGACCATTCACTCGAAAAATTGGCCAAGGATACCACGGCCCTCTACCTTGCTGAAGGCAAGGCCTACTTCGATAACCTGACCAAGTCCACGAAAACGGAAGATGCCCTGAAGACCGTGCAGACTGCTTTTTCCAAGTTCATGGATACACAGATGGAGGTGTACAACAAAACCTCTGCTTTTTATCAGGGCTGGTTCAAAAAGTACAACCTGGAAAAGGGACAAGAACGATTCAAAGAAGCTACCGAAATATACCAGGACAGCTTCCAGGCCATTACCGAAACGGCCACGGCCAACGTGAAGGCCATGCAGGAATTGATGAAGTAAATTACCCGACGGCCGGATGCTTAAAGTTCTTCGGCCTTTTGACATAAACAGCGAAATAAATTTTAGTGGATGGTACTGTGAGTCCGCTGTGTAAAAAGTCATTTTAATTTTTGCTCGGCGGCGAAGAACGTCAAGGCATTTTTTTAAACAACTTCAATACCATCCATCCAAAATCAAAACAATGGCAAATCAATTTGATGCCTTTTTTGAAGGGCAAAAGAAAGCATTTGATTTTTGGTCGGATACTTCCAAAAAAATAATGGGCAACCTGACTGAACCATTTGAAGAAAAAACAGAGAAAGAAGATTTTCTCAGTAGTTGGTTTGCGTCCCAGAAAAAAATCTGGGAGGGAGCCATGATGTTTGACGACCTTAAAAAAGTATATGACAAGACACCGGAAAAGCTTGGCGAATGGGCAAAGTTGCAAACTGAATTTGCGCAGGGATGGATGGAATTTTATACAAAAAATGCCGAACGGCTGGGAGTTAAACTGCCAACTGTAAATGGCACCGCACCATCTGACTTTTTTTCTAGGACGCCAAAAGAATGGTCGGAATGGGTGGAACAGGCCAATCAGTGGTGGCAAGACAAACTGATGATGAAGCTGCCTTTTCCACAGGATTTTCATTTCAAAAACTTTAATGAACTCTACCAGAACATGTATCAGCTCTGGGGGCCCATGCAGCGCATGGTGGAGCATGGAATTGACAATTGGAAAGCAATTGACGTGTTCATCAAGCCAGAGGAATACCAAAAAATTATTGCAAAGTTCGTGGGAATGAAACCCATCACCGATGTATCGGCAATGCTCGGGCAGGTGAATGAAATGTTTTCACAGTCGGCTGGTTGGATGGAGGATTTTGCGGCGGGCACGAAAGATATACAGGCGCAATGGAAAATGATGGGCGAAAACATGGGGGCCTGGACTCCCGGCCATGCCCTGCAGGTTGTGCTCAGCTTGAATGAGACCCTACAGGAAGGGATGGATTCCATGTACAATGTGGCTGGCCGTAACAAGGAAGTGGAGATGGCTCGCATGATTAAAGATATCCAGTTCATGTATACGGCTTTCGTCTTGCGGACGGCCGAGATGCAGGGCAAAGTCATGGAGGTCGGGCGGTACGCTCTGCCCGATACGATCCGTTTTTTTAGTGAAAAACGGAAAGAAGGAAAAGAGCTGCCTGATTTCGAATCATTTTTCAACGAATATGTCAATATCCTTGAAAAATACATGATTGAGGTGTTCGAGTCAAAAGAGTATTCGCTGATGCAGAACGAAGTGGCCAAGGCAGGCGTAACCGTGAAATCAAAAATGGATCAGCTGGTCGAACTGGCCTTCTCCGATTTTCCTTTCCTGATGAAATCGCACGCCGACGAGATCGCCATCGAGAACCGGGCGCTCCGGAAAAAAATCCGTTCGCTCGAGCAAAGAATGACTGCACTCGAAGCCGCTGATTCAAACCACACACCGGCGACACCCGGAAATGGAGCAGCAGACGAACTGCTCAGCGGCATCGGCCGGGCCAGCGCTGCCCAAAAAGACAACCTGCAACAGATCAGGGGGATTGGCCCCAAACTGGAGGTCATGCTCAACTCGCTCGGCATTTTCACTTTCGAACAGCTCAGCAAGATGACAAAAAAGCACTACGAAATGATGGACGAGCTATTGGATGCTTTCCAGGGAAGGGGGTTTCGGGATGAATGGGCCAAGCAGGCAAAAACACTTTTTTCAAATAAAAACCATAATGAAAAAAGCTGACCGGAAAGGCGCTGGCCGGAAGTGTTTTTTCATTTGCATTTTCTTTCACCATGTCCGATACCATTACCGACCAATTGGTCGAACAAGTCAATACCGCCACTGAGGCACTCCGCAACATATCCGAAATCCATGATGTTGACATCGCCACAACGCCCCGGGAAGTTGTTTGGGAAGATGGCAAAGTCAAATTATATCATTTTCAGCGAGAGACAGCACCCGTCGCCAAGACGCCGGTGCTGGTCTCTTATGCCCTGGTGAATCGTTGGGAAATGATGGACCTGCAACCCAACCGCAGCTTCATCCGGAAATTGTTGAGCGAAGGCATTGACGTCTATATCATTGATTGGGGGTATGCCACCCGTTTCGACCGTTACAAAACGATGGAGGATTACATCCTTGGCAATATCAGTGATTGCGTGGATTTTGTAAGGGAGCATCATCAAATGGATGCCATCAACCTCCTCGGAGTGTGCCAGGGGGGGACTTTCAGCCTGATCTACGCTTCGCTTTTTCCGGAAAAAATAAAAAACCTCATTACGCTCGTCACGCCGGTGGAGTTTGACATCGATGAAGGATTGTTGTTTCGATGGGCCAGAGACCTCGATGTGGATGCCCTGGTGGACGGCTTCAACGGTGTGGTGCCGGGCGACTTCCTAAATACCGGATTTGATTTACTGAAACCGATGGGCAAAACGCGGAAATACATGGCCATGCCCTCTACCACCAAGGATAAGTCCCGCCTGATGAATTTTCTCCGCATGGAAAAATGGGTGGCCGACAGCCCGGATCAGGCCGGAGAAACCTACCGCCGTTTTATCAAAGAAATGTACCAGCAGAACAAACTGGCCAAAGGGGAATTCATCCTCGGTGGACAACGGGTTGACCTGTCGCGGATCACCATGCCCATCCTGACGATTTATGCTAAAAGCGATCACATCGTCCCTCCGGCAGCTACCAAGCCGATTAATGATTTAGTGGGGTCCGGGGATAAGGAATTACTGGAGTTCCCCGGAGGGCATATCGGTGTTTTTGTTGGTGGCCGTTCACAAAAGCTGTTGACCCCGGCCATTGCAAAATGGCTCATCGAACGGGATCAATGATTTGATATTTCTAACTAAAAATGGGAGTTGTAAGCCCCTTTTAAAGCAGGCTCCGACTAATTTTTTATACGCTTTTTTTGGTAGATTTCAGATGATAGTTTGAGTGTTATAATTTTGAATAAGATTAAAAAAGGTGCCCCTCCGGGCGCCTTTTTATTTCAGATAGTGATGGTAACTTTGATCAGATTGGATGGTAGGTATCTTCTCCCTGCTCGACTCAGCATCTTCTTCGTTGGAGCCCTGCTTGACTTTTCCCCATTCAAGTTAGTTGGGTGGAGTTGTGCAGAGAAGACACATTATAGAGACAGAGAAAATTGGTGACGCTCGATTTTAGTGGCTTTTTAAAAAAGAATTTTTGCAAAATGTTTGAATTGGAATATCCATACCCCGCCCATTACCTACAGCTCACGGAATCAGTTCGGCTGGCTTATGTAGACGAGGGCGAGGGACAGCCCCTGCTCTTCATCCACGGGCTGGGCAGTAACCTGAAAGGATGGCAAAAAACGATTGATGGCCTGAGGCAGCATTTTCGTTGCCTGGCCATTGATTTGCCCGGGTACGGGAATTCCAGTCAGGGCAAGTATCCTTTTGACATGTCTTTTTTTGCCGGCGTGGTGCGAGATTTCATAGCTGCATTAGGCCTCCGGAAGGTGGTGCTCGTCGGTCATTCGATGGGTGGGCAGATAGCCATGCAAACCGTTTTGCAAAACGCAAAAAGCATAGAGAAGCTGGTGCTGCTGGCCCCGGCCGGATTTGAGACGTTCGACGAAAAAGAAAAGCGGTTTTTTGCGACTGTCTGGACACCACAGCTTTTGAAGGCCATGCCGGTCGCGCAGATTGTCCGAAATTTTGAGTTGAATTTTCATGACATGCCGGATGATTCCCGTTTCATGATTGCCGACCGGCTGGCGCTGCGCCAAACCAAGGCTTTCGACCATTTTTGCCGGATGGTTCCAAAATGCCTGATGGGAATGTTGAACGAGCCGGTTTACGGGCGGCTGCACTACATCCTTCAGCCGACATTGATCCTGTATGGAGAAAATGACCAACTGATCCCCAGCCAGTTGGTTCACCCTTTGATGACCACCAGACAAGTAGCTGAAAAGGGGTACCGGCGACTGCCTGCCAGTCACTTGGAGATGGTGAAAGATGCGGGTCATTTTTTGCAATGGGAGCGAGCAAAAGAAGTGAACGCAGCTATTTTCAGCTTTTTAAAATGAAAAGTCAACCCAGTGTTTTTTATTGATTTTAGCCAATGCATGAAAAGATAGTCCACCTAATATCTAATTTGTTATAAAATGTTGTTTTTCAATTAGTTATAAAGTTGAATTGAATTATTTCAAATGGTAGTCCATGGTATTGTAATTGCTTCCCGTCCTTATTTTCCTCGACGCTGACCCTACCTTCACTACTCCAAATAAAATTTTACAAATCCTGTTGCTTGCGAAATTAAGTCAGCCGACAATTGGCGTTTGTCAAATATTTTCCAATTAAAAATCAAATTACTATCATGAAACGATCATTTACTTTCCTATTAACTTTCTTTTGCCTGGCTCTCTACGCCCAAACCGGCATCCTCTCCGGAACGGTGACCGATGCGGATGGTGTCTCGTTGATCGGAGCGAATGTTGTCGTCAAAGGTTCGACAATTGGGACGATCTCCGATGAAATGGGGAAATACATGCTGCAATTGCCAGCGGGGACTCAAACGATTGTATCCAGTTATACTGGTTATGCGGACAAGGAAATGGAGGTAACCATTGCCGATGGCGCTACAGTGAACCTGGATTTCGTGCTCGATGCAGGCACACAGCTCGATATGGTGGTTGTGTCGGGTTCGAAGAAACCGGAAAAAATCACGGAAAGCCCGGCCACCATTGAAACAGTATTTGCCCGGGAAATCGAAGAATACCCCGGCAACCCGGCCGAACTGCTGGCCCGGCAAAAAGGGATCGACTACTTTCGGGCGGGTATTGCCACACCTGCATTTAACATCCGGGGGTTCAACTCCAATTTTAACTCAAAAAACCTGCAAGTGACCGATGGCCGGTTCTCTTCACTGGTCGCGACGGGGCTGCCGTTGGGTCCGCTGAACACCACGATTAAGGAAGACATTGAACGGCTGGAAGTAATCCTTGGGCCAAATGCAACCCTCTATGGCCCCAACGCCCACAACGGTCTGTTGAACACCATCACCAAAGACCCCCGAACTTCTGAAGGAACTACACTTGTGGTGAATCCCGGTGTGAATGGCGATGGGAATGCCTTCTTTTCCGGCCGCCTGCGGCACGCACAGGTCTTGAATGATCAATTTGCCTTCAAGGTGACCGGAGAGTACACGGTGGCCCAGGAATTTGAGTGGTCAGATTCCGTATTCATTGACCGGGTCGGTGCTTTTGATTCGCTGGGGAATGCCATCCCGGACGGGGTGAGGGAAGGGTACAATGAACTGGAACTGGATGAAGATGTCAGTTTTCTCCGGGCGGAGGCCGGCCTGTATTTCACACCCATTGACGACCTCGACATTATTTTCAACGCTGGTTACAGCAACAGCAACTATTTGTCGCCCACCAACGTCGGTCGTAACCAGATACAGGATTGGAGCATAAATTATTACCAGTTGCGTTTTTCAGGCAAAAACTGGTTTGCGCAAGCCTATTATACACTGAGTAAAACGGATAGTACCTACGCCATCGACCAACGGACCAAAAACTATTATGCGGCCATTGATGCCGGTGTAGATGAAAGTACCGCGTTGTCCAGTTCTTATGGCAACGGAGCTTTGTTTGTCGATGATTCCCGGCGCTGGAACGCCGAAGCGCAATATTTCAATTCTTTTGGAAAGCTCGATGTGATTGCCGGGGCCCAGTTCCAGCGGGACGAGGCCGATAGTAAAGGCACTTACCTGTTGGACAGCGATGGCCCCATTGAGATCAGCCAGATCGGGGCTTATGGCCATTTGACGTATAATTTTGATGGAGGGTGGCGCGTACTGGCAGCGGCCAGAGCTGACAACCACGAGGTGTATGATTTCAACTTCGTGCCCAAATTCGGACTCCTGAAGGTAGGTGACCTGGGTACCTGGCGTCTGACCTACGGGCAGGGAATTGCTGCTCCTACCATTCTGAACATGTACGGTGACCTTTTTGCGGGCCTGATCCTTGGGAATGCGGAAGGTTTTACCCTGGCTGATGGCAGTACAGTGGAAAAACAGAAGGTCGAAAAACTACAAACTTTTGAGTTGGGCTACCGGGGACGCACCAAAGACAGCAAGCTGATCATTGATGCCAATGCTTATTACAATATCAACAAGGACTTTTTGAGTCCGGTGACGGCCATCGGCGTTGCGACCCAACGAGGTGACCAAAACATCGAAGATGTACAATCAGGTTTCGGTATCTGGAACGGGCTGGTTTTTACCTATATCAACTTTGGAGAGGTCAATACCTACGGGGCCGACCTGGGGCTGACCTATATTATCAATCCGCAATTGAGTGCTACTTTGAACTATTCTTACTTTGACTTTTCCGTAGATGAAGACAACACCGAGAATGATTTCAACGGTGATGGTGAAGTAAACTTTTTGGATATTTTAGTGAATGCCCCGACCCACAAAGGGGGCTTCGGGTTGAATTACAGCGGAGAAAAGTTTTTTGTCAATGGTTACGCTCGTTGGGTGCAGGAGTTCAACTACTTCTCCAGTTTCCAGATCGCTTCCGAAACGCTGACCCGCGATGATGGTACACCTTACCTTTACCGGAACGTTCCCATCGTTGAGGATGCACGTTCGGCCGATACTTACAACTATGGCCCACTCGGCGGGTTTGTTACGGTCGATGTTGGCCTGGGCTACCGGATCAGCGATATGTTTACCATCGGTGCTTCTGCCAGTAACCTGTTCAACCAGGACTTGCGGGAGTTTACGGCTTCTGCTCCGACACGGGGGTTGTACACGCTTGAATTGCGGGTAAACCTGCCAGCTATCGGCAAGCCTTAATGTGATTTTTGTTAATCAAAAATAAAAGAAAGCCCTTTGCGCGACTTGGCGTCTTCTCTGGGCGGCTCTGCGTAACTATTGAGGATTGATGTTGCGCAAAGCACCCAAAGGAGACGCAGGGTTGCGCAGAGGTTTCTAACGTGATTACTAACTGTTGGTCTTTTTATCATGAAAAAAATCGTCCTTCTCCTGCCTTGTTTATTGTTGATGAGTGCCTGTTCTTCCCAGAGGGCTTCCCTCGCTGTCCAGTCGTTTGAACATCTCAACTATCCTTATAAAGTCAAACAGGTTAAACTGGATGACGGGAAGGTGATCGCCTACATGGATGAAGGCAAGGGGGCGCAGACGCTGATTTTTGTACATGGCCTGGGCAGCTATGCACCTGCCTGGAAGAAGAACTTGGCGGTTTTAAAAAAAGATTTCCGTTGTGTGGCACTCGACCTGCCCGGTTATGGTAAATCGAGTAAGGGGCAATATGATGCAACCATGACTGCGTTCGCCAACAACCTGGTTGCTTTTATGGATCATTTGAAAATTGATCAGGCAGTGCTTGTAGGCCATAGTATGGGTGGGCAAATTGCCACAACTGTAGCATTGCAGTCTCCGGAACGGGTCAGCCAGTTGGTGCTGCTGGCACCGGCAGGTTTTGAAACGTTTTCGCCCGAGGAAAGCCAGTTACTCATTGGCTTGTTCACGGCAGAAACTGTGAAGACAACCACGGATGAACAGATCAAAACGAATCTGGCTCTCAATTTTCACAAGATGCCGGAGGATGCGACTTTTATGGTCGATGACCGGATCGGCATGCGAAAAGCGGAAGGGTTCGATGATTATTGTTACGTGGTCGCTGCCTGTGTTCGTGGGATGTTGAATGAACCTGTTTACGACCAGTTGGGAAATATTGCTCAAAAGACCCTGGTGGTATTCGGAGAAAATGACGCCCTGATTCCCAATCGCTACCTGCATCAGGCAACCACCACTGAAGTCGCCCGGAGTGGTGTCGAAAAAATGCCAAACGCCGAGTTGAAAATGATCCCCTTGGCTGGACATTTTGTACAGTTCGAAAAAGCTGCGGAAGTAAATAGCGTCATTTCATCATTCCTGAAATAGGCATCCTTGGGCCGAATCTACATTTAGGGCAAATGATCAAATTGGTTGAATAGCAATTTACCTCTGTCTAAACGCTGTTTATTGCTCTGCGTAACTCTGTGTAACAAGATGTTTAAATGAGAGTCAACTTCAAATATTCTAAATCCTGCTGATGCTCGCCTGGTCACTTTTCGCCGTTTACCTCGTCGGTACAGCCTACCTCGGTTGGTTGGGGCATAAAAAAACCGATGGGTTCAGTTCGTTTGCCATTGGTAAAGGGGACTTGTCGCCCGTGCAGGTAGGAGTTACGTTAGCGGCGGCCACGGCTTCTGCTGCTACCTTTATCATCAACCCCGGGTTCGTCTATGTGGATGGTTTGAGTGCATTCATGCACCTGGGACTGAGCGTCTATCTGGGGTTTGTGGTGATGCTGGTTTTGTTGTCATTTCGTTTTCGGGAAATGGGTGAAAAGATGCAGGCCCTGACGATTCCCGATTGGATTGGGAAACGGTATGGCTCGAAAAATTTCTCCCTTTATTTTGCCGTGATCAACCTGTTGAGCTTTGCTTTCATTGTGCTGCTGGTGGGCGGCATTTCGATTGTGATGCAAAAGTTGCTGGGAGTCTCCAACATTGCTGCATTGCTGATCACGCTCATCTTCGTTACCGGGTACGTATTGTTTGGAGGTACTTATGCCCACGTATTCACGAACATGCTGCAAGGGTTTCTGATGATCGGTGTGACCGCCCTGGTCGTCTATACCGGAATCACTTTGATGTTTGAAACCAATGATTTCTGGGAGGTCATCCGGCAGAAAGACAGCAACCTGCTGGCCCTTACCAACCCTGGTAGTCAACTGTACAACGATTACTTTTCCACGTATGTCTCTGGCTTTTGCATTGGAGCGGCGCTGGTCTGTCAGCCACACATTTTGACCAAAGCCCTGTACGTGAAATCGGATCGTGCTGTCAGGAACTACATTCTGGTTTTTAGTGTCGTTTTTTTTCTTTTTTGCTTGTTGTTGCTGGCTGGTTTTTGGGCACACGTTGCCGTACCGCCCGAGCAATTGCTGGATGCCGGGTCAGGTGCGTTCCGGCAGGATTTGGTCATGACGGTCTATTTGCAAAATATCTTTCCAGAGTGGTTGTTCACCATTGTCAGCGTAGTCTTGCTGGCAGCAGCCATGTCTACTTTGGATGGGCTGTTGGTGGGGGTTTCCACGATCACGGCCAACGATTTAGTACTAAACCTCTTTGACAAATTTGGCCAGGACCGAATGAGTCAGGAGCGTAAAATGCAGATTGCCTTCAGAGCGGGCCATGTCATTCTGGTGGTGATTGCAGTGCTTACGTTTTTTGTCACTTTGAACCCGCCAAAACTGTTGGGCATTTTTGGACAGGTGGGGGTTTACGGACTGGTGTTGGCGGCGGTCCCGCCGTTGCTGGTGGGAGTTTTATACAAAGAGGTAAATCTAAAATTGGTTTGGATATTTTCCATAGTGGCGCTCCTGGTTCATTTCGGATTATATTTTTTCGGGGCAGCTATTTTTCCGGAAAGCAACCTTGCCTTTGGCAATCCGGGGGTCACGGCCAGTATCGGGTTGTTGGCGAGCGTCTTTCCCACACTCCTGATCCAAACATTTAAAACAAAAAAATGAATATGCGAAATGCAACTATCATATCCTGCGGTGCTTATGCGCCGGAGCGGGTTATTTCCAATCAATATTTCGACGAGCTGCTGGGCGAAAACGTGAGTGACTGGCTCTCGGCCAACGTCCAGATTTATGAGCGTCGCTGGTGCAGCGAAGGTGAAAGTACGGCCGACCTCGCGGAACGGGCCGCCCGCCAGGCCATCGAACGGGCAGGTATCGGGCCCTCCGACCTTGATCTTATCGTCGTTTCCACCGATACGCCGGAATTTGTTTCTCCATCTACCGCTTCTGTGGTGCAGCACCGCCTACAGGCTGAAAATGCCGGTACTTTCGATATCAATACAGCCTGCGCGGGTTTTGTCACTGCTCTCGATCTCGGGTCTAAATACATCCGCGCCGATGAAAACTATCAACACGTACTCATTATTGGTGCCTATGCGATGAGCAAATACCTGAACATGGCCGATAAAAAAACCGTCACCTTGTTTGCTGACGGTGCCGGAGCAGTCATTCTGAAATCGACCCAAAATCCGGAAGTGGGGTTCCTTGCGAGCGAACTGATATCCAAGGGACAGTACAACGAATGGATGGGGATTTACGCGGGGGGCACGAAGCAGCCGGTTAACAAAACGGTACTGGAAAATCACGACCATCAGTTAAAATTTGTCCGTAAATTTCCAAAAGAATTAAATCCGGAGGTCTGGTCACAAATGGCGCTCAATTTATGTGAGAAAACCGCTACCTCGCCCGGTGAAGTGGCCAATTATTTTATCACCCAAATTAACATCAATTCCATCTGGGAAACGCTTGACCGTTTAAACGTGCCCAGGGAAAAAGGGCACACCGTCATGCACCATTATGGTTACACAGGGTCAGCCTGCATCCCGATGGCCTTCAATGATGCCTGGGAAAAAGGGAAGGTCAAAGAAAATGACCTGGTGTTTTTTATTGGTTCGGGCGGTGGGCTGGCTTTTGCAAGTGCCGCGTTCAGGATTTGAATTTGGGGGGTTGGGATATTGGGGGATTGAGAGAATTGTTTTATGGTAGGAGCCAATTAATTAGTAATTTTCAATATCCCAATATCCCAATATCCCAATATCCCAATATCCCAATATCCCAATATCCCAATATCCCAATATCCCAATA
>JBCBRY010000110.1:0-29855 GCA_039819485.1 Bacteroidota bacterium | reverse complement strand
AGCGCTGGCAGCCAAATGGCTGCCAGCGCTTTTTTCATAGACAAAAGATTCAATTTAAATTTATTGAACCACTATTTTTTCAACTTGCATGCGGTTTCCTTTTTTCACCTCAAGCATGTAGACTCCGGCTTGCAGGTTTTGTTTTTCTATGACAAGTGTTGAAGAGGTAGTCTTGAAAGTGCGCAGCACCCTACCATCTACCGTAGTCAGCCGTAAAGTATAGCTGGCGCCGGAGGCGTTGTCAAGTTCTACGGTCGCTTGGTCACGGAATGGGTTTGGATAAATATTAACCTTTTCATCCAAGGGGACAAATGAACTGCTACTGGCTTCCTCAAACGGATCGGACCATCTTTCGTCAGTGATAAATGATTCGTCCGTCAGCGTGAGCATGAATGCCTTTAACGCTTCTTTCTCCCATTCATTAAATTCAAATCCTCTGAAAGTGTTGGAATTACCGATGGTCCATCCGAAATCGTTATTGGGGTGCGGGAAAACTTCGTCGCTATAGAAATCAATGACTTCCTCCAATGTTTCAAAACGGCCATCGTGCATGTAGGGACCAGTCAGCTCGATGTTCCTCAAAGAAGGGCTGCGAAACTTACCAACATCGCCCGAATTTCCAGACCAATCAGCCATGCCTTCATCCAGGTACAGGCTGTCCAATCCGTTGTTCATCAGGGTGGCAGACCCGAAATGAGGGTCACCATGACAAAATGTGCCGCAGTTAGCTTCAAATAATTCAAACCCTTCCTGCTCCTGCGTGGTAAAAAATTCCTGTCCTTTCATGACCTGGTCAAATTTCGAATTGAAAGAAGACATGGAGCGGACAAATTGCGCCAAGGCATCGCCAATCCGGTCACCTGTGATATTAGAAGTACCATAAGCCGCTTCAAACAATGGCGCATAATATTCGGTTGCTTTCAGTTTTTCAACAAGTACATCAATATCTTTTCCCAGTTCCCCTTCGTGTTCTATGGGCAGTAGAACCATAAACTCCAGATTGTTGACACGGCCGTCCCAGAACAGTGGTTTTTCTACCCCTGACTGACCAAAGAAAAATGAACTGCCCCATACAAGATCGTTCAAATTGGGACTGTTGCGCTCGGTTATGGCTCCGTTGATCCCGTCGCTGAATTGTTTGTTATCAGCAAATGCAAACTCCTGCTTGTGGCAAGAACCACATGAAAGATCATTTGATTTCGAAAGCAATTTATCATAAAATAAAACTCTGCCCAAAGTAGCCCCTTCGGGAGTAATCATGGCATTGATTACAGTAGAATCCACAGTTGACCAGTTGCCAAAAACAACGTGTTCGGGAAAATTTATATCATAATCGAAAGGCTCATCCGGCAACACCGGCTCTACCCCAAGCGCACCGAAAAATGACTTACTGGAGTCGATGGTTTCAGTACCGGCAGTTAAGAAAATCAATAGCAGGCAAGCAGCTGCAAATTGGAAAGCGTAGCGTATTTTCATAATTAAAAGATTTTAGCTGTATATTAGGAAAGAAAGATTAGCAAATATAACCTGACAACAAGTCACATACAACAATTTGAAGATGTAAGTCATAAGTTTGTCAAAAAAACATGTGAGTGTCAAAATTATTTAATCCCACCAAAGCAGCAATAAGCCACCTTTGTCTCAATCCAAAAATAATTGCACATCCTTCAAAATATGCCTACATGAAGCAATATAAGTGCTCAACGATTCAAAATACCGGAAATGAAAATGTGGAATAGTGGGAAAAAGGAAGATCAGTATTGATCGGGAATGTATACTGTTTCGAAAAATTCTTTAAAAATGTGTTGACTTTCTGGGTGTCAACGTTTCTTGAATTTGGTTTTAAATGAAAGCCAATATGTTGGATGGAGCCATCTGACTTAAAGAAAAAATGCATCCATGCTTTTACACCATCGAGGTCAAAATCCACGACCTTGGCAAAGGCTTCCATCTCTTTCATCATGCTGTACAGTTTTTTGTGGGCAACCTGCATATCACCTTCACAGGCTTCCAGAAGAGATTGGTAGCCCGGCATCAGTTCTTCATATTTAGAACTATGATCACCTAATGTAAACACCTTGGGAAGGATCATAAAACTATTGATACCTTGCTGAGATGATTGGGCATAGGTACGTCCCACAAACAAAAAGGATGTGGTGATAAAAAAGATAACCAAGGCCGAAACTGTTTTCATGTAACTAAATTTTTGATCGACAATTTAGATAGTAAAAAGTTATTAAAGCTGATTTTGAATCGGATATGAAAATACTTTTAGCAGGCAATACATATGATTGTTGTTCCTGAAGAAAAACAAAAAATATACCCCCCACTATAGAAAATGTTCCTTTGTATCTAAAAAATAATTTCGGGTCGCTCTATGATTTAGCTCAGAAAATTTTAGCTGTAGGGTTCTGAAATACTTGAATCAAGATGGCTTCAAATTGTTGATGATATCGGGCTGTGCGGAGAACTTTTGGTCTTTTGCCGGAAATAGAGAGTCATCGAACAAATGTAATGATTAAAGATCGATTTTTGCAATATACGTCGAAAACTAAGCCAATAATAAGGTCAAAAGGTTAATTTTGGGTGATACGCTGCTCTGCTGTTTTATTTTGCTTCTTTTTTTTGGCTACACCTTTTTAGCAGAAACCCAAACACAAACAACTTTTATTCAATGATCATAGACGGCATACTATTATTAATTGCGGGATGGGGGTTTTATCAAGGATACTCCAGAGGAATAATAAAAACCGTATTCACTGTTTTTTCATTTATCTTTGGATTAATGGTGGCCTTTAAGTTATCTCCTGCCTCGACCCGGTTCATCGATTCCCTCTTCAAAAACGACAACCCCATCAATTTCGTAATCGGCTTTTTCCTGGCTTTTTTCCTGACCATGATTGTGATCCGTATGATAGCCAAGTTTTTGGAAGGCGCACTGGAAAAAGCCAACATCAATATTATCAACCAGACCTTGGGAGGCATTTTATTGTCTGCTGTTTACACCTTGATCTTCACTGTTTTTGTCTGGATGGGCGACAAGTCCCATATCATTAATGAGGATGTCAGAGAGGAGTCTGTCTCCTATCCCTACCTGAAAGAATTTCCTGGTAAAATGAAAAATGTCTATGAATTTGTCAAGCCGTCTTTGCAAGAGTTCTGGCAAGAAGCTGTCGAATTCCTTGATCGAATGGAAGAGAAGAGCTTGGAAAAAACCGAATCCGCTCCTACCATTTTTGATATTCCGGAAGAAAATGAAGGGGGGTGATTTGGGTTTTGAGTAAGAGGTTATATTTTTTTCAGGACGATATTATCGGAATTTAGGTTTCTTTCTTTTAGCGAGTCTTTTATATTTTTTTCTGGAACTAATTTACCCGTTTTATTAATGATATAAGTTTCAAAGCCTTTTTTCCTTAAAAAAGCGATGGCGTTTTCATGTGCCGTATTTTGACTTTTATCAGTAATATACTCCATCACAATTACCGGTTTATAATTTTTCTCTAAATAAACGGACATACCATTCAGTACTTGTAGTTCAGCCCCTTCCACATCTATTTTAATAATTGCAGGAAATATATTTTTTTCCAAAAAATACGCTCCCAGTTGTTGTCCTGCAACAATAGATTTTTTGGGTGGATTGCTCTTGAGCCACCTGGCGTCTGCCTCAGTTTTTTTTAATGAATTATATTCGGAATACAATACCGGATATTCATAAAAAGTAAAAACGTTATTGGACTCAGCAGCCGCTTTATTTTCTGCGATGATATTTACTTCGTTTTTCACGTTTTTATGAAATACGCTAAATGTATTTTTCGACGCCTCAAAAGAAATAACTTTTCCCTTCGGCCCAACCAGATAACTGGCCAGCAGACTAAAATAACCAAAATGAGCGCCTACGTCACAAAAAATATTTTCGCTATTTAATTGTTCGATCAGGAAACGGGCGAGGCGAATTTCGGAGTCGTGTGTTTTTGCCCCAAACAAAAAAATTTCAGTGGCAGCAGGCAGCACGACTTGCATGCTTTTTCCAAAAAAAGTTGCCGTATCCACAAATTTTCCTTTCTTGTTTAGTGGATAAATCAAACGCCAAAACAAAATGGCCGACACATACCGAACGGGATCACTCAAAAAACGGTCAACAATGCCTCCCCTGGCCAGTTTTTCAATGCCGTTTAATCTGGCTGCCAATTCAGTTTTATCAATCATCCAACAATAATTATCGATTTGCTATTCCCTTGATTTTGCGAATCCGTTTTGGGTTCCACCACATCCAAAAACCACTGAAAGAAAGAAGCATCAAGCCAAATGAGGTAAGGGTAGTATAAGTTATCTTGGACTGTTCGCCGTCATTACCGATCAACCGATCAATGATGGTACCGTCGTGCAAGTGTTCAATGAAGTCATTCCAGCGCTTTTCATGGCTGACAATCTTGCCGGTGGTCAGGTCGACCTGCAACTCCGTGTAGTGGGTTTCAAACAGGATTTTGGCGACTCCTTTTCCCGGACGGACATCAATGCGGTTGATATCCGGTGCCAGTCCAAGGCTGTCCGTTGCGTATTGGCGGGCTATTGATTGAATTGCTTTTAATGAAATCCAGTTATCGGCCTGGTCACTGATCCCTCTCTGGGTGGGGGGCGTGAAGTCAGCTTGTTTTTTCCAACCCAGCAAAACGCCCGTTGCTCCAATGATGAACATAAAAAGAAACAGGGGCAGTGCCAGCCATTTGTGTAGCCTGCGATAACGACGGGTCGACTGTGCCAGTGCTTCTGTCCGTTTTCTGCTCATAAGCTGAATAGTGTCACTTTTTAAACGGGCCCTCTGAGTTTAAGTTTGCAAATGTATGAAAAGGGACATTGGTGCTAAAATAAAGCTGGCTCGAACCGCTTTGAGCCAATTTGTCAAAATCTTTCAACTCAGGTTTAGATTGATCCACCACAAGGAGGATAATGATTCCACGGATAATTATTGGGAAAACCAGGAGCGTTATCCCTGCCCTCACCGGGTAAAAATCAACCATCAGCTATCCGTTCAACTGTCCGTTGATTTTCTCCAGCAGCCAGTCCTTTTCTGCGACAGGTGAAGTAGCTTCAACTTTTACCAGCAATTTATCCAGTGCCGTGATATCGTCTGGCGGCATTTCTATAAATTGCCGCAAAAGGCGGGTCAGGTTCAGGTACATATCGCGGTGATAGCCCAGATCGCGCTGCCGGTGCAAAAAGGTTGAAAAGCTGTGTAACAATGAATCGAGGGCCTGCATTTCACCAAGTTCAAAATAGCTGCGTAGCAGCATGCGACGGGCATCGAGGTTGTTCAAAGTATCAGCGAATTCGACTTGTTGGAGCAAAGGCATCGCTTGGTCGTAAGCACCTTTACTGAAAAATAAAAAAGCTTTGTTGTAACGCGTAATGTTGGTTCTTTCGGTGGGATGTAACAGATGTTGGTATTTAGCAAAAAAGGCGGCAGTCCATTCTTCTTCCTGCAAGGCCGTCCCAATCCGAATGATATTTTTAAAAGTAAATGCTGTGATGTATCCACCCTCCGTCAATAGGTCTCGCTCCAAAGCAGCGTGGTACAGATCGAAGGCTTCCCTGATAAATTGTTGATTTCCCCTATTCATTTGACGGATGCAGAAATTGATCCCCAAAAGGTAGATGCCCCGCAGTTCAGCATCGGAAAATTCGCCGGCCGACCTTTTTAAGTATTTTTTCCAATAATCGAAATGGATCTGGTTCTCAGGCGATTGTAAAGATTTGCAGGCATGGTAGTAAATGGCGATGGAAGGCCGTTGCGCAAATCCGAAAGATTCGGCCAATTGCAGTACTTGCTCCAGCAGGTTCAAGTCATACACTTGTGCGGAAATGGACTGATGAGTCAGTGCGGAACAAGCATGCCGCAGCATTTCAGACAGATAATAACTCGTCAGATGGTCATGGAGTGGGTGCATGACCAATTTGGAAGAACGCCTCCGACTACTGATTCTTTGCAATGCTTCGCTGGCCAGGTCATGGTTCTGGCGGTTCCATTTTGCATCGCGCCTGGTCGAATTTTGCAGCTGGGATTGCAGCAGCTTCATCTTTTTGTCGAGCCTTTTGTCCATGCCATGATTTCGCAATGCCCTCAGCAAGTAAAGTTCCCTTTCTGTGCCGTTACCTTCCATTTCCTGGATAGCGAGATAACGCTCTATCAACTTTAAAGTGGCAAATGTGGCTTGTCGCAACCTTGCATCGTTGTAAGGTTCACCCGGGAATACATAGTGGAATACATTTTTCTTTGCAAACAATAGCCGATCTGTAGAAGAAAGGTGCCTAGCAAAATAAGCACACAAGCGGCCCACTTCCTGCTTCTTGTTAAACACAGGACAAAGGGCGAGTTCAGCAATGGCGTTACATGCTGATTTGTTGAGTCTTCGAAAAATGAAATAGAGCTGAGTATCTTTCATTTTTTTACAACAAATTTAAGTATAAAATATTCATTTTCAGCTATTTAATATTTTTAAAGTAAAATAAATCGCTAAATGTGTATGTTGCCGGGAGTACTTTGCTGCTCTATCTTTGTTCCATCATTTCGCCCCCACGGACAGTACCTAAAACAATTTAAGCATGAGAACACGATTATTAATTCCTCTATTTTTGTTTTTCACTTTTTTGAAATTTGTCAACGCTCAGGGAAATTATTGGACAGAACTGATACACGGCCTGCCAGGCGAACTGACAACACCCTACCTGACCGAAGCCAACGGATGGTTATATACTTACAGTAAACCAGACCGACTGTACCGATCGGTGGATGATGGTGAGACCTGGCAACAGATCTATGAATCAGCTAATCATTCCGTCGATCTCAATAGTTTTACTTTCTCAAGCAACGGTGTCCTTTATGCAGAGACCAGTGAAGGTGCAGTAGGAAGAGACATTTACCGATCCACGGATGGAGGAGCCACCTGGAAACTACATGCCGCAGAAACGCAGTATAGAAACTGGATTGAGTCCAACAATGGCTACGTTTTCGCCCGTAAATGGAGCGGGTCCGGCACCTCTGAACCACCCGGTATTTATCGGTCCGAATCCGGTACCAACGACTGGGAACTCATTCTGGAAACACAAGTCTCTGGTACCTTTGAATTAGATAAATTCGGACACCTGCAAATCGGGACACTCGTCACCCGGGATGATGGTTCCACCTGGGAAAGGGTCGTCTATGATTCAACCTACTACCACTTTTTTGCCACTACCTTCATTTCGCCAGAAAAATACATACAGGTAATGAGCGTGCAAGATACTTCCGCCAGTCTCGTCTGGCATGAACTGGGCATTGGCACCGTGGGCGACACCTCGCTCTCCATCATCACCGTCGATCCTTCCACCCCAATGACCAGTACCCTTTATTCCAGTCCTTTTCTCTTGAATGACAACCGGATCATGATCATTGCAAACAATAAACTTTACATGTCATCGGATGAAGGGCAAAGCTGGACTTTTATTTCTGACCAATACAATTTTTCCGGTCTGCTTGACAATAGCCCTGTGGTTCTCCCAGGCAGTAATAAAATATTGGGAAAAGTAGATGGAGACCTGCACGTAAGCTCAGATGAAGGCTTGACGTGGACGCCATCCTATGAAGGCCACAACGAAGCTTTTGGATTTGACTTCAGCATCACCCATGATCCGAAAACGATTTGGGCCAATTCCAGCAACGGACTGTTCAAGTCCCCACTCAATGGCATTTCCTGGAAGAAAGTCAGTGTTTCGATCAACCCGGCCCAGGAATTAAAAATAACCAATTACGCAGTCGAAGAAGACGGCGTTTTATTTGCCATTGCGAACTACCAATTTTATGTTTCGTCGGATTACGGTGAAAATTTCACGCATGTTGCCTCCCCTGACAGTTTACAATTTTACAGCCCTATCCTGATAAAAGGCTTCGATTCTCTATTTGTCAATTCAAATAGCGGTTTGCTTCGCTTCGATGTTCAAAACAGCATTTTCGAACAAATGAACACTACCGATGTTTGCCGGGAAATAATCCGTTTTTCCAACGGCGACCTGTATGGTATATTTCGGGATACAGCAACTGCTCAATTAAGAAAATCAATTGACAATGGACTAAATTGGTCTTTTGTGGACAGCCCGTTGGAGTTGAGTACCTCCCCTTCCGTTTACATGGGAAATGTGTTTAAACTAGACCATGATGAAGTTATTTTCCTGGGAGATGGAGAGAATGTATACCGATCTGAAGATGCCGGCAACTCATGGGAAATGGTGTTTTCAGCAACAGGAGGCAGTACCCTCATAGACGCCAACCTGAATCCTGATGGCGACCTTTTCATTGCTACAACTACCGGAATAAACTCAGAAGTCTTTAGATCCAATAACAAAGGTGACAACTGGACCCGCATTCCCTGGATAGAAAACCCTTACCACGAGTCATTCGGCCCATTTTTGACATATGACCACCACCTGACCTTTGACAACCAGGGGTATATGTACACTAGGGTTTTACATTGGCCGATTCAGCATGGTATTTTCAGAACTACCAACCCTACCACTGATGGCGCCTACCTATTCGGCAACGCTTCGAAGAGCGATGACAACGACTGCCTCACTTTTGACCCTGAATTTCCCATGGAAAATATTCTGGTCAAGGCAGAGGGGACCAATACCTGGCTCACCAGCACCGATACACTCGCAGGAGACTATGAGATGTTCCTTGATACCGGAATGTACCAGGTGACGGTTATTCCTCCGCTTCCATTTTTCTGGGAAGATTGCACGACGACCGCTCATTTGCCTGTGAAAGGAGACACGACTTGGGTGGATTTCTCTATTCCTTCCCAAGGTGATTGTCCGTTTATCACCGTGGATCTGGCAGCCCCTTATTTAGAGCGGTGCTTTGAGCAGAACATTTACATTCAGTATTGCAATCATGGAACACTGCCAGCAGATAGTGTGGTTCTCTTCTTAGAAATAGATTCTTTCCTGACGCTGACGGATACCGTCCTCAACTGGCAGCCTGTGCCTGGCTCCATCAATAGCTACAGCTTAACCCTTCCTGCCCTGGAGGTCAATGAATGCCAGACCATTGCCACGCCAGTACTCGTCAGTTGCGCAGCAGCGTTTGGACAAATCCATTGCCTGACCGTCAATGGCTGGCCAGACCTGCTTTGTTTGACGCCACCGGGTTGGTCAGGTGCGCAGATAGAAGCCTCAGCAGTCTGTCAGGACTCAACCATTGTTCTAGCGTTGGAAAATGTAGGAACGGCCGCCTCCCAGCCGCTCGATTTTGTGATCGTGGAAGATGACGTGGTTCTCCTTGAAGGGGAAGAAGAATATGATATTGCCGAGGTGGCCAGTTTCAGTTACCCTTCGGAAGGCAAGTATTTTAGGATCCAATCCGACCAGGAACCCGGACATCCGTTTCCGGGACCAGTAGCTGCCTGGGAAATCGGTTGCAATGGAGACGGCACACCTTCTATACAATTCATTCAGGAGTTTCCACAGGGAGATGCTTTCGGCTCCGAAGATTCCAATTGTGCGAACAATGCCGGTTCTTTCGACCCGAACGACAAACAAGGCTCCCCCCTCGGTTATGGCCCTAATCGCCTGATAGAACCAGGAAACGATATCGAATACCTGATCCGTTTTCAGAACACCGGCACGGCGCCTGCCCACAATGTGGTTATCCGGGACACGCTTTCTCCATTTATTGATCCGGGTTCACTTAGGGTAGGTGCTGCCTCCCATTCTTTTACCTGGAATTTTGAAGGGGAAGACATCCTGATTTTCCGTTTTGAAAATATTGACCTGATTGACAGTTTTACCAATGAGTCCGCCTCACATGGGTTTATCAGTTTCAAAATTGCTCACCGGCCGGAGGCCCCTCTGGGAACCGTGATCAACAACAGCGCTGCTATTTATTTCGATTTCAACGAGCCGATCATCACAAATACGACCGAACATCAGCTTGGCAAAGATTTTCTGGAAGTCATTTCTTCGGACGAGGAGCAGGTTATATACCACCGGAACGGTATCACTGTTTTCCCTAACCCGGCATCCGAACAAGTGACTGTCCACTTGCCGCCGACCAGCTACCGGATGGAAATTTTTGATGCGCTGGGGCATCTCATAAATTCTGTCCAAACTGGAAACAAAACTACAACCGTCATTCGAAGAAACAATTTGCCGGATGGGTTCTATCTGGCCAGAGTTACGGATATTGAAGGGAGGGAATTGGGCCGTACCAAGATTGTTTTCAAGTAACCTGCCGCTGTCTAAACGCTGCCTGTTCTCTGCGAAACTCTGCGTAACCGAAAACAATTCATGAAATTATGCAGAGTTTCGCAGGGAACGCGCAGCGTTTAAACTGTGAATTTCAAAAAGGAATCAACGCCCCATGTGTACCAATAATACCGATACATCCGCCGGTGTTACACCACTGATGCGGCTGGCTTGACCGATGGTGCGGGGTTTTACTTTGGAGAGCTTTTCCCTGGCTTCCGCCGAAATGGCATTTAATTGATGGAAATCAAAACCATCCTTGATCCGTACTTCTTCCAGGCGGTTCATTTTTTCAACCATTTCCTGCTCCTTGCGGATGTAGCCTTCATACTTCATGTTGATTTCCGCATCATTGCGGAATTCTTCTTCGTAGCTCCCTAAAAACGCATCCACTTCCGGAAGCAACTGACCCAGGTCATCCATATTGATGTGTGGCCGCAAGAGGATGCTGTGCAGTTTCACTTGTTGTTTGATCGGTGATGAATTTTTATTCGCCAAAAAACCATTGACCTGTTCGGTGGTCACGGGGTACTCTCTAAAGAATTTATCAATCGCTTTTCCAGCCGCCATTTTCGCTTCCACCCGCTCCATTCTTTTTTGCAGATCAGATTCTTCCAATGGCACACCTGCCCATTTTGATCCGCCGGCCGCTTCCCGCCGGCCGCTATCTGCCAACTCATGAATAAGTGGCGTCAGTCGTACGTCTGCGTTGTCCTGCCGGAGCAAGATGCGGTATTCGGCGCGGGAAGTAAACATTCGGTAAGGCTCCTT
The DNA here is from genome assembly GCA_039819485.1 of Bacteroidota bacterium. GTDB lineage: Bacteria > Bacteroidota > Bacteroidia > Chitinophagales > Saprospiraceae > UBA6168. The sequence continues at coordinate 18,809 of JBCBRY010000110.1, read as the reverse complement.
GGTGCCTTTATTGACCAGGTCATCAATGAGCACCCCGATGTAGGCTTCTGATCTTTTCAGTATGAACGGTTCCCGCTCGTTGGCTTTCAGGTGGGCATTGATCCCGGCCATCAGTCCCTGACAACCAGCCTCTTCATATCCGGTGGTGCCGTTGATTTGTCCGGCAAAAAAGAGGTTTTTCACTAAATGCGTTTCCAGTGAAAGCTGCAACTGATGGGGCGGGAAAAAGTCATATTCGATGGCATAGCCAGGACGGAACATCTTGGCATTTTCAAAGCCTTCAATTTTCCGCAGGGCCTTGTATTGCACATCTTCCGGCAGTGAAGAAGAAAAGCCGTTGACATAGATTTCACAAGTGTCCCAACCCTCTGGCTCGACAAACAACTGGTGCCGGTCCCGCTCCGCAAAGCGGTCGATCTTATCCTCTATACTCGGACAATAGCGAGGGCCCATGCCCCGGATACGACCATTAAACATCGGCGAACGGTCAAACCCTGTACGTAAAATATCATGTACTTCCCTGCTGGTGTACGCAATGTGGCAAGGCAGCTGTTTTTCTTGTTTTGGGGTATCGGTGAATGAGAATTTGCCGGCAGGTGTGTCCCCCAACTGGATTTCCATCTTGTCCCAGTCGAGCGAACGGCCATCAACCCTGGGCGGGGTGCCCGTTTTCATACGCCCCGATTCGAAGCCCAGTTCTACCAATTGTTCAGTGATTCCCTTAGCGGCGCGCTCGCCTGCCCTTCCACCTCCGAAGTTTTTTTCACCAATATGGATCAACCCGTTCAGGAAAGTGCCATTGGTCAGGACGACCGTTTCGCTTTCGATTTCCAGTCCCATGCCAGTGTAAACACCCTTGGCCCGCCCATCCTTGACGATGATACCGGTGACCATTTCCTGCCAGAAATCCACGTTGGGGTGTTCTTCCAACATTTTGCGCCATTTGGCTGCAAAGAGCATCCGGTCGCTTTGTGCCCGGGGGCTCCACATGGCAGGCCCTTTGGAGCGGTTGAGCATACGGAACTGCACCATCGTATGATCTGTAACGATCCCTGAATAGCCTCCCAAAGCATCTATTTCCCTGACTATCTGGCCTTTGGCAATCCCGCCCATGGCCGGGTTGCAACTCATCTGGGCGATGGTCTGCATATTCATGGTAACGAGCAGCACCTTTGAGCCGAGATTGGCGGCGGCAACGGCGGCCTCACATCCGGAATGGCCAGCCCCCACTACAATGACATCGTATTTTGGAAACATTTTTTTATAATGAAAAATGATGAATGAAAATTTTCAACAAAGGGGTTTTGGAAAAAGTTTGCAAAAGTAAGAAATGTGGGACGGAGCTGGGCCAGCGGGCTATTTTTATCATTATCTGACATAATTTGATTTAAATTCATTTTTATGCTATCACTCCAGATAATTAGCACGGTTTTTTTCATTAGAATGATATTATGGTTAGTTTTGCTCTCACGTTAAAAACAAAAGTTCTACCATCACCTAAATAACCCACCGAGGCTACAATCATTTCTACTTTTTGTCAATCAGAAAAATTTTCAGCATGATTTGAAAGATCAAATTTTGCTTGTTCCCCATTCCATCCCTTACCGATATCAATAAACAAACATCCATGTTTTTGTTTGACCTTATTTGGGTCATCAGCAATTACGTTGAAATAAATTTGATTAACCAACAACCCGCCTGCCGTGCTTGCTCGTACTGGTTGGTGAATTATCATCTCGTGAATAATAACTTTAAGAAATGAGTACACTTTCTACAAGATTACCAGGCCTTACAAGCCTCCTGCTTTTACTTTGCTTCTATGCATCGGCCATCAATACCACTTGGCTGGGAACCGTAGACAACGACTGGCACAATGCCGCCAATTGGGATTTGGGAGTGCCAGGCCCGAATGATCAGGCGACTATTGCCATGTCGTCAAATAATCCGATCATTACAACCACAGCGGTTGCTCAAAAAATCATCATCAATACCGATGCGGGTTTAGTTGTACTCGCAAACGCAACCCTCACGGTTGACCAAATGAATGTTTTGCCACAACCTGGATTGGACATCAATGGTACTTTGTTTAACAGAGGAACTATCAATGTATTGAACTCAACCAATATTGGAATAACCGTTCGTGCCGGAGGAGACCTGCAAAACAGAGGCACCGGAACCATCTCCATCTCAAATACAGTCAATGACCCAATGCGGGTTTTGGGTTCAGCAACCAACAACGGACAACTATTCATTGACATGTCCGGTTCCGGAATGGACACCAGAGGCATTATTGTCAGCATTGCCGGTAGCTTTACCAATAATCTTTTGCTATCGATAACTGGCGGCGTTTCCGGACCAAACGGCAGTAGCATCAGAAACAACAATGAATTCATCAATAGTGAATGTGCCCTGATCGAAATCGACGGACGATTGATCAACAATGGTAATTTCACTAACGGTGGAACTTTCAAGAGTTCCTTTGGAGCCGCTACAAACACCAATACTGTCATCGCTACTTTTTTGAATGACGGCGTACTTGCTGACATCACCGGCAGCCATGCAACCAGTGCCGATTTTTTTGGTGGAAACGATGTTGACGCTGCAAGTACCGGTATATACACAGATACCGATGTTCCTTCTCCTATTCCGGCTCCAATCACCAACATTGTTTTTAACGACCCGCACGTATACGGAGAGCCGACCATCAATTTAAGATTTTTAGTAGTTGGACCTAATACAGTTCCTGGACCGGATGAAGAGATTATCTGGCGCTTTTTGAATTTTGAGCCAGCTATAGGTAGCGCAAATTCTATCCATTCACAGGGAGATTTATTCAGAGATGGTGATGAAAATGCAGAATTTGTCGTAGCTGGCAATGGCAGGCGGATCAGGTTCAGGCAATTTGCCTTCAGACCTCCTTTCTTCCTTCCTGTTTTTGGTACTTACACTTTCGGGGTAGCAGTTCGGAATACGGTAACTGGATGTATCAGCCCTGGATTTGCCACGGTCACCAAAGAGATTTTACCACCTGTCCTTGACAACAACAATCCTGTTTGCAACCTGGGATTAAGGATTTCAGATAATAATTGTGGTGGAGATGAGCTGGTAGTAGACATTGCAGTAAGTGATGAGGTGGGCAGCTCTTTGGGAACTGATCTTGAACTGGTGGAAGTGGACCTCGTTATTCGTCATCAAAACAATGAAGACCTCGACATTTATCTAATTTCTCCTTCCGGTGTGGAAATTCCCATTTCCAGAGACCGGGGCGGAACCGGGAACCATTATGGCCGCCCCAATAATTGTCCGAATGGACTGGCTGCTTTCCGGATGGATGCAGATTCTCTGCCTACCACCTTTGATGACAACCTGACAGGAATCTTTTTGCCGGAAGGTGATTTTGCCGACTTCAACGACGGTTCCGACCCTAACGGAACCTGGCAAATACGCATTTGTGATGATAATTCACCCGTACCCGGATTCCTCGAATTTGTAAAATTATACTTTGCCCCAACACTCGACAACAATGATGAAAACTGTGGATTGGGCCTGCCTATTCCCGACGATGGTTGTTTCTTCAATGACTTATTGGTACAGGTGGAAGTCAGCGGTCTGAGTGATTTAGGGCTTGGCATTACAACGGTTTTAGAACAGGTCGACATCACGATCGACCACACCTGGAATGGCGACCTCAATATTGGCCTTTTATCTCCAAGCGGCATATTCATCCCACTTTCAATCAGCAATGGAGAAGATGGTGATGATTATGGCGATCCGGATGATTGCCCCAACAATGTCGTCTCTTTCCGCATGAATTCAGATAATGAGATCGAGGATGCACCTCCGGGAAATTTCTCCGGCATCTATCGCCCCGAAGGAGATTTTGAAGATTTCAATGACGGTTCCGATCCTAACGGCATTTGGACATTGTTCCTTTGTGATGGATTTGAAGATGATACAGGAACGTTAGAACATATCAATCTCGTTTTTGGCGCAACGCCCAATAATGATTTTTGTGAAAATGCCGAACCAATCACTTGCGGTGAATCTTTGTTCGGCACCAATGTCACCGCTACCTTCGACGAGGAGGCAGAAGACGACTGTGATGAAGTTTCCAATACCGTCGGTGGAGGCGTCTGGTATTCCTGGACGGGTGATGGTTCCTGCGTGTCGGTAACGACCTGCAGCCCGGCAACTGATCCAAATTTTGATTCAAAAATTACGGTATTCGAGGGTACTTGCGGAAGTCTGTCCTGTGTAGCGGCCGACGATGATGAGGAGGCTTGCCTGGATAATGAATTCGCTTCTACGGTCACATGGACTTCCGTAGCCGGAACCGAATATTTAATCCTTGTGCATGGATTTAGCTTCAGCGCCGGTGTTTTTGAATTAACCATGACCTGTGGAGACCCGTCAAATGACGATGTGTGCAATGCTTTGTCGGTCGATGTTGGCGTACCTTTTACTGCCGATGGTACTTGTGCCACTGCGGAGCTGGGTGAAGTCGATCCAGGCATTGGTACCGGCTCTCAGAGCTGTGAATCGCAAGATGGCTGGTGCGATGAAGGTGATGAACCAACGGTAGATAATTCTTTGTGGTTCACCTTTGTAGCACCTCCGAGTGGTTTAGTTAATATTGAAACAACTTCGGATGATGATCCACAAATGGCCTTATGGTCGGTAGATGATTGCTCTGATTTCAGTACGTTCGCTGAAATAGCTGCCAATGATGACAACCCCTTGGGTACTTTTTCACCAAGAATTGATGACCTGTGCCTGGTGCCTGGCCAGACCTATTACATACAGATTGATGGTTTTGAGGGAGATGACTACATGATCAGTGTCATCATCAACGATGTCGGCGCCACTCCTTTGGCCATTACCTGTCCGGCCAATGTTACCATCGATTGTAATGGAAGTACATTCCCATCATCTACCGGTACTGCAACTGCCAATACAAATGATTGCTGCACTGATGCTGCAGTCGTTACTTGCAATAGTATTACAGTAGCCGGTACTTGCATCGACAATTCGATCATCACCCGGACCTGGACTGCTACTTACCCATGTGGCGCTGTTTTGACGTGTGACCAGACAATTACCATTGAAGATACTGACGCACCTGTCATTGCCTGCCCGTCGAACGTTACTGTGGATTGTGACGACAGCATTGATCCGGCTGACACGGGAATGCCAACTGCCACTGACAACTGCGATGCCGATATTACATTCAACAGCAGCGATGCAACCGCCCCCGGAAGTTGCACGGATGCCTCTGTGGTTACCCGCACCTGGACTGCGACCGATAACTGCGGTAATACCAGTACTGCTTGTGATCAAATCATTACTGTTGAAGACCTGACCGCTCCAAGCATCTCTTGTCCGGCAGATGCGGTGATTGAATGCGATGAAAGTATTGATCCTGCTAATACAGGTGAGGCCACCGGTAGCGACAATTGTGATTCCGATGTAATGATTTCATACAATGATGTCACCACTGCGGGCAGTTGCCCAGATAACTCCGTGATCACCCGTACCTGGACCGCTACAGACAACTGCGGTAACAGTACACCTTGTGACCAAACCATCACGATTCAGGATACAACAGCTCCGGCAATCGTTTGTAATACACCTAGCATTACGATCACACCCGACAGTACCGGCGCAGTATCCTTGAGCCAGGCTGAAATCGACGATTTAGGGGCCGGTTCAAACGATAATTGTGGAACAGTAAGTTTTAGCCTTTCACAATCTATTTACACTTGTGCTGACGAAGGAGCTAATACTGAAACACTAACCGCTACGGATGAATGCGGCAACTCATCCACTTGTAGCATTACTGTCAATGTAGATCCATTCCTGATCGTCAACAGCATCACCGTGACCGATGAAACTTGTGATGGAGCTGGCGACGGTATGATCGAAATTGATGCAACTGCGCCAGGTGGACAGATTGGATATTCGATAGATGGAGGGGCCAATTTCCAGTTCGGCGATAAATTCGTTGATTTGACTCCTGGCAGTTACACCGTCGTTGTTAAGGTCTTCGGCATTCCTGAAATATGTGAAAAAACTTCTATCGAAACCCTCAATGCAGGTTCTGCTGCGGCCCTTTGGTATGAAGATGTCGACGGCGATGATTATACGAGCGGCAATACCATTACCAGCTGCGTCCAACCAACTGGCTACATAGCCAACCCACTGGGTACGGACTGTGATGACAACGATCCTGCTGTCAACCCGGGCGCTTCTGAAATTTGTGATGGAAAAGATAACGACTGTGACGGCACCCTGCCCGCCGATGAAGCGGATGCAGATGGAGATGGATTCGCCGTATGCGAAGGTGACTGTGATGACAATGACCCGAGTGTCTATCCAGGTGCCACGGAGGTATGTGATGGGGCGGACAATAATTGCAACGGCGTAGTGGACGAAGGTGTTGCTGGTGAAACTTTTGTAGGCAATGTTTTCTTCTCTACACAAGCCCAGTTGGATGCATGGCTGTCGTGTTACGATAAAATTGATGGCACTGTGACGATTTCAGGAGCAACAATAACGGATCTCGGACCACTCTCAAATATTGTTGAAATCACTGGTAATTTGACGATCCAGTATGCCAGCATCGCCAATATGGCTGGCCTGGACGGCTTAAGCACAGTGGGAGGATCGGTCACTATTTTCTTCAACAGTTTATTGACTTCTCTTGACGGACTTGAAGCACTTAGCTCCGTAGGCGCAAGTTTTAGCATGTACTACAATTTCCTTCTTGATGATTGTTGCGCTATTTACGATCTCCTGAACAATGGAGGCGTAACCGGTACGATCCTGATTTTCTTCAACAAAGTCGGGTGCAACTCCGTCGGAGAAATTCTTGCCAACTGTACGCCTTTCAATTCTGCTGACCCGGTCTTTTCAGTTGGAAATGGTAATCAAAGTGTAGATCATTTTGCCGTTTATCCAAACCCGGCCAGCCAGGTGGTGAACGTTGTGTTCCAGCGAAATGCGTCTGCAGCCAAATTACAGATGACTGATTTGCTCGGTCGAACAATTTTCCAAACGGAATTGGAAGAAGGAGTCGATCAATTTACGATTAACCTGCAGCAAGACAATCTGCAAAATGGCATTTATCTGATTTCACTCATTGAAAATGGTGAAAGAAGAACCAAGCAATTGGTCGTTCAAAAATAATTTCTCTTTAAAATAAATTGATCAAATGCCCGGAGAGGACCACTTCTCCGGGCATTTCCTTTTTATGCTTTGTTGTGCAAGCGAGTGAAGGATCGTCATACTCTGCATAGATTTTTTAACAAAGTCAAATTTCTTGAACAAAAAAATATTTTAAAATATTACCTTGCAACCTAAATAGAAGCGATTCGTTTTAACCCGCTGTATTTTGTTCTGTCAATCAAAAATATTCGCATAACAATCTCACTAAAATTAAAAATTGACAACTTCTGGTGATTCAATTTCCTACCTATTAAAATCCATTTTCCGATTTAGTTAAACACCAACCCAAGTAAAGAGCCCTATAAACTAATTGCTTCCATTGGGATGAAAAACTTTCGCCCAATAGAAACAAAAAAGTAGGTTTTGAACAAATACAAAAGCACGTTGGATAGCTCCGACGATGAGTTACCTCCATGTTTGGCTTGACCTTAAACCACGTTCAAACAAGTATGGTGGATTATCTCAACATGCGCTAAGTCAATAAATCAACAATTGAATATAAACTCTATGATCATGCATTTTTTGAATAACCAAAACTTATTAACCCTCCTTTTCGTCTTATGTACCTTTTCGATTACCAATGCACTGAACCGAACCTGGAACGAATCGGCCAGCTGCGATTTTGCGCTGTTGGAAGTTTATGATGAAACTGAGCTGACTGACAGCAAAACGATTGCTACAAACTTGAAAAAAACGGCCCTTCCGTCACTGATGCCACCCGCCAACGATGATGTCTGCAATGCAATTGCGTTGACCATCGGAGTAGCAGCTACTGCCGATGGTACAGATGCCACTGCCCAATCAGGAGAAGTGGATCCGGGTGCTGGAACCCCTGGCGGCGGTGGTGGCCCTGATGGCTGTTCAGCCCAAGATGGTTGGTGTAATTTCAGCAATGAACCCAATGCACAAAATTCATTGTGGTACACGTTCGTAGCCCCAGCCTCTGGGAGGGTGACCATTTTTGCGACACCCGATCCTGGTGATGACCCTCAACTTGCATTGTGGTCCGTCACCGATTGCACTGATTTCACCACATTTACCGAAATAGCTGCAAATGATGCATACGAGCCTGAAGAATTTGAACCCCGATTAATCGAAGTATGCGTGATACCTGGAGATACTTATTATTTGCAGGTTGATGGATTTGATGGAGAAGATTTCGTTGCTGAAGTGACCGTTACTGAAGTAACGGCTGGTGGCACATTGACGATAACCTGCCCTTCCAACATCACAATTGAGTGCAGCCTTACTCTCAATATTACCCCCGGCGCAACTGGAAATCCAACCGCAAACGCAACGAATGATTGTTGTACTAACCTGCCCAATGTCTCCTTTGCCGATGCCAATACACCTGGACTCTGCACAGGCGATTTTACCATCATCCGAACCTGGACCGCCACTTATGACTGTGGTATCCAGGAAAGCTGCGACCAGACTATAAACGTAGAAGACACGACTCCACCTGACATTACTTGTCCGTCAAATATCACCATTGAATGCGACGAAAGTACCGATCCGGCCAATACGGGCGCAGCGACGGCGACCGATGATTGCGATACCGATGTAGACATATCTTCAGGTGACATTACCACTCCCGGTAGTTGCACGGATGAATCGGTGATCACCCGAACCTGGACGGCGGAAGATGATTGTGGAAACAGTGCCCCCTGCACTCAAACCATTACCATCGAAGACTCAACTCCACCTGATATCAACTGCCCGCCCAACCTCACGATCGAATGTGACGAAAGTACTGGTGTAGGAAATACGGGGTTGCCCACAGCTGATGACAATTGCGACATGGATGTCGTCATTTCTTCAAATGATGTCACCGCAGCAGGCGGCTGTCCGGATGAATCAGTGATCACCCGAACATGGACGGCAGCAGATAATTGCGATAACACTACCCCCTGTGATCAGATCATTACCATCGAAGACACAACGGCTCCGGATATCACCTGCCCGCCGAACATCACGATTGAATGCAATGAAAGTACCGACCCGGCAAACACGGGTACGGCCACTGGTGATGATAATTGCGATGATGATGTAGCCGTCACTTTTAATGATGTAACTGTGCCTGGTATCTGCCTCGATGCTTCCACCATCACCCGGACATGGACAGCATCCGACAACTGTGGCAACAATAGCACAACGTGCGATCAGATCATAAACATCAATGACTCAACCCCACCCGTTATCACTTGTCCGGCCAACATCACCGTTGAATGCAGCGAGAGTACAGAACCAGATAATACCGGAACAGCAACTGCTACCGATAATTGTGATGCAGATGTAACTGTAATCCGCGGTAATGAAGTTATTAATTCTTTCAATTGCCCCACCATCACCCGTACGTGGATCGCAAGCGATAACTGTGGAAACAGTGCACCATGCGATCAGATCATTACGGTGGTTGACTCTGAAATGCCAGATATCACTTGTCCGGCCAATGTGACGATTGAATGCGATGAAAGTACTGATCCGGCTAATACGGGCAGCGCAACGGCGACCGATAACTGCACGACCAATATCACTCCCGTGCCCGAAGACCTCGTTACCCCTGGCAGTTGTCCACAAAATTTCATCATAACCCGTTTCTGGACGGCAGCAGACGATTGTGGCAATATTGCAACCTGCGAACAAACCATCACCGTGGAGGATACCCAGGCTCCATCTATTATCTGTTCAAATAATACCCTGACAGTCGACCTTGGCCCAGATGCGACCTATACACCTACTCAGGCCGAATTAGCGGCACTTGTACCCGGAACCATGGATAACTGCGGGACGGTAACCTACGGTTTCCCACAACTATTTTTCACATGTGAAGATGAGGGAACGAGCGACTATGAGTTGATTGCCGAGGATGAATGTGGCAACAAAGATTCATGTACCATTTCGGTAACGGTCAACCCGTTTTTAATTTTAGAAACTTGTGTAGCTACGGATGAATCCTGTGCCGACTTCGCTGATGGTACCGTTTTCATGGAAGCCACGGCACCCGCCGGTCAGATATTTTATTCCGTCGATAATGGAGCAAACTGGCAACTGGAAGGGGATTTCAGCTTCTTGTCGCCCGGGACTTATACAGCCAGAATCAAAGTATATGGACTTGAATATTGCTGTGAAATTATTAAAACCATAGTTATCGGTGCTGGTCCGGCAAAGACGCTGTGGTACCTTGACATTGATGGTGACCAATATACTTCAGGCCTCACTTTAATGAGTTGTGCGCAGCCAGAAAACTATATCGCCAACCCACTCCCCGGCACAGATTGTTATGACTTCGACCCAACCATTTATCCCGGTGCCCCTGAGCTTTGCGATGGTTTGGACAATGACTGCGATGGCGTCATTCCAGCCGATGAGTTCGATAATGATCTAGATGGTTTTATAGGATGTGAAGATTGTGACGACAACAATCCCGCTATCTACCCCGGAGCCCCTGAGGTCTGTGATGGTATCGACAACAACTGTAACCGTGAAATCGATGAAAACATCTCTGGAGAAACGTTTGTTGGAAATGTCCTTTTCACCACACAAGCGGAAATTGACGCCTGGCCATCCTGTTTTTCTACCATACAGGGAAATTTGCTCATCATGGGCAGTAACATTGTTGACCTCTCCCCTTTGGCAAATGTTTCTGAAATCACGGGAAATGCCCAGATTGTCATGAATTCAGCACTTACTTCCTTGAATGGCTTGGACAATCTCTCAGCCGTCGGAGGCAGCTTTTCCGTTTACTACAACTTCCAGTTATCTGACTGTTGTGCCATTGCAAACCTGCTGGAAACAAATGGCATAGCGGGCATGACCATGATTTTCTTCAACGCTGCCGGTTCGCAGTGCAACAGCGAAGCAGCCATCGAAGCAGCTTGTTCGGCAGCAGCTCTTGTTACAAACAATGAAATCAATGTGTTTACGGAACAATCAGCCGAGTTCTATACGGACAAACAGATCAACGTTTTCCCAAATCCAGCGAGCTACGAATTTTCCGTCGTATTCGAACGGCAAGCGGCATCGGCCATTTTCCAGGTAACTGACCTGCTGGGCCGGGTGCTGATTAATAATGTGGTGGATGAAGGAGTAGACCGTATAGCAATTGACCTGCAAAGAGAAAAATTGGACGATGGTGTATACTTTGTTTCAATAATCGAAGATGGGGAAAGGAGGACCAAACGATTGGTGGTACAACGATAAAGGTTGACTAAGGTAATTCTACATTAAAGCCATCCCGAATGTTCTTGACATCTTATCAAGGGCATTCGGGATTTTTTTTGACTCTTCCCGACCTATTTTACACACTCATGATCAAGCTAAATTAACGTCTTTTCAGTTTTGTACGCTTCCGATTGCAAAAGAAACCAGGGTGCTTTATTATCTTGATTTTGACAGAAAACCGCGACAGGTGTTACCTGTCTTATTTCTTCATCATAACGTACAAAGACTATCCGCTTTCTAAAGGAGCTGTCAAAAATTGTTAACTTAACTGCAAATCATTCATCTTTCCGGCATTCTGGATTATTTGGCTCTTAATAACCTTTTTAAGGCTTTGAACAGACATGTGGATTATTTATATTTGCCTTATAATAATTTTAAAAACAGCATCTTTTACATTGATCTTGCGTAAAAGTTTATTGAAAAAATACTCTTACCTACCATTCCTAAAGAGAACTACACAACAGACCTAAGTAATTAAAAATAAGTTGATCTCCAACAAACATCACTAACTGCTCTGTTCCATCAAATTAAATCCGATTTTCTCAGACCGATTTAGAATTTCTGTGTCGGATGATGTCCGCTTTTAAAACTTAGCGCTTATTAAGTTTCTTTTTGAACAAGGAGAAGCACGTTGCTTTTTTATTCTTACGAGAAATTTAAAAGCTTGTACAAGTCCTGAATCGGCTATCATTTGTGCGCGGATTTAAAAATTCCTCTAACCAGAGGTTCACCTAGTTGTAATTCTATTAAAACCCGTATGGAATATTGCATTTCTTCTTTATCAAGTGCTTTGCATCGATCGTTCCGAACAATTTCAGAAACAACGATTCTTTTTGATCCATAACCGGTCAACCTTACCAAGATCAAAGGTTGATCCAGCTAATCCTAACAACTGATTTTCACCTAACTATTGTTTTTAATTATTAAAAAAAACTTCTATGAAAGAATTTAGATTCGATTTGATTAAAAAATGGATGTCGCTCATGGTAGTATCTATTATAGCTACTACTGGCTTTGCCCAGATCGACAACAACGCTCCGGGATGTAGCCTGGGACTCGCCATTCCGGACAACTCATGTCCCGGATTGGACGCAACTATTGCCGTCAGTGGTGAAGCAGGTACCCAGCTCGGTACGGACATCGAACTGGTACAGCTGGATTTGATTATCAGTCATACCTGGAACAGCCAACTGGATATCAGGCTCATGTCACCGAATGGTGTCATAATTGATATTTCTACCGATCGTGGAGGGTTCGGCGACAACTATGGCAACCCTGGAGATTGTCCCAATACAACAGCCTCTTTCCGAATGGATGCTTCATCCATTCCTCCTGGTGGCACCTCCAATATTTCAGGTATATTTCTGCCCGAAGGAGGTGATTTCGCTTCCTTCAATGATGGTTCCGATCCTAACGGAACCTGGACACTTCAGGTATGCGACGACCGTAACAACACAACCGGTGCCTTACAATATGCCAAGCTGACTTTTGGGGCACCATGTCCACCAGTTGCCCCGCTAACCCAAGTGTTGTTTGACGACACGCATTGTTATGGTGAAGCAAGCAATCTAATCCGTCGCTTGCAAGTAGGACCGAATACTGTTCCGGCTGCTGGTGAAGAAATTGTTTGGCGTTTTTTGGACTTTTCTGGAGGACCTGGTAGTGATCCCTCTGATTATTCCCCAGGCGATGAGTTCACGTTAGGTGAAAACAATGATGAGTTTCGTATAGTCAATGCCGGACGAAGTTTCCGTCCACAACAATTTGCTACTGGTGCCAATGGTGGTCCAATCTATGGCACCTACGAATTAGAAGTTTTTGTCAGGAATATAGCAAGTGGTTGTACCAGCCCTGCATTTGGTCCTGTTACCAAAACGATTGGTGAAATTCCGCCTACTCCTATTCCAGTCATACAAAATAATTCTTTCTGTTATGGTGATCCAAATGCTAACAGTGCCCTGGAAGGAGTTCTTTCCCTGACCAATGTCTTTGAAGGCTACAGGATCGTATGGGAATTGACTGGCAAACCAGCTAATAGCGATTACAATATCGGGGATGAATTTGGCACCAACGGTTGTTTTAATTTCTTGGAGAATCATGGTGAGCTGAGTACAATCGTACTGTTTTTACCTCCTTCAGGAGGACTGTTCATCAATAGCAATGCCCCCGTCAATGGAAATGGAGAACCCATTATTGGCACTTATGAATTTACAGCTTATGCTGAAAGCTGCGTCACTGATTGCAGGAGTAATGGCGCTGGTCCTTTTACCATCACCATACTTGATCCATTACCCGAACCAACCTGCCCCGACGCCATCACAGTGGAATGTGGCGACAGCCTCGACCCAATGGCTACCGGAGAACCCAACGCCCCAACCAACAGCTGTTGCCCGAATGCTCCTATGGTGACCTTCCTGGATATGGCTACGCCAGGTACCTGCCCAATCATCGAAACCATCGAACGGGAATTTACCATTGAGTATGACTGTGGTCTCATGACTACTTGTACGCAAACAATTACTGTTGAAGATACGACTCCTCCGATCATCATTACTTGCCCCGACGACCAGACGCTCGAATGGCCCGCAGGTTTCAACACCGATCCGGTTCCACCAAATACCGCGCAAGATCCAAGTATTGACGAATCCAATTACCCCAATATCGTTTATTCAGAGCCATGCAGTGATGTAACCATTGATTATCAGGATGAGCTGATTGGCCCATCACCGGGCGACTGCCCTAACTTGTGGGTCGTTGAAAGAACCTGGACAGTTACCGACGAGTGTGGCTTGGAAGGTAAATGCGTACAAACCTTCACATTCACCGACACCACAGATCCGGTCATTGACTGCCCATCTGACCCGGCTCCGATCGAGTGGACTGCTGGTTTCAATACCGATCAGGTTGCGCCCGATACGCCACAAGACCCAAGTGTAGATCCAGGTCAGTATGGGATGGCAACAGCCACCGATAATTGTGGAACACCAGCGATTTCCTACGCAGATACCCTTTATGGACCAACGCCTGGCAATTGTCCAAATCTTTGGATATTGGAGCGTACCTGGTCAGCGACTGATCTATGTGGATTAGTGACTACTTGCGTACAAACTTTTACTTTTACCGATACGACACCACCGTCAATCAATTGCCCGGCTGGTTTCTCAGTTGAGTGTGAAGCTGACGTTCCATCATGCGATCCTCACGACGCATCTGCTTCTGATAATTGTGGTGAGCCAATGGTAACCTGTGACCAGGGGCTATTGATGGGCGGTGCCTGCGGTGGAACCGTTATTAATACCTACACTGCTACTGATGCATGTGGACTAACAGCTACCTGTACACAGGTAATTACGGTAAGTGATGGTACACCTCCAACGGTAGAATGTATGGATTTCACCATCAATCTGGATGCAAATGGCGAGTACAACCTTCAGCCATCTGAGGTTTTCGATGCAGCCAGCTCAAGTGATAACTGTAGTGCCGCACTGACTCCTGTTTCAGTATCACAGAGTTATTTCAGTTGCCTGGATGAGGGGGCAAATACCGTTACACTTACTGTCGAAGATGACTGCGGCAACCCAAGTACTTGTACAGCAGAAGTAACGGTCAATGAGTTTATCACCAATATCAGTGTCGTACCGACCGATGAGTCATGCGCTGGTGCCGGCGACGGACAGATTTTAGCTTCTGCAACTGCGGATGGCGGTCAATTAAAATATTCCATCGACGGTGGTGCTAACTTCGAGTTGGACGGCCTGTTCACAAACCTGACCCCGGGTACATATACTGTCATTATCAAAGTATTCGGCATACCGGCTGTCTGCGAGAAAACGACAACTGTAACTATAAATGCAGGCGGCACTGAACTTACCTGTTACCTCGATGGTGACGGCGATGGTTACGGATCTGCCAATGATGCTCCTGTCACTGCCTGTGAATGCCCGGCTGATTACTTTACTTCCGCAGATCTTAACGGAAACACCGATAATGATTGTAATGATAGTGACCCAAGCATTAACCCGGCAGCGGCTGAGGTTTGTGATGGTGTAGACAACGATTGCGATGGTATCCTTCTGGCAGGTGAAGTAGATGGTGATGGCGATGGTGTATTCGAGTGTAATGGTGACTGCGACGACGGTGATGCTACTGTCTATCCAGGTGCAACTGAGGTCTGCGATGGTGTCGACAATAACTGCAACGGAGTAATTGACGAAGGTGTTGGCGGACAGACTTTCGTTGGCAACGTTTTCTTCTCGACGCAGGCTCAGGTAGATGCCTGGCTGGCATGTTACAACAAAATTCAAGGGAGCATGTCCATCATTGGTTCGAATATCGATGACCTTGGCCCACTCTCCAACCTGGAGGAAATTACCGGAAACGTACAGATCGTTTCAAACGCTGCATTGACTTCTTTGAATGGATTGCAAAACATTGCTACCGTTGGTGGAAGCTGGTTCATGTATTATAATTTCCAACTGGCTGACTGCTGCGCTATAGATGACTTGTTAGAGGCTGGTGGAGTTGGAGGAATCGTTCAGATTTTCTTCAATGCCTTTGGTTCTCACTGTAACAGCGAGGCTGCGATCAAAGCTGCATGCCCACTGGCACCAAAGATTGTGAACCCAAATAGCAGCACCTCAATCTCAGGTCAGTCTTTCAGCGTAGCTGAAAAACAAATCAGCCTGATGCCAAACCCGGCCAGCAGCGAAGTGACCATCCAGGTTAACAGAAATGCAGAATTGGCCAAGTTGCAAATTGTTGACATGCTTGGAAGAACTGTTTTTATCCAGCATTTAGAGAACGGAATCGACCGCATTACAATTGACTTAAATAATGGCTTATTTGAAAATGGCCTTTATTTGGTCACTGTTTTAGAAGAAGGCGAAATGATCACAGAGCAACTGGTAATTAAAAAATAATTTTTTCTAAAATAATTCATAAAGCCCTGGGGAACAATTCCCCAGGGCTTTTTTTATTTATGAAAAAAACCTTTTTAATTAATCAAAAAATCGATTTCTAAAAAAGAATGTTTTCTAAATCACAATTTGTCATCTGGGCTGTACGGAATTTTATAAAAATGTAAAGATGCTGGTGCGGGACTGTGTCCTGTGCGTAATTTCAGTCACAGAACACAGTCATGCACCAGCATTTGATTAAATACTTTTCAAGTTCAATATGGCTCTGATTTTTTATTTCTAATAATTTCATAATTAATTTTCCATTTCAATTTCAATTAAATAATCATTCTGCAAATTTGCGTTTCAAAAATTTTACAAATGACTGACCAATCCATCCGCCAACAATTCCCTGTATTAAAAAGAAAAGTGAACCGCAAGCCATTGATTTTTTTAGATGGCCCCGCCGGCACCCATGTGCCGACATCTGTGATCGATGCCATTTCAAATTATTACGAAAAATCAAACGCTAATAAAAAGGGATATTTTATCACCTCACAGGAGACCGACGAAATGATGGACGGCGTCCGTCAAAAAACGGCAGATTTTTTAGGGGCGAAAGGGCCGCAGTGCATTTCATTTAGCGCCAACATGACCACAATTAATTATCAATTAAGTCATGCAATCGCCAAAAAACTACAACCGGGCGACGAGATTACCATTACGCAAATAGACCATGAAGCCAATCGCGGCCCCTGGCTAAACCTGCAAAACTTCGGCATCGTTGTCCGGGAAGTCCGCCTGCTCGAAAACGGCACACTGGATTACGAAGATTTTAAAAATAAAATAAATGAGCGCACCCGTTTAGTGGCCATGAATTTCGCATCCAACATTGTTGGCACCGTAAGTGATGTCGCTCTAATCAGGAAATGGACGTATGAAGTCAATGCGTGGTTATTGCTGGACGCAGTTCATTATGCACCACATTTACCGCTGGACGTAACCGCCATTGGTTGCGATTTTTTGCTTTGCTCTGCTTATAAATTTTATGGCCCGCACGTCGGAATATTATATGCTAAAGAAGGCTTACTGGACAGCCTGACCGTTGACAACCTGCGTACGGCGCCGCAAAATGCTCCCTATAAAATTGAGACAGGAACAACCAACCACGCCGCCATTGCGGGAGTGGGAGCGGCATTGGATTTTATTGCCAGTTTTGGCAAAGGAAGAAATTACCGTAAAAAAATAAGGAGCGGCATGGCGGAAATCCATAAAAGGGAAAAGAATGTTTTCACGAAATTATACGATGGGTTAAATCAAATAAAAGGCATCACTATTTATGGTCCGGAAAATATTCCCGACCGGGCGCCAACGATTTCTTTCACTGTAAAAAATAAAACCGCAGCCGAGGTGTGCCAACATTTAGCGTCGAATAATATCTGTGCGTGGGCCGGGCATTTTTATGCTGTCCGTGCTACGGAAGTTTTGGGCCTGCAAGAAAAAGGAGGAGTCGTGAGAATGGGCATGGCGGTGTATACAACTGAAAAGGAAATAGAACAGGTAATTAATATTTTAAAAAAATATGCTCACTAACGCTTTGCCAGATTAATAATTAAAGAAGTTTTAAGTAAGTGCTTGGACAAAAATAAAGAGCGCTAAAAATGACACTTTTATTTTGGCAAATGTTAGGTTTCCAAGTCTTAAAAGTCTTTTTCAGGCAAAGGCAAAGTGTCATTTTTTTGACCACCTGCTTATTTCAGGGAAATCCACTCCAAAATTTGCGACGTGCGGTGTTTCCATTGGGGGCTAATCTCTCAATGAAAACAACTTTCTTATTCCACCCAAAAAACCGATTACTCCCAATATAGCCCCAATTAAGGGCAGGTATACATCCTCGTCAGATTTCCAGGCCAAAAAACAGATCAACCCTCCAAAGAAACCAAAAACGATTCCCACTCCGCTTCCAGAACTTCCAAAAAGCAAGACTACGCTCAGCACGGAAAGTAGGATACCAGCAATCGATAAAGCAACGGTATTTTCATAAAAATTTTCAAGACGCCTGACTTTCTTTTTTTTTCGTTTTGAACGTTTTTTCACTGCTTTTTTTACTTCATATTGATTTGTTTTAATGCGATTAACTGAAGAAGCTGCGATTAATTGATCATTGGCCAAAAGCATTGAAAGAATTAAGACCATCAAAAAAAATAAACCTTTCATAATATCATAAATGTGATGGAAATTTCAAGATAAAAAATAGGACAGGCTAAAGCCTGTCCTATTTTTTATTAGCAGATTTATATTCTTAACGTTTAGTTGTGCTGATTGATCAACATGGAGACAGCCCTGTATCTGTGGCAGTCGCCCGAATCGCTGCTGCGCAGCGCCGGGCGGAGGAGGGGTTTAAGGGGGCAGTTGTTTTTAAATCGTTGAAAATTAAACGATTTAAAAACAACTGCCCCCTCAGAC
>JBCBRY010000109.1:0-30205 GCA_039819485.1 Bacteroidota bacterium | reverse complement strand
TGTTTTTTATTTTTATATTAATTTTTGGGTGTTGGGGTTGGGGGTTCTGGTGACTTTAAAAAACTTACCTGCCCCCTGACCCCTGACCCCTGACCCCTCAAAAGAAATGCAAATAAAAAACCTAATTCGAGAAAATATCAGGAATTTAAAACCGTATACTTCTGCTCGCAGTTTGTTCAGCGGTGACAATGCGATTTTGTTGGATGCCAATGAAAATGGAAGGGATATTTTTGGTCAAAACCTCAATCGTTATCCCGATCCGTTACAGCGTGATTTAAAAAAATATATTGCCGACATAAAAGGCGTACCTGCCGAAAATATTTTTTTGGGAAATGGCAGTGACGAGGCAATCGATTTATTGTTCCGAATTTTTTGTGAGCCTGGAAAAGATGAAATTATTATTTGCCCGCCCACTTATGGGATGTATAAAGTCCAGGCAAATATTCATAACACACCTATTAAAAAAGTATTATTGGATGAAAATTTTGATCTGCGGCCGAAGGAAATTTTAAAGGCAGTTGCTTCAACTACAAAATTGCTTTTTTTATGTTCTCCAAATAATCCTACCGGTAATTTGATGAGCAATGATAGAGTTGAGTATTTAATAAAAAATTTTAGTGGGATTGTCGTGGTAGACGAAGCTTACATTGATTATGCAGATTCTGAATCCTGGAACCAGAGGGTGAACGAATACTCAAACTTGGTCGTATTGCAAACCTTTTCAAAAGCCTGGGCGCTGGCGGGGGCCCGATTGGGGATGGCTTTCGCCTCAAAGGAAATTATTCACTATTTGAACAGTGTAAAGTTTCCTTATAACATTAATCTATTGACCCAGAAAGCCGTGCTTAATATCCTGGAGCAAAATGGCAGGCCCGGTGTTTCTTTTGTTAAAAATCTAAAAGAGAAAAAACGCCTGAAAAGCTTATTGCTACAAATTGGTCTTGTTGAAAAAATATATCTGAGCGATGCTAATTTTTTATTGGTAAAAATGAAAAATAGTGACTTCATTTTTAATCAATTAAAAAATAAAAAAATAATTGTGCGGAACCGTTCAAAAGAACCCCTTTGCGATGGGTGTTTGAGAGTTACGATCGGTACGAGAGAGGAAAATGATTTATTAATTAATGAATTAAAAAAAATGGAAGGTTCTTTAAAATAGCCTTCCAGATTAATGGATTTAAATTGCGGACTGACCGTCCGCGTCACGTTATGAAAAGAGTACTTTTTTTAGACCGGGATGGCGTGTTAATCAAGGAACCGCCGGAAACGTATCAAGTGGATACGCTGGAACAATTGGAATTTATTCCCGGAGTCATCCGCAACCTTTACAAAATAGTAACGGAAATGGATTTTGAGCTGGTGATGATCACTAATCAGGACGGACTGGGAACAGAAGTATACCCGCAGGAAAATTTTGACCGGGTACAACAGAAAATGTTGCAAACATTTGAAAGTGAGGATATTAGGTTTGATGCAATATTTGTCGACAAAACATTTAAACACGAAAACCAGCCTACCCGAAAGCCCGGAACTGCCTTGTTGAAAAGTTATCTCGACGGCTCGTATGATTTGGCCAATTCGTACGTAGTCGGAGACCGATGGTCGGATATCCAATTGGCGAAAAACCTGGGGGCAAACGGAATCGGAATAAAGGGGTTGTTCCCTTTAGGAGATCATGAAAAAGAGGCTGCCATTTATGTGGAACACTGGGATGAAATTTACGAATTTCTGAAGCCGGGAAGAATAGCTACTGTCGAGCGAAATACGAAAGAAACACGAATTAAAATAGAATTAAATCTGGATGGAACTGGTTCCGCAAAAATTAATACGGGCCTTGGTTTTTTTGACCACATGCTGGAGCAAATTGCCCGTCACGGAGCGATGGACCTGACTGTAAAAGTAAATGGTGATTTACACATTGATGAGCATCACACGATAGAGGATACCGGACTTGCTCTGGGTGAGGCTTTCTTAACTGCAATTGGAGATAAAAAAGGAATTGAAAGATATGGTTTCTGCTTGCCTATGGACGATTGCCTGGCACAGGTAGCACTGGATTTTGGCGGCCGGCCCTGGATTGTTTGGGAGACAGATTTTAAAAGAGAAAAAATCGGTGATATGCCAACCGAAATGTTTTTTCACTTTTTTAAATCTTTAAGTGATACGGCGAAAATTAATTTAAATATAAAAGCCGAAGGTGATAACGAGCACCATAAAATCGAATCAATTTTTAAGGCATTTGCCCGTGCCGTAAAAATGGCCAAGAAAAAAGAAGGGAATCAGTTGCCCAGTACAAAAGGCGTTTTATAATGGTTAATGGTTAATATTTTTATTTTCCAATAAAATTTAATTATCCATTATTAATTGTCCATTAACCATTAAATCAATATGGTTGCAATAATAAAATATAATGCGGGAAATATTCAATCTGTTTTAAATGCAATGGACCGAATTGGTGTTGATGCCATTTTAACAGATGACGCTACAGAAATAGTAAATGCAGGAAGGGTGATTTTTCCCGGCGTTGGAGAAGCCAGTTCTGCCATGAAATATTTAAAAGAAAAAAAACTGGACGAATTAATTAAATCATTGCGTCAGCCTGTTCTGGGTATTTGTTTGGGCATGCAATTATTAGGGTTTCATTCTGAAGAAAATGACACGGACTGTTTAGGAATTGTTCCGGCTATGATTAAAAAATTGCCGAATAAAAATGCGAAGGAGGAAAAATTAAAAGTACCTCACATCGGCTGGAACCTGACTCATCATGAAGAAAGTGATTTGTTTAAAAATATTCCTTCGGAAGCTTATTTTTATTTCGTTCATTCTTATGCCATGGAATTAAATGATTGTACCATAGCCCGAACGGAGTACGGAAAACTATTCACCAGTGCGGTGCAATGGCAGAATTTTTACGGCGTGCAATTTCACCCGGAAAAGAGTGCAGAAGTTGGAGAGCAACTACTCAAAAATTTCATGAAAATTTAATTGGGCATACAGTTCTGAATTCACTAAAAATAACCAAAAACTCAAAACTCAACCATGATCGTTATACCAGCAATGGACTTGATGGACGGACAATGCGTCCGTTTGCGGGGCGGGGATTTTAATCAACTGACCAGCTATTCGACAGACCCTTTGGAAGTAGCCGAAAAATTGGCAGAAGCCGGGTTTCATCGGTTGCACATGGTTGATTTAGATGGAGCAAAATCTGGTTCTCCCAAGCATTTGCATGTTTTGGAAAAAGTAGCTGCCGGGACTTCATTGGTCATAGATTTTAGTGGAGGTATCAAAACGGACGCTAATATTGAATCTGTTTTTGCAAAAGGGGCATCACTCGCTGCCGTCGGAAGTATTGCGGTCAAAAATAAATCGTTGTTTTTCCAATGGTTAGAAAAATATGGCAGTGATAAGATATTGTTGGGAGTCGATGTCCGGGAAGAAAAGCTGGCTATTTCAGGCTGGCTGGAACAAACGGCAATCGGCCTGTTCACATTCTTAAATGAAATGACCAGCAGGGGAGTCGCCCAGATTTTTTGCACAGACATTGGACGGGATGGAATGATGAGTGGACCTTCGGTAGAACTTTATCAGAAGATTTTGCAGTCTTTTCCCGGAATAAAATTAATTGCCAGTGGTGGTGTGAGCCACCCAAACCAATTGGAACAATTGCAAGAAATTGGATGTGCCGGTGCAATCGTCGGCAAAGCCATTTACGAAAACTTCGATCAGCTTGATATTTGGTTGAAATAATCAACCGCAATAAATCGAAGGCCCGCCGAACATGGCGGGTAACCAAGACACAGTAACCAAATTGGCCAGAGTGAAATCTCGCGCCGTACAGATCGGGTAACTAAAAACCTTCAATCATGCTTGCAAAAAGAATCATACCCTGTCTTGATATCAAAGACGGCCGAACCGTCAAAGGGGTCAATTTTGTCAATCTCCGCGACGCCGGGGACCCGGTCGAGCTAGGTGCGCAATATGCCAGGCATGGGGCCGACGAGCTGGTTTTCCTCGACATCACTGCTACCCACGAACGGAGAAAGACCTTGGCCAATTTGGTGAAAAAAATAGCAAGGCAAGTGAATATTCCGTTTACGGTGGGTGGCGGAATTCGTTCAGTGGAAGACGTGTCGGTGTTGTTGGCTGCTGGTGCCGATAAAGTATCGATTAATTCTGCCGCTGTTCGCAACCCTCAGTTAATCAATGATTTAGCTGTAGAATTTGGTAGCCAGTGCGTGGTGGTAGCCATTGATGCAAAAGCAGAGGCCGGAAATTGGTGGGTATATTTGAACGGAGGGCGATTACGTACCGAAAACGAAGCTTTGGCATGGGCCAGGGAAGCGGAGGAGAGAGGAGCCGGTGAAATATTGTTGACTTCCATGGATCACGATGGCAGTAAAAATGGATTTGCCATTGAGCTTACTTCTGCTGTTTCCGAATTAGTGCACATTCCGGTCATCGCCTCTGGCGGTGCAGGTGCAAAAGAACATTTCACGGAAGTTTTTAGAAAAGGAAAAGCAGATGCCGCCTTGGCGGCCAGTATTTTCCATTTCGGTGAAATACCGGTGCCCGAACTTAAAAAATATTTAAAAAACGAAGGGATTGAAATACGATATTAAGGTATTGGGGCAGTGTGGTATTTATGCTAAAGACAATAATCCCGGTACCTCAATACCGTCATAGTTCAAAATCAAAAATGGTAAATTTCAAAAAATACAACGATGGCCTTGTACCGGCCATCATCCAGGATGCAGCTACGTTAAAAGTTCTGATGTTGGGATTTATGAACGAGGAGGCATATCAAAAAACCAAAGTAGAGCAACGGGTGACTTTTTTCAGCCGCAGCAAACAACGCCTGTGGACAAAAGGTGAAACCTCGGGCCATTTTTTGGATGTGGTGAATATGACGGAAGATTGTGACCACGATACATTGTTGATCCAGGTCAGTCCGCACGGGCCAGTTTGTCATACCGGGAGTGATACTTGTTTTGATGAAAAAAATCAAAAAAGGTTATTGGACCGTCTGGAATCAACGATCAATGATCGCTTTGAAAATCCATCGGAAAAATCATACATCAGCAAATTAGCCAAGAAAGGGATCAATAAAATAGCGCAAAAAGTTGGTGAGGAAGCGGTGGAACTGGTCATTGAAAGCAAGGACAACAATGACGAACTTTTTTTGGGAGAAGCCGCAGACCTGCTTTTTCACACGATGGTTTTGCTGAGGGCAAAAGGGTTTCAGTTGAAAAACGTATTGGAGGTTTTGGAGAGTCGTGAGCGTTGATCCGGGCGAAAGTAGAGACCTTAAAACGTTGGAAAATTCAGCAAAGAATGACATAAATCATATTATCTTTTTCTTGCATGAGAATCATCAGATATGTTAATTTAATGTAAATAAATATTGACTTCAGTGTTAACTATCCTTATCTTTACACTTGTATTATTATCATTAATGCCAAAATGAAAGATCGTACAATCACGTTTTTTACCCTCAGGTTTGCCCGCCGACGATAATGTTCAAAGCGCATAGCCGGCTCGCAACCCTTACAAAAGGAGACGGCATGAAAGGATTGATGTTAGCGTTGATATTCTCCTCCCAAATTCTTTATTCGCAAAATGAAATTGCGATATTTTATGCCAAGAAGACTGTCTCATCTGTTTCTGCCAAAGGAGCGGATGCCGTGACTATTGCACCATTCAATATTCTGAATGGGATGATAATTGTCCGTGCGAGTATTGATGGTGTTCCGGGCAATTATGTACTTGACACTGGGGCTCCGGGAGTTGTTATAAATTCAAAAAAACATAAGAAAAAAGGCCGGTATTCTGCTTCCAGTGTTGGTGGAGCATTAGCGATCGGCGAGGTGAAGATTCGACAGTTCAAATGGGGTATTATTGAAAAAAAGCGACTGCAGGGGTTCGCAATTGATATCAGTCACCTTGAATCAGCCGCAGGAATAAAACTGGCTGGGCTGATTGGTTATGAAGTGCTCAAGGAGTATGAGGTTCTGTTTGACTATCCGAATAAATTAGTCAAGATTTACAGTGCCAAAGAAGGGAAAATTTTCAGGTATGGTGAAAAAGCTCAAGAAGTACATTTCACCATGAATGGCCACGTTCCCATTATCCCGGTGAAAGTCGGCTCCAAAAAATGTTACCTGGGACTGGACAGTGGAGCTGAGGTCAATCTACTTGATGAATCTTATTTCGATTCACTCAAGAAATCATATCTCAAGAATAGGCATAAGGAGGTTGTGATTGGATTGGATCAAAAGAAACAGCACGTGGTTTCAGCTTCCTTGAAGTCTTCGCATATCAAAAAAATGAATCTTCCGGAGATGAAGTTCTTATTTATGGATTTAGGGGAATTGGGAGCCGAGTCAGGAGTGAGAATGGATGGTTTATTGGGCTTTCCTTTTTTCCAGAAACATGCAGTTTCAATCAATTACCTGGAGAAGAAGGTATACATTTGGGATTAAATTACTAAAAATAGTAGCGCTAAGTTATTGATTATTAAATGATTATAAAAAATTGCTTAAGGTAATTAAATGTACAAATCACTTGATTTGTACATTTTTTTTTGTCGCATTATATACACATTTGCCTTGTAAAGGTCTGTAACAGTAATCTATCCAAAAACAAATTTTATGCTTATGAAATCTTCAACCGTAATTGAATTGCTACGCAACTTTCCACTTTTTGAGGGACTGTCAGACGATTATTTTACCAACCTGCAAGCTGCCATTCAAGTGCAAAAAGTTTCCAGATACAGTAGTCTTTATGAATTGGGTGACCCTTCTGAGAAAATATTTTTTCTTTTGAACGGCACCGTCAAAACCTGTACAATATCCAATGATGGCAGGGAAGTCATCAAGACCGTCTTACATCCGGTATCAATGTTTGGAGAGCTGGGTTTGGTTGGTGAGAAACACCGGCACGAGTCAGCCATTGCATTGAATAAAGATGTCATATTCTGTACAATCTCCGTTACTGAATTTCATTCATTGATGCGTTCAAATCATAGTCTTTGCCTCAAGATATTGAACTTGGTTGGAAAGCGTTTGTTGAAGGTTGAGCAAAAATTGGAATCACTTATTTTCAAGGATGCACGAGCAAGAATCATCGACTTTCTGAAAGAATCCGCAAATAAACGTGGCCGCAAGGTAGGTTATGAAATGTTGTTCAAGCATTGCCTTACACAGCAGGACATCGCCAATTTAACAGGAACCTCCCGTCAGACCGTCACCTCGGTGCTGAATGACCTGAGAAAAGATAATTTGATTTACTTCAACCGCAATACAATCTTGATCAGGGATATGGGAAAACTGAGTTGAAGAAAACCCGGTTTTAAGTCCCGATGAAAAAGGCCAACCCAATCGATTGGGTTGGCCTTTTTCATCGGGAAATTTTGTGCAATTCATTGTTTCCGCAATCTACCAACTTTATATGTCTTTCCTTCAAGCCCCAGGACAGTATTGCCAAAAATGCTTGCAGCTTCATCTTGGAAAATATCCAGTTCTTTGTACCGGGAAGAGTAGTGACCTGTGATTAACTTTCCGACGGAAGCCTTTCTGGCAATTGTTGCTGCTTCCTGTGCAGTGGAGTGCTGTGTTATGACCGCATTTTCTTTTCTGTCTTCACAAAAAGTTGTTTCATGATATAGCAGGTCAACATGGTTAATAATTGGAATCATTGCCTCGTTATACATTGTATCAGAGGCAAAAGCGTAGGACCGAGGAATATAATCGGGGTGTGTCAGCTCTTCGTTCTTTAAGGTTTTTCCATTGTCCAACAATATATCTTCGCCTTGCTTCACTGCCTTTATTTGGGCTATTGAAAGCTGGTGTTCACTGATTTTTTCACCAATGATGTTCTTTTGAAATTGCTTCTCCCGGAAAAGGAATCCACTTGCCGGGATTCGGTGGATTAGTGGAACGGTGGAGACGGTCAAAGCATCATTTTCAAAAATCAACACCGACTTGTCAGTGGGAATGACGTGGAAATGAACTGCAAAAGGTAGTTGTCCACCGGGTGTAAGCTGAGCCATGATCATCTGTTCCAATCCTGGTGGAGAATAGACGTGAAGTGGTTTGGAGCGGTCGTTGAGGGCGAACGAAAACAACAGCCCGGGCAATCCAAAAATATGGTCGCCGTGCAGGTGGCTTATAAAAATATGGTCGACCTTGGAAGCAGGCATTCCAAAATCACTCAGCCTCATTTGCGCACCTTCACCACAATCAATGAGGAAAAAATGGTTTTGAATCTGGAGAAACTGAGAAGTGGGAAATCGTCCAAAAGCAGGTTTGGCCCCGTTGACACCTAAAATGGTGAGCGCAAAGTCCATCATCAACCTTCAGCCTTGAGATCTTTTTCAAGCACTTCCATAATGATAAAATCAATGGACTCAGAAACGGTAGGGATAATGGTCAGGACAGAATCAAGCCTGGAAATTTCAATCAATTTGCGGACAGGATCATGTACCACGCCCGTCAAAACAAAAGTACCCAACGACTTCCACAAACGGTTGGCAGTAAGAATAGAACTGAGCCCTGAAGAATCAACATATTTAACTTTTGACAAGTCGAGGATGAGGTTTTCGATGCCTTTGTTAGAGAGAATGACTAATTCGGATTTCAAATCAGGAGCTACCAGGGAGTTCAGGTTTTCTTCTTGCAGTTCCATAACTGCATAGTTTTCTTTTTTATCAATTGAATATTTCATAAAATCTGCTTGTTTCGATGGATGACATGTGATCTTTTGAACGGGTCGTTAGTGGTAGAAAAAAATGCGGCGCTAAGATAATACAAAGAATGTTAATAAATCGAATAAAGTCGGTCTTCAATTGGATGTTTGTATTTGGAAAATATTAAAGTCGGCAAATTAAACATTACACTAATGTAGATGTTACTTTTGCATATGAATTGAATATTAGACAAGGGGACCGTGATACGAGAATACTGGCATTGTTTTTATCCAGCATATTATACAGTGCGAATAGTGGGAAATCGAGAATTTTATTTCGTCAATCTTGCAAATATGCAAACGATGTAAACTTTTTCCTTCCAGCTTTTGATTTCTTCTTTATTTCATCTTAACATTGCTCTTAATCCCGTAACAACCCCTCTAATAGCGATTGTCCAAATTATGATGAACGACAAAAAATTTTCACCAAAAGTCAAAAAAATTATCTCAGTCAGCCGAGACGAGGCGATCCGGCTGGGGCAAGACTTTATTGGTACAGAACACCTCCTACTTGGATTGATGCGTGAGCCCGACAGCCTGGCCATGAGGGTGTTGGATTCGCTTGATGTCGACCACATGGAGCTGCGGCAGGTAGTGGAAGAAACCGTGCCTCGGAAACAATCTGCCCATTCAACTATCCACGTGGGCAACCTGCCATTGAACAAACAGGCAGAGAAAGTATTGAAAGTGACTTTTCTCGAAGCGAAAGCTTTAAAGAATGAGGAAATTGCACCAGAACATCTGCTGCTATCTATTTTGAAGCACAAGGATAATCCTGCCTGCCGCATCCTCAACCAATTTGACATTGATTACGAAATCTATAAAGCAGAATTAGAATACGTGAGACACGATCAAAATTTCGCTTCCGGAAACATCGAGCCATATGCACAGGCACCTGGTGATGAGGAAGCTTTCGAAGAAGAAGACAACCCGCGTTACCAACAGTCACAACAGCGTAAGGGCCAGCAGAAGTCCCGTACGCCTGTACTGGACAACTTCGGTAGGGACGTCACTAAACTGGCTGAGGAAGGCAAGCTCGACCCAATCATCGGTCGGGAAAAAGAAATCGAGCGGGTTTCCCAAATCCTCAGCCGCCGTAAAAAGAACAATCCAATCCTTATCGGTGAACCAGGGGTTGGTAAAACCGCTATTGTGGAAGGTTTGGCCCTCCGCATACACCAGCGCAAGGTTCCTCGCACCTTGTTCAACCGCAGAATTGTCATGCTTGATTTGGCAGCCTTGGTTGCCGGTACCAAATATCGCGGGCAATTCGAGGAACGGATGAAAGCCATCATGAATGAATTGGAAAAGACCCGTGAGGTTATCCTTTTTATTGATGAAATTCATACCATTGTTGGTGCAGGTGGTGCAACCGGTTCTCTGGATGCATCCAATATTTTCAAACCAGCTTTGGCACGTGGAGAACTCCAGTGCATAGGTGCCTCCACTTTAGATGAATACCGTCAGTATATTGAAAAAGATGGTGCATTGGATCGTCGTTTCCAACGGGTAATGGTTGATCCGCCAACGCCTGACGAAACTGTTCACATTCTCAACAATATCAAAGAGAAATATGAAGATTTTCATCATGTAGTGTATTCAGAAGATGCCATTAACGCTTGTGTGCAAATGAGTGACCGTTACATGAGCGATCGCTTTCTGCCAGACAAAGCTATCGATGTGCTAGACGAGGTAGGGGCCAGGGTTCATCTGAAAAACATCCATGTTCCACGCCACATAGAAGAATTTGAAAAGAAAATTGAAGAGATAAAAGAACTCAAAAATCAAGCGGTCAAAAACCAACAGTACGAACGTGCTGCCGACCTGCGAGACGAAGAGAGCAAACTGCTTCGACAATTGGATTTTGCCAAAATGCAATGGGAAGAAGAAAGCAAGACTAAACGCTATCCGGTCAATGAGGAAGACATTGCCGAAGTAGTTTCGATGATGACTGGCATTCCGGTCAAACGTGTGGCACAGAGTGAAAGCAAGAAGCTTGTCCACATGGCCGATGATATCAAGAAAATGATCATCGGGCAGGATAATGCCGTTCTAAAAATTGTAAAAGCCATTCAACGGAACAGGGTAGGGTTGAAAGATCCAAAACGCCCGATCGGCTCATTCATTTTCCTTGGACCTACCGGAGTAGGAAAGACCGAATTGGCCAAGTCCTTGGCTCGCTATATGTTTGATTCTGAAGACTCTCTCGTCCGCATTGACATGAGCGAGTATATGGAAAAATTCTCGATCAGCCGTTTGATAGGAGCACCTCCCGGTTACGTAGGATATGAAGAAGGTGGACAGTTGACAGAGCGGGTTCGCAGAAAGCCATATTCCGTCGTTCTTTTGGATGAAATTGAAAAAGCACACCCTGACGTTTACAATATTCTCTTGCAGGTATTGGATGATGGTCAACTGACAGATAGCCTTGGTAGAAAAGTCGATTTCAAAAACACCTTGATTATCATGACTTCAAATATTGGCGTTCGCCAATTGAAGGATTTTGGACAGGGTGTCGGTTTTGCCACTAAAGCAAGGAAAGACCAGGCAGAAGACCATGCCAAGGGAATAATCAGGGATGCCCTGAAAAAGACTTTTGCACCGGAATTTCTGAACAGGATCGACGATGTGGTTATTTTCAACAGCCTGGAGAAAGAGGAGATTTTCAAAATAATCGACATAACATTGAAAGATGTGTTTGGCCGATTGGAAAAACTCGGTTTCGAACTGGAACTGTCGGAAGATGCTAAGAATTTTGTGGCTGAGAAAGGTTATGACCCTCAGTTTGGTGCGCGCCCACTCAACCGGGCCATCCAGAAATACATTGAAGATCCTTTGGCGGAGTTCCTGTTGGGTGAAAACCCAGCGGAAGGCACACGCCTGAAAGCGATCATGAATAAAGATAAAGACGGGCTGGAAATTAAAATTATCAAGCCCGTAAAGACAGATGCATGATTTTTAAACAAAGAGAATAATGCATTTTGTTCAGTAAAATCGGTCAGTGCTTATTACGAGTGAAGAGCATTGGCCGATTTTTATATTTTAAAGAATCATTTTATTGTACTTTTGGTTAAAGACTTGTATAATTATTTAGATATTTGAACAATATGATCTTCATGGCTTGTGGGTAATTTTTTTCCTTCATCCAGAGATCTCCATTTTTTAACAAAATAAATAACATTTGGCTAAAGGAAGATTCCGTCGCAGGCCCACCAGAAACAGGGGCCCATTTTTTAGAATTAACGAACAAATCAGGGTTCCTGAAATCCGTCTGGTAGGAGATAACCTTGAAGAAATCAGCGAAATACTCGGTGAGAGAATAGAGTCCGGAACTGTATTTCCTACCCGCAGGGTTGTTTCGTGGACCGATAAGGTCAACCTCGACTTGGTCGAAATTTCTCCAAACGCAAAACCACCAGTCTGTAAATTAACGGACTACAAGAAGTTCCTTTACGAGCGAAAACGCAAAGAAAAAGAGCTAAAGGCTAAGGCCGTCAAAACCGTTTTAAAAGAAATCCGTTTTGGGCCCAATACCGACGACCATGATTTTAACTTCAAGACCCGTCATGCCAAAAGCTTTTTGGAAGAAGGCAATAAAGTGAAGGCCTATGTGCACTTCTACGGTCGTTCAATTGTTTTTAAGGATAGAGGTAGGGATTTATTAGGGCGGTTTGTACAAGAGCTGGAAGAGTATGGTGTACCGGAGAACCCTCCGAAAATGGAAGGGAAACGAATGATCGTGATCATGGTACCGACCAAGAAAAAGAAGAAAGACAAAGAAAAGCAAGCAGCTTCATAATTGACTGCCTGTTCGAAATAATATAGATGCGTCCCGATCCAATCGGGGCGCATTTCTTTTTTAATTTCAGTTGATCATATAGGATCAGTTCGTTACCTTTGCGCCTCTTTTATAAAATCAATATTTATTATGCCTAAGATGAAGACTCATTCCGGTGCGAAAAAGCGTTTCAAGCTTACTGCATCTGGAAAAGTGAAGCGTTTCCAAGCTTACACTTCGCACATGATGCGTCGTAAAAGTGAGAAGCAAAAGTTGCGTCTACGGGATGCAACTACCGTTAGCCCTGCTGATGAGCCACGCGTAAAGCGTATGCTCGCAAAGGGATAATTTTTTGAACCTAATTTTTAACGAGAGTACAGGCCTCAAGCAATTGGCAAATGTCGGTTCCCTGTACTGTACTAAAAAAACTTAATATGCCACGATCCGTAAATTCAGTCGCCTCCCGCAGAAGGCGAAAAAAAATCCTCAAAGCTGCCAAAGGTTATTTTGGCGCCAGAAAAAATGTGTGGACAGTTGCAAAAAACGCAGTTGACCGTGCGATGGCCTTCGCCTACATTGGCCGCAAGCTAAAGAAAAGAGCTTACCGTAGCTTGTGGATTGCCAGGATCAATGCTGGTGCCCGTCAGAACGGTATGTCCTATTCCAGGTTTATGCACGCACTGAACCAGCATGGAATTGATTTGAACAGAAAAGTATTGGCTGACATGGCCATGAATCATCCAAAAGTCTTTGCTGACATCGTAAACCGGGTGAATAACACCTGATTCACGGGATGATATAAAAATATAAAAGGGAAATAAGCTGCATTGCTGATTTCCCTTTTTTTATGGTAATTATTTACGATTTGCTATAAAAATAAAATGCCCGCTTTTATAGCGGGCGATTTTGACAAATCTTACAATTTTTAACCAAAACTTACTTAGTCTTACAAAAGACAATAACAATGCCAAAAGTATATTTTGAGCCTGAAAAGGCAATGATATTAATAACGACTCAACTTCTGGCAAACTTGAAATGCATCGATGATTTTGGTTAGCTCAGATCATTGAAGTAATAACTTAACTACTTCATTTTCAATCTTTAATAGGTAAAACCCTTTGCTCCAATCGGATACATTTAATTCTGTTTTACCAAAGGAACTGCCATGAAAAACTTGAACGCCTAAGGTATTATAAATCTGAAACTGCTTGTTTTTAGAATCAAGTGATTCGAACTCAATTGATAAAGTATGCCTGACAGGATTTGGAAAAACTCTTAATTCTTCGAAAGTATTCTCTTTAGCCGTGGTTGAGGTTGCATTATCATTATTTGCATTGAAAGTGGGGTTTTTGATCACAAAATCTCCTGTGCCATTAGGCTCTCGGGCCAATCCCTTGTCCGTTTCCTGAGGGCCAAAGACCAATTCATTGGCAATTTCCTCAGTGGGGGTGGTGAAGTACAATGCTTCGCCATCTTTGGCCAGTTTAAAATTAGCGTGCAAGCCATCCTGAGAACCATCTTCATCAGCCCAGATAATCAGGTAACCTCCTCCACTGATGGTCGAGCCTGTAGGGAATTCCCATTTTGTCAAATTCGTGGCATCGTCGGATAAATAGTAGCCGCTGAGATCAATGGTATTCCCTGACAAATTATAAAGTTCGATCCAGTCGTCGTATTCACCGTCCTGGTCTGCCTGGATAAAATCATTGGATGCCATAATTTCATTGATGACCACATCGCTGACCACCTGTTCACCTGGTTTTACCTGATAAAGAAATACGTCGTGTTCTGCGCCAACGGGCTCGTAAGTGCGGGTGCCAAATCCATCTGCTTTGATCGCCTCGACATAATACCTGACATATTCTCCTTTAGGAATTGGTGGAATTGTTGCTCCAAAAACACCATCATTTGCCGCTCCATCTTCGTGTTGTCCATCATCGAACATTTCGGTTTTCTCAAAATGTCCCGTTAATCCAGTTCCGAAATACAGGTTGACCGTTGCTGGGTCTCCATTTGCAATAGTAGCGGTAACAACCACCTCGTCATCTTCGGCGGGCTGCTCGAAGGCAAGGCCATCAACTGCATAAACGACATTGGAGATCGCTAATCCTTCCCGCGCTACTTCCTCATTGGCTAACAGAAAATTTCGCCTGTCTTCGAAAAAATCTTTTAGTTCCTGCACGCCGTTCAAGTATTGGTTATATGAAAACAATTGGTCGCCAACAGGGTCATTGGCTTCCAGGTCATCAATCAGGCTGGCATAAAAATCAATTTTATCATGAATCAGGTCAATGTCCATGTAATCATTAATAATAGTCCGGCAGTGTGCGAGATACCGCTGCCTGAATTCAGGTACTTGCATGATACGATGGACTAGAGGAAAACACTCATCGTCTTCCCGTTGGAAAGGGGACCAATCGACCAGGTTGGATTCCATGGTGCTATTACCGTCATATTCCATTGGAACCAGTGTTTGTGTAACATCATCGAAATAGACATAATAATCCATCCTGCCTTTATAAATATAGCCGTCCTCATCGGTCAGCATGATTTCATGCGCTAAATACCACAGCGTTTTATCAATATCAAAATAGTATTTTAAAGAATCGGCCATCTGGTTGATTGGTAAATTATTCAGCTTGCCAATGCATGTGATGAGATCACCCCAAGGATCGAGCCTGTCAGAACCTTTCAGGTCATAATTTTCTTGGTATTCAACAGTGTCTGTGCCCAACCAATTGAGCGAGGACGGGCCACCTCCCCATCCGTCAGGATTGCCTGGACCACCGCCACCGCCGCTGCAAGGTCCGTTTTGAGGACCGCCGCCGCCACCACCGCCGCCGCCACCAGCTTCAAAAGTAGGGTCGATGCACCGAAATCTGCTACCATCCGCGTTCAAGAACCATTCGCGGATATAATCATTGTTGAGTTGCTGGACATTTGTGTAAGCGCCCCAGGTATCTCCGTTTATTTTCAAGTGGACAAAATTGGATTTTAAACTGGGGTTGTAATGCCTGCCGATCCAATTGAACAAGATTTCCCTCATGTTGGATGGGTCTTGAAAGCCGCCATTCAGGTTGGTTGTCTGATATCCTTCTATGTCCAGATCCTCATCTGAAAAATCGACAGAGATATTAAAGGACTTTTTCTGGCTGTTGTTCATAAAGTCCGACGTCGCTCCTTTAAACCGGACACCGACCCCCTCATATTCAACTCCTTCATAAGTGAGTTTGGCTGGTATATCGTCATCGAGCAGGTTCCAATAATTGGGCTGGTCAAACTCCAATTCAATGACTTTTACCTGGGTATCGTCATAAAACCCCGTGGTCTGATTCCCGCCTAAAGTGAGGCGCCGTCCATCGTCAGAAATCTTCATTTCCTTTGGGAGATCTTGAGAAAATAATGGGAAAAAGAAAAGTACCGCAAGTAGAAAGGTAGGTAGAATTTTGTGCATCAATAATTAGTTTAAATGTGAATGCCAGGGTATTTTTTCAAAAGAGTAAGTAGCTAAATTTTAGAAAACCCAAATTATAGACCCCTTGAATGCTGGCTATGATAAAGACAGTTCAATCGTAAAAGAACTTACCTGAAGGAGAAGAGCATTCAAAAAAAATCCCGAACGCTGATTCCAGCATTCGGGATAATATAATCGGGTCGAATGTATTTCGATCTTACTTGTTGTCTACCTCTTCATACTCTACATCCGTAACATCCTCGGCACCCGAATCATCGGAAGCTCCTGCATCGGCTCCGGGGTCAGCGCTTTGTGCGCCACCGTCGGCAGCTTGTGCTTGCTGTGAAGCCTGGTACATCTCTTGGCTGGCAGCCTGCCAGGCAGCATTCAATTTAGTGGTAGCTGCTTCGATCTTGTCGAAGTCCTCGGCTTTGTGCGCTTCTTTCAGTTCTGCCAAAGCTTCTTCAATTGGAGCTTTCTTTTCAGCAGGTACTTTGTCGCCAAATTCGCCCAATTGTTTTTCCGTCTGGAAAATGAGGGTATCGGCGCTGTTCAGTTTATCCACTCTTTCGCGGGCCTTGCGATCTTCGTCTGCATTGGCCTGCGCTTCGGATTTCATCCTTTCAATTTCTTCTTTGCTCAACCCAGTGGACGCCTCAATGCGAATGCTTTGTTGTTTGCCGGTACCTTTATCGAGTGCGGAAACACTAAGGATACCGTTGGCATCAATATCGAAGCTCACCTCAATCTGTGGAACACCGCGTGGTGCAGGTGGAATATCGCTCAGGATAAAACGGCCAACTGTCCGGTTATCCCTGGCCATTGGGCGCTCACCTTGCAGGATATGGATTTCCACGGAAGGCTGGTTGTCCGCAGCGGTAGAATAAGTCTTTGATTTTTTTGACGGAATCGTGGTATTTGATTCAATGACTACATCGTAAACACCACCCATCGTTTCGATACCCAACGAAAGCGGCGTAACGTCGAGCAACAATACGTCTTTGGTCTCACCTGTCAATACACCTCCCTGAATAGAGGCGCCAATGGCAACTACTTCGTCAGGGTTTACACCTTTGTTTGGTTTTTTACCAAAAAATTCTTCAACTGCCTGCTGGATGCGAGGGATACGGGTAGAACCACCCACAAGGATCACTTCGTCAATGTCGTTGACAGTCATACCTGCATCTTTCAATGCCAGACGGCAAGGTTCAATAGAACGCTTCACGAGGTCATCAGCCAACTGCTCAAATTTGGCACGGCTGAGTTTCAGGACCAGGTGTTTTGGTACGCCATCCACTGCTGTGATGTATGGTAGGTTAATTTCAGTATTCGTAGAAGAAGACAATTCGATCTTAGCTTTTTCTGCGGCTTCTTTCAGGCGCTGAAGGGCCATTGGGTCTTTGCGCAGATCAATGTTTTCGTTGTTTTTGAATTCTTCCGCCATCCAGTTGATGATCTTCCGGTCGAAATCATCACCACCGAGGTGCGTGTCACCGTTGGTCGATTTCACTTCGAAAACACCGTCACCCAGTTCGAGGATAGAAATATCGAAAGTACCGCCACCGAGGTCATATACGGCGATGGTCATGTCTTTGTCCCTCTTGTCGAGGCCGTATGCCAGAGCCGCAGCCGTTGGTTCGTTGATGATTCTGCGGACAGTCAAACCGGCAATTTCACCGGCCTCTTTGGTTGCCTGGCGCTGTGAATCATTAAAGTAGGCAGGAACGGTTACAACAGCTTCCGATACTTCCTGACCCAAAAAATCTTCAGCGGTTTTTTTCATTTTCTGCAAAACCATAGCAGAGATTTCCTGTGGTGTATAAAGCCTGCCGTCAATGTCGACGCGCACCGTGTCGTTTTCACCTTTCACCACTTTGTAAGCGGAGTGTTCGATTTCTTTTCCAACTTCGGAAAAACGTTGACCCATGTAACGCTTGATGGAGGAGACCGTCCGTTGTGGGTTGGTGATGGCCTGGCGCTTGGCCGGGTCACCTACCTTGCGCTCTCCATTGTCGAGAAAGCCAATGATGGAAGGAGTCGTTCTTCTTCCTTCATCGTTGGCAATAACGACCGGTTCGTTACCTTCCATAACTGCCACACATGAGTTGGTTGTTCCTAAGTCTATACCTATTATTTTACCCATAATGAAATATTGATTTTTAAAATTTTTTGCAAAAATTGTGATACGCATCAGGCAAGATCAATGAATATGCCATTGGATTTTACCTGACTTTTTGTTCGTTTTTATGGAAAAACAGTTGAAATCTGGCAGGCATAAGTGGATGAGCGGGTGACAAAACGGCAGTCAACCATTAAGGCTTTTGATCGTTACTCCAACCAATTACCTTTGCCATCAAATAAGAGACCTTTGCAATGTTCAAGAAAATTTTAGCACAACTGGCACCTTCGAAAACCAAATTGGTGGCCGTTTCCAAAACCAAACCTGCGGATGCCATACTGGCCCTTTATGACCAGGGTCAACGGATGTTTGGTGAGAACCGGGTGCAGGAACTGGTCGGAAAACAAGAGGCCCTTCCCAAAGATATAGAGTGGCACTTTATCGGTCACTTACAGACGAACAAAGTCAAACATATAGCTCCTTTTGTGCATTTTATTCATGCCATCGACAGCTTGAAACTATTGCAGGAAGTGAACAAACAGGCCGCCCGAAATGGCCGGGTCATCGACTGCCTATTGCAGTTTCATATCGCTGAAGAAGAGAGCAAATATGGATTGGACGAAACAGAAGCCCGGCAATTGCTGGAGTCGGCTGCTTTCCCTGATTTTGAAAATATCAGGATAGCCGGGGTGATGGGCATGGCGACCTTCACCAATGACCTGATCCAGGTAAGGAGGGAATTCCAGCAGCTTAAACGAATTTTTGATCAGTTAAAATCAGAGTACTTCGCTGAAAAAGTACAGTTCAAAGAGGTTTCGATGGGCATGTCGGGTGATTATGAAATTGCGATTGAGGAGGGTAGCACAATGGTGCGAATCGGGACACTACTGTTTGGTAAGCGATAACCTTTATCAAAATCAATTGCGAAAAACCTTCCTTATATATTCCATTTTAGTCATTGCGGCCACCTTTTTCGTCCGTGATCATCCATTTTTTTGGGATACCGTACAGCTGGCCTCCAAGCATGGCCATTACTTTTTCGACACACATTTTTCTTCCCTCATTTTGCCAATGGAAATAGACTCCGGGCACGTACCTGTTTTTGGAATATATATCGCGTTTTGCTGGAAAATATTTGGAAAGTCGTTGGCGGTCAGTCATTTTGCCACGGTGCCTTTTTTGTTAGGTGTGGGTTTTTTCTTGTTAAAAATTGGTGAGTTTTTAATTGGTAAAAAAAATGCTCCGTGGCTTTTGTTGTTGTGTTTTGCCGATCCGGTCTTGGCAGGGCAAAGTGTTTTGGTCAGTCCAGATATTTGGCTGGTTTTTTTCTTTTTAATGGGGATTTATTGCATTTGGGTAAGAGAGAATAAATGGCTGTTGATGTTGGCTGTTGTTGGATTGGGGCTCACGAGTATGCGTGGAATGATGGTGGCAGTGGGTTTGTTCATTTTTTCTCTTCCCAGCTTTGGGAGTGATTTCAAATTACCTGCTAAGGTGTTAATTCAGAAATTATGGCCATTTATTCCAGGAGGAGTATTGGCTGCGGCTTTTCTTTTTTATCACTGGCAGGAAACAGGCTGGATCGGCCATCATCCAGATTCGCCCTGGGCACCCAGTTTTGCAAAGGTTGATTTCCGGGGTTTTGTAAAAAACATTGGTGTCTTAGGATGGCGGATGCTGGATTTCGGACGAATATTTATTTGTATGTCTTTTTTGTTTTTTTTGAAATATGTTTTACGAAAAAACATCTTCCAAAAAGATAATAAACTGTATCAATTAATTGTCTTGTCCGCTATTGTTTTTTTTGTGACGATACCCACACAGTTAATTTATAAAGGGTTGTTGGCACACCGTTATTTTTTGCCTTTTTTTATCTGCCTGCATTTTTTATTGATTTATTTATTTTTTGGAAAAAACAATCACCGGTTACCGTTTCGAATTCCGAAAAAATGGCTTTTTGGGATAGTGCTGTTCGGATTACTTTCGGGCAATATGTGGGTGTATCCCAAAAAAATATCACAAGGCTGGGATAGCACACTTGCACACTTGCCTTGGTATGGATTAATTGAAAACGCCCAAGATTATTTACAAAAAGAAAATATAGATTTAAAAAAAACAGGCACTGCTTTTCCTAATATTGGCCCACGTAAATGGTATGAACTGAATGGAAGGACAGTTGGTTTTAAGGAAAAAGATTTTAGCAAAGATTGTTTTATTTTATATTCCAATATAATGAATGATTTTAGCGATGCGCAAATTGATGAGTTGGAAAACAAATGGACTATTATTTACGAAGAAATAAAATCAGGTGTATGCCTGATTATTTATAAAAATCCAAACATTGAATTATGCGGAAATTGAATATGGACGAATTAAACCGAATGAGTCCGGAAGAATTTAAAGAGAAAGAAAAAACGCCGGTGATCATGCTGCTCGATAATGTTCGTTCGGGCATGAATGTCGGCTCGGCTTTTCGTACGGCAGATGCATTCGCTTTGCAAAAAATTTATTTGTGTGGCATTACAGCGCAACCACCTCATCGGCAAATTTTGAAAACAGCGCTGGGAGCTACCCATTCCGTGGATTGGGAATATGTAGAAAATCCTGTAGAGTTGATAAAGTTATTGCAACGTACTGGGATTAAAGTATTTGCAGTGGAACAGGCAGAAGGAAGTATCGAATTAAATCAATTGCGAACTGCTCCGGAAACTAATTACGCATTGGTGTTTGGAAATGAAGTAAACGGCGTGAGTGAGGAAGTCATGGAAATAGTGGACGGCTGCATTGAAATTCCTCAATTCGGCACTAAACATTCACTGAATATCGCCGTTAGTATCGGAATTGTTATCTGGGATATTTTTCAAAAATTAAAAAATAATTAATTGTTTTTTTTGTTCATCCCTTTTTTTAATTCGCAGGGTTTAAACAGGAAATTATTTTTCATAACTCATAACTCATAACTCATAAATGAATATAGCATTAATCGCGCACGACGGAAAAAAGCCAGAAATGGTGGCTTTTGTTTTACAGAACAAACCGTATTTGAAAGAAGCATCTTTATTCGCTACAGGGACGACAGGTGGGCATATTGAATCGGCAGGTATCGAAGTGGAACGTCTACTTTCTGGGCCGAGGGGAGGTGATGCCCAAATTGCCGCAATGGTGGCAGAAGGAAAACTTGATCTGGTCATTTTTTTTCGGGACCCGCTGGACAAACATCCGCACGAACCTGATGTGCAAATGCTCATGCGATTGTGTGATGTGTATAATGTTCCTTTGGCAACCAATCCGGGAGGTGCTAAATTAATGTTGGCCGGACTGGCATTTGTGGAAAGGAAAGAAAAATAATTACCCGGTGAATACAAGGTCGATTTTTCTAAATTGCAAGAGTAAATCTTTGGCCGATTTATTTTCCAAATTAGATGCTGGTGAAATATTTTTCAATAACCATTTGGCCGCTTCCGTAACTTCCATGTCTGCATAAAAATGATCACGCGCAAAGTGGACATATTTCATTAATAAAAAAGCATCGAACCACCGGGCCAGTCTTTTTTCAAAACTTTTTTTATTGGCGGTATGTAATTTAATTTCAGCTAATTTTTTTTCGAAATTATTGTTTGAAAGAAATTGTACCACACTCTGTGGCAATTTTCCATAAATATTGTCAGTTGAGCTTGAGTGATATAATTCAGGCCATACATCTTTGAGGAATATTTTTAAATCCTGAAAACTTTTCGGGTGGTACGTCAAATATTTTTTTCTCGATTTTATAATATCATTCACCGCTTTGCCGGTGCCAAACGGCACCCGGTCAGATTGACGGGGTGAAGGAATTACTTTGGTTTTTTTGATTTCACCAAAATGGCCAAGTGGAATGAATTTATGTAAAAAATAAAAATCCTCTCCTGCCTGCCGGCGGTTCATTCCCCCTTGTTTTTGATAGGCATCGCAACGGACCGCCATGCTACTTCCAATCGTCTGCCAGGCATGCTGGAATCCAGCCCAACGCTGGGCATTCACATAATATCGAAGGTGTAGTTCATAAAGGGTAATGGCCGTATAAATGTTTTCATCAAAATCGCAACCTGAAAGCGGGTGCTCGAAGTGGATACCACAAGCCAGGGCCTTCGGGCGGCCAGAGAAATAATGCGCTATTTCAACCAGATAATTTTCTTCACAGCGACTGTCTGCATCAAAACAAACGATCACTCCTTTTGAATTTTTGGCCTTGTGAAACCGGTAACAGGCTTCGTCCATCCCAATTTTCCGTGCCAGACCTACACCTGCATGCCTGGCTGGCAGGTCATCCAAAAATATTGGGTAGATTCGAAGGTGTGACTGGCGGTTTTTTGAGATCCATTTTTTTGCCTGTTGAAAAGTATGCTGGTTTATTGCTTTGACGTCGGCCGGCGTTTTTTCACTTTGGTTGATGACTACGATGACCTCAGTGTCGCAATCTGGTCTGGCACATTTCAGCAAAGACATCAGACTCAGTAACAAAAACTCTTCATTGTAACATGGAATCACCACGACTATACCCAACAACGGAGAAGGCCGCTTGTGGATGAGGGGAGGGTAGAGTGACCGGGTGTTCAGGTACGGTGTCATTTCTAATGAAAAATGAAAAATGGATCATTAAGAGTTAGAAGGGGCAAATGTAGAAAGTTGAAGTCAGAAGCTATTAATTATTAGCTTTGCCAGAATAGTGCGCATAAGCACCGCGAATTCCCGGACCAGTGGAACGGGAACTAACAGCTAACAATTTTCAAACAATCAAATGTATTTTCAAAACAAAACAGTCTGGATAACAGGAGCTTCCTCCGGCATTGGGGAGGCTTTGGCTTATGAATTTGCCAAGCAAGGGGCGAAATTGATTCTTTCTTCCCGTAAAAAACCAGAGTTGGAAAGGGTCGCCAATGGATGTAATGGGCAGGTGCAGTTGATTCAGACACTTGACTTGATGGACCACACAGGTATTCCCAAAACGGTAGAAGCAGTTTTACAGCAAGTGGGAAAAGTGGATATTTTGGTAAATAATGCGGGTATCTCCCAACGCTCACTGGTAAAAGATTCGTCATTTGAAGTATACAGAAGAATGATTGACGTCAACTTGTTGGGGACGATTGCGATCAGCAAAGCAATTTTGCCACATTTTCTGGAACAAAAAGACGGGCATTACGTGACAATTACCAGTTTGATGGGGAAATTCGGTGCCCCGATGCGATCCGGTTATGCAGCTGCAAAACATGGATTACATGGCTTTTTCGATGTGCTGCGTGCAGAAAATTATAAAGAAAATGTGAAGGTCACGTTGGTATGTCCCGGATATATCCGAACCAATATCAGCAAGAACGCTTTGGTCGGCAATGGAGAGAAACAAGGGACCATGGATGAAAAAACGGACCAGGGAATGACGCCAGAATCGTTGGCGAGAAAAATACTGAGGGCCATAAAGAAAGAAAAGGAGGAAGTGGTGTTTGGAGGGACCGAAGCGATGGCGGTATATTTGAAACGGTTTTTTCCGGGGCTGCTTTCCAAAATCGTGCGTACCGCTAAGGTGACTTAGAAATGACGGATGTGTAAAACACTTGGAGGGTTTGTTGTATATATGATCGGAACCATTTATTTTACGATCTCTTTTCTTTCTCGTAAGTTTATTAGGTTTTATCCGACTTTAAGCAACTGAAAATGGCAAGCCTTTGGATCTTCGATACAGTGCTCATTTTTCAATTTCTTAATTTCAAGTTTCGGATAATCTCTACTGCACTGACTAAAGTTTTTGTTTTGTTGAAATTTATTTAGCGGAGGTTTGCTGATAATCCTTTGATGTAGTTCCCATTAATCAACTTTAAAACAGAATTATATGAAAACATTTCTCTCGATTTTGCTTTTCACCGTTGGCCTGTGCACGGCCAAGGCACAAGTTACTATTGATAATACACCACCTATTTTTGTCAGTGCATGCCAGGATTCGTATACGTATGCTGTGACTGTCAATGCTGCAGCAACTCCTGTTAACAATGGACAACTGACTTACAGCCTGCCCGCAGGTTTGTTGTACATGCCAGGAACGGTGACGAATGCTGTTACTGAAGCTAATATTGCCAATTTAAATTCCCCTGTTTTTGACTTGCCAGCCTCACTGAATTCAGCTTTTACTTTTGAGTTTATGGTCAGATCTACCTGCGACCTTGCCGCATCTGCCGGTACGGTACAGGATAACATAGTGCTGCAACACCAGACAACTGAAGCCTTCTTGGGCAAACTTTATAATGTCAACCCGATTGTGGCACAGGCCAATTATCAG
This sequence comes from Bacteroidota bacterium, assembly GCA_039819485.1. Lineage (GTDB taxonomy): Bacteria > Bacteroidota > Bacteroidia > Chitinophagales > Saprospiraceae > UBA6168. The sequence goes on along the minus strand of JBCBRY010000109.1, from coordinate 5,802 downwards.
AATTTCAACAACATTACTAACGTCGGCGACGTCTCGTGCTTTGATGCCACAGTAACGGTACCGGGTTTTGAAGCCGTGAACCAGCTCTTTTTATCCATGAGCTATGACCAAACCGCTCTGGACGTGGTGAATGTATCTCCCGGGGTGGTGCTGTCAACTGCTCCAACGACCGTTGTCATGTTTGATGAAACGATCAACCCGGGTGAGAGCGTGGTATTAACACATTGTTTTCAATTATTGGCTTGTGGTGATTATGATGTTGAAATCGATTTTGCCTGGGGCTGTGAAGAAACGATTTGTGAAACTTTCAACAGCTATACCTTAAATGTCAGCACTGAGCCTACTGATCCTTATTTTCAGTTTACAGCCAATGATTACATATATGCAACTCCCTGTGAGCCAGGTAGTTTGAGTTTCACCTTGAGGAATGCCGGACAAGAGACCAACCCCGGCGCGGCGAATATCTACGATGTCCGCATAACGTTAGATTGGGAAACATGGCTGATCAACGGGGGCATACCGGTCTCAGATGAATGTGCCGATATATACTTCTTTGTGTTGGGAGATACCTTGCCGGCTTCGGCCATTACCCCGACAGCAACGGGCTATATCATTGATTGTACTCAATTTGATTTTGATCCGGATATTCCGGGAGCCGGGTTGGAAGATTTGGATGGGGATGGTTTTTATGATGATATCAGACGTTTTAATGCACTGGAGTTCACCTTGGGCATCACCTTTGATGCATCCTGTTTGCCGACTGATTGTAACCAGTCCATTTTTGACAGCCGAATGCTGGTGGCCAATGTATTTTACCGGGATCAATGTGATTCACGTACGCAAGAATTTCCAACGGGATATGAATATGAAATTGGAGCAAACAATCCTGGCGAAGTATTGAGCACCCAGGACGTCAGTGCCGGTGATTTTGATGTGGTTCTTTATATCAGTCCATTTACTGGCGGCCTGCGTGAGTGTAATGATTCGAATGTAACAGTTGCGGTCGTGCTGCCACCAGGAGTAGGTACAGGCGATGATTTTACGCCATTGTTTTCGGGTGATACCGTTAACTGGGACGTGTCGGCTACCGGAGATACGGTATGGGTGGATATCAACAGCTTTGAAGGGCAACTCTACCTGCCACTGGAGGCTTTTTGTGATAGTGTGATCATTCCCCCGCCGGGGCCGATACCGCCTCCATGCATGGGGACACCATCTGCTCCGCCACCAATTTTTACCATTCAATATTGGGTAGAATTTTTCTGTACGCCTGAATGTGATGAACCTTTTGTCCTCTATTGTGATCAGACGCCACCTTTCGCCTTGAACTGTCCGTCTGCACCGACAGTATCCGGGCCAGTAATACCAGGGCCTGGCTTCAGGATAGAGCGGGTCAACTATGGGTTTACGGATGAAACCTGCACCGTTCCCGTGGATCCTACTTCTCCGGGGATTGCCAATAATGTTGGGATGACGGGGGATACGGTAAAAGTCGAGATCAATGCCCAGATTTATAACATGGCCAATGCAGATACATCCAACATAGTTATTGCTTACCCGAACTTTACCGGCATTGAATTATTGGAATTTGATTACGCAAAATTCACTTTGTTCGACTCGGAAACGGGAGATGCCATCGAATGTGATTTTGGTGTTCCTGATTCGAGTTATATAATAAACAACGAGTATCGCTATTCCTTTTCCTTGTTGGATATGGTGCAGCCTGGTGGTTGTCTGGACGGGTACAACGTGACAGAAGATGATCAAATGTTGTTGGAAGGCTATTTCATTGTTTCCGACGCAGTCCCTTCTGAACCTTATGTCATCAATAATTTAATGGGTTTCATAGAGTTCATCGTTAATGATACCGCCTTCGATTGTGGAGGACAATCGGGCAGTTTTATGGTATTCAACCCGAGTTATGAATTTACTTATGGAACCAAATACTCCGGTCAGGGATGTGATAACATTGAAATTGCACTTAATTATTTCCAGACGGCCGAAATAGGGGAATCTGACCCATTCCCATACGAGCATCGTCCTATCATTTCATGGGATGAAATCGTAGCGACGCTTCCTCCGACCATGACTTTCGTACCTGGAAGTGCCCGATTCTGGTATCGGTACAGAGAATTGGGGGCACCTTCGACTCCAATTTACCGGGATACCATCAATATACCCGATCCGACGATCAGTTTCAATGGTGATTTTACTTTTGAAAACCTTTCCGGTTTGCCCTGTGTCGATTTGATGAATGAAGACAGTAGCCGTGCGGGAATTATTTTTGAAGTTTCACCAACATGTATTCATCAGGAAAACCAAAATTTTGTAGCGGATATCTTTTATCAGGAACGGGCCTATTTAAATGAAGGCAGCATTCCTGCGGTTATCAATAATTTCACCGAACCGATTGATTTCAGCTATTTTGATATTCAATTCTATTCGCTTACGCCTTTATTTCAGGGTACTACGGATACTGCCAGCTATACATTGATCCTTTCGTTGAGTTCCATTGCCGACCAGGAGTGGCTACCGAATGTCAGGATCATGTTGGAGTTGCAAAATGATCTGTTAGATCCACAGGTCTTGTGGGAGCGGTTGCCGAATGGAACGAAAGTTCCTTATGCATTGAATTCGCTGGGAGACGGACTTCATTTCTGGTTCAATATTGACACGTTGTTCAGATATGAACCAAGGACTTTTGACCTTACAGCTTTGTTTGATGTCTGTGAACCAATGCAGTTTACTGCTTCGCTTGATTTTTCCTGTGCGCCTTATCCTGACAATCCGTTCGAGGCAGATAATCCATGTAATCATCAAATACCGACCGAACTACTTTCCTTAAATCCACAACAACCTGATTTTCAGGCAAATGAAGTTAGTTTTGGATTGGATTCGGTAGCACTTTGCCAACCGGAAGAGGCGGTGATTCATATAATAAATGCAGGAATTGGCGGTGGTTTGGACCCAACTGTTTTTGCATCTTTCCCCGGGGCTGGAATCGAAATAATTCCCGGCACGTCAACGCTTTGTGATTATGCAGGGAACTGCCAGGATATTGCTGATCCGATACTTTCAGGAAATGTATATGAATGGGAGATAGAACAGTACATTCACGTTATCAAGGGGTCGCAGTCCGCTCCGGATAACCAGTTGTTTTTATCATTTTTCGTGGAGACAACTTGTGATTTTGATCCGCAAAGTGTTTGGTCTTACTGGGTAGAATACAATAATGTTTGCGATGAAGATGTGGAGACAGTGGAATTTTTCACTTTCCCTCCACAGATAGTCGGTGCCCCACAGACTTTAAACGAATATGTTATTTCATCCAGCCCAGGTGCAGTTTCTGCTTGTACGGGCGGATCTGAGACGTTCACTTTTACCATTGTTTCGACTGCTACCAATGACCCGACATCGGATGTAGAAAACATCAGACTGACGATGCCGGGCAATTTTACCTATCAGGCCAACAGTTTCCAAAATATTTTGAATATGCCCGGGCTTGGCGAACCCGATATTTCTATGGCAGGCGGTAATATTTTACTTGAATGGGAATTACCAAATGGTGTGATGAGTGGTGATTCAATGATCTTTTCAATTGATTTATCGGTGAGCGATGATGAGGATTGTGCGGCACATCCATTTAGTTTTGAGATCGTTGAAGTCGTGAGTATTCCATGTGGCTCAGCTTCATCCGGTTTTTGCTTTCTTGATTTTGCAGAAACGCTTTATGATTTCTCAATCCAGGTGGAAAAACCACAATTTGGGATATCGGCCCAGCAATTGGGCGCTGAACCGTTCAGTGCAGACCAGGAAAGGTGGGATGTGGAAATTACACTCGAAAATCTCGGAACGATCATCTCCGCCAATAATCTAACCATACAAGTCTTTTATGATGTAAATGGAAACGGCATCTATGATGCGGGCGTTGATGAATTGTTTACAACGCTCGTGACAGACGTAAGTAGCCTTGGCCCTGGGGGATTACTCAATTTGCAGGAAGAATTTTTGGTTGATCTGGAACATGCTTGTGAAGGCTTGGTTTTCGTCGTCGATTCCCAAGTCAACAGTTGTCTGTGTAACGGAGAAGAGGTATCCATTGGGCCACCGGCCCTATCGAACACGGGGGATGATGTCAGGCTTTGTGATGATGAAAGCTATCAGTTGAGTATTGCATCACAGCCTGGCTATAGTTACAACTGGAACAGTCCTTACGTGGATAATCCTTCCGCAGCCAATCCGATATTCCACTATACCGCAAATATTCCGACGGGCGATGTTGTGAATTTGCCTTTGATTCTGGAGACAACTCGTCCAGGTGGGTGTTCCAGTACGGATACTGTTTTTGTGACCATTGCACCATTGACAGTTACTGCTGAAATCATTCAAGGGATCAGTTGTACCAGCAACAACGATGGAATACTGGAAGCCAAAGTAGTTGGTGGTTACGCTCCCATCGATTACTCCTGGAATACTGGCAGCACAGATTTAACATTGTCTGGCCTGTCAAACGGCACCTATGTTTTTATAGCCTCTGATGATGAAGGATGTGCCGATACGGCCGTAATTGAATTACAAGAGCCAAATGCGATAGAGGTGGATTTGCTGCAGGAGGTGAATGTCACTTGTTTTGACGGAACAGATGGTGCCCTAAGCGTTGAATTGAACGGCGGTACTCAGCCGTACACAATTCTCTGGAACACCGGCAGCACAGAGACCTCTTTGACAAACCTGACTGCTGGTACGTACACCGTGTCGGTATCAGATGCCAATGGTTGTGAGGGAGAATTCACTTCCGAGATCATTGAACCTGACCCCTGGGAATATGACATCAATTCTGTTTCCCCAACCTGCCCTGAAACAGCAGATGGGTTGATCGAGATTGCTGTTATTGATCCGGGAAGCAGTGGATTGAACTTTAGCCTGAACGGAGGGGATTTTCAATCAGAAACAATTTTCGAAGAATTAGAGGCTGGTAATTACCAGATCATTATCATTGATGGTGTGGGGTGTACTTTGGAGGAGAATGTTGTTCTCGATGCGCCATTTAACGGTAGCCTGGTAGAAGCTCCTGAAGACAGGACGATCTTTTTGGGTGACTCTACTCATTTGGTTCCTGAACTCATTCATCCTTCGGTCACTGACATTGAATGGTCACCAGGAATTTGGCTTGATTGTACCGATTGTCCGGCGCCTTGGGCCAAGCCTGATACGGCCATGGCTATATTATATGAAGTTACGGTGAAAAATAGTTTTGGTTGTGAAGAAAAAGATCAGGTCATCATCAAAGTCGAACTCCCAATTTATATTCCAAACGCGTTCAGCCCGAATGCGGATGGCTTGAATGATGGTTTTACGATCTATTCTGGCAAGTACGCTCACTTGTTCAATATCAACGACCTGCTCATTTTTGACCGCTGGGGCAACCAGGTATTCGAGAATTCGGATTTTCCGACCGATAACGAAGCTTTGGGCTGGGACGGGAAGCTAAAAGGAAAGATAATGAATCCTGCCGTGTTTGTCTATTGGACGGAACTGACTTATACCTTGACGGGAAGTCGGTATTTTCTGAAAGGAGACGTGCATTTGGTGAGAGGCCAGTAAAAGTTTCTGAAAAACATGATGAGGGTTTTACTGGATTTTGTCTGAACTCTCATCGATTGTTTTTCTGCCTGCGGGCGTCATTTTCGACTGGTGCTGAGCTTGTCGAAAATAAAAGGAGGCTTCAGGTAAACGTAAATCGATGAGAGTTCAGACAAAATCCAGTAAAACCCTCATCATGTTTTTCAGAAACTTTTACTG
>JBCBRY010000108.1:0-30632 GCA_039819485.1 Bacteroidota bacterium | reverse complement strand
ATTATTTCTCCATGAAAAATATTTTTCTTTTTATTTCTTTTATCACAATATTTATTTTTTGCACTGGCTGTGGCGGTGATTATATTTTTAAAAAAGATTTAAAAATAAAAAACGGGAAATGGTATTACGAGAACAAACTGGACTTTGATTTTATCATTGAGGACACTTTAAAAAAATATGACCTGTTCCTCGATGTCCATCATGCAGGCAATTATGGTTTTCAGAATCTATATGTCCAATTTCATACAACTTATCCTTCCGGTGAAAAAAAGACACAAACCGTCAGCCTCGAACTGGCCAGCAAATCAGGTATCTGGAATGGAGAATGCAGTGGCAATGAATGTAATGTGGAAATTCCGTTGCAAGTAAATGCTTCGTTCAACGAGCCAGGAAAACACATTATTTCAATCGAACAATATATGCGGAAAAACCCTTTGCCCGGAATAAAAGAAATGGTTTTGAAAATAGCGGAGAAAGAAGAGTTATGAGTTATGTTATTTATTCAAATAACTCATAATTTATAACTTACTTTAAACCCACTCTTCACTAAATTCCAGCAGATCGCCCAACTTCAAAAAAGCATCTTTATATTCATCGCTGGTATAAACCCATTTCCCGTTGCGGTGCCCTTTGTTCATTTCATAATATAAATTTTGGCTTTTCCACAATTCCGGTTGAATCCCTAAGTCTTTTAATGCTTCAATAATGCTGTTGAGCGAACGGACATGTTCAGCGGGTGCATTTACTTTTGACAGTTCTTCAAATATACGCTCCCCGGCAGCGAGGCTCAACCCCTCCGGATCCATTAACCGAACGCCCCAACGGCCAAACTCATTGGCCAGCTCCTGTAATTTTGAAACACTTATTCTCCCGTTTTCAAAAATGCTGGTCAGCTCCCGGTTAATGACAAATTGAACAATATTTTTCCACCCTTGCAAAACGGGAATATTGCTTTCCTCCAGTGCCGTCATCAGTTGATAGTTATCGTTGTAATATTCGCGGATGACGGTTTCAACGGGCGGCAGGTTTCGGTTGACAACCATTTGCAGGATTTTTCTCTTTTCGTCTTTTGCCAAATCCTTAAACGAAAAGTGCCTGGAGCCAAATCCATTCAATCGATTAATTAATTCACCTAAATCCGACCCATCAAATGCCTCCTTTATTTCACGTAGGTTTCGATCAAATTCTTTGCTGCTTTTTTCCAAAGAAATGGAGCCGATCATGTTGTGCTGGTCGAGATAAAAAACGGCGAAACTGAAATATTTTTTCGCAAATGTCAGACGGGAAGTAACGGTGGTGCGCCCGATGGCCAATCGGCGGGTACCGGCGGTGTGCCGTTCAAAGACCTCGTTGTCGATCCAATAATGAAGAAACTTGGCAGACTGGTTGTAATCTTTAAACAAGGAAGAAGCGGCGAAACGCATACCCACTTTGTTCATATTGGACTGGGCGGGAATCACATTTCGGCGATAGCTGACCGCTCCGTTTTCATAGACGTTGCTGGGTGCTTTTTCCAATTGCCTCTCAAATTCTTCTCGAAAGTCAGGCCCACCCACGTAGCGGGCATATTGCATTGCCCGCAGGGCATACTGCATCACCTGGTCCGTTTCAATTCCTGATATTTCTGTAAAGAACCAGGCGCAACTGGTGTACATCAACATGGCATGCCGCTGCATTTCCAGCAATCGCAATAGCTTGACCTGTTCTTTATCAGCAAGATCCCGTTTACTATGCTTTTTCAAAAATGCCTTGGTATTCTTTCGCTTTCTACTCAAAACCAGCGAGATATAGTCGTTTCTTGCCTCCCACACATCTTTCATCAACGGTTCGCCTTCTTTTTCAAAAATCGGCAACAATTGATCGCGCAGCCAGTCCAGCGCATTGCGAAGCGGGGCCCGCCAGCCTTGTTGCCAATGCGGTTCTCCTCCAGTTTTGCAGCCGCAGTTGGATCGCCACCGTTCCACCCCGTGCGCACAGCTCCAGCTACTGTTGTCATGGATTTGGGCCTCGTACTCGGGGGGATGGTTTTCCAGGTACTCTCCGTAGTTCGTCAATTTAAAACCTTGGTTTTCTATGTAATCCAACCCCCAGGCCAATGCCATTTCTCCATGTCGGTGATGGTGCCCATAGCTTTCGCCGTCGGTAGCTATGTGGGACAATTGCGGTTCGTCATTATGGTCAAAAACGCCAGTGATCCGGTTGGCAAACCGTTCCCCACTGTTCAGTAGTTTTTGAAAAGCTACATCTTTCGACACGTGGCCATCATAAAAAAACAGGGCAATGCTTTGGCCAGATGGTAAGTTGCAGATATATGGCCGGCGCGGATCTACAGTCTCATGAAGTGGAACCCATTCCTCCTCTCCTATTTTCCTGAATGCTTTGGCCTGCCGCGGCGCCAGGATGGTAAATTTAATATCGTGTGCGGCCAGCACTTCCAGGGTCTTGGTGTCCACGGCTGTCTCTGCCAGCCACATCCCCTCCGGTTTTCTTTTGAACCGGTACTCAAAGTCAGTAATGCCCCAGCGCACCTGGGTTTCTTTATCGCGTTTATTGGCCAGCGGCATGATAAGATGGCTATATGCCTGTGCAATGGCATTGCCATGCCCGTTGAACCGTTTCATGCTGAGGCGGTCAGCTTCCAGTATCTTTTGATAGGTGACGGGGTCGGCCAGTTCCATCCAAGAGAGTAGGGTCGGCCCAAAATTGAAGCTGACCTGGGCGTAATTATTGACGATCTTTTTGATGTGGTTTTTATCGTCCAAAATGCGAGCTACAGCGTTAGGTGCATAGCACTCAAAATTGATCTTCTCGTTCCAGTCATGGAACGGGGCTGCTCCTTCTTGTAGTTCAACCGTTTCCAGCCACGCATTTTCACGGGGCGGCTGGTAGAAGTGGCCATGAATGCAGACGTATTTTTTAGTTGGCATGATACAATTAAAATGATGGTAAACGCTCACCATCCGCTTTTGTTTATAAGTGTATAGCTGTTTGTCTTATATGAAAAACCAAAAGGGGCCGCCACCTGCCGAAAATCGGCAAGGTAGCCGGCCTTATTTCCCGGCTGTGCTCCGAAGGGTCGAGCTATGGCCGGGCTGTTCTCCGATATGCAAAAGGATTGAGCCATGGGAAGGGTGTTTCCTTTAGCTACAGGGTAGGGCAATTAGTCTGAATTGGATAAATGTAAACGGGAAATGGGAAGAGCAGAAATAACAGTTATTCGAAATTGAACCTAGCTGCAAAAGCTAAATAGCCAGCAAACTTCCGATTTCATGATTTCAAATAAAGTCTGGCGAAATGGACAAATGATGGCGTTCTGTTTGTTCACTTTGTTTAACGCCATTTTCCTGATTCGGGCACAAGGTAATTTATTTAATAAAACTATTCTTAATATCTGGTCAACTCTTTGCCCCGGCCAGCAATTCTTTTACGACCAACGCTACTTTGGAACCGGCCTGGTTGACGACGGCAATCACTTCTTCCACTGTGGTTTCGGTAATTTCCTCAATGGGAAAACATTTATTAGAAACGACCGAGACGACGAATATTTTGAGCCCTGCATGCTTGGCGGCCAGTACTTCCGGCACCGTGGACATACCAACGACATCACCACCAATCTTATTCAAAAAGCGGTATTCGGCCGGCGTCTCCAGGTTGGGTCCTGGCAAAGAAGCATAAACCCCCGTGTGCGCCCTGATTCCATGAGCCTGGGCAATGGCCTTCGCCTGGCCGATCATATTTTGATCATAGGTTTTCAGCATGTCGGGAAAGCGGATGCCCAGCCGTTCGTCGTTGGGGCCCCGCAACGGATTGTCGGGCAACAGGTTGATGTGATCCCTGACAAAAACCAGGTCGCCCGCCTCAATTTGGGCATTGGTGCTGCCCGCTGCATTGGAAATGATGATTCGCCTGATACCCAGGGCTTTCATCACCCGTACCGGGAAAGTGACCTGCTGCATGGTGTAGCCTTCATAGTAATGAAACCGTCCGGCCATTGCCACCACTTCATTTCCAGCCAGTTTTCCCACGATCAATTTACCAGCATGGCTTTCCACAGTAGACACCGGAAAGTGGGGAATGTCTTTGTAGCCAATGCTTTGAGCAACTTCTATTTCATTGGCCAGCTGACTAAGCCCTGTTCCAAGCACGATACCTGTACTTGGTTGCAATGCTGTCTTGTCCCGGATGTAGGCAAGTGCCTCTTGAATCTGTTCGTACATTTTTTTTTGATTAAAAGTTATATCTAACCCACTTCATATTAACATTATTTGGCATGTGTTTTGGTGCGGTTTAATATTCACACCCAATACTTTTTTAAAGGAACATCTATCCCACATCTACTCCAGTTAAAAAACATTGAACTGCACTCACCACTCAGCGGTGATTGCCAAACATCCTGAGGAAACTAGCAAACATTCACTTTCCGTCCCGAAGCAATTCTACCCCGTAGTGCTTCGGGACTTTTTTATGAATGGGTAATGAAGAATATTTTTTCATTCTTCGTTCTTCATTTTGCAATCTTCATTAATCCCGAGTACATATTTTTCCACGACTCCAATTTCCAAAGCCGTTTCAGCACCTTTAAACCCACCGATCATTTCGTCCTTTAATTCGGTGGCGGCTTTGTCGGTCAGCTGCCTTGCCACAGGGATATAGGACCAGTGCCATTTTTCCTCATTGTAGCCGTGGGGCCTTTCGTCACCTTTTGGTGTATATGGCTGGCAAAAACCAAAACGGGCCGCATTGGCCACGAGCCAATCATATTCTTTTTTTCCCTGGCCCTCTGCAAAATATTCGTTCGTGAGTCGATTGATATCAATATCGGTGCCCCAATGGTGGCGACTGGTACCGGGCATCGAGCTGTATTTTAAAATGGCCAGTGCCCGGTCTTTTGTGACAGGATATTTTTTAGAAGCATCGGCACCACTTTCTATTTTCCGGGCGCCGGTCCACTTTCTTTCCCAAATATATTTTTGCCGGGCAAAATTTCTGGTGGCGGAAATTATTTTCAGATCAATCCCATCCGCTTTGGCGGCGGACCACATTTTTTTGAAACTCTCGTAAGTTTCCTTTCTCAAAAAATAAGGGTCTCCATCAGAGTATTTTTTATCGACGGAAACGAAATCGGTGTTTTTGGCAGGATCAAATTTTCCCATCAAATAATCGATGGAAAAATCAATTTTATCTTCTTCGAGCAGAGCGACTAACCGCTTCCCTTCTTTTTTTTCAGTATCATTTTTTTCTTCAAGAATTATTTTTTCACCCGAATTATTTTCCTGCGAAAAATCATTGCAGGAAAAAAAGAGAATTCCCAGAAATAAAAAAAAGATATTTTTCATGAATTAATTTTAAATTAAAAAAAGGTTCTTCTTCCCTTTACCAAGATCTCTCTACCATTTAATATTCAAACTCCATTTGTTCAAAAGGATAACCGAACAAGTATTTTTCCTTCACCAGTTTTTCTACTTTTTTCGGCACTTTATTTTCCCAACCCGACTGCCCCTCTTTTAACAGGGACATTACTTCCTTGGTGAAAATATGCAGGACCGTAGAATCATATTTTTTAACATCAACAATTTGCCCATTGTCCAGCAAATGCTGGTATAGAAATTTAAACCCTTCGGGCACCGGAATATTTTCCACGGTCATTAATTCTGAGCTACCTTCCTGATAAGACGGGTAAATATAAAAGCGGACATTCTTGGTAAATACTTCTCCGAAAGTAGCCAATAACCGGCCATCCATATTTTTATAATATTTTTCGGAAATAAATTCCAACATGCGCCGCGCTTCAATGGAAATACCCAAGTTTTGTATTTTAAAATCTGATAAATAATTAATTAATTGATGGTATTGTTCGCAGTTGGAAACGACCACCGTTTGGCCCAGGGCACATAATAATTCGGAGCGGTCGAGGAAATCTTTTTCATTCAATTCACCCTCGCCACAAAGGCTGTCCATCGTTAATTCAGTCAGCACAAAAGAGCGGTCAGGGTTGATATCTTTTTCGTTCCTGAACTGCTCGTATGCCTGTTTCACCATATCCAAATGCATATTGGTCGGCGGACAAAAACTGCCACGTACGACAAGTACATGTTTTTTATATAGAAATTCAGAGCCATGTACGTTTTGTTTGTTGGGGCCAAACATGGCCACATCGGTCATTTTATGTTTCACCAGCCACAAAGCCAGGAGGCGGTTGTCCAGTTCCTCAAAGTCAGGTCCGGTCAGGCGCACCATGTCGATGGAAATCCGGCCGTGCAGATGATCCATCAATGAGTGGATCAGCGTTTCTGGTTCGTCGTGGTAATTAAAGCAGGCATAAATCAGGTTCACCCCTAAAATACCAACAGCCTGCTGCTGCAACTGGGTGTCATTGTCGAGCATTTTTACATGTAGTACCAGGTCATTGGGGGCGCTTCCCGGTTTCAGTTGAAAACGGATGCCCAACCAGCCGTCACCTTTGATAGTGCGGGAAAAATTAAGTGCGGCCACGGTATCAGCAAAAGCAAAAAGATTGGTGTCGGGCCGCCTTACCCCCAGACGGGTGACCATTAAATCCCACTCATGGCCCAGCATTTTGTACAAGCGGTTTTCGCACACGTAGCGGCCACTAGCTTCAATACCATAAATATCATCGGAAACGACTTTGTCGTAGGCGCTCATTGTTTTGGCGATGGTTCCGGCAGCTGCGCCCACTTTGAAAAAATAACGGGCAACTTCCTGTCCGGCGCCGATTTCAGCAAATGCGCCGTAAATCTTTTCGTTGAGGTTGACTTCGAGGGCTTTCTGGTCGGTGTCGAGTACTTGGTGCATTTTAATTTTAGTTGGCAGTCCTCGGTCGGCAATCAAACACAGCCCACCTTGGATTTTGGAAAAGGAACTGATTTAAAATTTTGGCTGTAGACTCGTTTTCAGCCAAATAGTGAACATATTGAGCAAGGGGTTGTGCTTTCCCCTTGCCGAACTTATTCTTTTTCTCAGGCATGAATTTTCAGAAATTGAAAAGCATACATCACTTCAAGGTAAAAGTAAGGGTTTTAAGATGTCAAGGCACTCAAAAGAATTTTCTTTTGAACATAAACGCGCCCTTGGGCCAGGTTTATGAACCGTGCAGCGCCAGGTTTGGACAACAGCTCATAGTGTTTTTATTGATATTTCTACTTTTAAATTTAATGACAAGTGCTGTTTTTTCGAAAACCACAAAACCTTTTCCCTATCCTCTCACTAAAGCTTAACAGCAGTTAGAACGAAAGGGAATGCAGGTTGTCGATCATGGAATAGCGAGTGAAACCGCGCCACCAATTTATCTGATGCTTTACTGTTTCGGGACTATCGGATTTTAAAATAGTGAGCGATAGGAAATTAGGTTTTGCTAATTTTGTTCTTCTTATAGATCAATATTGATCTTGGTATTGCTTTGCTTAACTGATCAAATAAGATTCTTGTCTTTTCCTTTTTTATTCAATTCAACCGTCGGAACATAAGTAGGTTCGGGATTAACGCTCTTTTTCCACTTAAGAAATTTTTGCATTTAGACACATGGATTGGCAAAAGGCGAATTGGCGTATCATGTACAATTTAAAACATTAATAATGCATAGAGTCGTTCTCTTTTTTCTCTTACTCGCTGCGAACACCGGAGTGTATGGCCAATACTTGGTAGGAGTGAAGGCTGGTGCTTCTTTGTCCAAATTCAGGTACTTTGTGGATGATTCCTACTTTAACTCTTCTCAGCGGATAGCCGGCCTGGAGATAGGCTTGGTGGGCAGTATGGAAAAAAAACATTTTATGTTCAGGCATGAGCTGAACCTGATCCAGAAAGGTGGCACATTGTCTCCTTCCACCAGGGAGCCCAAGACCAGGTTGACCTTGTTGGAATTAGCTCCATTGGCAGGGGGCAGGGCGGATTTTGGCAAATTTTCCATCTATGGCATAGCCGGCCCATTTCTGGGGTATAACCTTTTTGGAAATACTATCAATAACGGTGAAAAGGAAAAGATTACTTTTCGGATTGATTCAGATGGCAGGGATTCGGCAAAACGGTTGGATTTGGGCTATGCATTTGGAATGGGGTTTGGCCTGAAAACCAATGCTGGGATTTTTGCACTTGATGTCAGAACCAGGCACTCCATTTATTACTTGGTAGAAGGAGATGCGGAAGATTTTGCCCTCGCTTTTAAAAACAATAGTTGGGGGATCGGCATCGTATATCTATTAAATTCAAAAGACGTACTAAAGAAAAAAAGCTAAAGGTAATTTTTGCCCTTGGTTTGTCTTTTCCAGTTGATATCAACTCATCGAAGTTGTTTGAAAACTCCATGTTGGCCGCAAATCCAGTCTTTTGACGAGAGCTGGTTGGATCAGTGCTAGGGCTTAGGCAGATTTTCAAACCCAGGGATTGAATCATCAGAAAATACTCACGTACCCAAAATGGATTTTAGGGTTCCTGAAATCGGCGGGTGCTTCATCTGTCTGCCCGGCTGCAACGCTGATCCCAAAAACGCCTGCGCCCGTTTCAAAGGTGATGCCCCCACCAAAGCCCAAGGGATGATCCACCCGCAGTGGCTTCCCGGAAATGCGATCTTCAATATATGCGTAATCACCAAATGCATAGAAATAAGAGTTCTGCCCGACGAGGAGCCGGTACTCCAAAGTGAAGACGGTATAAAAAGTAGCGAAAATACTTTCCTCGTCGAAACCCCGCAGCAGTTGGTTGCCTCCGATGCGGTATTGTTCATTGAAAAAAATACCTTCCTCCGAAATGATGGCGGCGGTACGTGCACTTGTTTTCAAGGCACTCCGTTCCATCACTGGAAAATAGTACTCCAGGGTACCTTCGATATTGAACCGGAAGGTTCTGCCAGCGAGTGTATCGTAAAAGCTTTCATTCACTTCGAGGATGGCCTGGTTTTCATTTATTTGCCGTGTACCGGCACTCCCGGTCGCCATGATGCGCCAGCCTTTTCTGGGGTTGAACCGATAGTCCAATTTTTGCCAATTGACCTCCAAGCCAAAATAGTTATTCCGCACATCCAGCACATTTGGGAAGCTGCCCCGTCGAATGGCACTGGTATCTACGGAGATCAAGTTGGAGGATGCCGTTCTCCAAAATGCTTTTAGATAGTTACCTCCGGCGAACAAATACTGCACCCCTGCTTCGCCAATGATATCAGTGTAGGTACTGTCCCTTCTGTATTGGTTAAATTTCAGATCTACCCCGAATGGCAAGTCGAGGATATAAGGGTAGGCGAAAGCCATTTCCAATTCCTGTGTTTGTGGCCGTAGCCGTTCGAAGGAAAGGAATATGCGCTCGCCCAGACCAAACTGATTGTGCATTTCTGCATTAAATGTTCCGGTGATCAGCAAACGGGTTTCAAGCCTGCCGTTGTCGGGCAGTACGCCCAATAAAAAATCGAAACGGCTCGCCTTGTTTTTTTCCAACGTAAGATTCACATTGGCCTTATCGTCCAAAAAATCAACCAGCACATTTTCTTTTTCCTTTAAAAAAGGCAATTCCTGAATGCGGTTTTTTATTTGTAAAATTTTTTTCCTGCTGTAAGGATCACCGGGCTGAATGCCCAAATAATTTCGCAAATAACTTTTCGATATTTTTATATCCCCTTGCCAATTTAAACTGTCAAAAAAAACGGGTTTTCCTTTTGTCAAAAACAGTTTTGCGTTTACTTTATTTTGTTCAAAAAAAATACTGTCCAAATAAACAGAGGCAAAGGGGTATCCATTGTTTTCGGCCTGCTCTACTATTTGTTCCTTTAATTCCTGCAGTTCGCTCAACCGAATCATTTTCTTTTTGTACAATTTTTCCCGAAAGCCACTTTTCTCTAAAAAAACTTCGTCAACGTTTCCGTTCTTCAGCGCGCTCCATTCATATAATTCACCCACGTATAATTGAGCGGTTGCAGTACTGTCTGTAAATATTAAACTATCGATGGAAGCCTCGAAATATGATCTATTGTGAAGCTGCTGAACAACATTTGACAATTCATTTATAACAGCCAATGAGTCGCCAAACTGATTTTGATAGGAAATATTTTCGTTAATAAAGAAAGTGTCTTGATCGACTGGTTGCAGAACCAAATTAACATTGTTTTGAGTAACAGCATTGTTTATAAAAATGAAAAATATAAAATAGGATAGCAGTAATTCAGGAGACTGTTTAAAACCATCTCCCAAGTTTTTCCCGGCATTAATATTTTTTAAAATGAGAATCATTCAGGTACTGAACGAAAAAATTACGGACAGGGTATAAATAAAAAGCGCAAAGTAGCTGGATGTCCACTTTGCGCTTTCTATGTAAAAACAGTTTAATTACAAGTGCCGCTCTGCATGGTAGGAAGACCGCACCAACGGTCCACTTTCCACAAAATCGAATCCTTTTTCAAGGCCGATTTCTTCATATTTTTTAAAAGTATCAGGGTGGACGTATTCTGCTACTTCGAGATGCATTTTGGTGGGTTGCAGGTACTGGCCGATGGTAATGACGTCACAGCCATGAGCCCGCAGATCGTCCATGGTTTTGAATACTTCTTCTTCCGTTTCTCCCAGGCCGACCATGATCCCGGACTTGGTACGCTTGCCATATTCCTTGGTACGTTGAATCTGTTCGAGACTTCGGTAATACTTGGCTTGTGGGCGCACTTTTCGGTAGAGTCCTTCCACTGTTTCCATGTTGTGGCTAACGACTTCCTGTCCTGCGCTGATCATCCTTTCCAGGGCTTCCCAGTTTGCTTTGACATCTGGAATCAGGGTTTCAATGGTCGTCTGGGGGGACATCTCCTTCACGGCCCTTACGGTCTGGTGCCAAATTTCTGCTCCCCGGTCTTTCAATTCATCGCGGTTGACAGAGGTGATCACGGCATGTTTGACCTGCATCAGGGTAATGGCTTCTGCCACGCGGCGTGGCTCATCTTCATCGTACTCAGGTGGACGTCCGGTTTTTACGGCGCAGAAGGAACACGAACGGGTGCAGGTATTCCCCAAGATCATAAATGTGGCCGTACCTTCTCCCCAGCACTCTCCCATGTTCGGGCAATTGCCACTCTGGCAAATGGTATGCAGATTATATTCGTCCACCAATCGGCGAACTTTTTTGAATTTTTCGCCTATGGGCAACTTTACGCGCAGCCAATCCGGCTTGCGGCGGCGAGGCTCCTTTTTCTCAACTATCGGTAATTCTAACATTGATTAGGTATTAGGATACCAAGGAATTGGGGTATCAGGTGATTGATAATTACCTAATACCCCAATTCCTTGGTACCATCACGTTTTACCACCTTTTACCAAACTGCAAATGTATGAAAAGGTTGAGGAAGAGCTGGTTATTCTCAACGTTGTTGCGCTCTACCATGATGGGTGCCTGTCTGGAGAAGAAATCAACCATCAGTCCTGCTTCGATGGATTTGAGGTATTCATCGTAAGCCCCCCAGTCGAAGTGAACCGCAAATTTACCATGGACACCTGGCAGAAGGGAAAGTTCACTAAAGCCCTTGGACCAACCGGATGCACCTTGAATTGCAAAAATATCGAGGAATCGGTCTGCATTCTCTTCAGAGTACTTGGTAGAAACTGAAGCACGCCCGTCGCCTGCCCTTAATTCAAGGTAGTATGGCTTGAGAAAGCCCAAAGTGGCACCACCTTCATAAGATATACCGAATGCAACGCCTTTGTGTTTAGCTTTTTCTGAAAAATAGCGTTTGGCCCCCATCGCTCCGCGGAGTACATATAAATTATTTTGTTTGCCATATTTGAAAGCTCTGGAAATGCGGCCTTGAATTGGAGTGGGTGTATCAAAGCTTTGGCGAAATTCTTTTTCATGCTTCAATTCGCCTATTTCAAAGTGGAAATACTTGGTGAGATAATAGGTTTTAAGTTTTCCGAAGGTAGCCCCGACAGCAAATCCATTGGTGTGTAAGCGCATGCCCAATGCAAATTCCTGATTATAGACAATACCTAAATTGGTATCCATTTGCTTTGGCTGAATCGTCTCTTGTGCCTGAATGGTCGCGCTGACAAACAAGATCAGAAGGACTTGGTAAATTTTATATATCATGGCAATCGTTAAACAATGAAGGGCGGTTATTTTTCAGAACCTTAAATATACAGTTTAAATGAGAGAGAAACGAATGCCAAAGTCCTTTTGTTTAAAATCTTTTTTTGAAATGCATTGGAATTGGTATAGAAAAGACGGAAAAAGCGATAATTAGCACTATTCCCTTTGGCAAGAAGAAGGACACTACACGTGGCGAAGCGCTTCAATGGGATCCAGTTTTGCAGCCTGTGCAGCCGGATATATGCCAGAAGCCAGTCCCACTATTGTACAAACGATAATTGCCATGATGATCCAATCCCAGGGCATAAGAAAGGTACCGCCGATGAAATGGGCTACCACATTGCCCAATACAATGCCGAGCAAAATGCCGATAAAGCCACCGATAAGGGAAATAACAATCGCCTCTGACAGGAACTGCCAGAGAATATTGCTGCGAGTGGCACCGAGTGCTTTACAAACACCCACTTCCCGGGTCCGTTCTGTTACCGATACCAGCATGATGTTCATCAGGCCTATGGCCGCCCCCAGCAAAGTCATAATGCCGATGGCAACTGCTGCTGCCCGGATATTGGTCGTATTTTCTTTGATAATGGATACCAGGCTTTCACTGGAGAACAGTTCAAAATCATTTTCCTGAGAGGCTTTTAATTTGCGGATGGTCCGGAATGTGCCGATAGCCGCTGATTGGGCCATTTCCATTTCAGTGGCATCCCTTACTGCGACGGTGAGGTCATAATTTTGATTTTGTGCTGCATAATATCGTTTGCCGTCCATGAGAGGGATAAACACCGCCCGGTCATCATTCTGGTTCATTGTGGTTCCTTTTGACTCCAGCACACCAACTACTTTGAACTGTAAGTTGCCAATGCCGACAACTTCTCCCAGCGCTTTTTCTGTTTTCCCATCAAACAGGGATTTTAAAATATCGGTACCCAGTAGCACTTTGTTGCCACCGTTCAAAACTTCCCGTTTGGTAAACGACCTTCCTTCTGCCACTTCGAACCCTTTTGCATTCAGGAAATTTTCATCAATGGCTTGTACCGTTACAGTCGGATTCGTTTGCTCGTCATCATAAGAAATGGTTGCATTGCGCGTACATTGTACCCCGATGGAAACCTCAGCTGGAAAATCATAGCGGCCTTTAAAGTCCATTGCCTGTTTGTAGGTAATGGGTTCGCCTCTTTTGTTACGCCTTCCATTGTTGCTCCCCCCTATGTCAACGTTTTTGGGTTCAATTGTGAATGAATTTGCCCCGAGCCCGGAAAAGCTATCGTTTAAAGAAAAAACCAGTCCATCGATCGCTGTTAAAATACCGACCAATGCCCCAATGCCTACAGCAATAATCAGCATCGTAAGAATAGCCCGCAACAGGTTGGACCGTACAGAACGCAAGGCGATCTTTATGTTTTCAAGAAAATTCATTCCCAGTTAAAAAGTACAGATATGTGTGTTCTCAGTTTATTGAACGGGGTCGAAGTTAAAATGAAGCACCTTGCATTTGATTTTTTGTTCGATAAAATTCCATTTTTGGCGGACGGAATAAAAAGAGCCGATCAAATATGCTTGTGTTTCCCGAATAATTAAAAGGCACGAGCCTATACCCCTTAAATTTTTATACTTTTGAAACACATCTCCAAATCCTGGATTCAGCAACACAGATTAGCCCATATGGTCAAAATTTTAAGCGATACTCATTCAATAGCCAACAATTTCATCGCCCAATTGAGAGAAGTCAACGTTCAGTCGGACTCCATGCGTTTTCGCCGAAATCTGGAAAGAATAGGCGAAGTGATGGCTTATGAAATAAGCAGGCAATTAAACTATGTGGAAAAAGAAATCGAGACGCCACTTGGTATCGCCAAGGTTTCAGTGACCGAACAACCTGTAGTACTGGCCACTATACTCAGAGCTGGGCTGCCATTTCACCGAGGGTTTCTGAATTACTTTGACGCAGCAGGCAATGCATTCATTTCGGCCTACCGAAAACACCACAAAGACGGTACTTTTGATATAGAACTGGGCTATGTGTCGTGTCCTGACCTGAACGATAAAATTCTCATTCTTTCCGACCCCATGTTGGCTACCGGTGCATCGATGAACCTTGTTCTTGAAGAATTAAAGATCCATGGAAAGCCAGTGCAAGCACACGTGGTGACCGTCATTGCTTCCCGGCAGGGACTCAACTATGTAAAGCGAAATAACCCCGACGCGCACATTTGGATAGGCGCACTCGATGAAGAACTGACCGCCAAATCGTATATTGTACCGGGCCTTGGGGATGCGGGCGACCTGGCATACGGCGCCAAAATACAGGAGTAAGGAACAAAACGGAATTAACACCAAATTATGAAAGGACTTATCAGGCGAGCAACTACCGCGATCATTTTTGTGGTTGTTATGTTAGCCGGGCTCTTTGGGGGACGCTATTCATTTGTTGCACTTTTTGCGATCATAACGGCACTTTGCCTATGGGAATACCTGGGCATGGTTCTGTCCAAATTTACCAAACGAGATCACTATCGGATGTTGATCGGAGTCGGGTTTGGACTAACGCCGTTCGTCCTTTCAACCATATTGCACATGCGCCCCATCCTTGCACAGACCAACGATCAATTTGTCATTGTCACCTCAATTTTGTTCTTCCCGTTTATTTTTCTTGCTTTCATCTATGAACTGTTTAGCCGGTCAAAAACTCCATTTCAAAACGTGGGGTTCATCGTTTTGGGCATGGTCTATATTGGAGCGCCATTTGCACTTTTGGATTTTATTGCGTTCAATAATGGGGAATTCAGCGCTTTGGTCGTTTTTGGTCTGTTACTTTTAACCTGGATGAACGATACCGGTGCATATATAGCTGGCTCCAATTTTGGAAAAACACCGCTGTTCGAAAGCGTCTCTCCCAAAAAAACATGGGAGGGGACATTTGGCGGCATTGCCACTACTTTTTTAGTGGCGTATTTATTTTGTTTGTTCACCAATGAGCTGCGGCTCGTCGACTGGATGGTACTGGCCGCCATCGTTTCCGTTTTTGGTTCCATGGGGGATTTGATCGAGTCCATGCTAAAAAGAAGTGCGGGAGTGAAGGATTCAGGCACCCTGCTGCCCGGACACGGTGGGGTACTGGACCGATTCGATGCATTTATTTTCATTTTGCCATTTGCCGCAGCATATTTGTTGTGGATTCGTTAAAAAACCGATTGAGGCCTGTAACAGACATGGCCGATCAATAATTTTTACTGAAATTTGATAGCGTTTTAAAAAATTGCCACCTCGTTTAAACTTCGCTTTTTTTAAAATGTCTTTATTATTTACGGCAGCTGTTTTTAGCTCGCCTTTTCACCAAAGAAACTTCTCACGATGAAAAAATTCTTGCTCTTCAGTTTACTTACTCTTTTATTCGCTTGCACCATTACCGACGATGCAAATGCTCAGCGCCGCAGGGGCAAGAAAAAAAAGAAGTCCTCCAAGACAGATGAATACTTTGATGAAAGCGGATTTGTCAATAAACTATGGTACGGCGGTGGCCTGACCCTGGGTTACTCTGGAGGAAACAACCAGAGTATTTTCGCTTTTGGCCTTTCGCCGATGGTAGGTTATAAAGTATTGGATGACATAATTTCGGTCGGGCCAAGAGTTGGTTTTGAATACAACCATATTCGCGTACGGTCCTTCAATGGAGGTCCAGTATTCAAAACATCGCCATTGTCCTACAATCTGGGTATTTTTTCTCGGGTAAAGGCGTTTCCGAATTTCTTCGCCCATTTTGAATATGAATATCAGAATATCGAATCTACAGACCCTGACAGGGACGGATTCATAGAAATAGACGGTGACGGCAACATCATTACTGAGCGCCAGGCTGTCGACAACGTCTACATTGGCGCCGGCTACAACAGTGGCGGATTGCTCGGTTATGAAATACTGCTGCTGTACAATGTGAACCAGCCCGAAACGGTCATTGACTCACCATTTGATATCCGGATAGGTTTTACCTACAAATTCTGATTGGCCTTCTCAAATTTTTACCAAAAACAGACGACCCTTTCCGCTCCCGGAAGGGGTTGTTTGTTTGTGGATCGTTTACATTTGCGAACTTTTTTCGCGTTGAAGCATTACAATGGCTTTACTTGACACACAAGTGCATTCATAAAAATAAGGAGCTCTAAAAATGACATTTTTGTTTTGGTGAAAGATTGATTTTCAAAACCTGAACACAAATTTCAGGCTAAGGAAAAAATGTCATTTTTTTGTCCGTTTAAATAAATTTTCAAGAAAAAAATGAGCAAATCATTCCATCAACTTTCAGTCAAAAAAGTTACAGCCGAAACGGCAGACGCTGTGACACTCACTTTTGATGTTCCGGCTGAACTGAAAGAAAGTTTTCAATATACGCAAGGGCAATACCTCACCCTGAAATTTCAGTTAAATGGAAAAGAGGAACGCCGTTCGTACTCCATGTGCAGCAGTCCATTGGAAGATGATCTCTCGGTGACTGTAAAAAAAGTACAGGGCGGAAAAGTCTCCACCCACATCCATAAAAACATCAAGTCGGGCGACAAGGTGGAAGTAATGCAGCCTGATGGCCGTTTTTATACAGAGTTGAACGAAGACAACAAAAAGAATTATTACCTCATCGGGGCCGGGAGCGGCATAACGCCATTGATGTCCATTTTAAAAACGGTTTTGGAAAAAGAGCCTATGAGCCATGTGTTTTTACTGTATGGCAACCGCAACGAGGACTGCATTATCTACAAAGACCAACTTGATCAAATGCAAAAAAGGTATGGCGGCCAATTGCACATCGAGCACATTTTGAGCCAGCCGAAAAGAGAAAAAAAATCAGGCTTGGGTGGCCTTTTCTCGAAAGGAAAAATAAATTGGAGCGGTAAAGTCGGCCGTATCGATAGTCATGTTGTCAAAAAATTCATGGCTGAAAATGCCCCCCGCCACAAAACATCCGAATTTTTCCTTTGCGGCCCCGGCGCCATGATCGACAATGCAGAAAAGACTTTGAAGGACCTGGGCCATGACAAAACAAATATCCATCGCGAATATTTTACTGTAGCCGATTCCGGAGAGCCTAAGGAGAAGGGAGTAGCTGGCGCAAAAGTCATTGCAACCCTGGAAGGAAAGACCTACGAAGTGACCGTTCCGGAAGGAAAGCATATCCTGTTCGCCCTATTGGATGAAAAAGTGGATGCCCCTTATTCTTGTACCTCTGGCGCCTGTTCTACTTGTATGGCAAAATTGAAAAGCGGCACTGTCAAAATGGACGCATGTTATGCACTCGACGACAGTGAAGTCGAGGAAGGGTTTGTGCTGGCCTGCCAGTCGCACCCGACCACAGAAGTAGTGGAACTGACTTTTGACGTATAGTCCGATTGTTCAAAAAAGTGTAAAAAAATGGGTGCTGCCGATTGGCAGCACCCATTTTTTTATTAGGCGGACCGTTCCGTTATCAGCAATTGTTATCAATTACCAAACCCGGCGCTGTTGAATTTTTCAATAATCCGTCGATCGCTACCGACGTTCGAATTGGCTTGAATTTCTATCTCCAGGTCGTTTTCATAAGGCGATGGATCCGTGATCGGGCTTTGATAGTACAAGAAATAAATGCTGTTGGAAAGTGATTGGATACCACTTTGGATATTGAGGAAAGTTTGCTCCAATCCCGCAATGTCATCCGCTTTGAAATATCTGTCATCTGACCTGGCCAATGCCTTGAGGGCATCTTCATCCAGGTCAGGGCTGGCCAAAGCTGCTATGTAAACCCGCTTATTGTCGAGGGCATCGAGGGCATGGCTTAACTTGACTGCCTGAGAGGCGTTGTGGCGGCCATCGGTAAACACAACGAGGCTTCCATCAACAATGCCATCAATACTATAGTCGTCTTCCCAAAGGTCGGCGACGTCGATCACGCCTCCGTACAGGTTGGTGGAATTGACGAGGCCCGTTTCTGGAATGGCGTCAATTGCAGCTATTAACTCATTGGTCGCAGTGGTGAATGTTTGACGCACCACGGTTTCCGAATCGAAAGTATAAATGGCCATTTCCTGTTCTGGCAGCTTTTGTTGGATCAGGGTTTTGGCAGCAGTTTTAATTTGGGGGATCAGGCCTTCGACACTTCGGGTAATATCTAACAACAGGACAGTTTTCAATGAAAATGGAATAGAGCTGCGCCCGACCCGCAAATCAGCTTCAGAGTCAATATTTCCATTGTTTTCGGTCACTTTAAAATCGTCTTCTGTCAGGGTGGACACACCTTTTTCATCATAATCTTTTACCTGAAAGAGTACCTGTACGGTTCTTGTCTCTGGAACTACACCAACTTCGAAGGAACTTAAGCGATAAAAGGAAGAAAGATCAGAGGGAAGAAAATCATCGTCTTTATTGCACCCGACGGCTACTAACAAAAATAGGGCGATCAGCAAGCTTGGGATGGTGGAAAATGCTTTCATAATTTTGATTTTTAATGTAAACGAAAAGGTGGTCAAGGTTTGGTATGTTCTCAGTGCAATATTTAATGTGGAAAATTATCGAAAATGAGTGATAAAAACAGTTGGTTTCACAGACCACCGGAGGGATTTAAGCAAACTTTAATAGTACCTTATGAAAGTATAAAGCAAATCCTTTTCCAATTGTTCGGCCTGTTGTTTTTAATAAAGATGCTACGAATATAAAATGCCCCTATTTTATTAATAAATTTAAGCTGTTAAGGTTGCTAAATATGCTGATTCTTCATTGTTTAATAAATCAAGTAAATGTTTGGTTACTTCCCCTGGCCGGCCATTTCCGATCATGGTATCATCTACTTTTATAACGGGCATAACCTGTTTTGTGGTACTGGTAATAAATGCTTCTTTGGCCGTATGCAACTCCTCTAATTTAAGGTCACGCAACTCTATTTTATAATGTGGTTCCGCCAGTCTTAATATTTGTTTTCGAGTAATACCTTCCAGTACATCCTGGCCTGTGGTAACAAGGGTCTGATCGTCTTTTACAATAAAAAAGTTCGCCCTGACGGTTTCGTGGATATGGCCGCCAAAATGGAACAATATGTCTTCTGAATCGGAGGCATTCATCTGTGGCAAAAGGTTGACACCGACGATGTAGTTGATGGATTTAATCGCTGGAAACGTACGGTGGTATTCATGCAACATGAGCTTTACACCATCCTCATGTTTCCATTTGGGGTAGGTGGGAGCCGGCCTGACCAGCATGATCAGATTCGGAGTTGTTGGTGTAAAATTATCCGGTGAATAGCCTCCCGTCAGGACCAGTTTTATTCCGGCACTCTCCACTTTGTTCACGTTGATCAGCTCATAAATATGCTGTTTCATCTCACTTCGTGAAAGGGGGATTTTAAGCTGAAGTGTTTTAGCGGACCGCTCCATCCGGTCAAGATAGTCGTCGAAGAAAAGCGGGTGCCCTTTCTTGACCAGAAAAAAATCAAACAATGCGTAGCCCCTCCAGATAGCAAGATCGGCAATGCCAATGGACGCCTCTTCTTTGGGTACGACCTGACCGTTGACGGAGTAATATTTTATCATAATAAAAAATGGCTGCATGGTTAAATGGCTAAATGGTACTGAACCATTTAGCCATTTAACCATGCAGCCACCTAAAGTTTTAACTAAAGTGCTTTGTCTTTTTCCAACAACTGGAATCCATTTCCGTGGATATTCACAATTTCCAGGTTTCCGTCGTGGCTCAAATATTTGCGCAGCTTGGTCACAAAAACATCCATACTCCGTGCGGTGAAATAATTATCCTCGCCCCATATCTTGGTCAGGGCTTCGTTGCGGGTCAGTACATCGTTTATTTTGAGGGCAAACAAACGGAGCAGCTGTGCCTCCTTGGGCGACAATTTGTATTTCTGCTCTCCTTCTTCTTCTTTATTGAAAGTCAAGATCCGTAAAGGATAATTGAAGTGGTATTTACTGAAAAAGAATTCCCGGATTTCTTCTTTCGGATCTTCTTTTTGCATGGTCCTTTTCAAGATGGCCTGGATGCGGAACAACAGTTCTTCTGAGTTGAAGGGCTTGGTGATGTAGTCGTCTGCCCCTATTTTGAAACCCTGCAAGACATCGTCCTTGAGTGTTTTGGCGGTGAGAAAGATGATCGGAATTTCAGTATCTTTTTCCCTGATTTCCTTGGCAACGGTGAAGCCGTCTTTCCGTGGCATCATCACATCGAGAATACAAAGATCATAACTGCCACTGTTGTAGCTTTCAAGCCCTTTGATGCCGTCGTTGGCCAATGTCACGTCATAATCGTTCATTTCGAGATAAGAGCGGAGTACGTCACCGAAATTTTGGTCATCCTCGACCAGTAAAATTTTTCCACTTGTTGTAGAGGTCATACGTTATTGGGTTTTGATTTTCAATTTTCGTTCGGAAAAAACAAGATGAAGCTGCTCCCTTTGCCCAAATCACTTTTCACATCGATTTTTCCTTTGTGGGCATCCACCATTGCTTTTACATAGCTAAGGCCAAGACCAAATCCTTTCACATCGTGCAGGTTGCCAGTGTGCACTCGGTAAAACTTTTCAAAAATATGTTTTTTGGATTCTTTGCTGATGCCAATGCCTTTGTCGCTTACAATAACTTCAAGTCCCCCGTTCACATTGCGTGTTGTGACAGAAATTTCCGGTTTTTCAGGGGAATACTTGTTGGCATTGTCCAACAAATTGTTGATCATGCTCGATATATGCGTCATGTCCCCTTTAAGGATGGGTCGGTCAGCCTGCAGGTCGGTCGTTACGCGGCCATCCTTTTTCTCCACCTGCAAAGAAATATATTCTACGGCATTTTGTATTACTTCATGCATGTTGACTTCACTGACGTTCAATGTAAAATCCTGGCGGTCGATGCGCGCCATCTGCAGTACTTTTTCCACTTGCTGGTTCATCCGTTTGTTTTCCTGGCGGATGATGTCCGTAAACCTTTTGATTTTGTTTGGTTCGTTGATGACCCTCGGGCTGGCTATACTGTCTGAGGCGAGGGAGATGGTGGCGATGGGCGTTTTAAATTCATGCGTCATATTATTGATGAAATCATTTTTCATCTCCGATAATTTCTTCTGGCGGAATATGACTGAAATAGTATAAGCAAAACAAAAGAGGATGATGGACATGAAGATGATCGAACCGATCAGGGTCTTGATGACCGTGCTCCAGATAAAAGTATTTTTCATGGGAAAGTAAACCATCAGCATGCCCGGCGATTCAACATCGCCCTGAAAAAGGCTTACCTTATAATCGGAGGTATGCAGGTTTTGATAACCACTAAGGGTGGTCTGTTCCCGCTTGTCCTCCACTGCCCAACGGCCATCCGCAAGTACAAAACTTTTTTTCTTATTGTCGTACACGCCATAACGGAAAGGCGTCTTGATACCCATATCCTGGAATTCCTGCCGCAGATAGGTGTCAACTTTTTTTAATTGAATTCGCTCATGCAGTGGAGCCAGGTCCTGTTCTTCGGTCATCTTGGCCCATTTGGCAAAGTTTTCTTCCCGCTCCCTAGTACATTCACTACAATTGCAAGGATTTGAAAGTACCAGTTCCAGGTACCTTTTTTTACTAAGATGAACAAGTCCGTCACTTTCCGAATGGCCGGGAGCATAATCTATTCCCAGACTCGATTCTTGCTGCACCTTCAACTCTTCTTTGTAATACTGCCGCAGCCAACCATTGTCCACGTTCTGCATGACCTCGATGCTCTCCTGGTATTCCAACTTTTCAGACACCTTGTTGAGGGCATCAAACACCCTGATATCAAATTGGGCCTCATTCACTTCCAGTGTATCCAACACCCATTTTAGCTGCATGCCCGCCACACCGATCAGAGCTGCACTCATCAGTCCAATGATCAACCAAATTATTCTTTTATTCATAATAAAAAGTAGGAATTCACCCTCTGAAGTAGTTTACTGAAAATTATGTTTTCAGTAATAACATTACAAATTTAACATTTCCATTTGGGGTTTTGTCCTTTTAACAGATTTTTAAAATAATGTGCCCGTTGAATGACCACTCAACTCAATACTCCCTGCATGGATCTAAACAATGCCAACTGGCTTTTTGCCCGTACCAAATTGTGGGCCGGATATTTTGTTTTGTAATAAACATCCCCTGTCAAATAATCGCCCAAAAAACGCATGGACTGCATCAGAGTGAGCCACGGGCCGGCAAATTTCAAATACCGCTTTTCCTCTTCGCTGAGTATGGCTCCCACCTCGGAAAGAAAACCCTCCTCAACCGCTCTGTAAATATCTTTTCGCATTTCTACTTTCGATGTATCTTTCTCATCTTCCTCTGCCGAATTGGTAAAGGTGCGGACCATATCCCCGAAATCAGAGAGAATCACACCTGGCATTACCGTATCCAAATCAACCACCGCCACTGCCTTGAAGTTATTTATTTTAAATAAAATATTATTGATCTTTGTATCGTGGTGAATAACCCGCAGCGGCAATTTCAACCTATTTATTTTTTTAAAGAAAAGTTGTTGTTCAAATATTTCAGCAATAATTTTTTTTGCCAGTTCTTTTCTTTTCGGCCGCGCATTTTCTACGGCATTTTCAAAATTGATTAAACGGGTTTCACCATTGTGAAAACCGGGAATGGTCGATTTTAATTTACTCACATCAAAACCGGAAAATGCCTTCGCAAAAACTGCAAATGTCCTCGCTCCTTCATAGGCTTGTTCCACCGTTTCTATTTTGTCAAATGAAACAGTATCTTCAATAAAATTAAATATCCGCCAATAATTTTGATTTTGATCAATATACAACCACTCGTCTTTTTTATTTTTATACGGCCTTAAAATTTGCAGGGGATAATCCGAACGCAATAAATATTCGGATACTTTTCCAATATTCTCCATAACTGCGAAAGGACGTTTAAAAATCTGATGATTAAAGCGTTGCAATAAATAAGAACATTTTAATTCATTCTTAATTAATTCAATTTTATACGTATCATTTATGTGGCCATTTCCAAAAGGCTGGCAGGTTTCTATTTTATCAAATTCAAAAAACTGGCGAATAATATTTTCCATTACAACCTTTCAGTGTCCGATAAAATCAGCGTAAAAAAAAAGTCTGATTTAAAATTAATTGGACGGTCTGGTTTCCGAAATTTTTATTGGGAAAAGGATATGCTATTCAATAAAAACCGGCAGTTAAAAAATAGCAATTTCGGAGATCTTATTTTTTCTATTCCAATGAGATTTCCGAAATTACTTTTGCTCATTTTTGCGAAAAATATCTAATTATTCCCTTGGTCAAAAAATGATTTCAGGAATTGTTTGCCCATTATTTAAAAAAAAATTTATCCCCAAATAGGCGACGGATATTTCCCGGCCGCTGTCATATTTTTAAAGGCGGCTTGTACGGTTTCTTTATCTTCTTTATAGGTCACGCCATACCATTTTTCATTATTTGGCAAAACGGCAAAAGTACAGGTCCGATCATTAATTAATTTATTAGCGAAAGTGGATATGTAGAATTCAGCGCGGGCACTTTCTTTATTGGTCATTACGAATTCATTAAATTCTTTTTGCAGTAAATTGAAAAGATGAGGATGGAACCCCCATAAATTCATGGATACCAAAGACTGCCCATCCAATTGCTCCTGCCCATTTTCCCCGTTATAAAATATTCCATTTTCACTTTTCCCGATTCCGGTACATTCTGTCACTGTCAGTAATAAATTATTTGCATCCATTGAGCAAATACCACGGGAAACGGTACCATTATCAGACAGGGTGTTTTCCAGCACGTAACCGACCATGGAATAATGATCGGGCCGACTGCTTTTAGTGAGAAAATCAGCCATTTTTTCGAATCCGGCATACCCGTAATAGTCATCCGCATTGATGGCTACGAAAGGCTCATTGACAACCTCTTTGGCCACCAGAATGGCATGACCGGTGCCCCAGGGCTTCTCCCGTTCCACCTGGCCAGGTGCATCCGGCACGAAAGTATCCATGCCTTGAAAAGCGAAATCCATGTCGACCTTGCCTTCCCAGCGACTGGCTATTTTTTCTTTAAATGCTTCCTCAAAGTCTCGCCGGATCACAAAGACGACTTTGCCAAATCCTGCTTTTATAGCATCGTAAATCGAGTAGTCCATGATGGCCTCTCCGGCTATTCCTACCTCATCCAATTGTTTGAGTCCGCCATAGCGACTTCCCATGCCAGCCGCCAGTATTAAAAGTGTGGGTTTCATTAGAATAATTGGTTTGAATGGTTAAATGACTGAATGGTTAAAATGATACAACCATTTTAACCATTCAGCTATTTTTCAAACACCAAACTTATAGTATTTTTTAAAAATATTTTAGGCAGGAGCTCCTTCCAGAATTTGTTCAGTATGCCGCTTGGCCTGCACCTTAGCGATCACATTTTCGATGATGCCATTTTCATCAATGACAAAAGTTGTACGCAAAAGGCCTTCGTATTCTTTGCCGTACATTTTTTTCTTTCCCCAAACGCCGTATGCCTTGATGGTTTTTAAGTCGTCATCGACCAGTAGCGGAAAGGGCAGCTCAAATTTATTGATAAAGTTCTGGTGCTTCTTGGCACTATCGGGACTAACTCCGAGTACTGCATAACCGGCCTTTTTTAATTCGCTGAAATTGTCCCTTAAATTACAAGACTCAGTTGTGCAAGTAGGTGTATTGTCTTTTGGATAAAAATAAAGGATCAATTTCTTGCCGGAAAAATCGCTGAGAGAAATAGGGTTTCCGTTTTGGTCGGTTCCGTGCAGTTCGGGGGCTTGGTCGCCTGCTTTTAATGTGGTCATTAAATTATTTGAATTTTGATGAAAAAATTAAGTCTTAATATTTCACCAAACAGCGGACGGCTATAATAGTTGACCAGTTTTTACGGACATTCGCCATCCACATAGTCCGTGATTCCGTAGCATTCGGCGACGCAATCGTTTGCGTAGGTTTTGTCGTTGCAACCACAGACCGGGGCATAAAGTAAATAGCAGGCACAATCAGGGTTCAGGTTTTCAACACACTGGCTTTCTTCTTTCTTGCACGAAAAACAAACGGAGATTACCATCAAAATAAATAATGTCTTTTTCATTTAAATGCTTTTTTCGAAAAAGACGGGGCTTTGGTCCTTCACGGTTGGGGGCGTCAGCGAATAAACTTTTTTTCGTACAAAGTTTCATTCCCCACAGCATCTTTTACCTCCAGCTTAAAGACGTGATCGCCCTCTTTTATCCGATCATCAAACTGGTAGATGAGCATGTCTTTCTTTTTATCGTATTCCATCAGAATCCATTGACCATCAATATAGGCCTTATAAGAAATGGCCCGCACGTGGCCGATGGTTTCCACATCGTCTACCACTTTGAATTTCATTTTATTGTAGCCCCGCATGTTGTAACCAAAAGCGACCGGAGTAATGACTGGTGGTTTTTCATCCACCATGATGCAATAGTCACCAAAGGCCCGTACCCGTGCCCGCAGCAGCCCCTCTTTCCATTTGCCACCGCAGTTCCACACATCGCCCCCCTGGCAATAGGCGACGAACACTTTGGGCTTCAGTTCGGCGGGGATGGAAACAGTGGGGCGGATGCCAATGTCAAAATATTTATGAACCGGCGTGCGGTAATTGTGCAGGTGGTGTACGTGCGAATAACAACCGTCTGAATTTTCAGGAGTGGTCTCGTATTTCATATAAAGGTTCTCGTACAGGGTACCTTTCGACAAGTGAAGATAAAGCCCTTCTGTGCGGATCAGGTTACCTTCATCGTATTGCAGCACGTAATTGAAGGTATTGCTGGCAACGGTCGTTGCGGGCACCTTTCCCCGTTTGACCCAAAATTCCAGGATGGCTTCGTTTCCGGCCACATCGGATGCGACCATTTTGATACGGCTGGGTTTTCCTTCGTACAGTTCAATCACCCCGTCGTTTACTTTTTGTTTGTAGATGTTCAGTTTGTTGCCAGGCAGGTTAAAGCATCGATTGTAATAGCTCTTTTTAGTGACCCGTTCCTCATAGTCGCAATGCGCATTGATGTAGCGGGTTTGACTAAAGGAAAAAGACTCCATTTCGAAATCATAGACCAACTGGTCGTCCTGGTACGTCTTTAATGAATAAATGCCATTCCAATTGCTTACCCGGTCGAAATGATCGTAAACCTTTAATGCAAATCCTGCCCGCCAGGCATTGAGGCTCAGGGTGTCTCCTTTTATTTTATAACGGCCATTTTTGAGTTTGATCAAATTAAACTCCTTGGTCGTTTGTTCTTCCATTTTATCATTTAAAAAATAAGCCTTCAATGAGTGCATTTTAGGGCGGACATTGTCCGTCACTTTGAATCCGAAGAGCAATGGATTGATCGGTTTTTGTGTACTTGTCTTACGAACTTCAAAATGCAGGTGGGCACCGTTCGAAGAGCCGGAGTTGCCCATGATGCCGATCTGCTCGCCCCTTTCCAGCTTGAATTCCCCATACCCTGGGTTCAGGTCCACTTCAAAAGATTCCTTTTCATACTGTAGGTTCTTGACATAGTCCGCCAACGCATCAGTAAAACGATCCAGGTGTGCATAGACTGTGGTGTAGCCATTTGGATGATTGATGTAAACAGCGTTGCCATAGCCGCTCTCATCCACCTTGATTCTTGAGACATAACCATCAGCCGCCGCATAAACAGGGTCGCCCGCCACACCTTTGCTCGACTTGATATCGATGCCAGCATGGAAGTGGTTGGGACGAAGTTCCCCAAATGTCCCCGATAATAAAATCGTATGCGAAACCGGTGCCTGGAAGTAATCCACCGGATAATTTTCGTCGGCTGGAGGATCGGGGAATTTAAAAGCCCAAATCGCAAACAGAAATGTTGAAAACAGGAAAATCCTAATCATGACCTTTATCGTCTTTTTACTTTACCCTTTAATAAAATGAAAGAAATGTGTGGGCGGCCTATGGCCGGTAGGATGAGCAAATTTAATATTCATAGCTATTTTTTGTAATATCTTAGGGGGGAATTGAAAATAATCGGATGGAATGTTCTCTGCCTGATTTCAAAAAACGTCCCAATTTTTCAAACTGCCCACCTTTATTGACGTAGAACCTCCTATTTTTGCAAACATTTTTTCAAAGTAGGCAAGTAAGCGAGTACACAAGTATGCAAGTAGACAAGTTGGCATTGATTGATTTGCCCTTTTGCCCACTTGCTTGCTTACCCACCCGCTTACTTGCCCACTCGCCTACTAAACACTCAAAAAATGTATCGTACACATAATTGCGGAGAGCTGCGGATGCAGCATGTCGGACAAGAAGTAACCCTCTCTGGTTGGGTGCAAAACACCAATGACCTGGGCTACATGATGTTTCTTAACCTAAGGGACCGTTATGGCCTTACCCAGCTTGCCTTTAACGAAGAAAACACCTCAAAGGACCTTTTTGCCAAGGCACGTACCCTGGGTCGGGAATACGTCGTCAGAGTCAAAGGTGAAGTAATCGAACGGGCGTCCAAAAATAAAAAATTGCCTACCGGCGATATTGAAATTTTAGTGAAGGATCTGGACATTTTAAATGCTTCTAAAGTGCCTCCTTTTACGATTGAAGACGATACCGACGGGGGAGATGACCTGCGCATGAAATACCGCTACCTCGATATCCGCCGGGCACCAGTACAGCAAAACCTGATTTTCCGCAGTCATGTAGCCATCGAAACGAGGAAGTACTTGGCAGGCGAGGGGTTCGTTGAAGTAGAAACGCCCAACCTCATCAAAAGCACACCGGAGGGTGCCCGCGATTTCGTTGTTCCAAGTCGTATGAACCCTGGGCAGTTTTATGCCTTGCCGCAGTCACCCCAGACGTTCAAGCAAATCCTGATGGTGGCGGGTATGGACAAATATTTTCAGATCGTCAAATGTTTCCGGGATGAAGACTTGCGTGCCGACCGTCAGCCTGAGTTTACACAGATCGACTGTGAAATGTCGTTTGTGACGCGGGCCGATGTACTCCGCACTTTTGAAGGTTTGACCAAGCATTTGTTCAATGCCGTCTGCGGCATCGAATTGGCCGATTTTCCCCTGATGGACTACGACGAGGCCATGCGCCGCTTTGGTTCCGACAAACCTGACATGCGTTTCGGAATGGAATTCACGGAGCTGAACGACGTGGCCAAAGGAAAAGGCTTCGGTGTTTTCGACAATGCCGAAATAATCGTCGGCATCTGTGCTGAAGGGCAGGCCGAAGGCTACTCCAATAAAGATTTAAAAAAACTGACCGAGTGGATGCAGCGCCCACAGATCGGCGCCAAAGGGTTGGTTTGGGTAAAAGTAAATGCAGACGGAACTTTTAAATCGACCGTCGGCAAATTTTTCTCCGATGAAGATTTAAAAACCTGGGCCGGCAAAATGGGCGCCAAAGCAGGTGACCTCTTGCTCATCCTTTCTGGTGAAACCGAAAAGACCCGCAAACAACTCAACGAACTCCGCCTCGAAATGGGCCGCCGCATGGAACTCATGAAACCTGGTGATTTCAAGCCGTTGTGGGTCGTCAATTTTCCATTGCTGGAATGGGACGAAGAATCGGAGCGCTTCCACGCCATGCACCACCCATTCACTTCGCCGTTACCAGAAGATGAAGATAAAATGCTGAGTGGTGACCACGAAACCATGAAGAGCCTGAAGGCCAATGCCTATGACCTCGTCATCAATGGCGCCGAGATCGGCGGTGGCTCCATCCGTATCCACGACCGGGCATTGCAGGAGAAAAATTTCAAATTGCTGGGCTTTTCGGACGAAGAAGCAGAGGCACAGTTTGGTTTCCTGCTCGGTGCATTTGAATATGGTGCCCCTCCGCACGGAGGTATTGCTTTTGGCTTCGACCGCCTTTGCGCCGTGATGCGCGGACAAACCAGCATCCGCGATTTTATCGCCTTTCCAAAAAACAATACGGGCCGCGACATGATGATCGATGCGCCGTCTCCAATTGATGACGCACAGTATGAAGAATTGTATTTGGAGAGTACGGTGAAAGAAATGGCCTGAACTAGTTTCAAATAAATTGGTTTTTATAATGTCGGCGCAACCTTTTGTTGCTCCGACATTTTTTTAACGTAACTCGGATTGCGAGTCCGAGAAAGAAGCCCCCGGACTTCCCGTCCGGTTTACATTTAGATTATGATCGACCCATTTATCCAAAACCTGAAAGAAAGATTAGCCCTACCACTACCAGGCCGCGATGCCCAGTTAAAAATGGCCCACGTCACCCGCCGCCAATATGTCACGGCTCCTGACAATGCCCGCCAAGCTGCGGTCATGGCTATCTTGTTCCCAAAAAATAACGAGTGGCACGTAGTGCTGATCGAACGCAACGCCAACGACAGGGACCACCACGGTGGACAGATCAGTTTTCCTGGCGGAAAGGCCGAACCAGAAGATGCCTCCATGCTGCACACAGCCCTCCGGGAGACGGAGGAAGAAGTTGGTATTGCGCAGCAAAATATAAATGTACTTGGTGGTCTGAGTGAATTGTACATTCCAGTCAGTAATTTTCAAGTCCATCCTTTCATCGGTTTTATCGACCATCAACCAACCTATGCCATTCAGGAGGAAGAAGTACACGAGGTGATCGAGGTACCACTTTCCCTTTTTCAGAACCCCGCCATCATAAAGGTCAGGGATGTACGAATCAACCAACATTTGTCGTTAAAAAATGTCCCTTATTTTGATGTGGCAGGAAAGGTACTTTGGGGAGCGACGGCAATGATGATGAGCGAACTCATGACAGTGATTGGGAATGAAAAAATGGTGGGCATTTCCTGACTAAACAAATTTCATCGAAATTCGCTTAGGCCACGTCACTTATTCATGGCCTTGCATGGGAATTCAGCTACTTTTGCTAAACTTGTTGAACAAGGGAAAGTTATTATTATAGAGACAATCAGCAATTGGAAATTGAGAAATTAGAAATTTGCCCTTTCCAAGTCCTCGATTTCCAATTCCCAATATACATTCTGTATCATGGCAAACCGCAAAACAGCCCAGTTTAAATTAGATGGATTTTTAGGAGTCCTGTTATTGGTTGGTTTTTTTATCGCCATCTTTTTCATCCTGCAAGGGGTCATGTTCGTCTTGCGGTGGGTGGCCCCGGCGCTGCTAGTGGCTGCGCTGATCATTGACCACAAAGTGGTGCTTGATTATGGCAAGTGGTTGATGAAAACCCTCAAATCCAATCCACTTTTTGGCATCGGAGCAATTCTTTTTACGGTGCTCGGCTACATGCTTGTTTTCCCATATTTATTTGCGAAAGCTTTGTTTAAAAGAAAAATGAGAGATGTCCGGAAAGGGTTTGAAAACCAGCGGCAGGGAGAATTGATTGACTATGAAGAAATCAGTAGCGAGCCGCGCAAAAATGAAACCTTGGAATTGCCCCGGTTGGAAGAAATGGAAAAAAAGCAGCGAAATGATTATGACAATATGTTTGATTAGGAAATTTTCAATGGTTAATTGAATTGACACATTAACATAAGGACACATTGGAGACACGACAAAAGTGTTGTTGTCTGGCCCTTTGTAAAGGAATAT
>JBCBRY010000107.1:0-30760 GCA_039819485.1 Bacteroidota bacterium | reverse complement strand
TCTTCCAATGCCCAGTATAATTTAGGAAATTTATATTCCTCTGGAAAAGGCCTGACAAAAGATTACCCGAAAGCCTTCAAATGGTATAAAGCGGCGGCAGAACAAGGATTTGCTCCCGCACAGTTTTATTTAGGAAATATGTACAAGTACGGTTTTGGAGTAGAGCAAAATTTAAACGAGGCAAAAAAGTGGCATGATAAAGCAGAGGCACAAGGCTTTAGTGCAGTTGTTACTCAGTCAAATACTTTAAAGTCCATGATTGCTTTCCCAAACCCAGAAGATTTGAAACATAGCAACGAGAACGACGTCCATAACCAAAAATACGACATTCAATCGACCATTTTGGAGCTAAACATTATCAGGGAAGGGTTTGAAGGAATGACCAAAATAATACAAGGACAAGGCTTGTTCCCGAAATCTTTTTGTACTCAATGCTCTGGTGATGGGTATATTGATGCATTGAGGACGATTCCATGTACTCGGTGCGGTGGTAGTGGACATTAAACATTTTAGCTCAGGCTACTTTCCACTACACCCAAGTCTGTTACCTAAAAGATTGAACACATGAGCGCATAGTGTTTCACTATAATTAGACACATCGGGGGCTGGGTAGGGGCTTTCCGTTGGACGTCTTTTCATTTTCATACCCGGCCTCAAGTAGTGTACCCCATTTACAAAAAGGGTTTTCATTGTTCAATAAGGTCTATAAGGTCTATCATTCTTATGGCAAGGTGATTTTTCGTTCTCTGGCTTTGTTCTCGGTCGTAGATACCTTTTATTTCATCCTTCTTAAAGTTGTATAGTTCTCGTGAAAGTAAAACAACCATATTGTAATGCTCCCTGCTGTACGCAGCGGCCCTCTCCATGAAAGTGTTCATAGCTTTTACAAGCTCATCTTTTGCAATAAGCTCTTTCACTGGATGCGATATGTTTACTACAATATTCATTGAAGAAATGAACCCAGCCAGTTAATCTGGCGGGGACAAATCAAGAAATAAGTTCTATAAGCAAATGATAGCTGTTGTAACTCAAATCAGTAGGATTATGCTTGAGAAGAATCAAGAGCTGTCAGACCAGGCCTTTTCAATAATCGTTTTTCCATAAACGAAGATTAGAACAAGCCCAGTTAATGTTATTTGTAAGTTCATCGACTCTATTGATTGAATCAACGAAGGGAAAAAGACGTGTACCGAAAGAGCAATAGCTACTGGTAACATGCACCCTGCAATGACCACAGTGACCACATCGTTCAATTCTATTTTTTTACCTTGGTACCACCGAAAGACAATGAAGAAAATGAATGCAGCGATGGCGAATCCTACTGATATTAAATTGATGGTGCTTACCATTTGAGTATGTTTTTAAGTTGTGTATTCGGTTTTCAAGGCATTCCTCAGTTTAGTTCTGGCCCTTTGGAGCCTCTTCCTTGATGCGCTTTCTTTGATTCCAAGTTCTCTGGCAACATCACTATGGCTATAGCCTTTCCTGATTAACTCCAGAACCTCTTTTTCGCTTTTTGATAACATTGCAAGAGCGAATGAGAATTCTATTTCTGCCCCACCTTTGCTGTCTTCATTAATCAGGACACTGTTGAAGTACGTTGGCAGTTTGATGTTTCCTGACGCTCGCCTTTTTTCATATCGGTATATATCTTTGCAAAGGCAGTGGGTTATTGATGCCAAATGGGGTTCTTTGGCTGTTTTCCCAGGGAACAGGTCTTCATTAATAGCGTGCTTCTCCATTAACTTTAAGAGCAATTCCTGCATCACGTCTTCTGCTTCAACTGTGTAGCCGAGGTCGTATTTCTTGATAATCTTGGAAACTAACTTGTAGTGTTTCTGGGTCATTGCAAACCCTAAAACTCTTTCGCTTAAAGCAGGGTTGTCTATGAAATCTTGGAACATTAAACCTTCATAAAATGCGTTCATATGTCGTAAAAGTTTAAAAATTAAAAAAAGTGGTTGTATGTTGTTATTGGCGCATGGCTTTTAAATAATGTGACATTATTAACATAAGTTTAACATTTCAATTTTTTTCTTAACATTTTCTTAATTAATCAGGTATTGATTTTATGGTCTAAAAAACTTATATTTGTATATATAGTCTGAGCTATGTCCCGCCTTCAGATCACCTTAAAATAGCCTTCAAATTACATTTTTTCATATATGGTTTTTTAGTTCTTCTTTGCCTTTTTAGCAAGGATTACAGCCGTGCTAAAACCCCAAGTTTTAGCCTTGGTGGCCTGTCATTGAGCTTTGACTCATTAGAGCAATGTTTTTGATGGAGGACTGCGACAATTTTTTTGCTGATTGCTGTAGATGCCTATAGATTGGTAGGTGAGAGCGGCATGGATAAGCAGAAAATATTAGACTGAGAAAGAAATTGATGGCATTTAACAGGGGATAACCCATCTCTTTGGGTATGGGCCAGTTTCTCATGCAGTTTGCGTATCGTACAAGGTAGCGTTCTATGTCCACGGTACTGAAAACAACAGTACAGGCACCTGTTACCGCCTTGAAAGCGGAAAAACCTATCGAAAACTTCCCTCCTTACCGGAAGAATGAAAGAACACCGATAAATTTTCGAAAATTGATGGCCAAATTTATGACAGGCTCAAATAGAGGAAGAGCGAGGAAGCCCCTCACCGCAAACAGTTGCTGACCTGGCAACTGCGGGCTGTGGGGCAGAAAAACCTACACTGGGGAGCTCCGGCTTCGCCCAGCTTGTTTCCTCTTGCTCATGAGCATGCCCCATTCTTCGTCATAAATTTGGCCATCTGTCAAGCCCCTTACGGGCTTGACCTTTGAAATAATCCTTTGCTGAAATATGTTAGTCTGTCAGCATTCATAATTTGTCGATTCTGACCCACTTTAATAAATAGAACTTTCGACATTAGTGATGTCAACAACATCACTCAAATCAAAAACTTAAAATATGTCTTTTTTAAGCGACTTAGCAGACATTCTCGTCAACAGAGCTGGGGTTGGAAAGAAAAAAACCCTCTATTGCCAAAAGTGCAAGAAAGATACGGAACACATTCAGGAGAGCTATGCTAATAGTGGTGGCCGTTATAAAGACGAATGGAACAAAATGGATGGTCATGAAAAATTTGAAAATATCGGTTTGAAAATTTTAGACCATGTTCCTCTTATTCCAACTGTAGTCGCAGGAAACACTGTTAAATGTACCGTTTGCAACAAACAAAGTTCAAATGGGGGAATCTTGAGTGGGGAAGACCCTTGGAATGGGTAAACTGTGTAACAAAGTATTGTCGATAGTGGGGGTCACCTCTTTAAGACCTTAGTCTTCGCCCTCTTTGTATATCTCTTTAAGACCCCTTAAAGCATCTACATACTTTAGAAGGTCTGACAGGAATGAAATTGCTGCGTCGTAATCATCGTGTTCCACCGCTTCCAGGATAAGCCATTTAATAATCCTGTCGTATAGAGCATATCGCTCTTCTTCATCCTCCGGGAAATCAACATTTCCAGCCATCAATTTTTCGAAAGTGTTAGGTCGCTCTAACAAATATTTTTCGAATTCTTTCTGAGCCTTTTCTTGAAGGGCCGCACAAAAGTTATGTACTACGTTATCAGCCATGTGCTATTCATATCACCAGTCTGTTTTTCTGGGAAATGAAAAATTAGACAGAAACTGGGTACTGTATAGGAAAGTCTTTTATTGAAACTCTCCGGCAGGTGCTTTATAAAGGGCACATGACAGAAACCGAGAAGCAGTATGTGCGTTGGAAGCTACAGAGTAGTTGCGGAATGGCCGCTGCTCGTTTATTAATTAAAGCATTCGACGGCGACGTAAAAAAGGCATTGGATTTTTTCTATGATAATGCCCCCGAAGACCACGAGGATATTCATGATTTTTTTGATGCCCTTCATGTGGTTCTTTTCCAACTGGTAAAAACGGAGGAGCACAGTAGTGGTGATTCCGAAAATAAAGAGCCTCTACTTTTTAAGATTTTAAAGAAGTAAGCTTTCCTTGGCTAAGTCCCAAATCTGATAAGAATGGCAGAATACAA
Organism: Bacteroidota bacterium; assembly: GCA_039819485.1. Classification (GTDB taxonomy): domain Bacteria; phylum Bacteroidota; class Bacteroidia; order Chitinophagales; family Saprospiraceae; genus UBA6168. The sequence continues at coordinate 26,727 of JBCBRY010000107.1, read as the reverse complement.
GGCTCTCTCGCCCTTCTCGTCACTAAAAGCCGGAGTATTATTCTCTCAACTCAACGAGAGAGGCCAGAGTTACGGGAAATAAGCGCCCCGCCTACTGCTACCTAAAAGAAAAAGATAACAGCATCAGCAAAAATTCACTGTCGAAACTTGTAATACATGTACTACTCGTGATACACTGTAAGAATAAGAGGAGGTAAGACAATGGCTATTTCGGTTAGGCTGGGAGAGGAAGTCGAAAAAAGACTGGCCACCCTCGCCAAAATTACAGGCAGGACGAAAACCTACTACATCAAAGAGGCTGTTCTGGAAAAGCTCGAAGACCTTGAAGACCTCTACATCGCACAAAAGCGGGTAGAAAATCCGGGAAAGGTCTGGACGATGAGTGAAGTGGAGCAGGACGTTGGCTTGGACGGTTAAATGGGTAGATGCTGCCGTAAAAGAATATAAGAAGCTGGGAAAACCCGCTCAGGTCAGAATTCGGGATTATCTCATAGAGCGCATTGCCAAGGCGGATAATCCCCGTCAATTCGGGAAAGCACTTTCAGGAAACCTCTCTGGACTCTGGCGGTATCGAGTCTCTAATTACAGAATAGTTTGCCGGATTGATGATGACGAGCTTGTTGTTCTTGTCCTGCGGGTCGCCCATAGAAGTCGGGTGTATGAGAAAAGCTAATGGGAGAGATGTAACTACCCATTTTGATTTCGACCAACTATGATACCTTTGTTAAGTTTAACCTGAAAATCAAGCCAATCATAAATTCAGCAAATGAAGCCAACTCCCGTAAAAAACTTGGTTGCGGAAATATCCCTGAGAAGCAGTGATGCGCTTCTCCCGATTTTTGAACCCATCATCAATTCAATCAACAGCATAAACCTTAAAAACCCAGAAAATCCGTCTGACGGGAAAATCATTGTTGAGATAGAACGAAGGGCAGAAAACGAACAACTCATAGGGCCTCCTCCCATTAAAAATGTAACCGTGTATGACAATGGAGAAGGGTTCACCATTGCCAATATGGATTTGTTCGAGATTCCACACAGCCACAAAAACAAAAGCCTTGGCTGTAAAGGGCTTGGAAGGTTTACATGTCTTGCAGCTTTTCGAGAAATGGAGGTCAAAAGCACTTATCAGGAAAAAGGTGAGTGGAATCTTCGGCATTTTAAATTTGACCAGAAAAATGAGATTAAAGAGGTCAAAAACGGGGAAATGCCTGTCGAAGCACTGGAAACAATCGTGAGGCTCATTGATTACAATAACCAAAGCATTGTTCATGCGACTGCCATAGAATTGGACGATTTTGCAGAGAAACTAATGCAGCATTGCCTTATCTATTACCTGAATAAACAGCTTCCAGACATTAAAATCACGGATACCACTACTGACGAAACCATCAATTTAAAAGACAAATACAAAGAGTTAGCTCAGGAAAACGAAAGGGATTTTGAGGTAAAAGGTGAGCAGTTTAGGGCATACATTCTGCGAAACCCAAAAAAATCAAACCGCAAAAACCACTACGTTCATTACTGTGCGAATTCACGAGAAGTTGGCAGTGGAAGAAGCCTTTCATTAATCAATAAAATCTTTAACTACCCGCTACAAAGAGGTGGAGATTCCTATTATTTGGATGTGTATGTCGTTTCGAATTATTTTAAGCAGTCAAAACAAGAAAGGGAATAATATTGTCTATATTTTGAAATCGTAGCGTATCGTCCCACACTGTTCATCCGTATCACTGGGGTCAAATTTATACTTTTTCGCATTGTCGATAGCAATGGTTTTCAATTTGGAATTATCAGTTGTTGAGCCTGTTTGCGTGTATTCTGCACTCACCACATTTCCATCTTTATTCACACAGACATAAACCACTATCACACCTTTTGCTTGTGAATTATTCTTTAGCTCAAATGGCTGCTCGTATCCCCTTCCGCTCAATTCGCCGCCGACCACTCCCGAACCTGTACCTATGCCGGATAAATTTGGTTGGCTACCTCCAAGACCACCAGATACCAGGTCTTCCTTTTTTCGTAGAAGTTCGGCATTGTCTTTTTTGGGGTTCACACTTCGGTCTGTTTCTGGTGTCGTTTGGTCTTTTTCAACTTCGTCAACTTCCAAAAATTCTTCCCATTCTGGTTCTTGCCCGGCGTTCTCAGCTATGGTATCCCCGTCCACACAATCACGACGGTGCAAATCAGCATCTATTATGACCAAGCCGTCATTTTCTTTTTTTATATATAAATTCTGTTGGTATATAATTCCCGTCTTCCCTGAACAATACTTCCTGTCATTTATAATATCATCGGCAAGATACCTGACATAGACGCTCAATTTGCCTGGTTTGTCCTGTCTTTCCAATACGCTTGGCCCTTGGTATATCTCTGTTTTCCTAATCCCGCCATACCCTCTATCAGTCGAAACAAAGGTTTCATAATCTAAAAAGTTTTGAAGGCTAAAAGCCTCATCAAACTCTTGCCGTCCAAGGTGAGAGATAAAAGATTTAACCACATCAACAACCTCATCCTCGTACGCCAGCCATCCGTCAAACATGTAACCAACAAAGAAATCGTTATACTCCACCTCGCACCATTGGCCACGTCGTTCCAAAACAACATCGCTTCGGACATCCCTTTTCAAAATTTTGACACGGCCATATTGCGGGACAAACTCTATTTTTTCTGCCCCCAGATTTGGGCTGTCTCGTATCGCCAGTTCCTTGGAATTTTGCAAGAGTACATAGGCATAAACATCTTCTTTGCTTTCTCCGAAAATCTGTATCGAGAAAATCACTGCGGCAATAACCAAGAGAGTGCCCACCACTGCCTTGCCCTTGGTGGATAAGGGGAATAACTTTAATCTCTTTTTTACGCCCCATTGCTTTTTTGGTACATGGCCACCCAGGGCTTGGCTCTTTTTGTCCTTTATCCTTAAGGGAGGGGGCGTATAGAACACGAGAATAAAGCGCCAGACCAACAGGGCTGTAAAAAAAAAGGCTAATGGTATTTCCATGTCTTTTGATTTTAGGGTTCAAAGAGTAGAGGCTACTGTTTCCGGCCTTTCCCTTTTGACAGAGATAGAGTGTTTGATGATGACTGTTTTTTCAGACGGGCTTTGATGTCGTCTATTCTTTGGCCTTTGTTGCTTTCTTTTCCCTGCCCTTCTGTCGGTTTGCGGGGTGATGGTTCGCTGCTGCGGCCTTCCTCAGCATATTTTTTTAGTATTTCGTCCCTGTCCATCCGTTTTATATTGCGGCCTATGCTATACTGACGTGCGCTTTTCCTCACTTTTTCCGTCAGTTCAGCAGGCAGTTCACCATAAATTTTCACTTCCCCGGTTTTATAGGATTTCAGATTCTTCTCAGTCCATTTAAACCTGTTGGTTTCATTGGTGACAATCCAGGAGCGCTCATTATCCAATTCCAATCCCTTTTTGATGTTTTGAGGGACATTAACCACTGCGGTATGTTTTTGCGGTTCATGGGTAATAGGGACAACTCTGACGTCATTATCCTTTACACCGATAACAACACAATGCCGTTCTTTCTTGCCTTCTATATGCCCTTCTTTGTGCTCACTTTGCCAGAGGTAGGGATAATTAACGACAACGCCCGGTTTAGGGTCTTGTAATCCGGCCATACAAAGCGGATTTGTAGAAAATCAAAAGGTGCTGTGACGAACCTTTTATTTCCGGTTACTTATGTGTAGGACTTTAGAGAAGCCCCATTAATTTCAAGTCTTCTTCTGTCAGGTCTTCGGTTCTGCCAATGATACGGTCTCTGCACAAAATCACGTTGGGACTCTTGGCAAGAGGGTTGCTCAGGACTTCTGGAAGAATATCCGTTTCTGGTTTCCTTGCGTCTGTCATGGCTGCCTCCCTTTTACGTTCAGTCACTTGGCACGAGGCTTGTCAACTCCACCTTTTCTTTTATCCTCTCTATCTCCTCCTCGGAGAAACCCATCAATTTCAACTCTTCTATCACCAATTCCTCTGTTGCCCTCTTTATCTCCTCCTTAGAAGAAAAAAACCCCTCTAATATCAGTTCTTCTTCTGTCAGGTCTTCGATTCTGTAAACCATGCGGTCTCTGTACAAAAGCACTTTAGGATTTTTGGCAAGTGGGTCGTTCAGGATTTCCGGAGGAATGTCTGCTTCCATTTTCCTTGCGCCTGTCATGGCTGCCTCCCTTTCTCAAAATGTTTTAGGCCAATAGTCCAGAATATAAAAAAAACTGCTTCGTGTCAATCTTTAATTATGTTGGGATTCTTGCCCCCCGTTCAAAATCACCGCCCTGTTCATCTTCCCCTTTGATTTTCCGGTATTCTTCAATCAAGTCCTGCCCTTCGAGTTCCCCGTCCAGCATATCAAGGACTTGTCCACGGAACCGGACGCTTTCCCGTCGTTCGTCCCAAAAAAGAGCCAAGGCGCTGAATATTAGACACCATCCTATGTGGTCTTGTCCGTAGCTTTTGAAGATAAGCCCCATGCAGATAACAAAAAGCGGTTCGATGTAGGTAAAGATGGTTTTTTCGACAATGAACACGTTTTTGAGTGTCATCTTTCCCGTCTGGCTGCTCCTGCGAAACCAAGGCACTTTGCGGCCTTCGAGCCACCAGAAGAAAACACTTTTCCCGTGCGTGTAGGAATGGACGTGCATTTTCGATGTCGCACGAATTTGTATTTTTATAAGATGGACAATTCCAAAAAACAGGATGATGGTACTGTACAGGATGATGAAATCGTGACGTGCAATGTCCAAGCGTTTTTCAGGGGTGAGAAGCCCTAACCCATACCCTGCATTTACAAATGCGTTGAATGCCTTCAGTAAAATCTGTCCAATGAACGATAGGATGACGATGAACGGCTTTATAACATCAGGAATTTTGAACCACTCGTTTTCCATGCTTTGGTCTTCCTGGGGGAGTTCCAGAGCATAATCGTTCGCCCAGAAATAACAGACCCAGACGTAAGACAAAAGAACGGTCGTAAGGCCGATGGCTCGCTCTCCCAGGCGTATCCGCAAAAATATTCTGAGGCTGTACGCTGCGGCATTGATGACGTGGTGGACGAAGCCAGAAGCGGCACGGAACAAAAGGGGGCGTCGGCCTCCTCGGGGTTGCGCTGCCTTGCGCCCCCCGGAAGGGCTGGTCTTTCTCTTGCTCATAGGGTAAAGATTTTTTCAGGGTTCTGGTCAAAAAATATTCTTGCGTAGTTGTTCCCGTTGCTCCACTCTTTTCCTGCTACCGTAATCACTGCACTGACACGAAAACCGTTTTGAGGGCCGCCGCCCTTCAAGACCGTGAACGCATGGGGTTCAATCTGATAGTTCAGGGTCTCAGTGATGGACGTATTCTGTGTCCCTTCGTCCCCAGATGCAATGCTCGTGCTCATCTTTGTCTGGAACGTGCGGCTGATTGTCCTTGCCGCCCATTCGTTGGTCACGTTGTCGTTGTTGGCATGGAATATCTTGGTTGCAAGGTTTCCAAGAAGGGAGTCAACCCGTTCCTTGTAACGGTTGCCGCCCATGACAGCATAGTAGTTGCTGATGTTCTGTGTGATGAAGATGGTACACGCCTTGGAACTACGGGCAGTCGTCTGGAACATCATATCCTGCTGGTTCAAAAAATATTGGCTCTCGTCAACCCATAAAAAGACGGGGTTTAAATCCTGCCCCCCACCTTCCGACTCCCTCCGTTCGACTGCCTGTTGCCACAGCATCTTATAGATACATTGGGCGTTGATACCGACTTGGAGGTATTTTTTTACAGGAAAGTCCAAGATGATAATCTTACCCTTGAATGTTTTCTCCGGCATGACCGCTGCCGTTGTCCCCTGTGCGAAGTAGTCGGCAAGAAGGCCGGACATGAACGGGTTTGCAAAAGCATAGAAAGTTTCCGTTACGCTCCCTCGTGTATCGTCCGGCAATGCCTTGAAATCGTGCATGAAATAATTGAACGCCAGATTGTAAGCCCGTTTCTCGCTTGCAAACTCTTCCATGTCTTCTTCACTGGCCAGGCCATTGGCCAGCTCTGCCTCACGGTCTTCGATGTAGAGCGTTGCATGGGCAAGGCACTCCACCGTATATCCATCGAAATCGTCCTCCTCTTCCTCTTTTTCGTTTTTGGTTTTGCTTTTCTTGTCTTTAGGGGCTTCACGCACGACTTTGGCCATGTTCTCTACGCTCAGGGCAAAATGGGCGGTTGGGTCGTCCGGGTCTCCTTTGTCCCCTTTTAGGGCAAATTTCAGGAGGTTGATGGCTGCGGTCATGCACCGTTCGAGAGCCAAGTCCCAGAAAGGGTCACTGCTCCCCCCGCCGCCAGTACCACTGACCCGGTTGCCCATCTTGATGATGGTCAGGAATAGGTTGACGATGTTTGAGGTCTGGCCTCCGCCTTCTTCTTTCGGACGGTTGCTTTCGTATGTGATTGGATTGAAGTAACAGGGGGGCGTCGAAAGGCGGGGGTATTTTTTGGAATATTTTTCCAGTGAAGACCGCTCCCCGAATACGATGACATCGTGAAGCCTGTCCATCTCACTGGCATAGTCAAGCCATCTTACGGTCTCGTCCATTTTGCTCGTCAAAACAACTCCTCCGTAACCTGCATTGAGCAGGGAATATGCTATCGTCTTACCACTTCCAGAGCTTTTGCCCGACCCTATTCCGCCAAAAATCTGGACGCCCTCCACGGCGTTACGGAGCGTCCACACGTCCTTTGAACTGTTGGAAAACGCTATGAGCGGATAATCAAGGTCTCTTGCATCGTTTGTTCTTCGTTTCATCTCATATTGGTTTTTGGAAGTCCTATCTTTTTTTGGCCGCCCGGTTAAATGTGCGGCTGGTATTTGATTGCTGTGACTGTTTTTTAAGATTGTCCTTAATTCCCTCAATCCGTTTTTGCTTGTCTGTACTTGGGGAGGATTGTTGCTTTGCTTCGGGTTTGACAGCGCTGCGGCTCTGGGCTGCGGCTTTGCCCCGCTGCGGCTCGTTGAACTTTGCCGTGATTTGTTTCCTCTGCTCGGCTTTTTGTTTTTTCAACTGTTCGTCACGCCATTCCTTTCCCTCAGCAGCCAGTGACGCTTTCTGCTTCCATCGTTCCTCAAACCCTTTTCGGGCAGCTTCCTGGCTGGCCTTGAATTTTTCTTTCTCTTTTTCGGTCGGGCGTCTGTTCTTGCTCCCCCCCAGTTCGGGAGAAGCTTGGGAAATGCCCTTGTTGAACTTCGCTTTTGCGATGTCCTGGTTTAGGGTCATTTCCGTCTTTTTCTTTTCATAAGCCTCCTGCACCTGGTACAGGTTGTTCTTGATTTTATTTGAACCTGCATTTTTCAGGTGGCCGCCGATGATGGACTGGCTTTTCTGTTGTTGTGATTGGGCATTGAATGCCGTGGTGGGACGAGAGTTTCCTTTGTTGCCTGTACTCATAAAATTTGATTTTTTGAAATTTTTATGGCAATCTACAAAGGTAACGGATTAACATAAGTATTGAGTTATTATGGTAAGTTTAAGTCCCTTGGGAGAGAATTTGGCAGATGCGCATAGGCGTCATAAAGAGGTCAAAGAGGAATACCCTCAATATGCTGATAAAGCCCGTATGGTTCTCATCGCATACATGAAAAAATATGACCCGGAATCCCTGCGGGTATATTTGGGAAAAGAGGACGAACCTTTGACTGGAAAGAAAGACCGTTTCTCGCTCTATCATCTTCAAAAGAATATCTGTTTTGCCTTGGAGGAGCTGGATGGGTGCAAAGGGGAGGAGCATAGAAACGAGTACATGTTCAAAGTTGACCACCACATCAGGGATTGGTTGTGGATTCCTTACAGGACTGTTGAGGATAACACCCTACAAGAAATCAAAGACCTTCTCAGTCCAGACTGACCCGAATTGGCTCATCACCTTTTAAGGTGACGGCCTGGGCTGCGGGAACGGTTTTGAGCCTTCGCCTTTAGTTTGTCCTTAATGTCTTCAATCCGTTTGGCCTTGTCATTGAATTCCTCGGAGCGGTCTTCCTTCGGTACATCTTTTTTCTCTTTTAGTTCGTCCCGGTACGGATGCTTTTCCAAAAGCTCTTTTTCCAGACCTGAACGCTGCTCCTCGATGCGCCAGTCAGCATTGGCCAGATTCTTCCTTTCGGCTTCAAGCTCGTCCATGAGGTCTTGCCGCTTGCCCGTTAGCTTGCCGAATATGTTATCGTTGGCGGCGACCTTCTTTTCGAGGGCTTTGATTCTGGCCACCATTTCCTTTCGCTTGTATATTTTCTCTTGCTGCTCCCTCAGTTCATGGCGCTTTCGGGTTGCCAAAGTGTGCCATGCCTGAGTCTTGTCAATCTTTTCAAGGTGGCTGTCATCGTAATTGGCTATGAATTCCATCTCTTCTTTTTTCTCCTGACGAGCTTGTTCTTTAGCTTTTTGACGCTCCTCCCTCTCGGCCTTCGCCTTCGCATCGGATGCTTCGATGGCCGCATCGAACATTTTTTCTTCCTGCTGCGCTGCGTAGTAGTCCCGGTCAAAATGCTCGTGGTGGAACTGCCGTTGTTCGGAAAGCTCCTTGGCCGATGGCAGGGATTTCAGGTCAACGCCTTCCAGTTTTTCTTTTATCTGTCTGGCTCTCAGCGCCCGTCCGTTTTCCCCTTTTATCTGCCGTCCCAAACTGCACACTTGCCCTTCCTGGTCAACGAGGGTGATGCGCCCCTTGCTCCCCATCGCAATTGTGTACCCTTCCTTCTCTAATGCTTGTTTGAATTCTTCCCCGCTCTTGGTCTTGTCGTAAAGGGTTTGAATCTGTAACGCTTTGATGAGCTTTTCAGGGTTCTGGTTATGCTTGACGAACTGTGCCTTGGCCTTCCCTTTGTAGCGCTCGGCATTGTTGCGGGTGCGCTCCGGGCAATGGTCACGGCCATGCTCTTTGTCGTGTTCCTGCGCCCACGTCGAAAGCTGGTTGAAATCCATCGACATAGATTTGGTCTTGCCTGTCTTCGGGTTGACCAGGTTGCAGACGATATGGACGTGCGGATGCTCCCGGTCACGGTGCGCCACGATGACGGCCTCATGGTCTTTCAGCCCCAGTTTTTCAAGGCTCGAAAATGCCGCCTTTTCCATCTCCTCCCGCTTCGGGTTGTCGTTGCTGTGCCATGACAGGGAGTAGGCATAGACCACCTTCCCCCCGGACTTTCTGCCTGTCCGGGCAGTCCCGTTTTCCTCTTTCAGGCGCTCGGCGTTCATCGCCGTGTGCGCCATCCATTTCATCGCCTTGTGCGGGTCACGGGTCGGAAGGTTGTGGGTCATTGTCCACTCAACCCGCTCGTTAGTCTTGGCCTGTTTGTCATGCAGGTAGTACAGGCCAGCCCCTTTGAATGACCGCCCCCGTTGTGCCACTGCTGGTATCATGTGTTTAGAGTTTTTCGATAATGTGGTCGAGGACGGTTTCGACTTTCCAGTAAACATGCCGAAGCTCCTCCGGCAGTTCCCCGGTGCTGTTCGCCACCTTCGTCAACTGGTTCAGGTTCACGCCGATGCGCTTGATTTGGGTCAGGGTCTCAAAGTCGATTATAGGCTCTTCGACTTTGACGTTGCCCGTCAGCGCCATGTGCCGGACATAATCGCTCACGCTCATCGAGGCACGTTTGGCCTTCTCCTGAATGGTGGTCAGGTCGCCCCCGGTGCAACGGATGTGCGGGAGTCGGGATGTGAGTTTATCGGATGCCTTTTTCTTCGGTCTGGCCATGTCGGAAAAAATTTGGTTTTCAAATTTTTGGTTCTTGGGGCGGTTCGGAACGGACTGCCCCTGGGGGGATTGAACGGGGGGTACTCCCCCCTTCACAAGACGTTTTTGTCCTACAAAAACATATCTTGCTACCCGTTCATTTACAAAGGTACGGATTCGTTCGGTCTCACGCAATGGCTCCGCTCTAAAATGTCCAAACCAACCTCTTGTGTAATCATGCCGCACCTTTTCAAACGTCCACCGTCGATTGCTAACTAAAAGAAAAGAACGGCTCAAAACAGGGTCATCTGGCGTTCCTTCGCAGCATACTCTTTCCACTTTTTCGACGAGCCGTATTCGTCCAACAATGCCCGTACATAACTTTCTGTCCCGCCTATCTCCTCAATGTTGGCAGCATTCGTAAAGTGGGATTTATAGCCCGTCTCTGTCATGGGAAGCTGGCCTTTGTCCTGTCTCTTGATACATAGGTGTGCCATGCGCCACCCATAGGTTTTTGTGAAGCCGGGAGAATACTCTGGTATGTAGACCACATCGATGGCAATACCTTCCCAGATGATGGTGAGGTGCTGTTTTTTCATTGTCTCACCATGTCAAAAGAGAGTAAGCTGCTGAGGCTCTGACTGTGGTTCAGGTGGAGCACTCCAAATGCGGGAAGATTTTTTTTCGATTGGCACGATGCCGAGTACGGGAGTGTTCACTTTCCAGCCGCTCCCCCACTCCATCGAAAGTGTGTTCATGCAGGCCACCTCTCCACGCAGACCGTTGAACATGAAATTCAGGCTGGTCATCTTCGCACAGGTCAGGCTCACATCATTGGCATAGAAAAAATTGGCTGGAGCTGCTTTTGCGAATTCCAACAATAGCCGCCCTGAACCGCAGGCAGGGTCATAGACCCGTTTACCTTTTGGAGGTTCTTCAGAGGCCGTCAGTTGGGACATGAGCATTGACACAGAGGTTGGCGTAAAGAACTGGCCGTTGTGTCCCTTTGTAATATGCTCGGTGAAATACTGTCCCAGAAGGTCACTGTAAGGCTCTTGGTAAACACACAGTTGCAGATAAGCCAAGAGTTTTCCGAACTGTGAAAGCTCGTTCCGTGAATAGGGCTTTATCGTGTCCATGTAAAGGGCTTCATTTTCCGGGTCTTTCTCCTTCAGCCGTGAGGCGATATTGGTCTGGTGAACGCTACACATGGATACTGTCAGGAAGTCGTTGAACACCCTCGAAAGCCCATAACGCCGTCCGAGAACGTCCATTTCTCTTTCGAACTGGCGATAATAATTATCACTGGACATTTTGGGACTCCTTTCTTGGATTAGCTACCGTCCGTCCAATGAGGACGGACGGTAGGACTTGCGTTACTCTTTTGGCGGGAAGCCGACCAGTTCGATTTTCCCGTCGAATGGGATGGGCTGTGCATCGAGGTAGATGTTCACCCCTACCCTATCCCCGTGAAAGAATCCCACACCAATGCGGGAGCCAATTTTGGTGTCCCGTCCATTTGGGGTTTTCACATGGATGTACAGGTCAGGTTTCTTTTTACCTGTGGTTGGTGTATTGTCAGTCATCGTATTTCTCCTTTGTTAGTGGTTTCTGACAGAAACCGTCCGTCATGCGCTGAGTGGGAACTGCAAGGGTCGCCTTAGCGACCGCAGGCTTGCCCATTGCGGTTCTCAGGAAAGCATGACAGGTTTTGACAGTCAAGAAACCACTGGGCGAAAGGGAAAAGCCCTTTGACTGGTTGACGAATCACAAGGGAAGAAAACACTTTTTATAACGGCTGTGAATTACCAATGATAGCCGAAAAAATCAATCTATGGCTGCGGGGGATTGGGAACAGGTGAAAAGGTGGGCATAAACCCGGCTTTGAGCGCATCGTTCAAATCCACATGAGGGAGGAAAATCGGACTCTGGTTAAACACCAGACCTGGAAAGTCATTGGCAAAGTCCTGTGTTGTATTCTGTCCGGGACCGTTGTTGTCCAGAAAAGTATTAATGGTCTTATAATCCTGTTCTTTAATATACGCCTTGGCAAAACCATAGGACTGCAAGCCGTTTAGGATCAGTGCATCCCCGGCAAGCTGATCAGTTTGCAGTATTACGAGCAGTGAAAGGAAATCGAGCTTACCTTCGAAGATGTTCACTGCCTCCCTACCTTTCTTTCCGGACACAATAGTGATGTCACGGGCGATCAGTGCCGATTTAAAAACAAGCTTCGGATCATCTGATGCAGAACGTATTTCGTACCCCCCACTCCTATTTTGCATCCCAAAGGCAAAATAAGGCTTCTGTGATGGCTTATTCTTATTTCGGTAGTGTATCAGCACCAAATATTTTTTGGCCAGCTCACGGGGGATTCTACGGCCTTCCAAGTAGGAAAAAATTAGAGGGGACTGTAAGGGAGAAACTTTAACAAATTCAAGATCACGGTCAACTTCAAGTTTCGGCAAATTTTTTTTCGCCGCCTGCGGCGGGCTTTGCTGACTAAAAGAAAAGAGGTTCTTTTGATTGATATTCTTTTCCCCTGCCCTGCCTGAAAATTTTGAACGCCCCATTTTTGTCTCTAACCATGACAGGGCATCAGGTACTCGGCTGGCCCTTCCATTTGACCGCAGGTATTTAATAGCAAAGTCCAAGGTATTCCCCCCTTCCGCTTCGCCGAAGTCGTACCATGAGTTTTTTGTTAAATTGACATTGAAGGACGGTTCTTTCTCGGTGCGGAATGGGGAAAGGTATTTGTGTTCAGTCCCTCCTCGCTCGACTTTTTTCACATCAAAACCAAGACGTTCCATCAGGTGGATCATTTGGATTTGCTTGGCTTGGTTAGCATTCATAGTAGAGTATAAACAGTAAATAATTTAATTACATTAAAAACAGTATTTACTGTAAAAATTGTAAATACTACAACCTTTCTTTGTCCTGATCTATTAACCATTCTATATATTCTCCGAGTTTCATCCCCCTCATTGTTGCGCCGATTTTAGCTTGTCGGTGATGCATCGTATCGACATACAAATGCATTAACTTCTCATTCTTTTCTTTTTTAGGAGGCAATTTATCCTTCTTTACAGGAATATCATCAATGGTTTTCTTTTGGACATTCTTTGCTGCCTGATTTATTTCTGTCTGCGAGGTAGATGCCTCAAATATGCTTTTTCTTTTCTTAGCCATAATTTAAAACTTGAATTTCTTTAAAAACTCTTTGAAAAAAGGTTCAAAACGCCTCTTCCCTTCCGCACTGTCCAACACACTCTCGTAAGTGAATGGTTTGGATAATGCCTTCACATCAGAAAGTGAGTTATCGAACATTGGAACGCCCAGCTGCTTCATAAACTCCACGGCCTCGTCGTTTTCACTTCTTTGGTTGCGTTTATTTAAAAAACCCCAATAGGTGAAGGAAAAGTCTTTCTTGGATTTATAATCATCGATCCCCTGGATTAATTTAATGAACTCAATGGTACTCAACCCCTCAAGATCCCCGGCCACAATAGGGATAAGTACGTAATCACAATAGGTAATAGCAGTTGACAACTGGCTATCTTCGCTACCTTCTGTCAATCGAGGTACGTCTATAAATATAACATCGTACTTATCTCTCAAGTGCCGGATTTCATCAAAAAGGTATTTAGGTTGCACCCTCTCAACCGGGTAAGGGGGATCAGTCCCATCATATACCGATTGTTTTTCAAATTCCCTGTACTTAAAAGCGCTTTGCTGGCTATCAGTATCAAGTACAATTACTTTCAATTTTTTCCTGGAAGCCAATGCTGTTGCAAGATGAAGGGTGATGCAGGTCTTCCCTATGCCGCCCTTTCTGTGGGCAACTGATACAATTTTTGCGCTCATAAATTTTGTTTTGTTGCAAATCTAATATTTAAACCTATTACATTAAAAACTATTTTTATACTAAAAGCAATAAATACATTTTTCACAGTAAATACTGTAAAAATATATAAAGACGGAATTGCTCGTGATTTTATTTCTACCTGATCAAATTAATTCATAAAAATTCAAGTGTGATCAAAACCGTCCGATAGTACAATTTTTCCCTTTGGGCTTCCATTGTCTGATGCGGTTCTTAATTTGGAAAAATAACAACCATTTTTCCGCAAAAATTTTGGCACCAAAGGCGAAACAAGGAGATTTGCGAACGGCATGGTAAAAGGTCAAACTTTAAGTACACATAAGACTATGCATACAACAGATATATCAATGGAGTAGAGGACAACTCAACCAAGCCTGATAATTTTACGAATATAAGTGAAAAATTACACCAAATACTGTTTTTACTGTAATTACAGCATTTATGGTTCTTTTTCTTTTAGTTAGCAGTGGCAACAGTAAAAATAGATGAGTGTGAGTGGTAGCGAACGCCTTATTATTGTTGTTTTATCTTGTTTTTAATGTTTTATCTTGTTTTCAGGCCTCAGAAAGATTTGTAGATCAGTAAGTTATAGATTTTAAAACGACATAATGAGTGATAAAAGCGACATTTTGAGTAAATAAAACGACATTCTGAGGACGAACTACGGCATTTTGAGTTGAAGCCGTAATTAAATTGAATTTTTAAGCTACCTCTTTGATTTCCAACTAAAAACAGGCTGAAATAATGCTCATTTAAGGCTGAAAAACGACATTTTGAGGATTGTTGTTTTTTGTTCGCAAGTTAGACGTCTTGTTAAGGCCGAAATATAGAGGTTCATACACTTTCCCAGACCTATTATCATATAAGAAATATCTTTTAAAACGACATTTTGAGTGAAAACCCCATTATTCATCATACAGAAACGGCTTCTCTGGCTTGTTTTAAGGCTATCTGAGGTACGATCAGCAGTCTTGCATACACGGCAACATCTTTCAAAACGACATTTTGAGTACCGTAAAATTTTAAAAACGACAGGTTGACAAATTTGTCGTTTTTTATATCTTGGCCTTTTGAATAGCAATAAACTATGCAAGCAGAAAAGAAGAATTTTTTAGTAACCCAGTCAAATAGGCTGATTGAGGCGAACTACTCAGCCAACCTCACAACCCTTGCTCACAAAGTGGCTAAGCTGATCATGGGCTTTGTAAATCCGGAGGAGGATTACAACAACATCAGCATCACAGTTGATATCAGCAAACTCAAGCAATACCTTGGCTGGTCTCAGGGAAAGAAATGGAATAGGTTTTATAGCGATCTGAAAGATATATCCAAAAGATTAAACAAAGAACCCATCGAGATAGTGGGGGAGGATGAGATCCTCGTTGCCTATTTTTTATCTTCGTACAAGCTGAACCTCAAGAGGGGAGAAATCACGTTCAATATCTCCCCAGAATTGGTTCCCCATCTGACACAGCTAAAAAGAAACTTCACAACCTATCAACTCAAGTATATCCCCAAGCTCACGAGCGCCTATGCGATCCGTATGTATGAGCTTTTCTATCAGTATTTGAAAATTGGTAACCGCAGGTTCACAGTCGATGATTTCAAAAAAAAGGTTGGAGCACCCCAATCCTATAAATACAATGACCTGAAAAAGAGGGTAATCATACCCGCACAAACGCAGCTAAAAGAAAACACCAACCTAGCTTTCATCTATAATGAAATAAAAGCTGGCCGAAGTATTGCTGAGTTGGAGTTTGTGATCTTTGGCAATACACCTCCCCAGGATGATCCCCAAATAGAGCTGGATTTCTTGACTGATCCTATTGAAAAAGAGGATAAAATAAACCCGGTATTTTCTGAGAAGATCATCAATGCCCTAAAACGTATGGGGATCAGTGAACAAAACATAGCCAAATACCTGGCGCAAGGCTTTGATATCATACAGGATAAAAGTAAAAGGGTTGTCGCTAAAGAGCGTTGTAAGACCCTTGAAAATTACTATTTGGAAAAGTTGACACTGGCAGAGCGATCTAAGAATAAGAACAACGCTGCCGGATTTATCATCAAGGCATTGCGGGAGGACTGGGTAAGCGACAAGACTTTCAGGGAAATCAAATCCAGGGAAGCAATCAAAAAACGCAAAAAGAAAGAAAGGGAAGTCAAGGTGCTTCAAGACCGTTTGGAGAAGTTGGCCAAAAAAAGAGACCTCGTAAAAGCACCGATCATTGAGGGTTTGATGATTGACGACGCAGTGGCCAACTCCGTTTACGAAACGGTGATGGGAGAGATGGGCAGTCTATTGAAAAAGCATCTTTCAGAGGTTTCAACCCTGCCCATCCGGGAGCAATATGAGGGAAGCATTTTCCTAAAAAACGGCATGAACTTGGAGCTTGCGGAGCGGTTTCCTGAAAAGTTCTCAGAAGTACAAGTCATACAAGAACAAATTGATCAGATAGAAAATAATATTAAATCACTTAAAAAGTGTAAATAATGTATTTACTGTTTTTACAGTAAAAAATATAAAATCTCTTTGAATCTACGTTCATAGATTTTAAAGAAATAAGAATAGGGTAGGGGAGTGGCTTAGGGATAGAAGTGGGCCGACTGACAAGGAGGCATCCGTAAGGATTGAAACGAAGTGGAACCACGCATAGCCCGGCCTGAAAGGTAAGCCCCAAAACACGTTATGATTAGTTGGCAGAATGGCCAATATGGTCAAAATTTAAAAACATTTTGTTTTTTATTTTTAATAATTAAACATATTATTTATATTTGGTGGGCGTTACTTCACATTAAAACCAACCCACCATGAAACGTGCACTCCTTCTTTCTACAATAATATCCTTCTTTTACTTTGGATTATGGGGTCAAACATCACTTAACCCTGGAGATGTAGTCATAGCAGGATATAAAAGTATTGGTTCAAGTCACCAGTTAATTCTAATCTCATACGTTGAATTAACTCCAAATACTGAAATCCAGATCACTGATCAAAGCTATCTGCCTGATGCTATGTCCGATTGTGACAGCAGTGTATATATAAATAGTAATGGCTTTATTGTTAGCAATGATGATGACGCAATTGCAACGTGGATCAATAGTACTGGAAATACATTGAGTACTGGTGTTGTGATACATATTACGAGTACAGGAGGCCCAATATCCACTAATGTTGGGAGTATCAGCGGAGAATTTGGCATTAGCGGTAATGGAGATCAAATTTTTATATTTCAAGGAAGTGAACCGGATTCAGATCCCTGCAATCTGATTTTTGGCCTTACAACAGATAACAATGGCTCGGGGGGATGGGATGGAGGAGGCACTTGCACAGGAAATGCATCTGACCTGCCCCCATGTCTGGCCGCATTCCATTTTAATTTTGCTACAGCCGCAAATGGAAATGAAGCAGCTAATGGTCAGTACAATTGCATCGCAGGAGGTAACAACAACCCTACAAAAAACCAGCTTTTGGACATCAATAATTGGGAGTTTGGAACTTCTCCGGGTGACTTTGATGGTAACGGTAATTTTACTACTTGTCTATCGCTTCCCGTAGAACTGATCAATTTCGAAACTAAACCATCAGAAAAATCTATACTATTAGTTTGGGAAACAGCATCAGAAAAAAATAACAAAGGCTTTGAAATTGAATGGCGCTCTAACGGTGAGAATAGATGGACAACACTGGGGTTCGTTCCCGGATGCAGTAATTCTTCTGAATCAAAAAACTATAATTTTAACCATATTTCACCAGTACATGGAACTAATTATTATCGGTTAATACAAATTGACTCTAATGGTCAAGTAACATTATCTAATATAATAAGTGTTACCTTTCAAAATAAGCCCTTATTCTATGTTTATCCGAACCCAGTAAGATCAACCCTCTACTTTGAATTACCCGATGATTACATTGATGCGGAGTTAATTATTCGAAATCCGTATGGCCAAGTTATTTGGCAAAACAATACCAGGTTAAACCAGTTTTCTCATATAAATTTAAAACATTTTGAATCAGGACTGTATTTGGTTCAGATCAGTATAAATGGTAAAATAGAAACAGCTAATTTTCTGAAAATTTAATTGACATTTCCTCATATCTCATCAAGTTTCTTGACAGGCCCCGTACTCAAAAGCACCTGCATCTGAGTAGCCGCAATTTTCAAAAGCTTATTAGCCCGATCTTCCTTCTTCATTCCATCTTCGATCAGGACAGCATTAATTGATTGAAGGTTATTCAAAATAACAAGCTCCAGTTTATTTGCATGATCCCGCAGATTGCCTTTCTTGTCTGGATTGGCCTGCTTCCACTCCTTAGCCGTCATTCCCCATACGATCAGGTTGAGCATGTCCAGTTCACTGGCATGGTGAAGAGCTTCGGTCTTGGTATTCCATGCCATCAGGGGAAGGCTTTCCCGGACAGCGGCGGCATGAATATGATAGTTGGCTTTGGCAATCAGTCTATGAACATCCAAAGAGGGGTTTAGCTGAGCAATCATATTGACATAGCCATCGATGAATTGCAGGTAAAAACTGACCTCCATCCAGTTGGCAAAATGTAGGGCGATGTAGAGATGGCCATAGGTGCCACCATAGCGTCCGGGCCTGGCTTCCAAACCGATGGCGTTGGTCTGAGCCGTCCATTCCTTGGTAGAAAGCATGAAGCTGTTGGATACGGCTTGACTTCTAATGATACCGTATCCGGTATCATTAAAATCCGGATTGTACTTTCTTTCCCATTCCCCCAGGAAGTCTATCGTCGATCCAGCACGTAGCCAGTTTCTCACGAGTTCATTGGCCTGCCGGTCGGCCTTGTGCCGAGCAATGTCTGTGATGCTGACATAGTAATCCTTCTCCCGTGTGTAAAGAACGATCTCGGTTCCCTCGATCACTAAAGTATGTTGTTTAGGCATGGTGCTGTTTGTTTAAGCGAATAAAGTAGGGGAGTGATGCTATTTTAATGATATCGGAATCGGTATCATTAAAATCTTCTTGCCTCATTTTTCAGTGTCATTTCCCCGTTATTGGTAATAGATCACAAAACTATATGGATTTGTGGAATTGATGTGGCATTAGTGAGTAAAATAATGTTTTTACAGTAAAAACTGTAAAAAATGTAATGTGTATTTTATTTGCCAAACCAAAAGCTCTGATGGTATGATCAAGTATGGCTGTATTAGTTTTAAATACTCATGAAGCAATCAAACGCCTGGTCAAATCCGGGCAGGATGAAAAATCTGCCGAAGCTATTGTCGAGTTGATTACCGATGTCCATGAGCAGGTGGCCACAAGACAAGAGATGAAGATATTGGAAACAAAGATCGGTATGCTTCAGTGGATGGTGGGTTTAAACCTCGCTATGACTGCGGGTGTACTAATGGCTTTAATAGGCATGAATTGACCAAGATTCTTTTTCTCAAAACTCACTTGCATAAATGCCACAGTTATTTAAATGAACTTCATAATTGAGATTTATTTTCCTAAGACTTGTAAGATTATTGATTGTCTAGACGTGTTAAGAGTGAAAACTTTTTTATTTACGGATATAATAATGCTGATAATTATATTGTATCATTGATTCCACGAGGGGACTTTTCCCCTCGTTTTTTGATTGTGCTTGAGGCAGTATATGCTCAAAATCAAATAGCAGTCACAACTTACATAACTATTTTTCACTAAAATATCTATAGCGATTACTCTTTCGAAAGCGACTGAATTCCAATTGGTTTTCATGGCTTATTATTATCTCTCAACAAGCCTTATCCAAGACTCGGAAGCCCCCTACTATATCAATTTTTTTTTCAAAATCTATTGGTTAGAAGTGAAGCAGACCTCTATATAAAAATTAAACTTTTTTGCGATCCTTGTAAGAATGGCATGAGAAAAAGAGTGTTTATAGTGAAAGTAATTTTCTTTAATTATTAAAACTCTTTATCATGTCAATTACTATAATTTCCGCCATCATCGCCATCGCCATCGTTACTATTATCACCTTTTCTATTGGTTTTCGTCTCATTTCATTTGGTATCAATATCGGAATGAATGTTATTAATTCTATTGCCCGTGCTATAAGTGGTATCTGGTTTATCATCATCATCATTGCACTAATTGCGATCATTCAGTTTCCAGAAATTATCGCTACCATCGGCAATATCATTGAAATATTATTCAAATAATTCCCACGCTCTAAAACTTACGGTTTTCAGTACGTATCAGGGATATCAGAGAGCAGGATACTGCTACATTAAAATCCCTGACACAAGCGATAAAAACCAAGAAAACCTGCCTTTCAATTACGAAAAGCAGGTTTTTTTATTGGTTTCAGATTTAGAATATAAAGATGGTATATCTGATCTGACTTCTCTCCAATACGAAACACTCCCTCATTCTGCACGTAGAACACCTTACAAACTACTTTTATTCTTCACCTTTAATTACACTGTGAGTTATTAAGTTGACTCACCGAGCAATTCTATGCAAAGCTGCACATAAGAATATCTTTTCAACTAAATTTGAATAGGTTTATGGCAAAAAGTTTCAAGCAATCAATCTTTGCAAAATTACTTAAAAGGGTAGGTGTTTTGGATAATATCTCAAGAAGTGATTTTGATTCCGACGAAGATTACGAAAGTTGTAAGCGCAAGCTTATTGAAGGTTCAAAAAATATTCTGATAGAGAATGACGGAAGCTTAGAAAGATCACTAGACCATTTCTCAAAAATTAAGAAAAACATAAAAAAATCAACAGGAAATCATTTTGATATAAGTTAAACTTTTTCTATTAATTTCTAATTTGAATATAAAGTAAGGAACCCTGTTCTTCATGATTGAAGGGCAGGGTTCTTTGTTTTATATCGCTTGCGCCAAATCCAACCTGGTTTTGTTTTTCATAAAAAAAGAAGCGTAAAGTTTGACAGAAAATCAAGCAGTTAAAGAAAAATTGCATTTTTTTTGGGTGGCTTGTAAGAATTGGCTCGGGCAGGTCGTGTTTATAGTGAAAGTTGATTGAATCGTTCTTTGAATTTTCCAAGAAAAACAATATTTTATTCAATGTTTATATTGAGTAATAATTTATAACACAAGAAGACATATTCAACGATCAAGCTCTGTATTACCCCTTTATAGAAAGTGATTAACATATAATAATTCCCTGAATAAAATCTTAACCACAGTTCCATGGCATGACGCAGTTGATACTACATTAAGTGTGTCTGCGGACACGTAAAATCTTCTATTATGTATAATGAAACTTCTACTATTATTTCTGCCGGTCGCGATGACGACCTTGGTGGTATTGCCCGAATCCCTATCAACAACCTCATTTCCATTTCTGCCCTCTATTTTAAGGGGCAAAGTGACCAGCAAGATGTTATTCAGGAATTTTTAGAGATTAAAATATTTTCAAAATCGGACGAAAAAACCCAAGATATTTTGTCCAAGGGTAATGGGTACATAATCAAAATGTTCATCAATTTCTGCATTGATATTAAAAGAAGACAACGCCGAGACGTTGCCAACTATCGAACCGATGCTATTGACACTATTCAAGAACAGCAAATCCCAGTAATCGAAGGAAAAAACATTGACGAAAAGATCGAGTCCATCATCCATAATTACAAAGGGATTGTGGCTAAAAAACATAATGATCTATATGCTGAAATTTTCGTCCTCATGGCTCAGAGTTATAGCACTAAAGAGATAGCTATGAGGTTGAAAATCGAAGAAAACCGTGTGAACACTGCAAAATCCAGAATTCGCAAATCATTAAGGTGCTTTGCAGCATCTATAATCTTATAAAAATCAAAATCAAAACAAACACTAATCAAACAAGGAAAGGAAGAGGAGTGGACACTCTCCTTCCTCTGTTTTACTAAATCTTCAACCAAAAATGATTATCATGAACCAAAGCAACGAACTTCAAGCAAATTACAGCGGAGATGAAAACTCTTCTACCGCTGATGTGGTCGAGACCGTATCTGAAGCCGACCATCTTATCTTAGGCTCAAAAACATTGCATGATTTATTCATCAATGTCTGCCCCGAATTGGAAACTGCAAGTGCGGAGAGCATAGAAATTATCTCCAAGCTTATCTATGCCTTCTTCTTTGGTAAAATTTCCATTTTGAACTTGATTAAAGACATCTGCGGTAATGACATCATTATTGAAACCATCCAAGGTATCGGCATCATAATTCAAGATGAAAAAATCAAGGACATTCAGGGAATTGAAAAATACTTTGAAGATATTCAAATCGCTATTCCTAGCTCAATAATTGACACTTTAAATCCAGTCCCATTACATCAATAATACATTCCAGAAGCATAAATATTTATGCTTCTGGTTTTTTATAAAAGAAATAATTTGGTTCCATAGTTCTTTTGGTTTTTTTGTTCAGTTCGGTTTGATGATAGTCTCGTACACATGTGTGCGAGACTATTTTCTTTAAATGCGCTAGAGAATTAAATGAATAGCATCATTCTAAAACAACCTTTCCAAAGAGATGATTTATTAATTCTAAAAATGACAAAGGTTTAGTTTTTAATAAATCACCTCCGTTCCTTAGCACCGAGTGTCCGTGTCGACTTCCTCAGAAACATTACCAGTCAAAATGGTAAAATCATTACATTTATATTGGTAACAATTTTGGGAAACTGACAACAGGATCAGAGAGGATAGAATACAATTTATAAAGTATTTTGGATAATAATGCGGAAGGGTAAAATGAAAATAGGGTCTTACAACCCTATTCTCCCGTTATCCTCTGTAGAGAATAACAGAAAAGTGACAGTACAAAAATAGTTGTCATTCTTTTAGCTTCAAAACCGTTTAATAAATGAAATCTACCGTTCCGTAAATTGATGGCGATATTTTGGGCCTAAGTTTAAAAAAAACTTATTCTGTCTCGACCGAATCCTAAATCAGAACTACCGTTCCTATGATATTTTAGTCACTTCCTTAAAATCTCAAAACATGTAATTTACTTATTGCTTAATTTTGGAATAATTGGTTAGAGAAATAGAGGATAACAGAAAAGTGACAATTTCCATGGTAATCTCCGTTTCTCACCTTTTAATTTGGGTATCATGGAAAAGTTTCCCATACAAAATTTCTTTCGGTTTTTATTAGGGCTTATTAATGTCAAGTTTGACTAACATTTCATCCTTCTTTACGAGCCTTTCCGTTGATTACCCTTTATAACCTAATTTACATGCTTGCATTACCAACCTCAAATGAGGGGGGTATGTATTATATGTTCAAAGAATGAAATCTCGTTCTGACATAAAAAGATCCATTAAAAGTCTCATTGCCCAAAACGAACTCGTAGAAGCAATGGAAACATTGCTGTGCGTTTGTGCAGAAACTAATCCAAAATATTTTGACATTGTAGTGTTGCTTTCAAGAGATATGCATGGCCTTAAAGAAATGGAAATCAATGGGACTACTAAATGGGAAGTCCTTGAACGCCAAAAACGCAAAGTCGCACAAAGGATGCTAAAATTGATTAATCAAATTGGAAATACTCAAGCAACTCTGGAAAACAAACGTCATTAGCAAATCTATTACCTAAAATTGAACCGTCTCCACAGATTCGTACTGCTATGGCTCAAAGTCCGAAGCAAGTAGCAACGGCCTATCAATCTCTTTTTTCTCCGGTTTCAAATGTAAATCCCTCGCCAAAGAATTCACCGGGGCTGATGCCCAATGCCCGTAAAAGTTTGAGCAGGGTGCTCAATCGTATGTCAGAACCTTTTTCATACCTTCCATATTGCGCTCTGCCGATCTCGTGCTCATAGGCAAATTGTTCATAATTACTGTAGCCTTTGGCCTTACGAATCTGTTTCAGGCGCTTGCCAAAATTTTCAAGCTGCTCACTGGTATAAGGGTCTTTTTTTGCCATGCCACAAGGTAGCCAGGGGTGTATCACTCACGGTACCCTATAAAAGTTCATATTATTAGTTACACCTTATTAGATGTTTTTATATTTTTGTCGACACGTCTGTTTACCCCGGCTCAAAACAACGAAACGGCAATATGTATGCTGACTAAAGAGCGTAACCTCTTGCCGTAAAATTCAATGTAAAATGCAGACCACTATTTCGTTCAAAAAGAGATGTGGTAAAGACCCACATACATTGCCCGAAATCATCGAACAGGGCGGGAGTGTTGCCGCCGATGGTTGCCCCGATATCTGGGAACTCAGCAACGGTGATTTCGCTGTTATCGGTATTCGCAGGACAAGGGAATTTATTGACCTGTTACCGGAATCTGCCGGGTGTGGGCCTGATGAGGAGATTGTCCTTGTCCCCAGGGCTATCATGGTAAATGCCAAGCAGGACTTACCGGACCACAACGAAAAATAACCTTGTCGGGGCAGGGCTAAGGTTTCGCAGAGTGGGGGTAACCAGAATATTTTTCCCGATCTATTCTTTTGCTTTGACCTCAAAGGAATGACGGTTTAGGATCGGCCAGATGTTCCATGATTTCCTCCTCAAAAACTGGTTCGACCTGTTGCAGTCTGCTTTTATCATGGGGGGATTTGTTCTCTCCTGCCTCGCTGTCCGTAGGGACACCCGTTCCCGGAAGTTGGGACACTTGATTCACCTCAACCAGAGCCACCGGGAGATATGGGGGAAAACCTATTCCAACCCTGAACTTCTCCGCATAAGAAAATCAGATATAGACCTGGATGAAGAACCGATTACTGAGGCGGAGCGGCGGATGGCCACGGAAGTAATCATGCACATATTTGCCGTATATGAAGCCATCAGGAATGGACAGCTTGACAGGGGTGAAATGGAGAAGGATATTTCTGATTACCTTAACCTTCCAATCCCTAATACTGTTTGGCAGAAGGTCAAGGTTTACCACAACAAACGATTTGTAAACTATATTGACGAGCTGCTACTGAACACAAATGATCAGAATTGAAATTCAGATGTGCTCAATGGGGCTGCAAAAATGCCCGGACAACTCTTTCCTATCCTAAAATACGCCTGATTATATCTCCATTGCCCATAATACCGCCCTCTCAGGCTTCGCTCAGTGTACAATGAATGCCCCGCCTTTTCATACTGAGGACGACAAGAGCGCCCGCTTTTCCACCGTTTTTTGCAGATTCGGGCCGGAATCAATCCAAAAACCCAGGCCCAGGTTTTTTATAAAAACAGCGCAGCAGGGTAGGGGCGTGCAGGGTTTTGGAAAATTATCAAAAATCCGGCCGGCACGCCGGCTGCAGCTGACTGTTCTTCAATCAGATCAGCACCTTATAATTTCATAAATGAAAGATTGGCGGTTTTCCAATTTACAGGCCGTGATTATCTAAATTGATCCAACGCCGTTACCATGTCCTCGAAACCATCTCCCTGCGTTCCTTGCCCAAAAGGTAGGTATAGATTTGGGTCTTGCTGATGTCGGTATGGCCTAAAATTTCCTTGATATGGATGAGCGGGACTTTGTTCATGGCAAGGGCAACGCCGATGGCATGGCGCAGTCCCTTGGCACAGGCTTTCTTTCCCTTGATGTCGGCCTGCTCCATGATCCGCTTCACGTAGTTCTGGCCTGTGCGGTCGGTGAATGTCCAGATAGGGGAATCCCTATGCTTGTCCTCCCGTTGCTTTTTCTTGACGCCGTAGGCGTCGTTGAGGCCGATCAGGAAGGGTTCGGGGACTTCGATACTGCGGTAACGGAGCTTCGGGTTTCCCGCCCTGTCAGTCCCTTGTTTGAGGGTTCTGAACGTCACGGTGTTGTTGCCATAGTCCACACGGGCAGGGGTGGTTTCCAGTGCCTCATTGAGACGGCATCCTGTGTAGTAGATCAGGAGGGAAAAATATTTGATGTCCTTGTCCTGATACTGGGCTTCACTGAGGAAACGCTCCCGCTCGATGGCGTTGAGGTATTTCCGTTCACCTGTTTGCGGGTCAAAAAGAGTTGTCGGCTGCATATTCGTATTTTGCTTGCGAAATACGAAACCAAGGTAGATAAAAAGACGGGAATGTCAAGGATTGGGGCGTATTTATGGTTTTCCAGGGAATCCAGTTTTCGCACTCCGTCATAACGGAGTGCGAAAGCTAAGATAGAGTTTTATAAATCTCCTTGAACAGTCAATATATAATGTTCAAATTTAGTACGTTCGGACAGGAAATGAAAAATCATAAGGGCTTGGCAGTCAGTGGCGGGGCAGGGGAGTGAAATTCGGCGGCCTGCGGATTTTTGAATGGTTTGGGGCTGAATGTTCAGCCCCAAAAGGCAGCTTCACACTACACTTATGAAGTGGGAATTCAGTGTAAACTAAGTTTTTTATCAAAAACATTAGCTAAATTTACAATACATACAAATAGGAAAAACGAATTACATCTATGGTCACAACAAGGTATTTCTTACCTATTGCACTTACCCACTTATTATTGATATTCAACCTCAATGCCCAATCGGAAGCTGATTGGCAATATGAGTTGGAAAAAGCAGAGGATCTTTTCATTATAGAAAAATATGGCCTCGCTTATGAATGGTACAAAAGAGCCGCAAAAAACGGAAGTGTTGAAGCATTACATGAGATGGCTAATATGTACTATCATGGCTTTGGAGTTAGAAAAAACTGTAAGAAAGCAGTTAAGTATTACAGAAAAGCGGCGAATAGAGGCTCTGATTTCTCTCAGCTATTTTTGGGACGTATGTATTACGAAGGGGAGGGGGTAAAGCAAAGCCATTCAATAGCTGCGGAATGGTTCAAAGTTGCAGCAGAGCAGGGTTTAGATTTAGCTCAGTATTTCTTAGGGTATATGTATTACAGAGGGGACGGGATAGAAAAAAACCACCATAAGGCCTTCAAATGGTATTTTAAGGCGGCAAAACAGGAGTTACCAAAAGCTCAATATGAATTGGCAAATTTATTTTTCAGAGGAGAAGGTACTGAAAAAGATTATTCAATAGCGGCACAGTGGTACAGGCAAGCCGCAGAACAAGGGCTGGCTAAAGCTCAAAGTAAATTAGGGAGCCTATATCGTGAAGGAAAAGGCGTGGAAAAGGATTATTTTAAATCATCGGAATGGTACGAAAGGGCGGCAGGGCAAGGGTCTTCCAATGCCCAGTATAATTTAGGAAATTTATATTCCTCTGGAAAAGGCCTGACAAAAGATTACCCGAAAGCCTT
>JBCBRY010000106.1:0-30794 GCA_039819485.1 Bacteroidota bacterium | reverse complement strand
CCCCCTTTGGAGGGGGTTAGGGGGAGGATTTTCAGGCATAAATTATCAATGTTGAGTTTTGTCCTGTACTTAGAAAAAAAGTACCAAAAAAAAATCAAAACTGAAACTAAAATGCTGATAACCAGGTATTTATTTGAATTTTTCTAAACTGGGGGCTTATTGCGGACTCAGGGGCTGCTGGTCGGCCTTTTTGAAATGCCGTCAAGAAAATTGGGCCGTGACGGGCCCATAAAACAAATCACTGTTTGAGGAGCGGAGCGACGAGTTTGATTTGTTGCGGGATGGTGCCCGATTTTTAGGTATTTCAAAACAGCCTTGATTTTTTTGTTTCTTTTTTTATCAAGAAAAAAAGAAAGTTAAATAACTGAAAATCAATTTTTTACGATAAATGTTAAATGTAAGGTTAAAGAAAATTTTAAACTCTTGATTCGTCGAAAATTCGGAATGACCTATGTTTCGCCCCTGTAAGAACTCTTTTAATCAAATCAGGTGGCTCGACGCCACCTGATTTGAAAGGTTAAAATCAATACATAAATAAAGACGTAGTTTTTAGCCCCTGTTCGCATGAGTAATATTCCGATCTCTCACGGTGACGAAGCATGATTTTTGAAGTCATAGAGAAATGCATGTTGCTCTAAAACCAATTCAAATAAAAAATCATGAAAGGAATTGTCTTCGAAGGATTCTTGCAAATGGTGGAAGAAAATTATGGGTATAAAATCGTCGACCAATTATTGACTGAAAATGACCTCGCTTCTGGTGGTATTTATACTTCAGTCGGAACCTACGACCACCGCGAAATGGTAAAGCTGATAAGTACCCTTGGACAAAAAACCGGACAAAATATTCCCTCCTTGTTAAAAGCATTCGGACTTTATTTTTTTGGCGCTTTAAAAAATGGGTACCCACAGTTTTTGGAAGCTGCCGAAAATGCTTTTGATTTTTTACAGTCCATTGAAAATCACATTCATGTGGAAGTAAAGAAATTGTATCCCGATGCTGAGCTACCCTCTTTTAAAACAAAAAGAATCGATCCAAATACATTGGAAATGATTTATCAGTCCGAACGGAAAATGGCCGATTTTGCGGAAGGGCTAATAGAAAAATCTCTTGAGTATTATGGAGAAAACGCCCTCGTCGAAAAAACGAACCTTGATCCGGACGGCAGTACCGTTCAATTTATAATTTCGAAAAAATAAGGATGACCGAACTGGAACTTCTCAAACGTAAACTGGAACGGGAACAAAAAGCCCGCAAGCAAGCTGAAGCGATTCTGGAACAGAAGGCTTTGGATCTGTTCCACGCCAATGAGGAGTTGCGAAAACTGAATGAAAACCTGGAACAACGGATCGCCCAGCGCACCAAAGAACTCGAACGCAGCGAACAAAAATATCGGGGCATTATGGAGAACATGGAGTTGGGGTTGCTGGAGGTGGACCGCCATCATAAAATTATCAGGGCGTATGATAAGTTCTGCAAAATGGTGGATTATAGTCCTGAGGAACTGGTGGAGAAAAATGCAGTCGAATTATTTCTGCCAGAAGGGTTCAATAAAACCATGCAAGAGCAGGATAAAAAAAGAACAGAAGGGCAAACCGGTGTATATGAAGTTCAAATTAAAAAAAAGGACGGGAGCTTAATTTGGGTTTTAATCAGCGGTGCTCCGATCTTCGACATGCAAGGAAATATAGTTGGCTCCATTGGCATTCATTATGACATTACGCAACGGATATTAATGCAGGAGGATCTGGCGGCCGCCAGAAAAGTCGCAGAAGATGCGCAAAAAGCTGAGCGACAATTTATTGCCCGGATGAGCCATGAAATACGCACCCCGTTAAATGCCATTATCGGCATGTCGCATTTGTTGTTTGATACACCACTCAATGAAGAACAAAAACAATATGCGCATATTTTAAAAAGTTCTTCTGATATTTTGCAATCATTGATTACTGATATTCTCGATTTTTCCAAAATACAGGCTGGAGGAATTAAACCTCAAAAAAATACTTTTGATTTGTTCGGGCTCTTAAATTCCCTGGAAAAAACATTTAAATTCCGAAACGAATCTTCTTCCGTTGATTTTTTAGTTGACATTGATGAAAAAATAGACACTCTTTTAATTGGCGATGATTTATTGTTGAATCAGATTTTACTGAATTTATTAAGCAATGCATTTAAATTCACCAAACAGGGAGAAATTAAATTGACCTGCCAATTGCTAAGGAAAGAAAAAAACAATTATTATTTGGAATTTAAAATCGCCGATTCGGGAATCGGTATCGCTGAAGAAAAATTGAAACTGATTTTTGAAAACTTTAAACAGGCAGACAATGAAATCAGCAAACAATACGGGGGCACCGGGCTGGGCCTTGCTATTACCAAACAATTGACAGAGTTACAGGGAGGGAAAATTTGGGTGGAGAGCAAACTGAACAGAGGAACTGATTTTTATGTGCAATTAAAATATGGCGACAGTGGCAGCCCATTGGGAAAATCAATTGACAGCAGTGAAAACATATCAGAATTCCCCGTTGGCCCGATTAAAATATTGGTCGTTGAAGATAATTATATGAACCGCCAATATATCTCTGCCCTTTTTAAAAAATGGAATATAAAATTCGTATTGGCCGATAATGGAAAGGAAGGATTGGAAAAGGCAAAAATGGAAAAATTTGATTTAATATTTATGGATATTTCCATGCCTGAAATGGATGGCTATGAATCGACCATCCATATTAGAAATGAATTGAATCCTAACAAAGATACACCCATTGTTGCCCTGACGGCTTCCGCCCTGATTTCTAAAAAAGACAAAGCCTTAAAGTCCGGAATGACTGATTATTTGTTGAAACCATTTGAGCCGAAGCAAATTTTGCAGGTCATTGAAAAATACACTGCCATTAAGCCAAATAATGTAGAGCTGGCGAACGAAAAAAAAGATTCATTTTCATTTGATCGAAATTTGGATGTAAATTATCTGGACGAATTTTACCAAGGTGACCTTGAATATGCCATAGATATGTTTGATACCTTTTTGAAATATTTGTTGCCTGAAATGCAAAATTTAAAACGTACCATAAAAAATGAAAATTGGGAATCTGCCAAAGCGCTGGCTCATAAAATCAAACCATCTTTGTCGATGGTGGGGCTGACTGGCCTGTCAGGCAAAATGCATTTATTGGAAAACGGCGCAAGGCAGAAGGTTCCTATTGGTCAATTGGCCTTGCTCTTTGCCGAAATTGAATCGTCTTTAGAAATTAAAAAGGCGCTTTTGGAGAAAGAGCTGAAACGGATGAAAAAATATTTATCAGAATAATAAACAGGTAAGCAGGTGGTCAAAAAAAATGACACTTTTCCTTTGCCTGAAAAAGAGTTCTGAGACTTGGAACTCAAACATTTGTCCAAATAAAAGTGTCATTTTTAGTACTCCTTATTTTTGTCCAAGCACTTAATCAAATTAAATGAACCAATTTGGCTAAGAGGATTTTTTCGTTTCACGAGACAAAAAAATAAATTTATGATTTTAAATTGTATGATAGTAGATGATGACCTAATGTCCCGAAAAGCGTTGGAACGGCATTGCGCAAAAATGGAAAGCCTGAACCTTGTCTACAGTTGTGAAAGTGCAGAAGAGGCGCTGGAAAGATTGCCGGAAGATACCATTGAGTTAATTTTTCTGGACATTGAAATGCCTGGGCTCAGTGGTATTGATTTTCTGGAAAAAGTGCCGATTGTACCTCAGGTAATCTTTACTACTTCAAAACCGGAATATGCCTTTGAAGCCTTTGAATACCAGGTGACCGATTTTTTAAAAAAACCAATTGCCTACCCAAGGTTTTTAAAAGCTGTGGAAAAAGTGCTGGATGTTCAACAGCAAAACAATGCCTATAAAGCCAGTTCACAGGAGATCTATGTCAAATCGGATGGAAAATATATACGGCTGCCTTTTGATCATATTTTGTATTTTGAAAATGTAGGTGATTATGTCAGCATAAAAACAACCAATGGAAATTATATTATCAACAGTACTTTAAAAAATATTGATTTAAAACTGTCAAACCCCCAGTTTTTAAAAGTTCATCGCTCTTATATTGTCAATTTGAAAAAAATAAAAAATATTGAAGAAAATACATTGGTCATAGAAAGAAAGGTCATCCCGATCAGCCGTGCTAATAAGCCGGTCTTGATGAGCAAGTTGAACTTGCTAAACTGAAAAAGGCCCGTCAAAGAATCTTGTTCCTTACAAACCAGATGTCCCTTAGGCTGAAACTCAGGGAGATTCTGTGCCGGTACTCTTGGAGGAGATCGTTGGAAAGGGTTCCCCTTTGTCGAAAGGAGTAACCGAAGTGTACATAGTGCTGAGCGCGACTGACGGGTACAGAAACTCCAGCCGTCGTTTCCCAATTGAGGAACTGCCGGCCATTGATTTTAAGGTAATGGTTTTCGGCACGGAAGCCCGCCCTCACCAAAATTGGCAATGGAAAGGAATTATTGCGGCTGTTAAACGGCGCAACCTCTGCTCCTAAAGAAAAAGCATAGGTGTCAATGGATTTTTGTTCCGTGTTCAGTTCCGCATCTTCCCATCCTTTGTAAACAAAATCTGAGGTTAATAAGAGGCCCTTTGATTGAAACGAAATACCCGTTCCTATTTCCATTGGCAACTGGTAGTCTTCCCCTGAAGTGATGTCTTCTTCAAGAATATCTGCATTGGTTTGCAGGATAATATCCTGATCATCATGCAGTTTGTTTTTATTTTTAAAAGTGAGGCCTAAAATAAATTGTTGTTCTTTTTTGTTGGTAAAATGATACTGGCCTCCAAAATCATAATATATGCCTCGAAATCGTGATTCGGAAGTAAGGCTGTAATCGAGGACATCGTTGCCAGAAAAAAAGTCCTCGCTGCGCTCAATTGTGCCAAACAGGAAATTCATATTCATACCTACATCCAATCCCGGCAAAATCTCATAGGCATTGCCCAGGTGAAACCGGTTCAGCCCTCCCGTTCCTTTATATTCCACCTGATAGGTTGCATTCACATTTTCAGCATACTGAATATCATTGATGGAATAACTCACGTTGCTAAATGGGGCCAATCCTACCAGGCTGCCCCACTTTTTATTGATCCTGAACCAGAGGTTAAAATGTGTCAGGCCACCATCTCTCTTTAAGATTTCTTCTTCGCCCTTGTCGTAAACATTAAAGTCAAAGTCAACTCCGGTCTCCATCATCATCGTAAATGGCCAGTCGATTGCATTCAGGGCCGCGGGGTTGATGGTGTTGAGGAAAAGGCCAGAACGTAAAGCAATCCCGGTATTCGCCAAATGGGTAGTCTGGCCAGAGCCTGCATGCTGAATGTCCCCCAGGCCAAAGGCAGAATAAGGAGAACCACCTTCTGATTGGCTATTTAAATTAATGGAGAGGCACATCAGGGCAATGATATTAAGCAGCGTTTTTTTCATAAAGGCCAATTTGTTTTATCCATACTCGGTGCAATTATTTAGCACACAAATGGTGCAAAGGAAGCAAACTGTTGAAGGTCAACTGATTTGTAACCCACTGCATCCCTTGTTCCATTTGTGTTGAACCTATGTTATTGATTATCATAAGTTTATAAAAATTATACGGAGTATTGTTCAGGTGTTAGTTGGTTTGAAAGATTACTTAAAGGTGGCAGCAACGGGAGCAACAAGTTGTTGCTTACACCAGAAAATCAATCAATCGGCTAATTGCTTCAATGAACGCCTCAGCCGGTAAAACGAACGGTAGTGATTTCGAAGAAGTCAATAAAAAAAGCAAATTCATATAAGGATCTGGCGGGTTGGTTGATTTGTTGCCAAAGTCGGTATTTGCCATCCAACTGTATGCTGCCGAAACCATCTCCTTTGGGCAATAAAAACATTAAAATGGGGATGAACTATTGTTTTAAGTACCGTCAACAAGGTAGGATGCCACTTCTCTGGAGCCTTTGTTTCGCCGCTATGCTGATGTTTGGCTGCAATGAAGAATCCAGTATAGGAGTAGATTTTTTCGATGACGAACTGGTTACGTTTTCAGTCATTGATACTCTTTCCCTACGGGTCGGAACCGTAATGGCAGACAGCCTCGCCACTAACCTGACCGACCGTATATTGGTAGGTCACCATGAAGATGAAATTTCTGGAAAACTCTCTGCCAGTGCGTTCTTTCAGCTCCGTATCGGGGAGAGCGCTTCCCTGGAAGAAGGCACTACGATATTTGATTCATTGACGTTGGTGCTCAATTATGATGGGTATTATTTTTATGATACAAGCCACTTGCAAAGCTTTCAGGTTTTTAGGTTGACGGAAGATTTGGAACCAGACGAGGACACGGGTAATTTTTACATTTTTGATTCTTTTGAGCGGGAACTCCTCCCCATCGGGGAAAAAACATTTCGACCAAGGCCGGGGAAGAACGAAGCGTTGGAAATCAGGTTGTCCGACGACCTGGGAAAAGAATTGCTGAAAAAAATCATAGACCGCGATGATGAGTTGTCCTCGACGGAAGACTTTTTAGACTTTTTTAAAGGAATTGCCGTCGTCCCGGACAACACTTTTAACGGAGCAGTTGTCGGCTTTGGGTTGTCATCTGAAATGAGATTGTATTATTCGGACAATTCAGAACTGCCAGTGATGCAGGAAACCATTGTTTTTCCTGCCCAGGGAGCAGCCTACTTCACCCGAATAGAAAACGACCGCTCCAGCACTCCTTTGGCAATCTTACAAACAGATGAGGACTTTTTAAACTCGCAGGTAAGTGGTTCGCAATCTTATATCCATGCTGGGGTTGGTCTTTTCACCAGGATCGAAATTCCGTTTCTGAATTCCTTACAAGAAGAAAATGAGCAATTCATTATCTCCAATGCACGGCTGAGGTTTTATCCAATTCTGGAACAGGGAGAGAGCCAGGATGAATTGCCGGTTCTCCTGAATGTTCTATGGGCGGACGAGGAGAATGATGTTCTTGCCGTCAATGGCCGTTCAGCGCAACTTTTCAAGGATTTAGACTTTGGCCGCGACACTTATTATGAGGTCGATATCACGGATTTCGTACTGACTCAATTGGAAACGGGCGAACCAGATGGACTCGGCCTGTTGCTTTCTCTTACTTCACCTCCCATGAATGGCGGAGTCCACAGGATCAGCATCGGGGATGGCCGGAACGACCAAAAAGAAATGGAACTCCAGCTCTTCCTGCTGGACTTGAATGATGAGGGCTGAGTTTGCCCGAACAATAACCGCAACGATTGTACTAAACTGAGGATTGACGACTGTGTGAGCAGCAATTATTATTAATTGTTCGGCACAGCTCAGGTTCTTATTAATAAAATTTATCATGAAAAATTTAAAATTCTTCTTCTTGGGCACCTTGTTGTGCTCCGGCATGCTGCTCTTTAATGCCTGTGTTTTTGACGATGATGATTCGGAAGAACTGGTCGGGAACTGGGTGAGGAAGTCCGATTATGAGGGGGTAACAAGGTCAGAGGGGGTTGCTTTTGTCATTGGTGACCTGGCGTTTGCCGGGCTCGGTTATGACGGGGATGACGATTTATTGGACTTTTGGCAATATGACCCGGCTTTGGATTTTTGGACGAGAGTAGACACGTTCCCTGGTATCGCACGACGGGGAGCCGTGGCATTTTCGGCTAATGGAAAAGGGTACGTTGGCACCGGCTACAGCGGAGACCTGGATGAAGAGCTAAATGATTTTTGGGAATTTGACCCCAATGCTGCCCCGGGTGAACAATGGCGGAGGGTCGCTGATTTTTTGGGTTCAGCCCGCTACAATGCGGTAGCGTTTGGGCTCAACGATAAAGGATACGTCGGGACGGGTTACGACGGTAACTGGCTAAAAGACTTTTACGAGTACGATCCTGGTACGGACGAATGGATTCAAATTGTCAGCCTGGGGGGAAGCAAACGGGAAGACGCAGTCGCTTTTGTAATTGGAGATAGAGCGTATGTGGCGACGGGGCGCAACAATGGGATCTATGAAATGGATTTTTGGGAATTTGACGGTACCAACAAAACGTGGACGCCTAGACTCGACATTGATGACGATGACGACTACACCGTCGCCCGGCATACCGCTGTTGGGTTTAGCCTGAACGGTTATGGTTATGTCGCAACGGGTTCGACTGGTACCAGTACCAGGACTATTTGGCAATATGACCCTACTTCCGACCTGTGGGAACAAAAAACTTCCCTCGAAGGCAGTGCCCGAACCGGTGCCGTTGGCTTTACAGTATCTGGAAGAAGTTTTCTCACCACGGGCAGTAGCGGAGGAACGAGGTTGGATGACCTCTGGGAGTTCAGACCTGATGAAGAATTAGACGAAGACGACTGACACAGCAACATCTCAACTGATAATGCCATAAAATTTACATTGTCATCCCTTCCATAAAATAACATTTAATACAGGCCAGACAACCGACTCGGAACACTTACAGTGAATGTTTGGGAATGGTACTGCTTTTAATCAAAGGCCCCTCAGAGATGGGCCCTGTTTGAGAAATCCTTCATTTTGCAAAACAAAATCAATGACTTTAGGTATGAAGCAACTTTTAGCTTTTACACTCCTGTTGTTTTTGGGGCCCAACGCTATTGCCCAAATTGCAGATAGCATTCCGGTCATTAATTATTCCGACCCGAAAGGTTATGAACTTGGAGGAGTCACCATCAAAGGGGCACATTTTTCTGATGTTCCTACTTTGATTTCCATGTCAGAACTAAGGGTAGGGGACAGGATCAAAGTGCCCGGCCCCAAGATTAACAAGACCTTGAAAAAGTTTTGGAAACTAGGGCTCTTTTCAGACGTCCAGATTTACAAGGAGAATACAATTGGCGATGTTGTTTTTCTGGAAATAGTAGTAAAAGAAGTCCCAAGATTGATGAGTCATGGCTTCAGGGGTGTGAAAAAAAGCACACATGAAGATTTAAATGAAAAGATCAACCGCATCCTGATCAAAGGGGGCATCCTGACTTCGGATAAAAAGAAAAATGCGGTACACGCCATCAACCAATATTTCACCCAGAAGGGGTATTTCGATGTGCAAACAACAACCATTGAAGAACTTGATACCAGCAGGTTCAATGCCGTTCGTCTCATTTTTAAAATCAATAGAGGAAGAAAAGTCAAGGTGAAGGACATTGCTTTTAACGGCACGGCCAATGTAAAGGACAGCAGGCTGCGCAAGGCCATGAAAAATACCAAACGAAAATCAAAATTCCTCTCGGGTTCCAAGTTCATTCCGGCAGATTATGAAGAAGATAAAAAAAGCATTGTCAATTATTACAATTCACTTGGGTACAGGGATATGAAAATTCTCCGTGACTCGATCTGGCGGGACAAAAAAGGACTGTTGCATATTGAAATGGACGTGGAAGAACATCGTAAATTTTACTTTGGTGACATCGCATGGAAAGGAAATGCAAAATTTTCGGATGAACAATTAGCCTTGGTGCTGGGGATAAAAAAAGGAGACATCTTCAACGCAGACTTACTTACAAAACAGCTCCAGTTCAGCGAACAAGGGCTGGATGTTTCGTCTGCCTATATGGATGATGGTTATCTCTTCTTTCAGGTAGATCCTGTTGAAACTGCCATACGCGGAGACACGGTGGACCTGGAGATGAGGATCTTTGAAGGGCCACAGGCCACGATCGACAAAGTGGTCATTAAAGGGAATGACAGGACTTATGACTATGTGATCAGGAGAGAGCTCTACACAAAACCAGGTAACAAATTCAGCCGGAGCGATATCATCCGCTCGCAGAGAGAAATCATCAACCTGGGATATTTTAACCCGGAAACGCTCGGTATCAACACGCCGGTCAACCCCGAAAGAGGAACTGTTGACATCGAGTACCAGGTGGAAGAAAAGCCAGCCGATCAACTGGAGCTTTCCGCAGGCTGGGGAGGGAATGGAATCGTGGGTACACTAGGTGTCAGTTTCAATAATTTTTCGTTGCAAGATCTGCTGCACGGTGAAAGGTGGAATCCATTGCCGCAAGGATCAGGGCAACGTTTATCGATCAGGATGCAGAGCAACGGACGGGCATACCAGTCCGTCAATGCATCGTTTACGGAGCCCTGGTTCGGGGGCAAAAAACCCACTTCTCTTTCTGTAGCTGGTTTTTTGAACAGGTTTACAAATGGTTTGAGAAGCCAGGACTTTCGTTTCGGGTTTTTTACCATTGTGGGAGGCACGTTGAGCATTGGCACGAGGCTCCGGTTTCCGGACAACTATTTTGTTTCGACCACTGCCCTCAACATCCAACGATTGAATTTGTCCAACTGGAGCAGTGGCCTTTTTTCTACCGACGCAGGCGAACAGGTCACGGAAGGTGATTACAATAATTTTAGTATCACGCAGACCATTGCCCGCAATTCGGTCGATAACCCGCTGTTTCCAACAAAGGGCAGTAAAATTTCTTTGTCAGCTCAAA
This sequence comes from Bacteroidota bacterium, assembly GCA_039819485.1. Classification (GTDB taxonomy): domain Bacteria; phylum Bacteroidota; class Bacteroidia; order Chitinophagales; family Saprospiraceae; genus UBA6168. Next base: position 20,328 of record JBCBRY010000106.1, on the reverse strand, counting down.
TTACCCCTCCCTATTCACTTTTCAACAACCGCGATTATAGTGACCTTGAGGTAGAGGAACGGTTCCAATGGGTCGAATACCACAAGTGGCGTTTTACGGCCGAAACCTATATGGCCGTATGGAAAAAGCTGACGTTGAAAATTGGGGCCAAATTCGGATACATTGGCTATTATAATGAGGCCATCGGTACCTCTCCGTTCGAACGATTTCAATTAGGGGGAGATGGCCTGAACAACCAGGCGGTGGGCTTTCAGGGGACAGATATCATTTCTTTGCGTGGCTATGAAGTTTCCGACCTCCAATCCAATTTTATTGACGGCCGTTTGGTCGCTACTCCTTTGTTTCAGAAAGTAACAACTGAACTGCGCTACCCATTGTCCAACAACCCAAGTTCCACGATCTATGTTCATGTCTTTGCGGAAGGAGGGAACAGTTGGCGGCAATTTGAAGAATACAACCCATTTGAATTGAACCGCTCCTTTGGAGGAGGGGTCCGTTTGTTCTTGCCAATGTTTGGAATATTGGGTTTTGATGTTGGTTTCGGACTGGACCGGGAAGGCGTAAACCGCCTGGGGCAAATGAGTAATTTCAATATTGTACTGGGTTTTGAACCAGAATAAGTCAAGGGGATGGTTTAACGGGGTTAAAAAATAATAATCCCAGTATGAAAAATCTTTAATGCGCAATCCTGAATAATTCGTTCAGCAGTTTATTTCCAAAACCCTTTTTTAGAAATTTTGCCGATCAACAGCCCGAGGCCCAAACTGAACTTTAGTACATGGCGGTCATTGTTTGAGCTTTCTATTTCACCTCTCAGCCGATGGTTCAGAGAATAGCCTGCTCCGAAATGGCAGATAAAGCGTTTGCTCATCCGATAGTCAAACCCTCCGCCCAAAAGAAGTTCCGCCGATTGGATGGTCTCACCATTCAGGTCGGCAAGGTTGGGGCGTCCGCCTCCACCGCCCAAGATGGAACCGGGGTCGTCAATGACCTGGTAAAAGACCCGTTCGTTCTGCAAGGCCGCCCTCAGTGAAATATAGGGCCGCAACCGTTTATAATTCATGGTATACCTGACCCCTAATTGTACATTAGTGGTTAATTGACCACCGACTTCCAGTTCAACATCGCTGGTCCCAAAAAATGCGTTTGGATCAATATCGGGCTGTTGGATATTGAAAGTGAACCCAAAGCCGCCGGAAATGGCCAGCCGGTTGCTGAGCCAGTATTGAAGGTCGAACTGAAAAGAATTGGCGGCGCTGGGCAGAAACACGCGCTCCCCGTCAACAAACAGTTCGTAGTTGTCTGTAACCGCAATCCAGGGTTGGATGCCGACCCTGAAATCAAAAAGCCCCTTGTATTTTTTAAGATCAAGCGAATCTGAGAAATGTTTTTTTGATTCTTTGTACGGCGTCAGTTCGACGCCCCACAGGTATTGTTTTTCAAACAACTTCCAGGCACGGTCAGCAAACCCTGCCTCAGTGGCTTTTTCCAGCGGCCAATAAACTTCCCGGCCACTGGCCGACTTTCCATTTGCGGGTATTTCAGACCTGTCGACGCAAAATAATTGGGCTGCAAAATCCGGGAGGCGTGCAAATTCGTGGATGTTGTTTCCCAGTGCCTGCCCCCCTGTTAAGGAGAGCAGGTAAATGCGTTGAAAATCAATTGGATAGCTTCGGTAGTAGCCTTCTATCTGTTGGGTAAACCTTTCAAAATTTTTTTCCTGTAATAGTTCGCTGATCCTGCTGGTATCAACTATTATTTGCAGGACAAATGCCTCGGCATGATCCAGAAAGTGATGATTCCTGACATATTGTTTTACCGTGCTTTTAGGTTCTAAAATAACGACCAATGGCCTTTTTCCTTTATTCGCTTCTGGTACTTGTATGCTGAAATGAAAAGGCACCTCGTCCGTTTTGTACTGAGCAAACAAGTTGCTGAAGACAGCCATTAAAAACAAGGTGATTACGTAGGTTTTTCCCATAAGACTTCGCTTTTGACGATATCAGTAAAATGCTTTATCTGCCCTGTCCCAAATCATTTTTTGGGGTTTTGCCGACCCGCTGAAAAACCAAGGTTTTACTGAAAATACCTTTGGAAGCTTTGATTTCCATTTCATTATCTGCAACCAGTTTGATGGTGGCATCAATTGCCGAAGACCTTTTCATGGTGGGCGGGCGGAGTTTCCCGTTTTCCCATGTCTTGCTTTCACCCCGGAATTTGCAACCTGAAAGGAACTCTTTGTTAGCTGGATATTTTACAATGGTCTCTTGAATTTTTGGATCGTAGGCCAGTAGTATCCTGCCATTGTACTTATTGTTGCTGGTCTTGTAAACCTCCATTCGCATCTTCTCATTTTCCCAGGTACCCAGGATTGAATCTGCCGACCGTTCGACTGGCGGTTTGCTTACCGGGGCCAGTATGAACGGCGCTGTATTTTGACTGTTAGGATTGCCAAAAAATAGATTTGAAAGACTTAAAAAAATATAAATGATCAACATGTTAAAATGAGTTCTTGATGGTAATGGTCTGAGAAATAGCCGTCGGTGATTTGTTTTTATTTGGGCAGACAGGGCAGAAATGATACTATGGAACAGGTTGGGGGTGAAAGCATCTTTACCTTTCAAAAGCGCTGCTCAATTGCTCCGGCCTGTAGACAAATGTCCCCTGCGGGAAAGAAAGCTTGCGTGGGTACGGCTCTCCATTATTTGTCTTTCTCCGATTCGTCCAGGGAGTTTTCTAACCGCTGCCAAAGTTCCAAGGCGGGTGGGATGGAATAACGATTTTGATATCCCACATCGGAGGTTTTCCCATTAAACAACCTGTATAAAAAGTCCCTGATTGATTTAAACCATTTTAGTTGCATAAAGAAAGCTTGATTTACCTGGCTGTTAAAGTTTTATAAGTAATAGGAAGCTTTTCGTTGTTTTGACTGGGCCGTTGCTTGCCCCATTGCTGTTCTGCAATGCCCATTGTTTGCAGAAATGATCGAATCCCTCGACTTGGTTGCTACCCGAATTGCGGCTCGCTACCCTTCACCGATAATCAATTTTCCAGAGGTCATCAATGCGCCATTTTGGTCTAATAAAAGATAGATATAGGTGGCTGGCGGTAGTTGTTCCGTACTGATTTCGAAGGTGTCGTCCTGGTTTAAATTTAAAAATTGTTTGATGACCGTTTTTCCCCACAGGTCGATAATTTGTAATTGAAAAAGCTTCTCACCTTTTTCCATTTTGATATAAATCAAATCGTCTCCGGGATTGGGGAAAATGGTATGTATAATGTTTGATTTGGCAAAAGGCTCATAGGAGGCTGAGGTAATTTCTTCGTTTTTAAATTCGGCCCGGATGACATTATTGTCTGTGTCGGAAAATAGCTTGACCAAGAACCCCGTATTGTTGTTCGTCACAAATTCGTAATTGTTGGCTACTTCGAATTCGGTAGCGTCCAGGTCTTCAATAAATTCAGATAGGTCGAGCCATATACCCAAAGGGCCTATTTTGACAAACACCTCAATCACGGTTTCAGTAGAAACGGTTTCTTTTACCCTCAATACATCAAAATAGTGCCCATTGGGCATCAGGCACTGGCCCCAGGCATCGGCCACTTTATTGGTTTCAATGATTGTTAGCAAACGCAAAGAGTCCACAATACCTCCTATCTCACCAATTGAGTTGAGCAAAGAATCGATCAACGGATAATCATCCAGCCCTACGCTGAACCCTGCTTCGTTGGTATGGCTAAAAGCACCTCCATAGGCCAGCGGCACCTGCCACCGTACAACTGGACTTTCATATACAACGGGAAATGCAGAACCGAACAATTCCTGAACGTAGCCCAGTACGACCATTTGGTTCTGGTTAACTTGAATATACTCTTCCCTGCCCTGCTCGTTTCTATGGATCATATCCGCAGTGGGAAACGCTGAAAAAAAGGCACCGGAGGAGGCGCTGAAAAAGGTATCCTGTCGCTCCTGGGCTGATTCGAGGACCGAGAAATCCCATTCTTGTGAAATGGTACTCGGCGGAGTCAGAAAAATGCCTGGCTGGAGGTCAATCAATAAGGTTTGTACATCGCCGGCCATCGGAAAGATACTGTTGTTCAAAACGGTCTGGCCCGCTACAATTGATTGTAGCAACAAAGAAAAAAAGACAATGTAAAGCCTGTTCCTCATCATATTTTATCTTTTAGTTCTTATAAAAAAGCCAGCGTAGCCTTTCCTTGATTGAAGCAGGGTACGACTGGCTGTTAACCCCAAAAAACTTGTTTTTAGATTTCTTGTGATGGTTTTGCAAAGGTTTGATAATCAGCTCATTGAAGCAAATTTGCTAAAAGGGGGGGAAAGAAAAAAAAATATTCAACCAACCAGAAGTAAAAATCAACCTACTATCCTGATGTTAACTTGTTGTGTAGATTCGCCCATTCGTTGATGTACACGTACCATAGGTTTAAAATATAAATGAGCACATAGTTTTTAGAATAATTTTATCCGTTCTAATCACTTATTTTATCTGCACATTTATGGAAAAATTTAAGAATCGAGAATTTCGGGTATCAGTCCAGGTTTTATTTTGGCTATTCCTGATTTCTACTTTAAACCTGTTCTTTTTTGAATTTGATGTGGTGCCTGGTTTTTATCAGAGAAACTGGATGATGCTTGGAACGGTTATCCTGCTGATCATTTTCAATGTATACTGGCTGGTCCCCAGGTTTTTTGCAAAGAAAAAGTATGGTAAATACTCATTACTGCTGCTGATGTGTATGGGGGCACTGATACTGGCCATATTGCCCATTGAGCAACCATTATTGGAGGAAATGAACAAGATCGCCGGGATGATCAGGATGTTTACCATGAAAAAGGGCTCGTCGGGAACCTACATAAATTTCAAAATTCCCCACTATTTTCTGAAAGTCGTTATTTACACCGCTGCCGCAATGGCAAGCACGGTGATGGAAAGTGTACAGCTGCACCGGGAGCAAGAATCATTGGCCAATAAAATTAAAAATGAAAAACTGGAAACGGAAATGAAGTTTCTCAAGAGCCAGATAAATCCCCATTTTTTATTTAATACTTTAAATAACGTGTATGGCCTTACCCTGATCAATTCAAAACTGGCACCGGAAGTGGTCATGCGGCTTTCGGAGATGCTTCGTTACATGCTCTATGAAAGTAGCCACCAGTTGGTAGCGCTGGAAAAAGAGGCAGGATATATCAAAAATTTCATCGCCTTACAACAGTTGAAGGATGAGGCCCCTCTTTCTGTAAAGACATGCTTCAAGGGGATCAGTAAAGGAAGCAAAATTGCGCCAATGCTTTTGATCCCTTTTGTGGAAAATGCCTTTAAGCACAGCAAGATTGAAGACACTAAAAACGGCTGGATCAAAATTGAACTGACAGAAAAAGAAGGGCGGGTATGCTTGGCTGTTAGCAACAGTATTTCCTCTTATGGTTTTACAAAAGACAAAACGGGAGGGATCGGTCTTAAAAATGTTAAGCGTCGATTGGATCTTCAATATGCTGGGCGACACGATCTGTTGATCACTAAAAATGGACAGCGGTTCGATGTTTCATTAGAAATTGAAATGTAAGATTATGATAAACTGTCTCATTGTCGATGACGAGAAACTGGCAAGGGTCATCCTGGAAAATTATATCCAAAAGCTACCCAACCTAAGCCTGGTAGCGCAGTGTAAAGATTCATATGAGGCTTTGGCCGTTGTGCAGTCAAGGCCGGTTGATATTGTTTTTCTTGATATTCAGATGCCAGAACTGACAGGTATCGAATTGATCAGGTCCCTGCCCCAAGAGCCGGTAGTGATCCTGAGTACAGCCTACCCTGACTATGCCCTCGAGGGTTTTCATCTCGATGTTGTTGATTATTTATTGAAACCTTATCGCTTTGAACGTTTTGCGCAGGCCGTTAATAAAGCCATTCGCCGACTTTCATTAACTAAAAAAGAACCCTTAAAAAATACGGCCACGAGTATCATTGATAATAAAAATATCTCCCTGCCAAAAGAAAGAGATTTTGTGATAGTCAGAGCGGACCGTAAAATTCATAAAATAAATTTTGATGAAATTCTATATATACAGGGAATGAAAGAATATGTAAACTTTCAACTGCTGGACGGGCGTATACTTTCTTTACAATCCTTAAAAAATCTGGAAGAAACCTTGCCCACTGAAAAATTTTTAAGGATACATAAATCTTATATTATTTCTTTGACAAAAGTTACTACGCTGGAAGGCAATGCAGTTTATTTGGGAAAGGATAAATTGCCTATAGGCGGGCGTTACAAGCGGAAAGTGCTGGATAAATTGTTTTAGTAAATCCTTGGACAAAAATAAGGGGTGCTAAAAATGACACTTTTTTTTTGACAAATGTTTGCTTTCCAAGCCTCAAGACTCATTTTCAAGCAAAGAAAAAGTGTCATTTTTTTTGACCACCTGCTTATGGCTATAGTTTTTTCCTGACATCTGCCTGCTTATTTATGTCTTTAACTTGTTTCAATATTTGTTCGCTAAATAAAATTGCCAGGCAAAATAATATCCGCTTCCTGATATTGTTTTTTTACCTGTTCATATAATTGTTAAACTCTTTTCTGAGTTGATTTTTCAACGAATAAGATTGGTTGCTCAATGAATGCCATAAAATGGCCATATTGTCTCAATGAAATATATTTTAGTTTGTTGGTTGAGGATTATTAACAACAAGTTGATTTCTTTTTTTTTAGACAAATACACTTCCTATTTTTAAATGCCAAATAAAAAAAAGTGTTCCAACCGTTTTTAAACTTTATACAGGTGGTCAAATTAAAGGAAATAAAAAGGGCCACTAAAATCTGCATCGTAATAGATTTCTGCTGAGTGCAGGGTATATCAATCAATAATAATTTGATGATAAAAAACCTCCCCATTACCCCCTCCAGAGGTGCAAGAACGGATTTAATTTCCCCCTCTGGAGGAGGTTAGGGGGAGGGCGTACTCGTAAAATTCATCAAAAAAAGCTTTGTCCCGAACGCAGCAATTTCTACTTAAATTAAGAACAAACCTTTTAGCGGGCGTCTTTTTCAAAAATCAAGTTGAGCACAGATTTCGGAAATTTCTACTTTCAAATTGTGTCGTTTTAATTTGTCATTTTTTTTGATCACCTGTTTAAATAAACAGCCAAATAAAACCAATTATATGAATGTCTTCGACTACCACCAATGTTGGGCTCGTCCAATTTGTAAAAGATATGTTTCGCCACTTTTTATTGTTTAATATTTGATCATTTTTGGGAAGATTCTATAAAGTAGCGGATATATAAAAAGAGGTTTTTATTTGCTGCTTTATGCTTCCTTTGTTTTCAAACAACTTCTATATGGTGGCCTGTATCCAGATGAAATTTCCTGCTTAAATATTTTACTTAAGTACAGGACAAAACTCAACATTGATAATTTATGCCTGAAAATCCTCTCCTTAACCCCCTCCAAAGGGGGAAATTAAATCCGTTTTTCCCCCTTTAGGATGTACTCGTTTTGTTTTTAAAAATTAAATTTTGTCCTGTACTTAAATATTTTACCTCACCATTATTTTTTTCGAAATGGTAGAGCCATCCAGCGACAATTGCAAAATGTATAACCCGCTGCTAAGATGGTCCACTGCAATGGTCGAGGACTGCTGGGATTCCTGTAATATTTGTTGTTTTAAAAGCTGTCCATGTAAATTCAGAAGAGCAATCCTTCCGGCTTTGGATTTCCCGGAAAATGAGACGGTCAGTTCTTCGCTCACAGGATTTGGAAACAAGGAAAAGATGATTTCACCATGTGGCTCCGCAGATGTAGTGGAAGCATTTGCAGCAGGTGCAATCAGGTTGCTGGAAGTTGTACAATTGTTTAGGATTTCTGATTGGCTGTTGCAACCGACCGTGTTGAAGAAAATAATGACCGGGCCAGCAATGCCGTTCCCACTATTGAGCAGGTCATAAATGGCACAGCAATCGGTGAGGGCAAAATTGTAATAGAAATTGAAACCACCACCTATACTGGCGAGCGATTCAAGTCCCGCCAGTGAATTTAATGAACTGTTGAAAAATATGGTTACACTGCCAGTAACTTCAGACAGGTTTTGCAAATTGGTAAGGTCCGTTATGTCGCCGCCGCTGATGGTCAGGCTGCCGAAAATCGTACTGTAACAAGACGGAAAATCATTTAATTGTTGTTGATTGGTGATGAAAACATTGCCCGCAAAAGTTTCACCGGACAAGCCCTCATCAATTTCAGCATCGCAGTTATCGTCAACGCCATTACACACTTCGGTAGAACCCGGCGAAATCAATGGGTCATTGTCATTGCAGTCACCGCTGGTACTGGTCAGTTCGGATGGCACATAACCACCTGTTGGCCGTTGGCAGGAGGAGAACATATTGCCCGATCCATACCCATCCGCATCGAGATCCTCATACCATGTCTGGTTCGGATGTTCCAACGGGTTATTGTCATTGCAGTCGTTGGGCATGGCAACGGCAACAAACCCAGTTGGCTGAGAACAACTCGTCATGGTAATGCCATCGGTATATCCATCGTTGTCCAGGTCTTTATACCATACGGTTGGAGACGGGCCTGTCCCAACGGTGACCACATCTGTTTTTTCACAGATATTGGCAATGCCAAATACTTTAACCACAATGGTATAAGTGCCCGGTGTCAGGCTGTTGAATTCATTGCCGAAGCTAAAATTGACACCGCCATCAATTGAATAACCAATCTGGCCTCCTACGGCCACAGCTTCGATGAGGATGGTGCCATCACCGGCCCCTTCACAGCTCTCGGTGGTTGGTTCTATGTTTTCTATTTCAAGGAACGGGGCCAGGTCCAACTTCCCTTCGCAAGTGCTGGTATTGCCATAAGAATCAGCAACCGTGAGGGTAATGGTGTTGGGGCCTTCATTTTGGCAAGTAAAGGAAGTGGGGCTGGCGGCAATTGTTACATTCGTGCAATTATCCATACTGTTATCGTCGAAATCGTTCGGATCGAGAGAATAGTTGCCTTCGGTATCAAAATCGGCGAGGACAGCCTGGGCCGAGCAGGAAGCAACAGGGGCCAGGTTGTCTTCTACCGTTACGATTGCCGTACAGGTTTGTGAATTGTTGACACCATCGGTTACTATAAGGGAGACTGGGGTGGTGCCGATATGGCTGCAGTCGAATGAGGCTAAATCAATATCGAGGGAGACATCGCCACAGGCTACGGTTGAACCATTGTCGATGTCGGCAGCCATAATGGAGGCTTGACCGTCTTCATCAAGCTCAACGGTCCTATTTTGGCAAACGGGGCTGATTGGAAAGATCCCCTGGTATTCAAAAGCACCCAGGTCTATTTTTTCGCCGCCGGGAATGGTCTCCGATTGTCTGGGCAGATTGGCCAAATCGGTCGTTTCCGAATTATGGGCATCCAGGCCCGCATCGACAGCGGGAGAACAATCCGCTAAACTGACATCCCCGTTCGCTGCATCCCTGAACAGGGGGTCCACGTTATAGAACATCCCTGAGCCACAAGTTGTGCCAGCGGGACAGCCGCCTTCTTCCAACAGCGTATTTTCAAAGTGTACCGTTGCTGCGCCACCAAAATTTATGGTTTGGCCTAAACCGGTCCCTCTCCAGAAAATACTGTTTTTTACCGTTAAATCGACTTTGTCCAACAGGCTTATGGCATCGTCAATATTCCGGGGGCTTCCGTTGTCTAAATACGGTTGGCCATCATTTTGAAAAGTACAATTAACCAGGGAGACCGTCGATTCAGAATCATCGAAGCCAAGGATGTTGAGGTCATTTCCGATGGCGGCCTTGTTGTTTCGAAATTCGCAGTTGACAAATGTCCAGTCAAGCGTGGCCTGCTCCCTGGTGTGAAATTGGCCAGCCCCGCCGAATGTGCTCTGGTTGTTGATAAACCGGCAGTTTTTTACAATGGCCGCATTGTGCTTGTTTCCACTGGTGAAAGTATATATGGAAGAGCTGAAAGTGCCAAGGTTGTTTTGAAAGGTACAGTGGGAGATGGTCGGGGGCGTTTCGCTGAGGTTGTACCAAGCCCCTTCCGTGCCTTTGGCGCTTTCGATAAAAAAACCTTCCAACAAAAATCCTACGCCTGCATCGGTTGTCCAGATAAAAGTAGCGAAATTGTCATCCATATTGGTAAAGCCCGGTCCGTCATCTCCATTTCGGTCACCACTTAGGGTGGTCTTGAATGTATCCCAGTCCCGGTCTGCCAGCCCAGGGTTGCCGGTATTTGGGAATCCACCCAGTACCTGGGCATTCTTAGGCATCCTAAATTGGTTCCTAATGGTGGGAAGGTAAGTTCCTTCAGCCACCCAAATCTCTATATCACACTGACCAGCGATCCAAAGTGCATTTTGCAGATCGGTAAAGGCATCGTCCCAGGAAGTTCCGTCATTATTGCCGGAGGCATCATCGTTTACGTAGATGTTGGTACCTGTGAAAAGTTCTCCCTGGATGTCGAAAGTATATGGATTGTCGTCGGGATCATTGCTTTCTATGATCACAGTGGCCGTTTTGAGACCGGTAGAGGAAGGGGTAAAAGTGATTGCAAATGGAACACGTTGGACGGAATTAATACTGGTAATGGCCGGTTGCCTGGTGACCGAAAAGTCGGACGAACCACTGATAGCCACAATCGGACTGCCAGTCAGCTCTAAATTTTCTATAAATACGCCGAAGTTCCTTATTTCAAATGTGTGCGTTCGGCTACACGCTGAAAGGAAATCCGTACCATCAAGAAAAGATGGAGTGGCATCTCCATTTTCTATGTATAAATTACGGTTGTTTACCCACGCTACCCGAATGTTGGCTGAATTCGTAATGTTGGCTGAATGACAGGTAACCGGGGCATCCGTTTCGAACAGGATGTTTTTACCGGGCAAATCCAGTGATAAAAAAACCAGCAAAATGGGCAGGAGGGTTTTTTGTATCGAAAAAATCATAAGATGCCTTGATGGGTTTTCATGTGGTTTAGTCATGACGATTTGTTTTAATGGATGAAAAAAAGAATTCAGAAAAGGGGCTGCGAAAAAGCCGCCCCTGTGGTCAGGGGCAGCTGCGTCCATCTGTAAGAAGGACAAGTCGTCTATTTTATATTATGAGCTATTCCAGGTTTGGGTGGATTGGTGCTGATACCGCTTCATTTCCGGACGGATGATGTTCCTGGCCGTATTTGATGGTTGGAACAAAAAGGGCCGTTGATTGGCCACACCAGTTAACTGGCGGTAATGGATTGACGACTTGTGCATACGAAATGGATATGGTTTTACAACACTGCAAATGTGTCATATCCGTGGTGCGGAGATGCTTTCATTTGTTGCTGAAATGCCCGGTAATGTTGCATTTTGAGGAGGTGCGCACTCATGTTGCAGGCAGGAACAATATTGTTGCAACATTTCTAAACTTCGCTGGGAAGCACACCGAATTTTTCTTTAAAGGTTTTAGTGAAATAGTTGCGGTTACCCATTCCGACCATCAAGCAGACCTGGCTGACGTTGCCTTCCCGGTTTTTTAAGAGCGCCATGGCCCGGTCGAGCCGATAGTTGCGGACAAATTCAGAGGTGGACTGGCCGCACAGCGCCGTCAGCTTTCGGTGCAATTGAGAACGGCTGACCGTCATCCGTTTGGCCAATTCGCCTGCTTTTATGTGTTCGTTGTCCAATTCTTCTTCCAGCAGGAGCATGAATCGCCGGATGAATGCATGCTCTTTCTGTTCAAAGATTTCTTCATTCAGGTGACCATTTCGCTGGCTGAATTTTTTCTGCAACAACAATCTGAGTTCCAGCAATTTTTCAATGCGGACTTTTAGTTCTTCGGTGTTGAACGGCTTAGATAAATAAGCATCTGCGCCCCGTTGGAGCCCGGCAATCTTGTTTTCTATGGTCGATTTGGCCGTCAATAAAATGATGGGAATGTGGGATGTCCTGACATCGTTTTTTAAAATCCGGGTCAATTCAAATCCGTCCTTTTCGGGCATCATGACGTCGGAGATGATCAGGTCCGGCACCAAATCAAGTGCTTTTTGGATGCCTTCATCTCCATTGGATGCTTCAATGACCTGGTAGGCACTGTGCAAGGATTGGGCGATGAACCGGCGCATATCTGCATTGTCTTCAATGAGGAGCACCTGATGCCGTGATTTGGAGGGAGGAGGGGCGGCAGGTGCTGTTAGGTTGTCTTTCGGAGAAGAAGCTTGGTCGGTCTGTAAAGTTGGATAGGCGGCGGGTAGCGGCACCTGAAATTCGTCATGCCGGATCGGTAAATAGACCCTAAAAGTCGTGCCTTCCTTGACCTTGCTGTTTACTTCGATGGTTCCTTCCATCAGTTCAACCAGCTCTTTGGTCAGGGACAAACCAATTCCCGTACCCGTGCCCCTCCTGGTACTGGAGGCGTCCACTTGGTAGAATCGGTCAAAGATTTTTGGCAATTCGGCTGGTGCAATCCCAGGCCCCTCATCGGTGACTTCCAGTTGGATGTTTTCTTCGCCATTCTTTCGCACTGCCAATAGCACGTTTCCTTCAGGTGTGAATTTAATGGCGTTCGAAAGGAGATTCCTGACTACCTGCTCTATTTTCGTTTTATCAAAATAAAAGGAGGGGATGTTTTTGTCTGCGTGAAATTTTAACCGGATACCCTTTTTATTGGCCAGTGGCAGGAAGGACTGGAAAATCGGGCGTATTATTTCTTCCAACTTGCCTTTTCTGAGGTCCAGCTTCATTTTTTTATGTTCCAATTTGGACAAGTCGAGCAATTGATTGACCAGTTGGAGGAGGTGATGGCTGTTCTTATTTGCCAATTTTACATTTTCAGCAACATACGGGTCTTTTATCCGGGGTATGATTTGTCGCAACGGTTCGATGATCAGGGTAAGGGGAGTGCGAAACTCATGTGTGATATTGGAGAAAAAATCAGTTTTGAGACGGTTCAGTTCTGTAAGGCGTTCGGCTTCCCGTTGTTCGAATTCAAGTTGGTTGCGCAATTTGACCCGGTTGATTTGAAAACGATAGATTCCGTAAAGGCCGCAGAATAACAGGAACAGGTAACTGGCGTAAGCAAGGGTGCTTTTCCACCAGGGGGGCAGAATGGTGATCGCCAGCGCAGTTGGGTTTTTGTTCCACCCTCCGCTGCTGTTGCTTCCCATAACTTTGAAAATATAATGGCCAGGGGCCAGGTTGGTATAAGTGGTAAAGTTGGTATGGCCAGCCTCGATCCAATCCGGGTCGACCCCTTCCATAAAATAGCGGTATTGGTTCTTGGAAGGAATGGAAAAATCAAGTGCGGCAAATTCCAAAGTGACGAGGTTTTGGGTATGGGTGAGCGTGACCGCCCCGGTTTGTTCAATGGGTTTTGTCAGGATGCCGTTAGAGTCTTGATGGGAAACCGGAATATTGTTGATTTTCAGACTTGTAATATAGACCGGAGGTTGGAAGTCATCTTGCTCAAAATCGTTGGGGTTGAAAATGGTAAGCCCGTTGATGCCGCCGAAAAACAGACGACCATCTTTCCCTTTGGCAAAGCTCAGGGTGTTGAATTCGTTGTCCTGCAAGCCGTTGGCGACTGTAAAGTTTTCGAAAGTTTTTCGCTTGGGGTGGAACCTGGAAAGCCCCCGGTTGGTGCTTAGCCATAAGTATCCGAGTTCATCTGCCAAAATCCCATAAACGACATTGTTGGGGAGGCCGTCTTTCATGGTGAAATGTTTGATTTGGCCAGTGGTTTTGTCCAAAAGGTTCAGTCCCCCTCCCTTTGTCCCAATCCAGAGCAGCCGTTTGGGGTCGTCCAAATCGTCATGCAGGGAGAGGACCACGTTGTTGTTGAGGCTGTGCCGGTTGGAGGGGTTGTTTTCATAGAATGAAAAATGCAGTGAGTCGCCTGCGGGTACACCTTTGACCAGGCCCTCAGGAGTTCCGATCCACAAATGGTGGTTGACGTCTTCCATTAAGGCATAGCCATATAGAGAATTGGTGACCAGGTGCCCGTAATTAAAGAACCGAAATTTGCCCGTCTTGGGGTTGAACCGGACGAGGTCGCCATTGGATGCGGTTTTCCAGATCAGCCCTTGGTGGTCTTCCATCAGCTTGCCGGCCTGGACATTCAACGGAAAGGGATGTTCGGCCAACTTGCCGTTTTCTTTTTTCACAAAGATGATCGTATTGCCTCGGTGGGACACATAATTGTTGATGCCGATCAACATTTTTTCATCCCTGGTTTCAAGCACGTCGATCATGTGCCGCTTAATCGGATAGACGTCCTGTTCCAATTCATTTTTTTCTTCGTCAAGCCGTAAGAAGCGGGGTTGGTCATATACCCAGATGTTGCCCTTGGAATCCGGTAGGATATTGCGCATGCTTGTACCGGCCAGTAAGTGTTTAAAACGGCTATTGGCTGGATTGTATTTGCGAAGCCCATAACCGGACGTCCCGACCCACATATTGCCGCTGCTGTCGGATTCTAGGCATACGGCGTGAACCCCCTCCCGTTCGTCCAGGACATGAACAGCTCTAATAGAGGCAGAAAGACCACTCGGGGCAATTTTCAGGAAATAGTTCTCGGCAACTGCATATAAATGATGGTCCGGGCCGAACCTGGCAATTCTGATATAGCCATCGAAAGGCGGGGGCAGGCCAAATGGTTGCCATACATTATTTTCTTTAAACATGAGTTGGCCGAAGGAAGATACCCATGTATTGCCTTGGCCGTCCAAATCGACGAGTTGGATATTTTGTCTGAAATTGTCGGTGATTTCGAACGGTTGACTTTCGATTTTCAGGGGGTCGATTGTATAACCTCCGTACATGGTACCCAGCATCAATTTCCCGTCGGGGGTCAAATGGGATGCCCCATGATAATAGTTGTCCGAGAAATGGCCCAGGCTGTCATTTTTGAAATGGAAGAGGCGGATGTTCAAATTGTGTGTCAGATCGTAACTGGAGGGGAATTCAACGGGCGCCTCTCCTTTCCAGCTTAACCAGGTGATTCCCTTGTCTGTGCCTATCCATACCGCACCGTCCGGTGTTTCAATAATGGACCTGATTTTATTGCTGGCTATTAACTGAGGGGCTACCGCCGTATTTTTTAAATGGAAAAAACGTTCACTCTGCTTGTCAAAGAGATTAAGGCCGTTTTGGTCCGTACCGACCCATAATCGTCCTTGTTGGTCTTCCAGTAGCTGGGTGATCGTGTTGCCTGAAATTGAGTTTGGGTCAAACGGGTTGTGAATGAACTGTTTGAACCGGTACCCATCGTAGCGGTTCAATCCGTCTTTGGTGGCAAACCATAAAAAACCTTCTTTGTCCTGGAGAATGTCGAATACCATCCCCTGTGACAGGCCATCTTCGATGGTGATCCTTTCCAGGGCAGTCGGCTGTGCAGTTAAAGCTACAGCCCCAAAAACAAATAAGGCAACTAAGATTTTAGACATTTGAACGGGTGCAATAGGTTGACACAAATTTCAGGAATAATTGGCCAATAACCGAATAAAACCGGAGACTTGATTGTCAGAATGGTGTTTGATGTCCAATCGGCGAGGGGCTATGGCCGAAAATATTTTTCTCCCACTGTCATTGAAATGGTTCTCAGCAGTGATTTAAACGGCTGAATAATTAATTCAAGTTGTGGTAAACACACGGCGCCGAAGGCGGCGGAAGACAAGCGATGATGCATCGCAACTTAGGTTAATCAATTTGAATTTTTTAAAAATAATTTTCGAGGAAAAATAGATATAAAACAGTAAATGTTTAAATTGTAAACAATTGATAATGTATTATTTATATTGATTTTTTGCAATTGGAAATCCAATCCGTATCTATTGCTATGAAGATATGTTCAAAAATTTGTCGTTTTTTTCTATTCGCTATTTCCTTTTTATGAATTTATAGATCATCGTTCATTTAGACTTAAAAATATGAATTTCAATAAATGGATTTCCTGCCTGATGGTAGTTCTTTGTGTTCAGTGGGCAGATAAAAGTATAATTGCCCAGGTTCCTGTTTCAGAAAATATTTCATTGGAGGGTTCATTGTTTAAAAAAGCGGAGTTGTTCAGTGATTTAGCCGATTACGACAGTGCATTAGTATATTTTAACAAGGCATTGAATTTTTATTTGAGGATCGATCATGTTGAAGGACAAATAAGGAGCCGTTTAGAGCTTGCTGAAAATCTCCTTCCTTTCAGTAAGTACAAAAAGGCATTGGCTCACATCAACGAAGCACTGAAATTAAGTCAACAACAATTTGGAGAAAATCATCTGCTGACTGCAAAATGCTATTGTGAAAAAGGATATTTCGAGGGGATTTTAAATAGTTATAAAAAGGGCATTGAAAATTGCGATAAAGGCATTGAGATCTACAAATATTTATCCATTGCCGAAAAATCACCTGAAATAACAAAATGTATTTTTAACAAAGGCCGCATTTACAATGATCATTCATTTGCAGAGGAGGCGTTGGCCTGCCTGGATTCCGCAAAAAACAATTACGAGGGACTGTCCGGCAATTCGCACCAAGAGTTAATTACTATCTACCAAATGTTGGGAGGGATGCAATACTTCTATAAAAATGACACGATAAATTATATTGGAAAAGCATTGGATCTTAGCAAGTCCCTTTACGGAGAATATCATTCAAGAACAATTGGTTCATATGTCTTAATGAGTCAGGGATATATCGGCTCCAATCCTGATAAAAGAGATAGTTTGCTGCAAAGAGCCTTGCAGATTAGTTTGGACAGGTACGGCAGCCTTCACCCTGTAACCAACCTAGTTAACAAGAGGTTGGTTTTAAATAAAATTATGACCGGCATTGAACCGTCAACTGAAAAACTGATCCTGGAAACACTTGGAGTGACGGAAAAAATCTATGGCGAAAATTCTCCTGAATTAGCATTGCTGCACAGCAATTATTCTGATTATTACTATAACGCCGGAAATTTCAAAAAAGCCATTCAACAAGAGCAAAAAGCCCTGGATGTTACCAGGATGTATTTTGGAGAACACCATAAAAACACTGCTAAAAACTATGGTTATTTGGTATCAAAATATATGGGGACCGGCAATTATAAAATGGCCTTGGCCAGTGCAAAAAAAGAATTGGGAATATTTCATGAATTATATGGCTCGGCACATTTAAGCATAGCTGAAAGTCAATTAAACCTCGGACGTGCTTTTTTTGTCACCGGGGATTATAACAAAGCACTTTTTTTCTATAATATTTCAGATAGTATTTACCAATCTATGAAGGTTAAAGAATATTATAATGTAGGGTTCCTCTATGGAAGCCTAAGTTTTATTTATTCCTTAAAAAATGATTATGACAAAGCAGAAATTTATATAGAAAAGTCCCATGCTATTTTTAAAAAAAATCCAGGTGGACTGGGGCATCTATTCTTAACGTCCTTGAACAGTTTGGCCCTTTATTATGAAAACAGGGGCAACTTTGACAAATCATTGATAAAGTACCAAACTGCTTTGGAATGGTATCGCCAAACCCAGGGAGACTACGGGTTGGATGTCATTAGAATGAATAATAAAATCGCTAATCTTAAAATAAAGAAAAAAGAGTGGGACAAGGCGAGAACTTCCTTGCATTATTCATTGAGCCTATTGGAAGAGGTTGTACCAAGAAACCTGCAATTAATGGCCGAGACCTATTCATTGCTTGGGAAAGCATGTATCGGAGAACAGAACTATGATGAGGCTATCAGTTATTTGGATAATTCCGCAAGTCTTTTCCTTAAAACCGATGCTATTAATATAGGGGATTGTTATAGATTGAAAGGCAAGGTTTTCAGACAGAAAGAAGAGTACGAAACTGCCATTAAATATTATCAGAAAGCATTGAATTTATATAAAAATCTATTTACTGAAAATTCCGAGATCAATTCAATGCTGGCCCTGTCATATATGGAAATCGGTGAGCTATTTCACCAGCAAAAAAAACAGGACAGTGCCCTTGTTTATGTACAGAGGGGCATTGACATGGTCTCTTCGTCAAACGTTTCTGAAGAAGAGTTGAAGACTATTTCTCATTATGGGTCACTGCTCATGGGGCTTAGGTCAAAGGCACGTATTTTACTGGTAAAAGAAGGTCGAAACCTAAGTCAATCAAATTTTGATACTGCTCTGTCCTGTTATGATTATGCGATGAAATTTATTGATAAAATAAGAAATGACTATGACTCTGACGAATCGAAAATAGTATTAGGGGAAAATCAAAATGGACTTTATAGAGAAGCTGTGGAAGTAAATTACCGGGCGTACCACAAAACTAAACAGCAGCAATACCTGCACTCAGCTTTCAGTATTTCCGAAAAAAACAGAGCGGCTGTGCTTCGTTCTCAATTTAATCAGATAGGTTCCGTAATTAAGAATAAAATAACTGTCAGCATTCTCAATGACGAAAAAAAATTGATGGATAGCATTCAATTAAATAAAATCAGTTTTTATAAAATTCAAAATCTGGTTGATAAAAATAAAAAACAATTAGAAATTACTTCCGATCCTGAGAAAATAGATTCTTTGGAAAGTATAATGCGAATTGCAGAAAAATACCTGAATAAATTAGTAAACGACATCTTTGACCAGAAGAGGAAATTGGAGGCAGTGAGAAATAGTTTAAAAGAGGATCACCGCGATTATTTTAACAGTAAATACAATAATCAGGTTGTCTCCGTAGACACCTTTCAGCAAAACGTACTTACAGATGAAGAGCTTCTTCTCGAGTACATGCTGACCGATACCTCCATCTTCATTTTTGCCATTTCCAATTCGGATTTTAATGTCTATAAAATACCGAGGCCCGACAGCCTTGATCAATGGGTTGCCGATTTCCGAAGAGGTATTTCGGATTATGATTTAATAAGAAAAGACACAAGGCAGTCAAAGAAATTGTACCTCTCTACGGCTTACCAACTTTATCAGCTCCTTTTGGAAAAACCCTTGGAAAGTGTTTCCCCTTCCATTAATAAAATAATCATCGTGGCTGACGGCCTGCTGCACCGACTCAACTTTGGCGTGTTGTTGAGAAGACTGCCAGACCGCCCTCGCCGTTTCCGGTTTCGGGACCTGGATTACGTACTTAGAGATTATGCTTTTAGCTATGGCTACTCAGCCACCATTCTTCATCAAACCGCGAAACGACCAATTTCAGGTGTGCCGTCGGAAGACCTTTTTGGTGGTTTTGCAGCTAGTTATGGCAAGGCTGCCGTTGCTGGTAATAGGCCCCAAAAGAAAAAGAATTCAGAACTTGAGCCTATTTACGAGATGCCATTGGACAGTTTTGACCTGATCGCCGAAGAGTATAGAGACCTTCCCGGCGCAAAGAAAGAATTGCGTGCCATTCAAAAACTATTTCCCAATAAGAGCCAGATTTGGCTGGGGCCAGCGGCCACAGAGGCCCATTTCAAAAAACACGCCCCCCGGTTCAGGCTGCTCCATTTGTCCACCCACGGTATTTTGGACGGTGCTGAACCAGCATTTTCCAAACTGCCGTTTACCACCGGTGCCGATGATGCAGAAGATGGCAACCTCCACGTCGCAGAAATTTACAACCTGGATTTGAATGCCCAACTAACGGTGCTCAGCGCCTGCCAATCAGGTTATTATTCGAACGTTCGCCAAGGGGAGGGGATGATCACCCTCGCCCGTGCCTTTGCCTATGCCGGCTGCCCGTCCCTGCTGATGAGCCAGTGGGAGGTTCACGACGATAAGACTGCCGACCTGATGATCGTTTTTTATCAAAACCTGATAAAGGAGGCCCAATCAAAAGACCGGTCTTTACAAAAGGCGCAATTACAGTTGCTTGACCACGCTGAAAACAGCAAATTCGAGCATCCGTTTTTTTGGGCCGGCTTTGTGCTGACTGGGGACCGGCGGGCGATTCAGCATTAATTCATAAATGACATATTTCCAAAATATGTCATTTATATCCGATCCTAAAACCCTATTTTTTCGCTCACTTAAAATTTCTTTTTTATGAAAACACTTTTAGTTAAATTAATTACTTTTTCTTTTTTTCCATTTATTATTTCGGCACAGGATTTTGAAATGGGTGATACTTTGGTCGCCTATGATTTTTTTGTAAAAGCGGAAATGTTTTCGGATTCGGCGGAGTATGATAGTGCGGTAGTTTATTTTGAAAAGGCAGGGTTTATTTTTGAGAAGGAGGAGGTGTGGGGGAGATATTTGGATTGTTTGATTGGGATGGGAAACACCTATAGTAAAATAGGGAATTATGAAAAATCTTTAGAGTGCTACAACCTTTTCTGGAATTTTTTCCTTACTATGTAATAATATAAGGTTGTA
>JBCBRY010000105.1:0-31051 GCA_039819485.1 Bacteroidota bacterium | reverse complement strand
ATTGAAGGGTGTTTCATCATTATCATCTAAAGATTTAAGCATTCGAAAGGTATTGGTCCTAAGTCAGTTTGTTCTATCCTTCACTATGATAGTGGCTGCATATATCTTTTATCAACAAATAAATTTTATCCAATCCAAAAGTCTGGGATATAACAAAAACAACCTCTTACAATTCGAAATAGAAGGGAAAGTAAAAGAAAACACGGAAACTTTTTTGGATGAATTACAAAATATTAAAGGAGTAATAAATACCTCAAGTATTGGACATAGTCTTGTTAGCGAGAGAAACAATTATATTATTGACAAGTGGGAAGGCCAACCAGAAAATCAAATTGCCTTTGAAATGCTTAAATCTTTAGATGATAATGATGAAACACCCTTCAATATATCTTTAGGTTTGAACCTTGACAGCATAAATGCAGGATAGCTGCCAGCGAGCAGACCGGTAAATAGAGTAACTAACAATGCCATGCCTAACGTGTTTGCATTGAACGACCATTTAATTTCTTTGCCCGTTAAATCGTTGAAAAAAGGAAGTAAATCCACGACAATTACAAGAGCTAAGATTAGTGCAATAATTGAAATGGCAATCGATTCATTTAAAAACTGAATGATGAGGTTTCCGTCGCTCTCTCCAATTATCTTTTTAATACTGACTTCTTTAGCCCTTTCTGCACCAATTGCAGTGGATAAATTCATGAAATTCATGCAGGCAATGATTAAAATGAATATAGCGGCTAAAATGAAAAGACGAATATAAAGTATTCGGCCTCCTGAAACTTGACCATTGTCGTATTCTCCATATAAGTAAGCATCTGTAAATTTTCTTGCTTCAAGAGTTGTTAGTAGCTGGTCTTTGTCTCTTTTGTTATTTAGATATTTTTTTATTTTATCGTTGAATAATTGCAGTTCTACACCATTTTTTAAAGAGACATATGTTGATACGGTTGAATAATTCCAGTTAAAGGCCCAGTTATTATTTGATTTAAATTCTTCAAATGGTACTACGAAATCAAACTGATGTGTAGCATTTTTAGGCGGAGACTGAAATACACCGGATATTTTAAAAAGGTTGTTTTGTTGTAGTTGTATTTCTTTTCCAATTAAGCCTTCACCAATATTATTAAATAATTTTTTTGCTAAAACATCTGAGATAACAATTGAACTCTTGTCATTTAATAACATTTTTGAGTTTCCATAAATTAATTTGTAATCGAATATCTGGAAAAATTGTTTTCCTGCGAAAATACCACTTGCTTTAAGGGGAGACTGACCATAATTTATGGTGATATTGTTCCATCTTCTTACAGCAGCTGCGTATTTGATTTCTGGTATTTCTGAATTCAAATTTTCTGCAAGCAGGCAAGGTGTACTGAATCCGGTCGATATATCTTTGTTGGAATGGAAGTGCATGATCAGTTCATACGGACCATTATCATTTGAAAGAAATTTATCAACTTGATATTCGTCAAGTACCCAAAGATAAATAAATAGCGCACACGCAATTCCAATTGACAAGCCCAAGATGTTAATAGTGAATAATGACTTATTTCGAAGAATGTTTCTAATGATAAATTTAATGTTGTAATGTGTCATATCTTACAGAGTGAAATGAATTGAAAATTATTGAACTAAATATTAATATGGCCCTACAACTATACCATGTTTCTTACTTTTTGATTATCTGTGTTTTATGAAATTTAAATTAATTAAATTAGTGATGTTAGTTTGGAAATGGTCAATTGGTGTCCGCTTACGAACACCTATGAAGATAAGAACGCTTGTGACAATTTAATACCCAAAGAAAACCTAAAAGAAGCCCGTCTCCCCAAATTTTTACATTAAGAATTATAAAGAAGTGGTCGTGAACACACCCACTTCTTCTTATCATTTAAGAAAAATAAAAACGATTTAATTTTTAGGAAATCAACCAGATTTAAAATGGATATAAAAAAATGCTTCCTATTCAAATAATTAATTTCTCTTAACTATTTAAGTAACAGATCGTCATTCTGCACGTATTGAACCCTTGAATAGAGGACTCTCATAGTGAAAGCTTGTTTAAAGAAGATGCCTTTGAAAAATTAAAATAATAATAGAAACGAGCAACCTTCCTGTAGTCGTAGCTGATGATCGCCATTAATTTGGCATCGTGTAGAACTGGGAGACAGTTTAATATGCACATACGGTGATTATATCTATCGTTAAAATCACAACGTAATAACCATTAACCTTTTAAATCAATTACAGATGAGCAATCAACGAAATGAGCGCTTTGATACCCTGCAACCAGGGATCAGTATATCAAGTAAGAACAGTACCAATGGGACCTTGGGCCTGATTGTGTATGACAAGAAGAATGATTTTGCCCCATGTATCCTCAGCAACTGGCATGTGCTTGCTGCACGAAAATTCAAGTTAGGGTCAATGCGGAGAGGGGCCAACACCTATCAACCGGGCAGAATAAATACCAATAATAGACCACGACGAGCAAACAAAGTTGGTAAATTGGTACGGCACAACCGACGTTGGGACTGTGCAATTGCTCGCATAACTAACCGCGATTTCATTACAGAACAATTTGAAACCGGAGTCCTCATCACCAAGACCAGAATTCCGAAAATAGGAGACATAGTCGAAAAATCTGGAACAAGAACTGGCGTAACGCGTGCCCGGGTCGTCGGTGTGGGGCTTAAATGGGTAAGCCTTAAACCTGTTGAAGAGGGTAACCCGAATGATGATGAGATCAGCCAAGGAGGAGATTCCGGATCGATTTGGTATGACCCCGTTACCCATGAAGGGTTAATTCTGCACAGCAAAGGAGAAAATGACGAAAACGATGATCCCGAAGCAGAATCCGCCAGCGGCTTGATTTTACAAACTGTGCTTGAGAAATTGAGTGTCTCGCTCGTGCCAGAACAAGCTGTATAATGTGACCGGTAATCAAATTGGTTGAGAATATCACCGCACCTCAACTTCGCCCCGTATCTGCCTAAAATAATTTGTCGATCGGGGCGAATAAAAGGCATATCTGGAAATATATCTTTTCTTCTTCCGAAACAGCCAGAATCCTCCCCGCTTTTTGATACGCCTGGTAAAATACTTTCCCAATTTTAAGTTGCCTTCATCTCTCAGTAAGGCAGAATCGGTTCGGAAACTCAATGATTCTATCTGAATTTTATTGTTTTCCAATGTTCTGCCAAACTCCTCCAATGCCGGCATTTCAAATAAATTACTATCGATGGTAAAAACTTTATAGACTCAACAGGAATTTTCAAACTACTTCTTAGAAATATTATCGAGCGCATACATTTGCACTCTTGTTTATCTCTTAATTAAATTTTCAACCGTGCAGGAAAAACTTTACCAGACAACTTCAAATATCCTGATGGTCCGCCCGGCCAATTTTGGCTACAACGAAGAGACGGCGGCCAGCAACGCTTTTCAATCGAATGAGACAGGAATGAATGCAAAAGCGGCCAGCGAAAAAGCAATCAAAGAATTCGATGACTTTGTGGCCAAACTGCGAGATAAGGGCATCCATATCATCATCGTGGAAGATACACCTGTACCGGTAACCCCTGATGCTGTCTTTCCTAATAACTGGATCACCTTTCACCAGAACGGGACAGTGATCACTTATCCGATGTTGTCAAAAACCCGGCGGCTCGAACGAAGAGATGATGTGCTGGATATATTGATGGATGATTTCTTTATTGGAAAAAAAATCGAGCTGGAAGACTATGAGCAGGAAAATATTATCCTGGAAGGAACGGGCAGCCTGATTTTGGATCGGCCCAACCGCTTGGCTTATGCCTGCCTCAGCCCTCGGACATCTGTTGATCTATTGAACCGATTTTGCGAAATCACTGATTTTGATCCAGTTGCGTTTCATGCTGTTGATGAAAATGGAAAGGAAATTTATCATACCAATGTCATGATGGCTTTGGGCGAAACATTTGTCGTTATCTGTCTGGAAACGGTCAAGGACAAGGAGGAACACGATCTGTTATTGGAAAAATTCAGCGCAACGGGGAAAGAGATTGTTGAAATCTCCTTGGATCAGATGATGCAGTTTGCCGGAAATATGCTTCAGGTGAGCAATGAAAATGGGGAGACCTTCCTCATTATGTCCGAGCAGGCATTTAAATCGCTTCGGCCGGAACAAATTCAACAAATTGAAAAACATACAGCAATTCTTTATGCACCGATTCCCACTATAGAAACGCTCGGAGGGGGGAGTGTGCGGTGTATGATGGCGGAAGTGTTTTTGCCGAAACGATAGGTTGTTGGAGAATGAAGAATGATGAATTATTTTTTTATTCAAAAATAACTTCTGTTGCGCCCCACCCATACTTCGGGTGATACTCGTTTTTAAACGTCTTGACATCTGTGTTCTTGAAAAGCCGGGTGGCGATTTCGTCCCTTAATCTTCCTTTGCCGACTCCATGTATGATGAAAACGCTTGGGGCCCCAAGTCTGATGGATTGCTGCAGGTAGTTTTCGAATTCTATCAACTGAATGGAGATGATTTCTGCATTGCTCATCTTTTCCCAGTCGTCTCGCAGCTTTTCAATATGCAAATCAATTTCCCGGGAAAAATTAGCCAGTTCACTGGTATCTACGGAGTTTAACGTGCGAGCGTTGTCACCTTTGTACCAAGATGGTTTTGCATGCCTTTTGGTATAGGCGCTGAGATCTTCTGCTTTCGTATCTTCCCTGAAATCAGGTTTTTCAAATAGCTTGTAAAGATGGGTTGGCTTGTTTAGCAACGGAGCAGTCCGCATTGTCTTAAAGAAAGATTTCGCTTTGATTTTCAGTGTTTTAGAGGTCGGCTTGCCAACGCCCTCTGTCGTCAGCCAGTTGATTTCCACTTCGAATTCAGGAGCCTCGTTCAGGTCATCGTAAACCATTTCGCCCAGTGGGAGATAAGAAGTGGAAGACAGTTTGTCGCTCCAGGTTTGTGTTCGGTAATCCAGCCAGAATTTAATATTGTAAAGTATCTCGTACTTGGTGTCATTGATCAGGTATATTTTAAACTTTTCAGTCAGGCCCGCACTGTTCTCAACTGGTAAAAAGGCGAGCTGGATTCCGAAACTCTTGAGGATGGCGTACTGGGTTTGGATTTTTATGGCAGGTCGTTGTGGAGCTTGTTTCTCCTTTTTTCCCGGCACCACTTTGGCTTTTACGGAGCTGCTCTTGACTACATCATCGATTCGGATCAGGTCTACTTCGGCGGCGGGGATTTCCATATCATCTTTTGGCAGGTAAACACTGACCATGCCTTTCTCAAGACGAGCTTTGACAACACCTTCGTCGCCGGTGTGCAGAAATTTAACTTTGGTTCCAATGGCAAATAACATGACTGTGTGATTTAAAAAATAAAAATATCCTTTTGGGGGTGCAAGTTAGCCAATCTTCCCTATTCGGCTGACCAAGAATCAGGAAATCTGTATAACTTCGCACCATGACTTTTCGATGGAAATTAGCCCAATTTGCCGAGTCTTTATGGTGGAAAAATTATTTATCCGATCGGCCGGTTCAAGCGTACCTGACTTGGAAAAAAAACTATTGGAAGGATTTTTTGGCAAACAATAAAATCAGAATTTTACCTTCTGATAAAATTTTAGATGCAGGATGCGGCCCCGCAGGGATTTTTACAGTTTTGACCGATAATAAGGTGACTGCGATTGACCCATTGTGTGATACGTACGAGAGACAATTGGATCATTTTCAAAAAAGCAGCTATCCGTATGTAGACTTTATAGAAAAAGGGTTAGAGGAATTTGTGAGTCAAAATAAATATGACAAAATATTCTGTATAAATGCCATAAATCATGTAAAAGATTTAAACCTATGCCTCAAAAATTTAATGAAATCTTTAATGAAAAACGGGTTTCTATATTTAACCGTCGATGCACATAATTACATTTTTCTTAAAAAGATATTTCAATTTTTTCCCGGTGATATTTTACATCCTCATCAATTAGATTTAAATGATTATAAAAAAAGAATAATTAAGTATAATGCAGTCATTCAAGATATTACTTTGATAAAAAAAGAATCAATTTTTAATTATTATTTATTTACAATCCAAAAAACCAATTAATAATTATCAATCAGCAATTTTGATTTGTACAAAATAAAAGAAATATATTACACGCTGCAAGGCGAAGGTGCACAGGCCGGAAGGCCGGCTGTGTTTTGTCGTTTCACTGGCTGCAACCTGTGGAGCGGAAGAGAAGAAGACCGTCACAAAGCCATCTGTCAATTTTGCGATACGGATTTTTGGGGGACGGACGGAGAAAATGGTGGCAGGTATACCAAGGATGAATTGACACATAAAATTGCCACTCTTTGGGGCAATATAAATTTAGGTAAACCCTACGTGGTTTGTACCGGTGGTGAGCCATTGTTACAATTAGATGAGCCCTTGATAAAGGCATTGCAGAAAGCGGGATTCGAGGTGGCCGTTGAAACCAACGGAACGTGCAAAACCCCGGATTCATTGGATTGGATATGTATGAGCCCGAAAGCTGGAGCCGAATTAGTGGTCAATAAAGGGCATGAATTAAAACTTGTTTTTCCACAGTTAGGGGCAGAACCGCGCCTGTATGAAGACCTGGATTTTGACCATTTTTTTATTCAACCGATGGATGGGCCAGCTATCGAAAAAAATACTCAACTGGCCATTGAATTTTGTTTGAAAAATCCCAAATGGCGGTTGAGTTTACAGACACATAAAATGTTGAATATCCCGTAAATAAAAGCGGACCGGTAGCGGAAGTAAACGGTGAGTAAAACAAACAAAAAAGCAAGCTAATCATTAGCTTGCTTTTTTGTTTGTGTTTTTATTTAAAAATTATTGAAAAATAATTTTTCTGGTGGACACATTTTTTCCATCTGTCAATCTTACGAAAAACAGACCATTGTTTTGTACTAAAGATTTGTCGATAAAAAATGTCTGACTTCCTTTGTTGAAATTTCCTCTGTTGATTTGAGAAATAACTTTTCCGTTAATGTCGACCAAGTCCAACGAAAGGTTTTTAATGTTTTCGTCCAAGTCGATATTAATTACCGCCTGGCTTGAAGTAACATTTGGCTTCACGGAAAAATCAGCAATACCATCGACATCTTTTACAGAAGAAGTGGTCTCTATGTTTTTAGTCGACCAGACATTGACCGGGAGGTATTTATCATTTTCTTTTTTCCAAATAATACCGGCCACTTCGTAGTCGTAACCTGCAACCTCCCCAATCTGCAATTCGAATGACATGTCAAATTCCTGATCCGCGCTAACTGAACCAGTTGTGACCAATTCGCCAAAGGTATCATCCGTAAATCCAGAACGGATAATCTTTTTGTGTACGGCATTATTGCCGATGGACTGTTGGAATTCGATGACCCCATCTTCCATCAGATACACGCTGAGATAAAACTCTCCTTCTGTCTCCTGATAGAATTTCACTTTGGCATTTACAGATAATTTATTGTTGGCGAAGGTAGGGGTAAATCCAACATTGGCAACAGGAGCTTGGTTGTTGAAGACATCCGTTACCGCAGCTGCCGTCTCAGATCTTTTGGTAGAAGCATTAGAGGAAGTCGCATTAATGTTGGTTTCGTCAACAAAGAACATTGGCTGATAAACTGCTCCAAAATTGGAAAATAAATCATTGTTGATGTCATTTTCCAGCAGACCACTGTGGTGGACGGCAATCAATAGAGCATTCTCTTCATTATCCTCGATCATGCCTTCGAACAAATCCCAGCCCCAAGTACCACAAGGTGGGCACCAAGTAGCAGCGGTTTTGATCAAAAGTGTCCTTTGTTTCTGTTCAACTTGTTGTGCGGTGGCCTTCACTATGAAAAGTGCAGCAACCAAGAGCATAAATGTTTTCTTATTCATCTTTTCTTTTTTTGGTTTGAACGTGGCAGCGTCCATTTGGTTTATGAACGCCCCCTTTTTTCTGTCACAAAATTACCTGGCAAAAACTCGACCACCAAGCATCGAACTGTCTCGGCTGTGACTTTAAAGCGTTCATCCATCCGGTGACCGACAATCCAACAAATGCTTCCACTACTTTCCAAAATCCAGACTTTTTCTTTTTCCAGCCTGGATAATTTTTGATTGGTGAAAAAATCTTGCAGCTTTTTTTTCCGGCCGTGCATACCAATCGGTTGAAAATAATCACCGCTCTCCCAGTGCCTTAAAGTGAGCGGCCAATCCACTTTGTCTGCATCAAAAAAAGCGATGTTCCTGTCCTTTGGAAATTTATCTACCGGCCCTTTCGCGTAGCTTAGGGCAAGTGCCCCGCCAGCAATCCTTATGGCTTGCCCATCTGGATTTTCCTTGATAAAAATCGACTTTTTTAATTCCTTTAGTTGCTCCACAATCAAATATTCACGATCGACCAATAATCGCTTTTGGGGGGAATAATAAAAACGACCCGGTTCATTATGGATGCTTTTCAGAATTTGTTTGACTTGTGATTTATTAAAGTCATAATTGTTTAGAATTTCAAATAAAACTGTTTCATAGGCCGGTGCGGCAAGCAATTTTTTTATGTCAATTTTAACAATGATGTTTTCGCCACCTGCATCTCTTTCGAGCGTGGTAATATTAATTTGTATTCGACGGATGGCATGGTTAAATAGTTTTTCTACATCTCTTAAATATTCGATCGATTCTCCGGCCGATTTTTGAAAAGAAGGATTTATGGCCTCAAAAACAGGAGTGATATTGTGCCTTATTATATTACGTGTGTATTTATTCGTGAGGTTGGATTGGTCTTCTCGATATTCAATATTTTTTTTGCTTGCGTAATCCAGAATTTCTTTTTTACCGGCAAAAAGCATGGGGCGGATTATATTTGATTTTACCGGCAAAATTCCCCGGATCCCTTTGATTCCAGTACTCTTGGAAAAATTATATAAAATAGTTTCGATGTTGTCATCCAAATGATGGGCGGTTGCTATTTTTCCAAAGTTATTGTTGTATGCAGTTTTTTGCAGCCACTCATATCGTAAATTCCTGGCGGCTTCCTGAAGGCTCAATTTGTTTTTTTTCGAAAATAATTCAGTTTCAAATGAAGTTGAATAAAACGGGACAAAAAATTTTTCGGCTAATTTCTTGACAAAGTATTCATCTTTGTCCGACTCCGCTTTTCTTAGTTTAAAATTGCAATGGGCTATTCCAAATATTATTTTTAATTCATTAAATAAATAACACAAAACTGTCGAATCGACACCCGCACTCGCTGCTATCAAGATGCGTTCACCCTGGATAAACATACTGTGCTTTTCGATGTATTCTGACAGCTTTTTTTTCATTGGAGATAATTTATAATGCTCCGTTCAGTACCCGGCAATAGTCTTTTGCCAGGTAAGTAATGATGACGTCGGCACCCGCCCGGTGGATGGCTGTCAAGGTCTCAGGCATTGCTTTTTCATATTCGAGCCAACCGTTTTTGCAGGCGGCCAACAGCATCGCACATTCACCACTTACATGATAGGCCGCAATCGGCAGTTCAAAATTTTCTTTCATCAGAGCGATGACATCGAGATAGTTCAATGCGGGTTTAACCATCAAAAAGTCAGCCCCTTCGGCCGTGTCAAGTTCGCCTTCGATCAATGCTTCCCGTTTGTTGGCCGGGTTCATTTGATAGGTTTTTTTGTCTTTTGGGATATCTTCTGAGGCCTTCGGCGCGCTGTCCAGCGCATCCCGGAATGGACCATAAAACGCACTTGCATATTTTGCCGTGTAACTCATAATCCCCGTGTCTGTGAGACCCTCTTCATCCAGTGCTGTCCGGATTGCCGCCACCCGTCCATCCATCATGTCGCTTGGACCAATAATGTCAAAACCAGCCTGGGCTTGTGCAACCGACATTTTGGCCAGCACCCCAAGTGTTTCATCATTGACAATCTTACCATTCCTGACAATGCCGTCGTGGCCATCAATGCTGTAAGGGTCCAAGGCAACATCGCTGATGAGACAGCTATCAGGAAATTCAGATTTGATGGCAGTGGCTGCCTTTAAATAAAAATTATTTTCATCAAAAGAATAAGTGCCGGTCTTGTCTTTGAATTCGTCAGGGACGGCTGGAAACATCATGAAGCAATTGATGCCCAAACGTAGGCTCTCCTCTACTTCCCTTAGCACGTTATCAATTGACAACCTGAAAACGCCGGGAAGTGAATGAACCTCTGATTTTACGTTATTCCCTGAGACCAGAAATAACGGATTGACCAAATGGTCCGGCGTCAAATAAGTTTCTTGTGCCAAGCCCCTGATTGCAGCGGAGGCTCTATTTCTTCTGGGTCTTCTTAGCATGTTTAGCTTTGTTTCGTGAATGATACTTTTTTGAATTAAAAGAATGAAACAGGAGTTTTCAAATACCAGTTCCTTTCTAAAAACAAAAATATAAGTAGTTGCGATCCAAATTGTAACAATTGTGCAAGAAATAAATCAAGTACCACTTTAAAAGAAAGGTGAATACAAATTTTATCGGCAGCAGAACCGTTATTAAATTTTCTGTTTTTGTCCGCCGAGAAAAAGGATGTACCGTATGGGGCAATGGCTGAGAACCAGTTGTTGTGGTTCCTCTCAATAATTGTGGGTAGTGATTTTTCCATTGGGATGTATGACCGTTTTCCGGTTTTATCCTTGAATTAACAACGTTATTACCGAATATTTATTAGCATTGTCCTCAATTGCATTTTTACTATCCCACTAAGCCAATTTATCAAGCAAAAAAACGCATTTATGAAAAAAATAATTACTTCTGTAGGTTTCGTATTTATGTGTTTACAAATGTTTTCACAAACTTTCACTTCAGAATTAGAGTATGTGGATCCAGATATTTCCTGGCCTTGGAATTGGGACGTTGTAAGTGATCAAGGCAAGTTGGTCACGGTCAACGAAAATGGCACCTTGAATATAAAATTAAATGGTGTTTGGGAAATCATTGAAGTCGACCCAAATACATCGGATGTCGAACCTCGTGGTGTTGCCGTTGGCGAAAATGGCACAATCTGGTTTACTACCACTGAACATGGACTTTGGTCGTATAACGTGGACGGTGAGTTGGAGAATTTCAATGCAAGCAATTCATTCTTACCAGTGGATAATTTGCGGAGCATTGCCATTCAAAACAACATTTTTTGGATTTCCACGGATGGCATGGGATTGATCAGACATAATTTTGATACAGATGAGACGACCCATTTTACCCAAGCTGAATATCCTGACCTAAAAACGGATTTTAATTTGGATCCATATATTGATGCTGCGGATAATGTCTGGTTCAGCAACAGAGAATTTCTAACCAAAATATCCCCAAGTTCGGAGTGGACCAATGAAGACATGAGATTCTATATCTCAGGTGGAGATGTAAGAGATATTCATATCGTTTCAGAATCGGAAATTTGGCTCGCCATGAAAGGTGGGGTTGTATTGTTTGACGGAACTGATTATAACGTAATCATTGAAAGCCAATTTGACAACTACATACAGGTCTTAAAAGACTCCAAAGGAGATGTTTGGCTGTCAAGGACCTCTACTTTAAATGAAAGTGGAGTCACAATAATCCATAATGAGCAAGAGTATTTCTTTAGTGCTGACAGCAATGCTACCATTCCAAGCCAGGTATTTGAGTTCGTCGAGCATCAAGATACAATAATCGCAGTTGGGACAATTGGCAATTCAATAGCCAAAATGGTTTTTGATTTTCCTTCTTCAATTACTGAAACAGAAGAAGAATTTTTGAAAGTATTTCCCAATCCGGCACATACTGAAATAACTGTGGACATTGAAGGTACACATGGCCTATCAAATTGGTCGTTAACCGATTTACAGGGAAAAAGGGTAAAGGAAGGGAATTCGGTTCAAGGGAAAATTGATATATCCCAGCTGCCCACCGGCGTATATTTATTGAGCCTGAAAACGAGCAATGGGTTAATATCGAAGAAAGTAATCGTCGCTGACAGGCAATGAAGAAGATCATGCCTTTGGGCCTTGCATAGCATTGCAAATTGCTACATTTACCGTCAAATCAGAAACAAAAACATTATGAAAGAAGAATATTTTAGTCTGTCCAGAAAAGTGGCTTCCTACAAGGAAGTTTTGGTCCAAACCGCAGCCTACCGTAAAGCCTGGGGAAGTGGTTTGAAAGATCAACTTATCGCTTTTTTGGAGAATGCCATCAAAGAGGTTGGTTTGGATGCAAAAGTGGAGGTCCGGTCTGAATTGCAAAACCTCGAGGCGATCGTGCTGAACCTGGGAGATGTAAAAAGTGGCATGTATCAGGAACTGAACAGTGATATAAAAAGGCACCTGATAAAACATAGTGGTTCGTTGGTCTATCAACAGCTTTTCAACGGCAAAGTGATAGTAATGATCCAATATCCATTCATAGAAAACTACGGTCAGCCCAAGCCCCCTAAAACTATAGCCATCTACCGGCCGGAGGAATTGAAAGACCCATTTTGTATTCGTCACCTGGAAGAGTTCATGCAGGAAATTACCGATTGGGAAGATTTTGATGACGATGAACCAAACAAGAAGATTGGTTTTGAATTGAATTTCAATCCCCCGAAAGAAGATTAAGCAGAGCAGAGCGCTGAGAGTAGTAGTTTAGGAGAAGAGGAGTTAGATGATTAGAAAAGAATTTTCAGAAAATCAGAAAAGCGATTTTGCCACTAAGGCAAAATCGCTTTTCTGTTATTTTGGTGAAAACACTTATCACTCAGCTCTCATCAATCTGCACAATTATTTGTCCTGTTTGGCAAATACTTTTTTCAGCAGGTCTGTGTTGCGCAGGCTGGCATCGTTGCGGATGCCTTCTTCTTTTTTCTCGACCAGGCCAAACATACCATCCAGCGCTTTGCGGTTCACGTGGTCGTCCAGTTCAGGGTTGGTTTTATCAACAAAAGGAATCTTGTTGTAGGCAGTTACTGCTTTCTTCCAGTATTCACGGGCGTTCACTTCGTCCAGTGCTGATTGAATGACTGGCATAAATTCACCATAAAGGGATTTGTAAGTAGAGCCTTTCAGGTACGTGGTAGCGGCATCGTCTTCTCCCATGAGGATGTTCATCGCATCCTTGAACGTCATGTCTTTGATGGCTTGCACGAAGATCGGTTTAGCTTTGCCGGCGGCAATTTCTGCGGCCCGGTTCATTTTTTCAATCAAATCAGATTCAACGTTGGAGAAACCAGGAACGGATTTAAGTTTGCTGGTCACTTTCTGTGCTTCTTCCGGTAACATAATCTTGTAGGCAGATTTGTAGAAACCATCTTCAGCAGACAGAAAGTCGACTGCATCTCCAACACCCACATTGAGGGCCTCTTTCAATCCCCGGCCTGCTTCGTCAGCCGAAAGGCCACCACCACCGGCAATGTCTTTGACGGTGTTTTCTGCATCCTTGGCTAATTTTTTCAGGTTGAACTGCGCATTGGCAGTGGTGAACAGAAAGGTCAGGGCGAGGAATGGTAATATTTTTTTGATCATTATTAATGGATTTTTTTGTGAAACAGTTGCAAAGAAAACGCCAATCAGGAGGTGTTTATGTTATGAAAATGTTGTTTTGAATTTTGTTAACGAATGATTTTTGTCGAATCAGAGTTCGGTTTTTAGCGGTATTACTTTTAATATTTCTTCACTGTGTTTCGCAAAATGTATTTCATATCTGCGACCGTGAAGCAAATATTTATCCCGGTCATCGATCCGTTGATTTCCCATTTTGAAAAAACGGTCAGGATAATCTTCGCTCTCCACAAATTCAACAACTTCAATGATTTTTCCCGTCAAGATCAATTTTGAGTTGAGTTTTAGATCTGCGTTAACAGCCTGCACCGCTCTGTTTTTACCAATAAAAGCCAATGCTGTCAAGCAGATAAAAACGACCAGGAAAACGAGAGAAACGGCATTCAAAAGTTGGTCAGCGAGCAATGAATAGACAAGGGTAAAAAAGATAAAAATGTAGAACAGCCAGTTACCCCGTTCGTCTCGGTAAAGTACTTTTTTTGCTAAAAGCGTTTTACGGTCATGTCCCGTTAGAGGAGCTATTTTTTCCGTAACGTCCATGTATTTATTTAATATCTCCAACTTTTCAGGTCAGCCCCTGCTGGAGCGGATTCTTTTATCCTTTTCAAAATTTTTGGAATGTACATAGTATTGTAACGGAGTCGTGAAATATGATTTGGATTTTCTTGGTCGCCGTTCCAGCAATGCTCTGCCCGATCTCCATAATCTACTTCTCCATCGTAGTACGGATACATGGTACTTTCCAGAAATTCTTCCATTAAATAGACGGCGTTATTGAGATAATAGTTGTCCATGTCGCCACAATATATATGGATTTTGCCGACCAATTTAGGACCGATCGTTTCCCAGTCGCGGCGAAGGATATACTGTAGGTCGTAGTTTTCCTGCCAGTACGCAGCAACCTTCGGATCAATTTCGCCAGTCAGCTTGTCCCAAATGGGAGCTGGGTAACCGTCATTTCCAACTGGTGAATAAACAGCTTGCCAAATGTCCCATTGGTCACCGGAGCGAGACTTGTCAGCCAAGGCCAGTTCCCGGTGATTTTGATCGATCAGGTAAGCGGAGATGTGGCCCAAAAAGTCACGGCGACCTGGCCGATAAGTTTTTCTGAAGGGCCCTGCTTCGTAATAAGCATTTTTGTTTTCGTAAATATTTACGGAAGTATAAGCCCTGAAGTCGATAGGGTCGGGGCAGGCTGCAAAACAACCGTTGTAATCATCGGGGTAAAAGACCTGTGCCGCCAGGGCTTCCCAGCCACCAGTAGAACCGCCGTATAAGAAGCGCGCCCAGCCTTCGCCAATGCCCCTAAATTTCTTTTCTATGTGCGGGATCAGTTCATAAGTAATAGCGTCTCCATAAGGTCCGAGATTGGCGGAGTTTACGGCGTAGCTATCATCGTAATACGGGTTGGCATGTTGAATTTTGATGATGATAAAGCGGGGCATCGTGTCGCTTACCCAGGCCTTGTAGAAATTATTTGCCTCTTCCTGTTGTATGATATTGTACCCCCTGATATTGAAACGGGGAGAAAAATCTGGTTCCATGTTGTAATCAGGCGCCTCCGGCCTGAAACCACCAAAGTCGTATGGAAAATGACCATGAAAAACCATCAAAGGATATTTAGCTTCGGGATGCTCATCAAATCCATGTGGCAGCAGCACGTGCGCCCCCAGGTACATGTCCCTGCCCCAGAATGCGCTCAGTTTTTCGCTTTTGATTTCTATATGTTTGATGTACTTGCTGTCAACAGGTTTGCTTACGTCAGGTAATTTTTCGGTCAAAACGATTTCAATTTTCCCGCCTTTGTCCGGGTCGATCATCACTTTTTGCGGTCGGCTGTAAAGATTTCCGGGTTCGTTGTTGAAGCGCTGTCCGGCAGCCCAAGAGGCGGGGAGTTTTACCGAATGGCCAGTGCTCAGGTTGTAGGTATCGTACCTGTTTAGAAAACCTTGTATATAATATTCGCCAGGCGGCAACAGGTTGATGCTGCGCAGGGGATAACCAAAAACAGATGCTCCTATCTCAACTGCCTGACCCGGCGCTAATTTATTGGCATTCACGCCGAATACCTGGGCAGTCTGTACGCCATCATCGATCTGCCGGCGTGGCTCGGAGTCGTCATGCTTGGAAATGAACAAGAGTACTCGACCGTCTAATTTGTTGCTTTCTATCTCTTCGGAAAAGGAGATGGAGAAGGTTAGGTCATTAGTTTGGGACGATACAATGTGAGCAGTACAGAAGGTCAGGAGTAGTGTAAGAAATAGGAGGTTTTTCATCTTTTGAAATTTTTTGCCAAAGGTAGAAAATCATTTTAACCAAATATCCTATATGTATTGCTCTCAAAATTCAACAGGGTACTGTTACTTTGCGGCTCACAAAAACATATCCACATGAAAAAAATAAGTTTTTTCCCATTTTTAATAATGCTGTTTTTAATGTCCTGTGGTTCGGAGAACCCAGAGCTTAAGAATGCTACCACTGTAAAAGACCGCTCTGAACAACAGATACTGACAGGTGACAAACCATCCGAAAACCTGAAGGCCAATGCCATCGAAGAAGGAGATGCTGCCGGCAAGATCAGGTGGTCGCTGGGCAGGGTACAGGAGGAGATGCGCAATTCGATCGGTACCATTTCCGGTTTGGAAAGTGTAGATGTATTGCTGGACGATAATTTTCAAATGGTGATTCGCACGAAAGAAAACGGAGACTCTTATGAAAAACGGGTCGGTATTGCGAACATTGATATCGACATGAAAAAAATCCAGATTCTTCGGGATGGGGATGAGTATCCAAACCCTGGATTCAGAATGCCTATTTTAGAAGAAAAACCTGGTGTCGAGATTTATAGAAATGGTGTTAAATCAGAGACGAAAAGAGAGTTGGAAATTGTTCTGGGTGAAAGGAGACAGGTTCAACTCGTAGTTTCTGCCCTCACACATGCCGTAAAATCTGCACGCGGAGAATCTCTTTAAAGGAATTTTTTCACGCGGAGACCGCAAAGCCCGCAGAGAGTTTATTTTCAAACCTCTGCGGGCTTTGCGGTCTCCGCGTGAAAAATTTTATCTAATAAGTCTCGCCAGGTAATTTCACCAAGCGGAAAATATCCTGAATGGCTATAATGAACTGATCGGCTTTCCAGGCCCCCGCATCTTCCATCACGACTCCGTTGATCAAATCTACATAGAGCATCGGCACGCCGTTCCAGGTATAATCAAAAATGTCCATTTCAATGAAGTCGTCGTTCTCCCGGTTTTTTATCGAAAATTTATTGATCATCAACCTTCCTGAACTTGTCTTCCACTTTTCATATTGATACCCGATTTCCATCAAGTATTCCTGGTTGGCCCGCAGGAACATGTAGTCCCTTTTGCCCTTCATTTTAAAAACAGTCGTTACCCTTCCTCTGGTCATATTGGAAACGCCCGGTATTTTTTCGACCTGGTGTTCAACCCATGCATTTGTCTCCTCGGTTTCCTTGATGGGGTTTTGGCTTTCATCGCGGGAAATTGCCATAAACGATTTAATCGCCAAATTCTTGATTCGGTTGCGGAGGGTTTCATCAAACCAATGCAAATCATAATCGGTGTCAAAAGAATAGTCTTTTCCAATAATCAAATTTAATGAATCAGAATCGAAAAAGGGGGAAACAGGAATGATCCTCTGTTCTTTTTGATGCAGGTGCAGCAGGTAATCGTTGATCAGTTGGATCAAACTTTTGATATCTTCTTCCACCACTTCATTGCCTACCAGGCGAATTACATACTCGCCAAAATCTTGGGTTATACTTCCCGTAGCGATCGATTGTTCATTTTTGAGGATGTTGACGGTACATGCATTATTGGCGTACAAAAGATTGATCGAAATAATCGAGTTACTGTCGGAAACGATGAATTTTACCCGAGTGGAGATGCCTACCTTCTCAAACCAGATAATGGGATCTCTGAGGCTGGTGATAGTAATTTTTTCTTGTGTTTCGGCGGTATCTAAAAATAGGAGGGCAATTCCACAAAGGTGAGCAACTGGTAATTCGTCTTCAGACGAGGAGTTTGAGTAGGCTGAATTATTGAAGTAAACGGGGTAAGAAACTTGTAATGCTATGGGACTTTGCCCCAAAAGCAATTTGGTAAGAAAAATAAAAGATAAGGTTAAAATAAATCTCATTTATTGATTTTTGAGAAGGATCATCTTTTTATCGTCCAAACATCATGCGGATTCCCCAAAGCCGAAATTTTTCGCAGCAGGTTAAGCTTAACCTTTTGACGAAGAAAATGTTACGCTCTCATAAAAATCTTTTCAAGATGATCAAAAAATACATTTTGCTTTACCTGTTGGCCGCCATTGTCTTTTTTTCAATTGATATGGTGTGGCTGGGCATTTTAGCCCAAGATTTTTACGAAAATCATATAGGTTTTGTTTTATCTGACGAAGTAAATTGGATGGCTGCCGCTGCATTTTATTTGATCTATCTGAGCGGAATCCTCTATTTCGCCATAATCCCAAACTTCAAGCAAGGGAATTGGAAGGGTGCTTTGGTGCAGGGTGCGATGTTCGGTTTTTTCTGTTACGCCACGTATGACCTGACGAATATGGCCACCATCATCGAATGGCCACTCATAGTGGTGGTGGTAGATCTGACCTGGGGTACTTTTTTAACGGGTTCTACGGCAGTGTTGACTCATATATTGGGAGCTAAGTTCCTCAATTTTTAGGCGCTCCGGTCTGTGTTAAAAAGTTTTTATAATCTGCAAATTGTTTATCCAGCATTTTGTGAATGGAATTGTTACGTTCAATTGACGAAAGTATCCTCCTTTTAGTGCTGGCGTATTTTGATCCGGACGGGATTTTGTTCAGGTGCTTTTTTGTCATTTCCAGCCCCTTTTTGAACACTTCAATCTGTCCTTCCCACTTTTCTATTTTCTCCCAGGTAAGAGGCGACTTTTTTTCGATTACCTCTTTTGATTCATGCTGATAAGCTTCCCAGTTATCGATGGCCTCATCGTAGTGAATTTTGGCCACTTTGTAATTTGCATAATCGTTGTCTGGGTCAAATCTAAGAATTCGCTGGCAGCTGTTCAACATTTTGCCTTTTTCGTCCAGCGACGCATAATGGTTTAAGGTATCCGTAATGTTTTCGAAAACAGCGGGTTCATCGGTGTTTTTTTCGATAGCTATCGTTTTGTTGCTGCTGAACTCTTTGAGGGTTATCGGCAGGTCCAGAAACTGAAAAACCGGATCTTTTGGGTAATGGTGTTGAATGAAAAATGCAGGTTCGCCCAGAAAAAATTCCTCTCTGAAATTCTTCACGTATTTTTGTTTTTCACTTGAAATACCACCAGCTCCCCAGGTAACATCCACCGGGTACCACTGACCATTCACTCGAACTGCATTCCAGGCATGGCCGATGCGGGGAATTCTGCCCCGGCTGTCTTTTGATTTACCAGTAACTATTTCGCAAGTCACCCCCGATTCATCACATAATGCTTTAAAGAGGTTGGAATATCCCTCACAGACGGCCAATTTTGTTTTTAATACTTTGGTAGCCTGTTCCTTCTTGATTCGGTCTTCCACCGAAATATTTTCCTTGCGGATGACCTTGTAATTATATCGGATGTTATCAGCGATCCAAACGTAAATCGACCTGACTTTTTGTTCTTCATCGGCAAAATCTGCCGTCAGGTAATTGGCCAATTTACTGATGGAAGTGGTTTTTGAATTCGGTACATTTCTCGCAAATTCATCTACTTTGGAAAAGTCTTTTGTTTGCGAAAAAAGTAAGCAGGGAAGCACCAACAGGAAGAGAAGAGGATAACGTGTCAGGTTGTTCATAATGAAAAAATACTTTAAAAATGATTTTCCTTCGCTAATAAATTTTTCAGACGGGCTGCTACCGAGCCTGGCTTCCGCTGAAAAATTTCGGCTATTTCGTATTTTGATTTATCTGTGTTGTATAATTCGAGAAGCTTTGCATCTTCTTCCTCCGTCCAGGGTTTGTAAGCATTTTTATAAGCCTTTCTGATTTCTTCAACACTGTATTCCTGGCTGGTAGTGGAGGTCGGAAGCACATCCGGACCGTCCAGCAGGGTTAAGGACATCTTTATTTGGTTGTAGTTGATCTCTTCATTAAACTTTTCAAATATTTCTTTCATTTTATATGGTCGTTCCATCTCCGGCAACACCGATTTTATTTTTTGAAAAACCTCGACTCCGATTTCATTTTTCAAATCAATGTCTTCCCCACTGTTGAATAAAAAGATCAGGTGCTGAGTGATGGTTCCGGGGCTCAAACTTCTTTCATTTGCAATTTCGTCTATCGAAAGTCCTCGCTGGTACAGCTTCAGGGTTTCGAGGTTGGTACTCCCCACAACGGCAACTCCTTCACTTTTTTTAGCCAATAAAAAGTCGCGGATGGCTTTCAAAAATATACGCCCATAGTTTCGCATTTTAACTTCACCAAGGCCGCTGATCTGCATCATGTCCAACTCTGTTGCAGGACGTTCTGCTGCCATTTCTTCCAAAGTGGCATCAGAAAAAACGATGTAGGGAGGCACGCCTTGTTGCCTCGCCAGGTCCAATCTCAGCTTTCTCAAATGTTCAAACAATTCGTCTCTGACCCGTTTGCGCATCGACTGTTTTTTCTTCTTGGAATCGGCTTTGGCTTTTTCTTCTGCTTCTCGTTTTTGGGCCGTTTCTGCTTTGACCAACTGTACTTTTTGTCCTTCAAATAAAACAGCTTTGCTTGCCTCCGTCAATTTGAGTTTATTGTAGTCATCATAGGCGATTTCCAGCAATCCCTGGTTCACTAATTGTTCCATATAGAAAAACCATTCTTGTTGTTTTAGGTCTTTACCGGCACCATAGGTTTTTATTTGATCATAACCGGAAGACAAAACTTTATAGCTTTTCGATCCCCTCAACACATCAATAACGACACCTTTTGCCACACTTTGCTTTAGGCGTGCTACTGCCGAAAGCGCCTTTTGGGCGATCACGGTTCCATCGAGGTATTGAGGAGGGTTGTTACAGATGTCACAATTCCCACAGTTGTCAAAATTGGTTTCATTGAAATAATTGAGCAATATTTTACGTCGGCAGATGAGGGACGTGGCGTATTGGTACATCCGGTCCAGTTTGGCACTGTGGATTTGCCGGTATTCGCTGTCGTTCTGGTTGATAAATTCGCGCAACGTCATCAGATCGCCACCAGAATAAAAGAGTAGGGTAGCAGCATCGGACCCATCGCGGCCCGCTCTTCCGATTTCCTGATAATAGCTCTCAATGTTTTTGGGTAAATTATAATGAATGATCCACCGCACGTTGCTTTTGTCGATGCCCATGCCAAATGCGATGGTAGCGCAAATGATGGGTGTGCGGTCATTGATGAAATCTTCCTGCACCTTGGAGCGCTGCTGTGAATTCAGACCGGCATGGTAAAAATCGGCCTTGATGCCGTTGTTGATCAACTGGCCGGCCAGGGTTTCACAGGTCTTTTTAGCGAGGCAGTAGATGATGCCCGATTGATTGGGCCTTTCATTGATGAATTCTAAGATTTGCTCCTTTCTTTTTCGGCCGGGTCTTACTTCGAGAGAAAGATTAGGGCGGTCAAATGAAGCGGTAAATTTTTCGCAATCCGGTATTCCCAATTGTACGGCCATGTCCTTGCGCGTCAGTTTATCAGCGGTAGCAGTTACGGCAATGATCGGTTTGTCAGGAAAGGTCTTTTTCAAAAAGCGCAACTGTCGGTACTCTGGTCGGAAATCATGCCCCCAGGAAGAAATACAATGTGCTTCATCGATGGCAAAAAAGCTGATTTTACTGGCTTTCAAAAGTGGCAGGAAACCTTGCGAAGCCATTTTTTCAGGGGAAGTGTAGACGAGGTCAAGTCGACCATGAAACAAGTCGTTTTCTACTTCCTGTTGCTCCTGGTACGACAAGGAACTGTTGATAAAAGCAGCTTTGATACCATTGGCCCGCAGCGCTTCTACCTGGTCTTTCATCAGCGAAATCAATGGGGATACGACCACGCAGGTTCCTTCCATCGTGACGGCTGGAATTTGGAAACAGATTGACTTTCCGCCTCCCGTTGGCATCAGCAGGATAACGTCTTTTTTATCATATAAAGATTGGATGGCTTCGGCCTGGAGCGGCCGGAAGGAGTCGTAGCCGAAGTATTTTTTCAGTGCGTCTTTGGCGGAGGTGAGGTTCATTTTTCTTCCCTTGGGTTTTCGATCTTATTATTGATGCTAAGGTAGGGAAAAGAAAAAACCGATAGGTAAAATTTTCAACAATTTGTTGGATAAAAATTAGCGGTGTTAGCGCTAACACCGTTATAAGATGAGATGAATGGAAATCAATGCTTGTAAAAATAACTTCGACTGCAAAACAGGCCACGATATTCATTTGTAAATGACCCCTTCAATCGTTGTCAACGTCCGAAATTAATTCTTCAGGAATAAACAAGTAGATAATGGCATTTCTTTCCTCTTCGTCCTGGAAATCCTTGACCGCTCCTTCCAGCACAACCGGTTCGAATTTTCTTGAATAGACTTTAATCATATCCGCCAAATATTGAGCGCGCAAATCAGGCAAGTGTTGGTTACGGAAATTCCGGTCTGGAATCTCTTTCTCGACAGGCGTGCTCTGGAAACGTTCGCTGTCGTCTTCCTGCTGGGGCAAAACGCTGATGTCCTCATAATAGAATTTATCGTCCAACCTGCCAGAGAAGGTTTTGTGACCAGCTATATCGGCACTGCCCTGAATGAAAAGCTTGACCTTTTTTTGATCCGATTTTTTCATGGCGTGGAGCGCTTCGGTCACGAAAGAGCCGATCGTCGAGCCGTACCTTTTTCGAAAATCACTTTTACTCATGCAGTATTCGCCAGGGCCAAATAACAACTTCACGTTTTTTTCGGCGTCTTTCAGTTTTACCTCAAAATAGCGGCCTTTCTGACCTTCCACAACCTCATCGTCTGGGTGAAAAACCGCATCCCAATATGGCCGTTCGACTTCAAAGCTTTCCGCCCATTCTTCCACTTCTACGGGCTCTAATTTGACGTCACTGCCGTATTCTTCTTTTATTGCTTCTTCCTCCTGTTTTAGTTCCTCTGCCTTTTGGACATCTTCCTGGATCTCCTGTTCGACTTCCTGGGTGGCTTCTTCGAGTTTCTGTTCCTGTTGTTCAGCATCCTTCAGTTCTTCTTCCAATTCATCCACTTTGGGCTCGGTTTCTTCCTGGCCTTTCATGAGGTCTTTCAATTTATCTTCCAAATCTTTGTTGCCCAGACAATCAGATTTTTCATCAAAAATATTGTAGCGGTTCATAAAATCCTTTGCCTTTGTTTCCAATGCATCAACGTCGGCAACCGTTCCGTTCAACTGGTCTTTAATGCCGGATTTTTCAGCGATTAAATCAACGAGTTCGGACTTCAATTTATCAACATCAGCCGTCTTCGAGTCATAGACGTTTTTGATATCCCCCAATTTTTGATCATAGCCTTCGATGGTTTCCTGCAACTTGGATTTCTTTCCGGTCAGTACTTCAGCGA
This sequence comes from Bacteroidota bacterium, assembly GCA_039819485.1. GTDB lineage: Bacteria > Bacteroidota > Bacteroidia > Chitinophagales > Saprospiraceae > UBA6168. Next base: position 7,963 of record JBCBRY010000105.1, on the reverse strand, counting down.
TAGAACCAATAGCAGTGGCCTTGTCACCGAGGTTCTCCAATTTAGCCAAAGCTTTGTCAGCTACCGGAATCCCGTCCGTCGGTAGCTTTAACTTATCCTGAAATAATTTGAGGTTGGTTACTTTTTTTAAAATTTTTCCCGGCCACGACAGGAGGCCCCCCATCTTTTTTTTCAGTTTTTCTTGTTTTTCATTTGCTCCGGTGATGTCGAGCAAAAAGCCTTTCAGTTCTTGTTCGCAATTTGCCAGTTCCTGGTTCAGGATTGATTCGGGTTTCAGGCCCTCGATCTGGTTTTTCAGGTCTTCCAGTTTTTCTCCCTGCTTTTTGACCTCCTCGACTTCTTGCTCTACCACTTTGGCTTGTTCTGCCAGGTCTTCCCCTGCTTTAGACAGGTCAGCAAATTCGTCTTCCAGGTTTTTCAGCTCATCATTGATTTTGTCTTTGGCTTTTTCAAGTTCGTCCAGTTGGCCCAACAATTTTTCTTTGTCCTTGACTTCGTTATTTACTTGCTTGGCCATCTCGTCGGCCTTGTCTTTTACGTCAGCTACCTGGCCTTTCAGTTCATCCAAAATCTTTTTTGGTTTGTCCTCCAATTTCTGCGTCAATTCTGCTTTCTTTCTGGCCAGCTCGTCCAGTGTATTTTGCAGGTCATTGATTTTGGCTATTTTTTTATCAACAACATCCTGCAATTTATCAGCTTGTCTGGTGATGTTGTCAAATTTGTCTTTCAAATCATTTGACTTGCTGACCAAGCCCTTCGCCTTGTCTGACAGGCCTTTCCCTTTTTTGAACAGGTTGCCAATTTTAGAAAGCAAGCCGGGCACCGAAATTTTAGGGACAAAGTTTTTTAAAGTACCCAGTAGGTCGTTGACTGTTTGTAGTTTGGAGGTGAGCCCGAGTGGCCCGGGAAGGAATGTACCGAGACGAGAGCTGAGGACCCCGAGCGCTTTTTTTAACAACCCAACTTTTGGCCGGGCATTTGTCAGGTCGTTTTTCACATCGTTGATCTTGTCTTGTGTAGACTGGCCCACGGGCAGCGCAGCGACCTGTTGTTTTAGTTGATTGACCTGCTCTTTTTTGCTCATTTTCTTACCGTCATTAGTGGTTGCCGGATCAGGCTGGGTTAGCTGTTCCATTGGCTTCAGCATGTTCCCTTCGTCATCAAAATAGCCGAGGTCTTTGCCCAATTTATCATATTCGCCTGGTAGGTTTTCCCGCTCCGGTCCCTGCCGGTTATCGTAGTCTCTCAATTGTTCGGGGCATTTGCGTTTCATCCGGGTCTCCAGGTTGAGTCCACGCCGGCTGCTTTCAAAGCCATGTTCCATGAAGTTGCCTGATCCTCCTGGCCGTTTGTCTATAAAATTCTTAAAATCAGGGTTTTGAGAATATTCATGGGCAAAACTGGACTCAAGCTGATAGTGCCTGAGGCAGTTTTTTCCACCGATCTGGGAGGACTTGCGCTTTTTCTGCCATTCACTGTCAGCATAAGATTTTTTAATTTCATCGAATCTTTTATAGGCAGCAATGAACTCATTGGTGCGTGCCGCACTAAAAGTTCCCGCTGGCGTCGGAGTACGTGGTTGATTGAGTTGAATGGACATCAGGGCAGGGGAGCAGTCATCGTCTTTACAAATGTCTTCGTTTTGGGCGGCGAGAGTCAATGATCCCAGCCAGAAAAGAAGCAGAATAGCCGTTTTGAGATTTGTTGGTTTAAGATATGAACAATTCATGATTTGTAATTTTGGATGAAATTTTTCTTCATTCCTGAATTATTTGAGCATCATACGTGCGCTCAAGATTGAACTCATTTGATTTTGAAAAGTCAACCGGAATAAAGGAATCAGCATTCCAGTCGGATTGGTATATGGCCGCCACTGACGTTTGACACTTTTCACAATCAGCACCCACAGGTTCCTTTTATTTTCTGAGAGGCCAATAATTTGCCCGATTTGGATTTTATCAAAAGGTAACCTTCATAGGTATCGGCTTCACCGCTACCGAAATTGGTCTTATTGGTGGTTCTCGTGTAAACATCGAATGCTTCGTTTGCGTAGTGATCCCAGTTTGAAATGGTCGTTTCCCCTTTCTTTTTGCGGTCTTTAGCTATTCGAATGGCATCGTTGGCGAGGTCCCTCACTTCCCGGATGGCCATTCCTTCAGAATTGTTTTGAATAGGAATTTCATTGGGGATTTTATCCATTGACAATAAAACATCGATCAACAGCTCCAATTCCTCCGGATACTGATTTTCGTAACCATACTCGTCAAAAGGTTTCCCAAAATAGAGCATAGGCCCTTTTTTTTGCAGCGTAATCCAAGGGTTCGATTTGGATAATTTTTTTAAAACTGCCCTATAATCTGACGAAACAAGTTTCAGTGAAACATTGCTGCCATTGAGATGTACACAAGCATTTTGATCCATATCCGAGTGATATACATACTCATTGCCAGACTTGAAATCACATGAACAACCTGAATCCGCATCAAGATTTTTACAACTCCCATCTATGGTCCCGATGGAAGCAGTTGTTGCCTCGTTTTCAGATAGGGGAGTAGAGGGTACTTCATCCAGTTCGCTTTCGCTCCAAGCTCCGTTGACCATCATCGGCAGCGAATTCAACCGCAAGTGATGAAGTTCCAATTTTTGCGATCGTTTATATTCTATGGGTGGATTTGTGGTGTAAACTTTTACGGATTCTGTCGCTTCCCTGAAATCAGCATCTGCATTAACGGAAAAGACTCTCTCTTTCAACAGTTTTTTATTGGCCTCCATCAGTTTATATCTTCTGCTATAGCCGTATTCTCCCGTGTCGCCAATCACGACTTGCAGTAGCCTTCCTCCTTTTTCGTACATTTTTGTCGTACCGGTGTAGTCGCCACCGCTTTCATCTGTGGTAGATACTTCTTTCCAGGTTGAAAGGTCAAATCGACCAAAATGCGGATAAAAAAACTGGTTGTCGCTGATCGGGTCATTGCCCTTGGTTTCACCTGATCGTTTGACTGCACCTCCGAAAACCCATCCTTCTTTACCGTCTTTTGTTTTCACCATGAGCCAGGGTTCATCATAAACTACACCACGGAGGACAATCTCTTCAATTTCTTTTGATTTTTCTCCGGTGAATTCGAGGGCTTCCTGTTCTGTTACGTTAGCGATTACTTTACCGCTGGTGTTTGGTGAACTTCTGATATTTAACCGGTCAACCCATGCATAGACTTTCTCATTTTGGGTTAAGGTGGCCATGCTTTCAGGCAGGGGGGCGTCGTTGGCAGGCTCGGGTGCTGAACCTCCGGATTCATCGCTTCCCGGCGCTGCTGTTTTGGTTGAAATATCAGATTTGCTATCATTGGAAGGACTCTCTCCGCAACTGGGAAAAAGTAATAAGACAACTAAAAAAGTTATAACTGATCTGAAACTGTTGGATAAAGTGAAAGCAGGTTTCATGAATAATTGTTTGTTTATGTTAGAGTGTTGGCAACAACACAAAAATGCCAGTGCCGTTTAAAATTTTATTCTTTTACCATTTTGGCAGAGTATGGTTTTTCACTGTTGGTAATCGACTGAAACTGTGCTTTTAATTCGAGGATTTAAATGTAAGACCCTGAAAAAGTAAGATCCCTTTCAGGTGCTTTCTTTTGAGTGATGAAAGTTAGTCACGAACAGTACGAAATTTTGTATTTATTTTATCTGAATAAACAATGAGATAAAAGCTGCGGTAATAAGATCCGCAGCTTTTATCTGTAATTATCCAATTATATGCTTTTCAGCTCTTACATTCGATCAGTTGACCCGTCTTCCATGAACTTCGACTTCCGTGAGTGAAAGTGGCATGTTGTCAGCTTTTAGGAAAATACGTACATATCGTCCCCGTTTGTTTCCTTCCAGAATCATACTTGGATGATCACCACTGGTAAAGCTGTGCGCGCCGCCAATAAACTGATTTTGCGTAGTACTGTTGTTTGAAATAGGTCTTTCAGATACCATTATGTGGAAATTCTTCAAACGATCCCAGCAGCAGTCCCTGCGGTTCCAGATTTCTATTTTTGAAATATCGTAAACTCCTCCGAGGTCAACTTCCCACCAAGGGTCTTTTTCATCGTTGGTGTGAGTGATAGAGTTGTTGCTCCAGGCCCAGTTGCCATTTTTGTTGCCATCTATGGCGTTGGAAGCGGCACCCCGTGCATCGTATTTAGTGGAAGATTGCCTTGCTGTTTTTCCTTTAGCCACTTCCATTAAAGGGCCAGTGGCCACCACGGCTGGGGAACAATCTACTTTTGTGAATTTCCATTGTTGTCCTGTTTGCATGGTTGAATTGCGCAGTTCCAGGTCAATATCTTTGGAATCGTTGATCACGTCAAGGGATTTTCCCTCACCCGTAAACTTGGTAGTTAAGCGGAAATATCCATCCTTGAGAGAAGTGATTTTCCACTGTTGGCCGGTATAGCCAGCGCTCTTGTACATTTGTGGCTTATTACTTTTTTGTGCGGTGCCTACATTTATAATGTCTAAGGAATAGCCCTCGCCCAGCCCAACATTGGTCAATCGATAATAGCCTCCCTTTAATGGGGTAACTTTCCAAATCTGACTGGTACTGTTGGCCGTTTTAGCCAGTTGTGGAATGGTGCGATTTCCACTCTTTGTTGTTGCCAGAGATTTACCTTCCCCCTGAAACTTGCAGGTCAGACGATAGCAGGCATCGGGATCGAAAGTTGGTTCTTTTTTCATCAAATCCTTGATGTCTTTTTGGCAAAGTACACCGGCGTAAATACGGGCCTCATCAATTTTCGCATCAACGAAACTTCTTGGTGAGTTGCGGAAGGTGTGACGTGTACCAAATAACACTTCAGAGGTTTTGCCAAACTCAGCAAGTGATCCTTTGGTATAATCTCCAATCAAATCTCCATTCCGGTACAGCTTGACATTTGCTTTTCCATTTTTTTCTCCGTAGGAAATGGCCATCATGACTGATTCTCCAGTCTTTGTCTCTTTGAACCCGGGTCTTACATTATCGGTGCGGCTGAACATGTTGCTTCCAGACATCCATTTGCCAGCTTCTTTTTCTGCGTAAACGATTCCGTCAAATTCGTCCTTGTCTGTTTTATCGATGGTCAATACAGAACCGGCCCTTACATTGAGGTCGTCCATGCGAACCCATGCGATTAAAGTCTTTTCTTTCAGCGCTTTGCCATTGTAACCTGTTCCTTTCGCCCAGGCATTGTTACCAACATCCAATGCACCGTTGGTAACCTTTGCACTACCGACTAATTGAAGGTCGCCGAAATTACCTTTTGCATCTTTTAAAGGTGAACTGCCTTCAAAAGTCCAATGGCCGATCATCCTGAATTGGCCGCAAGCAGGTTTTTCTTCTGTCTTGATTATTTTGCCATCCACTTTGATATTTATACCCTGTACATTATTGAGGACTCGGCAATTATCGTATTGGACAATAACCACCTTGTTTTCTCCTTCTGCCACTAAGTCGACCAGGTTCACCTGGCTCACGGCTGTACTTCCACTCCCTAAGTCGGCATCTGCATTGAAATGGCCATTTGGGTGCTTAGCGTTGAAGAAATAGATTCTTGCACCATCATCGGCTTTGTCAAAAGAAACATTGAACTCTTGGATTTTGGCGCCTCTAGGAACGTTAACGATTGTCTGAAAATAAGTAAAATCCAATTCGGTTTTACAAGTGTTCAGCTTTGAACTTTCTGCGAAATGGACTTTGCCGCCTTGAGTCGGGGCATTTTTCCATCCGCTATGATCACTTGGAGGAATGTTCATTTTAGAAAATGGATCTCCACTTCCGAATCTGAAACTGATGGGTTCTTTATCAATTCCTCTGTGCATTTGCCAGGGACTTACATTGATTTGGGCATTTGCTATAGTGGAAAAAGAAACAGCAAAGACCATGAAAGCGAAAAAAATTAATTGTTTCATTTGTTGTTTGAATTATTGATTAAGCCTACTCTTTTAAAGGATTTTCGGCTACTTCCTTTTATTTAAAATCTGTGATGGTACTTGATTAGCGCACCGGGCTTCCGTACACTTCCACTTCAGCGAGTGTAAGTGGCATGTTGTCAGCTTTGAGGAAAATACGGACATATCTTCCACGTTTATTTCCTTCTAAAATCATACTGGGGTGGTCCCCGGTGGTAAAGCTGTTTGCACCGCTGACGAATTGATTGTTTGTGGTACTGTTGCTGGAGATTGGCCCCTCTGAAACCATGACGTAGAAGTTTTTCAATCGGTCCCAACAGCAGTCCCTGCGGTTCCAGATTTCAATTTTTGAGACGTCGTATACTGCACCCAGGTCTACTTCCCACCATGCATCTTTTTCGTCTTGTGTGTGGGTGAGCGAGTTGCTGTTCCAGCTCCAGTTACCGTTTTTATTTCCGTCCACCGCATTGGAGGCGGCGCCGTTTTGATCGTACTTGGTTGAGGATTGGCGGGCTTTTTTTCCTTTCGCTACTTCTTGAGCTGGCTTTTTGCACTTAGTGTTTTCGTCGAAAGACATAATGGGGCGGCAGTACTGCTTTTCTCCAGAAAAACGGTTGCCTACTTTGCCACCATCTGCAATGTTTAAAGAGGCCCAGTAACCATTTGATACCTGGTTGCCCGTCCAGTACCAGGCTAATTTCAAACCCAGTTTGTCAACTTGCTTGGCCATCAGACCCATGGTGTGCTCATTGGGCAATGCCCAACCTGCTCCGAGTGCGGAAACGGCTTCCTTTGTTTTGTAGATATTCTCTGCGTATATGTCTTCTTCGGCTGCAATGACGCCACTCTTGCCTCCATTGCTGATGGAAATCACTGTTCCCCCACAGGGGTGTTTGTCACCAACGCGGAAGACGTTTTCAGTCGACATTTCAACTACCAAAACTTCAAAACTGGACGATTCAATCTCTTTGCCACCATAGCCTGTGTAGATGTTGTAGAAGCCACTTCGCATGTGAACTACTTTCCCTGGATGGGTTCCTCTGTTCTGGCCATTGGTCACATATTTCATGCGCCCCACATAGAGCTTGTTAATACCTTCCTGGCCACCAATAAAGGCTCCCTTTGGCATTGGGTCTCCTTTTTTGACCGCTTGCCACGAAAATTTTACATCTCCCTTTTTGGTCAATACCTGAAAATTGTCCAAGATGTGTTCTTTGCCGCCATAGCTGATATTGCAGCGCCTGTCAACCACTTTACCGGGCGTCATGTTGCCCTTGAATTCGCAACGGCAAACAGGAAGTTGCCGGTTTCCTTCTGAGCCACCAATTACAGTATTTCCGGGAGCTGTGCCCCTATAGGTAACCCACTCCAATTGAGCTTGGGCCAGATTCATGGCAAAAAACAAACACAGGACTGTGCATAAAGAATTCAAAGTTTTCATTATTTATTTAGTTTAAGTAAATGCCTACTCTGTTGAGGATTTTCGGCTTGCTCCTTTCAATATTTATTGAGTGATTTTTGATCGTAAGGAGGATTCATTTCAGACATAGAATTACCAGCGCATCCTGGATGCATTTGTTTTGTTAATTCGACTTTAAAAAAGGTTAAAAGGCAGACCGGCTATTCACTTTAAACTAAAAATAAAGAATACCGGCCTGCGCTTTGTTCGTCATGATCCGCTCTAATACTTTGAAATCAGGAGGCGAATGGCCTCGGTAAGGATGGTGATAATTCAAATGAATTAGTTGTCTCATTTTGTTCAAAGTTTAAAGTGAAAACGGCTTCTTGTGGCAAAGAGACATATGATTCCTGATTCAATTTTGAATTACAGAAATGGCTGTCTCACTGTTTTCAATTAACTGATATGAAACTGGTGTCAGAATAAATGAATGTGTTCTTAATTAGCTTAGAAAGATAACAATGCTAGGGTATTAACAATGTTTTTCCAGTTGGAAAGGCGGGATGTTTTCATTTATTCTGACACCAGTTTCATATCAGTTAATTGAAAACAGTGAGACAGCCATTTCTG
>JBCBRY010000104.1:0-31113 GCA_039819485.1 Bacteroidota bacterium | reverse complement strand
AGAACATATTTAATCCCCCCCTCTGGAGGGGGCAGGGGGAGGTTGCACTCGTAATCTTTATCAAAAAAAGTTTGTCACGAATTCAGTAAAAATTTTAAAAGTCTCTTTTTAAGAATATTAATTGATTTAAAAAACCGACCTGTAAACTTTTATCGAGCCATTTTAATCAATGGACAAAACACCTCCATCCAACAATTGTCCATTGTCAATAATTCTATAAAAACAAAAACCGTTTTTCGAAAAATCAACCGGGAATACATTTTCGCCGTGCATTAAATCCATGTTAATTATAAGACGCCCCAAAGCATCAAACATCTGAAACTCAGCACCACCCAAACCTTCACTTTTCAGTAAAATATTTATTTGATTGTGGGAGGCCCAAATTTTCACTTCCGAATCGCCCTCTCCCGTAATTAAAATATTTTTAATGGGGGAAAAATGCACCTTCCCATCAAAGTCAACTTGACGCAGCCGATAATAATTCAGGCCGTTGTCCGGCATATCAACATATTCGTAGGTTTTAGGGACATCTGTGGTTCCGCGGCCATTGATTTTACCGATTGAAGTAAAAGTCCGGCCATCCAACGATTTTTCGATTTCAAAAAAATCGTTGTTTTTTTCCGACTCTACCTGCCACTTCAGCAACAGTCTGTCGTTTTCTAGTGCTAATTCAAAAGAAGAAAGTTCGACCGGGAGCAAAGACAGGGGAAAGGCTTCCGAAATAGCAGTGGCCATTTTCTGCCACCCACTTGAATTGTCTCGGAGCCTGGTTTTTTCCTGTTCAATATGTACAAACCTTCCAATCGTTGCAGTTGCATCGGCAGTACATGCGTTGTTGCTCAAATTGATCATTCGCCCATTGGTATTGGTGAAACCAATCAACCGGTCCCAATTCTGATCAAGGTGAGCAATTTTGAAAGTCAGCACCGGGTCCACCACCAGGAGTTCGTCCCGGATGGCAGTAATGGGGTCTGGGGCCGGCGTTTCACGGGTGCCATTGCTCATGATGACGTAAGGGTCGCTGCCAGTTTTGGTAAACCCATGCAACTGGATGAAATAACTCCCAGCGGACTGTGCAAACAAATACTCTGTTGTTGTTTGCCAAATGGAAGTCACCGTATGTGCCAGGTCCGAAATTTTGAAGGGCCCTTCATTTCCGCAGACCTCCGTCGTGCCGGAACAGGATGAATTGTGGCCGTGGTTGCAACGGTGTGTTCCGGACATCATGAAAAAACCGGCATCAAGCTCTTTGAAGCAATAAATGGCCTGCTTGCCGGTGTTAAAATCAAATTTTGGATGGGGTGCCTGTAAGATTATTTCTGGCATTCCGGCATGGGGATTCAGGATATAAGTTCCCCAGTAATTAGTACTGTCTGCTAATTTTTCAAGCACGTAGTACGTTTCATTGGTGGTGTTGTCTGAAAATTCAACCAGGTCATATCCCAGGGCTTCCGCTTTAGTATCAGCGCCACTGTAATCGGCAGTGAACAAATCATCCAACATTTCAATCCAATCCACGATCTGGGTATTGCCGGGTTCGGTATAATGATTCCCCATATCTCCCGGCATATTTGAAATTATGGTCGATACTTTATCAAAAACATCTCCTGCCTCCATGGTCTGCCCCTGCCCGGAGACCGAATAGAGCAACAAGCCAATAATGATTAATTTTAAAATTTTCATTTGATCTGATAATTATACTTTGTTTTAAAAAAATGCCCCATTTTCACTGTCCCATTTTCAATTTCAAAACCTCCACCTGCTCGATCACCCCATTCAGTGAGTTTTTCAGGTTTTCGATTTCTTGCGTTTTTTGCAGTAGTTCTTTTTGCGTCCGATTCAGTTCCTGGATGGCGGCCAGTGCAACGCCCGCCGGATCGATCGTTGAAATGGTTTCCTTATTTTCTCCCAGCCCAAATGTTTCGAAAAAGTCCTGTGCCATAGGGCCGATATGCCGTACATGGTCTTCTTCTTTGATGTAATTCCATTCTGACAATTTCAGTTGGCTTACTTTTTCCAGGATAGCTGCAGTGTTTACGGGTTTAATATTTTCCTTGATGTTCCGGTCGGAAGAATTGGTCCATGTACCCCCTAAACTCAAGTAGGCGGAAGTGGCCGAGAACGAAAGGATACCGGACCCGACGAGTGGGGTCACGCCAATCCCTATTCGGCCGATGTTGTCCCCCAGCACAATGGAGTTGCTCAACGCCACATCGACATTCGAACCAATCCCGATGGAATTGGTAATGCCAGTGGTGCCGTCTGCGCCAGCGCCGATGAGTACATTGCTCGTTCCAGAATCCATATCCTGACCGGCAAGGCTACCGACGAACGTATTGGACCCGCCCGTCATGATTTTCCCGGCACTGGTACCAATAAAAGTGTTGGACTGTCCGCTTGAATTTTGACCAGCATACCCTCCAAGATAGGTGCAGGAATTAGCGTCTGTTACATTTTGCGCGGCATAACCACCAACCGCCACCACATTCAACCCATCCACCTGTGAAGTTCCTGCCTCGATCCCCACGAACACATTGTTGCCTCCCAGTCCAACGCTGTAGCCAGCTTTATAGCCAATGGCGACAATTCCATCGGACAATTCATTGAGGTAGCCGGCATGAGATCCGATAAAAACGTTGTTCAGCACCTGGTTGGTTGAGCTGTAGCCCGCTGCAAAACCCACCATCACATTATCATCGCCGGAAGCAACCTGTGTTCCTGCTTTATACCCAATGAAAGTATTGTTATCGCCGGACGAATTGCTTTCACCTGCCTCGTACCCCGAGAAATAATTTTTGGAACCGGAGAGATTGGCATTTCCGGCCCGGTACCCCATGAACTGGTTGTAACTCTGCTGATTGTTAGCCTGCCCTGCCTGGTAGCCAATGAATAAATTGTGTTCACCTGAGGTATTATTTTCACCAGCATAATTGCCGAGAAATAGATTCTCGCTGCCAGAGGTATTTTTCCTTCCGGTGTAGTACCCCAGAAAAGCATTGTTCGTCCCGGCTGAATTGGCTCTTCCGGCCCAATATCCGATAAAGTTGTTTTTCCCACCTCCCGTATTATTGAGCAAACCGGCTGCATTTCCAATGAATATATTGTGCGAGCTGGTAGTGTTGTTGTTGCCGGCCTCTTTTCCAAGAAAGATATTTTCGCTGCCGGTAGTGTTGCTGTGGCCAGTCTCTTTTCCCACAAAGAGGTTATTGCTGCCGATCGTATTGTCATGACCTGTTTCATATCCAATAAATTGATTCGACGTTCCGGTACTGTTTGAAAAACCAGCTTTGTATCCTGAAAAATGATTGGTACCAACCGTCGAATTGGAATAGCCTGCCTGAAAACCGGAGAAATGATTTTTATTGGCAGTTGTATTTGAATAACCTGCTTCGTGACCGTTGAAATGGTTTTCACTTCCGGTCGTGTTACTGAAACCCGCAAAAAAACCGCTCAGCAAATTATTGGCACCGCTGGTGTTACTAAAACCAGTATTGTCGCCAATAAAGGTGTTGCCGCCTGCGGTGGTCTGGTAGCCGGCCGCCCTGCCCAAAAAAGTGTTTCCGGAACCAATCACATTGAACGCACCAGCATAAGCCCCTAAAATTGTATTCTGAATACCAATGGTATTCGCATTTCCGGCAGAGGTTCCGATAAAAGTGTTTTGATTGCCGAGGCCGTCGCCGGTACCGTCATCATTGATCCCTGCATCCACGCCGATAAACAGGCTTTCACCATCGGCCGCTGCATGTAGTGTTTTGCCATCGTGCCGCATCACTTCCACGCCTGCCACATCAAAGCGGATCATGTCTTCATCGGCACTCTCCTCTACCTGCACCTTGGTATCCTGATCCGCATCTTCCAGCAAGAGCTTATCGACACTTCTCCAGAGCGCTCCGTCATAGTACCAAAACGATTGGCTGTCTGTGTCGAACACCAACAATCCCTGCGCCGGGGAACCACCGTTGATTGCGGTCCGTTGAGCACTGGTCATACGGGGAATGAGCAACCCTTTATCGGTAGATTTAAGGTCAAGAATGGCGTCTGTATCAGGGGAGGAACCGTCGTCGTTGATCCCTACATTTCCCTGGGCCATTAATCCGCCCGAAAGTGCCCCCAACAGGAAGACCATAAAAAATAAAGCACTGAGGAATTTTCCTTTTCTATAAACCGGAATGATGTTCATGACTAATTTTTTTTAATGGGAAGTCAGTGAAAAATTACGGGGACAAAGTTGGCGGGAATCAAAACGGAAGGAAATTAATGGTTTTTAAAAAGGCTTAAAAAGTATTAAAATGAGATTTTCAGCAGCCACGCAATACCGATTAAACGAGTACTTTCGATTGGAGGTGGATCGATGCCACCCCCAATCGATAAAAGGGTTTTAAAAGGGATTGAATAAAATTGCAAGACTGCCTAAGACCAAACATTCAGCAAATAATAATTAAGAAGATTCCAGCACGAAATTATTTGGCAAACAAGGATCAACGACCATTTAAGCGCAGTGAAAAAAGAAGTAGCCAGGCATAAAAGAACATATTTAGCCGGGTAATGAATCAGCATCCAGATGATCAGGCCATTCTCCAACCAGTTCACTAAAAGAACAGCTGTCGAAAGCCAGACGATCTGCCTGAACCTGAACACCTTTCTTTCGCACAATTTATTGGAAAAGACCATTAAAGAACCAAGGAACAATGTCAAAACAATTGAATAAAAAAGGTCGGCCGTCAACTCTACGGCCAGGTAAAGCTTTCTTCCAATTTCACCATAATCACCAATCATCCGGTACATCCGCGCCGGTGTACTGAAAATGACATTATCAAGCAAATGGGCATCTTCGGCACCTCCCAGAGAAATTTCGCGGACGGCTTCCGGCATGATAAACAATGCCATGGTCAGGCACAAAACACCAAACAACAAGGTATTTTTGAAGGTGGCCGTTTCTTCGACAAATGACTGGAATGTGCGCTTCATGTTTTTCAATTCAATTCCAATCAAAATTGGGCTATCTTCGTAGCACTGTTTATGAAGGAAAATTAAAAACCCTTAAAAAGTATTAAAGCCGAATGTAGATCGGGACAGCACGGCGAACAAGCCGCTTAAGAACCACTATTTATTCAAAAGAAATTCATTGCTTTTAAAAAATTACCGGAAAATGGCCCACATTTTATTTGTCGACGATGAAGAGGATTTCAGTGCTATGACGGCTGAATACCTGGAAGAAAAAGGTTTCGAAGTCATGTTGGTACACAATGCCGTTGAGGGCCTGTCGACATTCCAGTCAAAAGCCTTTGACTGCTGCATTTTTGATGTCAGGATGCCCTTTAAAGATGGATTCAGCCTGGCCGCAGACGTTCGTTCGCAGGACGATCGCATTCCAATTATTTTCCTGACTTCCCAAAAACAAAAGGAAGACCGCATCAAGGGACTGACAATCGGTGCCGATGATTACATCACCAAGCCGTTCAGTATGGAGGAGCTATACCTCCGTATCAAGGCCATTTTGAAAAGGGTTGGCTACCAGGCAGAAAAGATTACCGGCCTCACCAAAATCGGAGCTTTTCTTTTTGATGCTACGGCACGAGAGTTGAAACATGGCGAACAGACAACACGGCTTTCGGAGATCGAATCCAAACTGCTCCAACTATTTTATGATCACAAAAACAGTATCCTGCAACGGGACCTCGCACTGACCCGCATCTGGAAGGACGAAGAATCGCTCAAAGGGGGCAGCCTCAATGTCTATGTCAGCAAATTGCGATCCTACCTTAAAAAAGATGCCAACATCGAAATCCTGAACGTACACGGCGAAGGGTATAAAATGGTTATCCGGGAGTAATCTTTCAACGCGTATTTCTCTGCGAGCTTTGCGCCCGCTGCGTGAAAAATTATCATGCAGCGGGCGGCAAAGCTCGCAAAGAACTTATTGATTCGTGTTCTGCCGTTTTTACAAACAGCCTGTAAAAACCAGGGCCGTCCACGACTTTACATGGACGGCCTCCCGGTTACCAGAAACAATACTCACTAATATTTTTTTACAACCCTGATGCTCTGCTCTCCTGCCTTGAGGAAGTACAAGCCCTCCGGGATGTCTGATAAATCAATTTCCATTTGACGGTGCAGGTGGTTGACAACCACTTTTTTCACCAATTTCCCAAGGGAGTCAAAAATGAAAATTTGGGATGCACCTGTCTCAACAAATAGTTGACTGGCAAAGGGATTGGGATAGCCTTTTAGTGTAGTGGGATCAAGTGTAATAACATCGGCCGAGGCTGAGGTATGGCCGCCCGGTGGCACGATGATTTGCTGCGCACCTGCTGGTTCTGTGCCCCAGGCCAATTGGCCATTACAATAAAGCGTAACATTGCTCCAGTCCTGAAACGAACTAAAGTTCATGTTGAAGGAATGGTCATCTGTTTCGTTGTAATTTGACCAATTGTTTTTGTGAAACCGGGTCTGGATCGGACCACTTGTTCCATTAGCAGCGATACTACCAGCTGCCGCCTTGAAACCTACTTCCATATAATGGTCAGCTCCGGTTCCCGGCGTCCCCAACTGAACGGTACTGGTCAAAATGTTTTGTCTGCCAACCTGCGCCCAGTCCACATGAATGCTCTCCACACCTGAGCCTTCTTTGGTATACCAATAGCGGAGGGTAACATCAGACAAGTCGATGGCTGTATTCCCATTGTTATTAATTCTAAAATGAGGACGCACATGGTTATCTGTCGCAGAGGACTGGTTGTTGTCATTGGTGCGGTACTGCACGACGAGATCGCAGGAGCCTCCGCCGCCGCTACTGTTAACAGTCACCGAGCCATTGTGCGTATCAGTTCCACCGTTTCCATCGTCCACGGTCAGTGTTATAGTAAAAGTGCCTACGGTGGTGTAAGTATGGTCTGGGGAAATACCACTTCCTGTACTTCCATCACCAAAATCCCAGGCATACGTCAGCGGATCACCATCTGGATCAGAAGAGGCCGATGCATCAAAACTGACTGCCAGCGGTGCCTGGCCGGAAGAAGGAGTCAAACTAAAATCCGCGTTGGGTGGATTGTTTGAAGGAGGACTGCTCACTGTTATGGAGGCGGTGTGGGTGTCTGTTTCACCATTTCCGTCGTCCACGGTCAGGGTCGCCGTAAACGTGCCGGTGGTCGTATAAGTATGATTCACCATCAAGCCATTACCAGAGTTGCCGTCACCAAAATCCCAGGCATACGTCAATGGATCGCCATCGGGATCAAAAGAAGCCGATGCGTCGAAACTTACCACCAGCGGTGCCTGGCCGGAAGTTGGCGTCAAGCTAAAATCGGCAGTGGGCGGATTGTTCGCAGGAGGGCTGCCATTTACCGTTATGGAGGCAGTGTGCGTGTCTGTGCCACCATTACCATCATCCACGGTCAGAGTCGCTGTAAACGTTCCGGTCGACGTATAGGTATGACTCACTGCCAAGCCATTGCCTGTATTGCCATCACCAAAATCCCAAGCATACGTCAATGGATCACCGTCAGGGTCAGAAGAAGCGGAAGCATCAAAACTGACTGCCAAGGGTGCCTGGCCGGAAGAAGGGGTCAAACTAAAATCAGCGTTGGGAGGGTTATTGGAGGGAGGGTTTCCGCCGGGCTCCGTGCCCCAGGTTAATTGGCCATTGCAGTAGAGGGTCACTTTGTCCCAATCCTGGAACGTATTGAAACTCATGTCAAATGAGTAGTCGTCCAATTCACTGTAATTGGACCAATTGTTTTTGTGAAAACGAGTCTGAACCTGCCCGCTTGATCCATTGGCCGGGATGCTGCCCGCACCAGAGGTAAAACCCACTTCCAAATAATGGTCTGCCCCTGTTGTCGGGGCAGCCATTTGAACAATGTTGGTAATGACGTTTTGGCTACCAACCTGTGCCCAGTCCACGTGAATGGATTCTCCACTCGTTCCTTCTTTTGTGTACCAATAACGGATAGTGAGGTCAGATAAGCTGATAGAAGTGTTCCCTTCGTTATTTATTTTAAAATGAGGCCGAATATGGTTGTCCGTGGTTGAGGATGGAGTGTTGTCAAATGTTCGGTATTGCAGAACAAGGTCGCAAGGGCCATTACCTCCTCCCCCGTTATTGCCACTCACCGTTACCACTTCACTATCCGAGCCAGTACCACCGTTTCCGTCATTGACGGTCAATATGGCAGTGAAAGTGCCCGCAGTCGTGTAAGTGTGGTTCACCACCTCCCCGGTGGCAGAATTGCCGTCACCAAAATTCCAGAAATAAGACAAAGGATCGCCATCAGGGTCGGAGGAAGCCGACGCATCGAAACTGACCGCTAAAGGTGCCTGGCCGGAAGATGGAGAAAGTGTAAAGGATGCCGTCGGCGCATTATTGTTCGAACCACCCGTATTGAACGGATTCCAGAAATTTCCGGTCAGGGTAAAAAGCCCGATTACGCGCAGCGTATTTCCAAAATAACCACCTGGTGGCTGGATGTACGTGTCGACTGTTTTATCGTACATCTCGTTTAGCAGGCTTTGGTAACTGCTATTGGCTCCCATCACTCCGACCGCCCAGGTGGAGATAAAAGCAGGGTTGACGTACGCACCGCCCGAGCCGTTTTGGGGCAGCGGTGCCCTGAGATTATTAACACCGACACCCGACATCCAATTCGCCATTTTATCGCACAGAGCAGCTGCATTGGCATCGCTGTACCATAAGACATCGGTCCCCATCCGCCAGGGGTTCCGACAGGCATCCCAACCATAATCATTGGCTCCATTGCAAGAGTTGGGGATACCAGTGTGGTCGCACCAGTTGCTGACGAGTCCGGTTGTCACGTGTGCATTGGTGTTGAGCAATGCATAGCTGGCGTTGATGCATTGATTCCAAAAAGTACTTTGACTGCTATTGAAAGCACCAAAAGCCTTATAGTAGGCAGGAGACTGGTAGGAGGGGTTGCGACAGTTATTCCCAAATCCCCAGCCGTCCCCGTTGTTGGTTTGGTAGGGCCCATTTTGATTGACAGGCTGGATTTCAAAGGTTTTGATCGCATCGATCAGAGCGGTTACATCTGCTTGGTAATCATGTGGGGAGGTGGTGTTGGGCCATTGGTGGTCGGCTACCAATAAAGCCATGGCGGCGTCCAGCTCAGCATCGGTGGCACCACCCGTGCCAATTGCGTTGTTACAGCCGTTGATCTTCCAATTCATGACGCCATTGTTGTTGCTGAAATGCTTGTAATAGTCCCAAAGGCCATCGAAAAGTTCCTGATCGGCAGCATAGGCTGCCAGCAACATTCCGTAAGCAATGCCCTCGGAGACGGTTTCTGAGGTGTTGTCAAATTTTACCCTGAAACGTTCGGGATTGGAACCGCCACATGATTCAACGTAGCTGCTTTTCCAGTCTAAGTAAGCATCGGCGGCATCCTGAGATGCGCCATAGGCTCCACCCGTTGGTAGATTGGTCGGGGTAATGCCCGAGCCTGGATAGCTGCTGTTGGAACCAAACGGGACGGTAGAACCGGGGGGAGAATTGATTTGGCCAACCATAGAAAAGGACAGGCCAATAAAAAAGAGAATGAGCAGGTAATTTCTGCGTAGTGGTGTGGCATTTAAGTACATATTAGATGAATTAAATGGTGAATGATTTAGTTTCGAAATTCTCTAATATGGGTTTCAGGTTTTATATGTAGCCTCTTGAAAAGGAGTGTTAAAAGTTGGTTTTTCGGGGAGCAGGGTTACAAGTAATCATACTGGATCCGAGCTCAAAAGTATCCAAATGCCATTCCGCAAAAACGGTATTTCCAGAAAAGAAGCCCCTGCAGCGTACCAACCTGCCCCGGTGGAGTAACCTGGTGCCGCTATGGTACCATTGGAGCCCTTTATCGTACCATTTTAGGAAAACAGAAGGGTTTACCAGATTTAGTTTTGATGAAAATAATTGGAGGGGGAGACTCCAAAACGCTCTTTGAAAAGGGAGGAGAAATAAGAGGATTTTTTAAAACCTACACTCAGGGAAACGGCCTTGACGGTATCATGCTTGCCGCTTTCGAGCAAAAGTTTGGCCGCTTGCAAACGGGCCTCTTGCAGGTATTGATTGGGGGTCATGCCCGTAACGGACTTGAGTTTGCGAAAAAAATGTGTCCGGCTGATATTCATCTGGTAGGCGATATCGGCAATATTTAGATTAAAACTGGTCAGGTTTTGCCGGATGAGTTCGTCCACTTCTTCAAGCCATTGCTTATCAGGATTGTTCAGCATCGAATCCAATTGCTGGATACGAGCCTCCTGCTCTTTAATGAGCTGCTGGTCTTTGAATATTTGCTGGGTACGTTCTTCTACCATCATTTCCAGCAGGCGTTGGCGCTTTTTCATGTTGCGGGCCCTTAAACGATAAAAAGCCACAAAACTGCCAAGTACCGCCAAGATGGCCATTATCCGAAATAAGAGTGTGTGGGAAAAAGGCTGCGCCATGTTAATCTCATATTCAAGGGGCAGGCAGGCCCTTTCTCCATCAAGTCCCCTTGCCTCAATAGCCAGGTGATATTTGCCCGGTACGATGCCCAGTAAATTGATGGTATTGCCGTTGCTCCTGACCCATTCGCCTGAAAAAGGACTCATGGGAATATCTCCCTCTGACCTGACCCGGTAGTAATAATCGATTTTGTCCGACAAAAAGAAATCGGGTGTTTTTAGCTTAAAAGTCAGCGTTCTCACATCGTGAGCGTAATTCAAGGTTGCTCCGTTTTTCAGGTGCAACGAAGCATTTATTTTTTTCGATCCAAATTCATGCCCCTCCGTAAATTGATAAACCTGCAAGGGCGGCAGGTCTTCTTGTTGCCAAACTTCCCAAAAATCCCTTGGGTAAAATGCCGTGAGACCATTTTGCCCTCCGAAATAAATTCGTCCTTCAGTTGCCTTGAAATGGGAGGTTCTGTTGAATTCCGGATAGCTGATACCGTCTTCTGGCATATATATTTTTTTCCGGAGGGTGTGCTTGTCCATTTGGATGAGGCCAAAATAACTGCTCATCCAAAGAAAGCCTTTTTCATCCTCGTAAATGGCATAGATGGTATTGGTAGGCAGACCATTGGCACGGGTGAGACGGTGGGTTTCCTTTGTCTCGGGATGCCATTTTACCAAACCTTCATTTTCGGTGGCCAGCCAGAAAAAGCCCGCTGCATCTTCATGGATAAACTGTATTTGATCGGCTGGGAGCTGGTAATCGCCCTTTCCGCCCAACCAAAACCGATCTGTGACTCCTTCGTCCAGATCCAATTTGTAGAGGCCACTGTCCGTACCGAGCCAGAGTACTCCACCTTGGGTTTCATAGTAAAAATACACGGTGCTGTTTTCGAGTGCAGAAAAGCCATTGTAAGCCCTGAATGCACTCAAGGTACCGTCCTGATAATTATAAATGCCGTGGCCTTTGTTCAGCCATAGCACACCGTTCTGGTCTTGGTGCAATGCCCACATCTTGTAACCCATCCCAGGCACTTTAATGTCCTCAATAATTCGTCCGGTCTTTCCATCCATTCTGGAAAGGTGATTAGAACCAGACCAAACCGTGCCATCAGGTGCTAACAAAAAGGAATAGGGGAAGCTGGCATTTTCAAACGGTTTTGGTCGGTCCAGTTTCGTGACGATATCTTTTGCTAAATCAACTTTAAATGTTTCAGTGTAAGTATTTACAAATAAATTATTGCCGACCTCGAGCAGGCCCCGACAAGGAAATTCACCTACCTCCGAGGTATTATTTGATTTTACGGAAAGATATTGCCGGAACCTGTTGGGTTTAATCTCCAGGAGGTGAAAGCCGTAACGCGTACCAAGCCAGAGCAACCCGTAACTATCCACGTAAATACTGGTAATGTTTGCTTTGATCGGCGAATGATGGTTTTCGGCCAAGTCAAATACCTTGTTCCCCTGTTTGTCGAAAGCCAACAGGTTGGTTTGATTGGACACCCAAACCCAGCGTCTTTTCGGATCGAAGCACCAAGGTTTTTGTGCCCCGTTCACGAAGTCCATTTGTGCGTAGGTCACCTGAATGCCCTGATTCGAAAGATGCACCAATTTGGTGTTGAACTCTCTTAACCAAAGGTCGTCTTCATCACCTTGCAGCCATTCTTGTTTATCGGAATTTGAATAGGGGATTTTTCGCAGTACCTCGCCTTTTGCATCAAAATGCACCATTGCCGTTTCGTGCATTCCCCAAAAAGTCTGGTTATCAAAAGAATTCAACGGCCTTACCCCGGCAGGGCATTTGAGGGCAGTAAATCCAGTATCGGGCAGATATTTCCAAAAACCATTTTGGGAAACAAAAAACAAGGAGCGGTCAGGGGAAGAGAAAAAATGGTCAATTTCATTTAGTTGAAAAGGCGCTGTTTGTCCAAATTTATTTTCGAACACCTCAACCTCTCCGGTCACAGAATGCACCAGGCTGATCTTTGAAACCGCCTTCTCCCAAAACGGTTTTCCGGCGGTGACCGCCCAAATCCAGCCAGCTTTATCTTCCATCAAATAGTCGATGTCGCTGGAGGAAAGACCATCATTCAACTGCGTCCAGTTGTCAAAATGATGCCCGTCGAACCGATTGAGGCCATAAAAGGTACCGATCCACATCAGGCCATTACGGTCTTGGAAAAAGCACTTGGCGTGTTGGTGGGTAATGCCTTCTGAAAGGCCGATGTGCCTGGCATTGGCAATGTAATCCTGCGCATTGACTGAATGGAAAGTCAATATCGCCAAAAGGGATATAAAGAGTTTAATACGCAAAATTCTGTTGTAACCTGTGTGAGCTTCGTGCGTCCGGGTCTAATGCATAACGGAAAACTTCGGGACAAGTTCCTACATGTGCAGGTAAATAAACGTGTACAAAGGAGATCTCTGCGAACTTTGCGCCCGCAGCGCGATCATAACTTCAAAGAGCGCAGAGGAAATTATTAAAGAGGCTTTGCGGTCAGTGTATTTATTAAAAGGATAAAAATGACATTTTCAGCGATTATGTGCTACCCTGACCGCAGTTCCCTTTCGATGGCCCCCATTACGCCTTTTTCCAGGTCCTCCACCAAATGAGCTACGCTCTCATCTGGGTCTTTGCGGTCGGCACCTTCCTCAATTTCCAGGGCAATTTCCTCCATCTTCGTTAATCCAAGATAACCGCATTGGCCTTTAATGTCGTGTGCGATAAGTGCCACTTCCTCCCAGTTTTGTTCGCCAATGGCCGTTTTTAATGATTGAAACCGCTGTGGTGTTTTTGTTTTAAATAGCTTTAAAAATCGTTCGGCCCGCTGCTCATTGTTGCCCAACATTGATTTCAGCCTTGGTCGGTTTATTTTTAGGCCCTGCGCAGTCCAAACTTTGATCTTTTTCATCAAATCCAGCTCATTGATCGGTTTGGTGACCATGTCATTCATCCCCACCTGCCGACATTTCTCCAACTGTTCGGGCAGTGCATTGGCGGTAACTGCGATGACAGGTATTTCGCTGTAGTTGCTACCGGAAGCCCTGATTCTCCGGGTTGTCTCAAAACCATCCATGACCGGCATTTTAACATCCATCAGGATGATGTCAAATGGATGGGTGTCCAGGAATTCCAAAGCGACAGCTCCGTTAACGGCAATTTTGACGGAAGCATTTTGGGCGTATTGTTCGAGCATTTCTGTGATTACAACCTGATTAACATCCGTATCTTCCACTACCAGGATTTGTAAAGGATCTTCGATAAAGACAGTTTCCGGCATTCCGGGGGCGAGCGGTTTCGCAACGATTTTTTCAAAAGTCAGATCAAACCAAAATCGAGTCCCTTTCCCTGGCTGGCTTTCGATAAAAAGACGGCTGCCCTGTTTTTCCACCAATTGCCTGGCGATGTTCAGACCAAGTCCAGTCCCCTGCAGCGCTTGGTTGTTGCCATCACTGACCTGGTGATAACGCTCAAAAATGGCATCCAACTGGTCTGCGGCTATACCGACGCCGGTGTCCCCTGCTTCAAACCTCAGTTGCAGCCCGGCCTCGGTTTCCTGGAGCGTCATGACTTTTAGCCAGACCTTGCCCTGCCCGGTAAACTTGATGGCATTGCCCATGAGGTTGGTCAGTATCTGATTCAGCCGGACCGGGTCGCCCAGCAAATCGACCGCTTCCGGAAAATCACTGCTCACCTCGAATGCCAGCCCTTTTTGCTCTGCACTAAATTTTAAGGTACGGTGCAATTGTTCAAGCAAGACCGCAAGGCTAAACGGTTGCTTTAGTAAAAGGAATTTCCCTGATTCCAATTTTGAGTGGTCCAGTAAATCGTTGATGATCGTCAGTAAATTTTGGGAGGACTCTTGTATCGTACTGATAAACCGGGCCTGTTTCTGGCTGAGGTCGGTCCCCAAAGCCATTTTACTAAGGCCAATAATCGCGTTCATCGGCGTTCTGATTTCATGGCTGATCTCTGCCAGGAACTTGGTTTTATAGGCGGCCGATTGCTCCGCCATTTCCTTTTGTCGTTGCAGCGCGAGCTGATGTTGCCGGTTTTTGAACAGGGCATAACCAATTGAAAGCACCATCAGGACGACCAACGACTCGAACCAGAGTGTCTGCCAAAAAGCAGGGGCGATGATCAAATTGATGTTAAGCCCATCTGAACTCCAAACACCGTCACTGTTGGAAGCGATCACCCGGAACGTGTATTCGCCGGGATTCAGGTTGGTGTAGCTCATCTTGTGGTCATGGCCCAATTCGCGCCAATTTTCATCAAAACCAACCAGTTGACATTTATATTCATTGGCAGCGGGATTGATATAATGCAACGCCGAAAATGAAAAAGAAAGATCATTGTCATCATGGCTCAGAAAGATCGCTTGTGTTTTTTCAAATGCCTGGTCGAGCTGATAGGTTTCATTTTTCACTTTGAAATCAGTGAGTACCAGAGAAGGCAGCTCTTTGTTTTTTGAAATTTTTTCAGGATGAAAAGCATAGACGCCATTGATACTCCCCAGTAAAATGGTTCCGTCGGCAGCAACATACCTGGACTTGGTGTGAAAATGCTTGGCCTCCCGCGGGATGTTGTAATTTTCGAAGGTTTGGCCGGCCGGGTCAAATTTGGCAAAAAACCGGTTGCCAGCCACCCAGATGTTTTCCTCTTTATCCAAAAAAACGGTGGACAATTCATTTTCCAGGATCCCTTCTTTTTTTCCAAAAATTGAAAATTCCTTGGTGTGCAAATTGAAATTGGTGAGGCCGTACAAAGTGGCCAGCCACAGGTTGCCATCGGAAGCGATGGCAATGTCTTTTACGGCCCCTTCCAGGGTGGATGATTTTTCGGGTGGCGGCACAAACAGCTCAAACTGCCCCGTTCTTTTGTCAAACCTGCCCATGCTGTTGGAATAGGTGTAGTACAACCAGATTTCATCATCGCCGTATTGGTCAAAAATAGCCACCTGGTCGGAAGCGATTTCGGGTACATCATCGAGCGGGCGGAACCATTGCTCTTCGAAGGTTTTCCAGTTCAGGCGGCAGAGCCCCGCCGTGGAACCAATCCAGACTACATCCCGATCTTTTCGATCAAACATCATCCGGTTGATACCTGCATTCGAAAGATCAGCACTTAAAGGCATTTTCTGAAAAGATGCTTGCCCGTCGTCTTTTCTGTAAATACCATTTGCCCCCATCGCCAGCCAAATCCCTCCTTCATTGTCTTCCAAAAACCACGCTCTGGAAATATATTCATTGAACCGGTTAAGCTCCGGTACGGCCTCTCCGGTCTGTTGCCCTTCATTTATCCGAAAAACCCCTTCCGGGGTTACGGTCCAAATAATGCCATTTTTGTCCTTAAGTACCCTGGCTGCGTGATTAGAAATATTGGCAGACCCTGATTCATTTTGAAATAAGATAAAACCGTCATCATGCATTTTTATTTTGTTGATCCCGTTGGCCGTTCCGATCCATAGGTTCTGGAATTTGTCCTGCAACAGGCAGGCCACGGCATTGTTGCTCAAACTGTACTCGTGATTGGGTCGATAGGTGAAATGACGGAACTGCCGGCTGGCGGGGTCAAGGACTCCAAGTCCATTTTTGTCAAAAGACATCCAGAGGTTGTCTCTTTGGTCGGGCAAAAAAGCATTGATCGGAATATTGTACAAATGACCGGGATAAAAACCAGTTTCAAGATCCAGGGTTTTCGGGTTCCACCTGATGAGTCCGCCTCCGGTGGCCAACCACAAAGCCCCTTCCTCATTTTGAAAAACTCCTTCAATTTCTTTGTTGAAGGGACTCAAAGAATCGGGGTCGGGAAAGATCAGTTGAAAACCTGAGTCGGTCGGAGGAATCTTCAGCAATCCCCAATCCGTTCCGGCCCAGACGTTGCCCTCATCATCCTCAAAAAAAGACCGCACCGCGCGATCAACCGGAAGATCGCCCTTCCGGATGACAACCTTGAACGTCCCGCTCGAAATATCATAAGTAAGCAACTGTCTCTGACTGACCACCCAGAGTTTTTTTTGGCTGCCTTGAAAAATAGAATTGATGTAATTACTGCCCTTGGATTTTCGCCCCTTCTCCGGGAAAGGCAGTATTTTTTCAAAAGTGCCTTTGCGGCGATCGAGCTTGTTCAGGCCATAGGTGGTCGCCACCCAGATATTGCCTTCATGGTCTTCCAGAACAGTATTGAGGCTCGGATGCGAAAGCGTAGTGCTGTCCTGAACATCGTGACGGAACGCCTTGAATTCATATCCATCATACCTGAACAACCCTTCATCTGTGGCCAGCCACAGGAAACCAAAGCTATCCTCCAGCATGTTGGCGATGCGGCCGTTGGGTGTATCGTAATTGGCACTGATCCTCTCAATGTTGATACTTTCAAATTGTGCTTTCAGGGAACTGCCTGTAAATGCAAAGCACAAGGAAATGACAAAATATAGGGAACGGATAATCATCGTAGTAATTAATTCCAAATGGTCGGACCTGCTCATGGCAAATGCCTTTTGAACCAAGTTTTGCGACTCCCAAATTTAAACCAAAATATGCAGTGGGAATTGGTATGCATAAAAATGAGAAGATAAAACAGTGGTTTTAAAATGGGTACAGCGACCAATCGAGGCACCTGCGGAGCGGTTTGTGGAGGGGAATTTAAAACGTTGCACGATCCAAAAAAGTAAATGAAATGACTGATCAATTGAAGGTAGCTTTCCGTGCAAAACGAGCTAATGTTCATTGAACTTGTTTGAAAATTCAGCAACTGCCCACAAGTAGCAAAAGAATGCCCGGCATAGACCGGGCACCCGAAATTTACTCTCACTAATTGTATGAACCTTCAAAATTAAAATTCAGTCGTGCAGCCCTTGTGCCCGAAGGTATTCGAGCAGGAGTTCGGGACGGTCGGTCATGATGCCATCTGCCCCCTGGCTGATCACCCAGCCATAGATCTTATCAGGCCCTTCGATGATCGCCTTTTCATCTGTGTAGCCGGCACAAAGTGCATCCCAAAGACAAATGGCCAGAAACGAGTCGCCTTGTTTTTCCAACTGCGGAAGCAACTTAAATGTCGAAGCCTCTTTCGAGTCAAACAAAGTTTCATAGACAAACGGGTCAATGTCTTTTTCATAAGCAGCCAAGTGGCTGTCTACCTCTTTATTTCCGTACCATAGCTTTGGCATGTATATGATGGAGTCCATCAAGGGGCCATACTTCGCTCTCATTTCTTGCGCACTGTTGTTGGCTTTGAAGATGGCGTGGTCAACCGTGCCCGTTTTTTTTAACACTGCATAGGCTTCCCGTACTGTTTCTCCCTCCGTTTTGTCGAGGTTGACCATGATTTTGTCCCTGGCAACCAGCATGATTTCTTCAAGGGTGGGCACTTGAAATTGACTGCCTCTTACGCCACAGGCGTTCTTAAGTCTCAACTGTTTTATTTCGGCCAAGGTCAGCTCACTGACCTTTCCCTTTCCGTTGGTCGTGCGATCTACAGTCAGGTCATGCATGGCCACAAGGTGGCCATCTTTGGTCAGCCGTATATCTATTTCTACGATGTCAACCCCCAAATCAATGCAACGCTGCACAGCTTCCAATGAATTTTCCGGAGCATAGCGCCAGTCACCTCGGTGAGAGACAACGAGGACATAGTTTCCGGAAGGGTTTTGCAGGTGGTTCAAGGTATTTGCAACGGCTGTTGGCCGGGCAGTTTTCTGTCCGAAAAGATGGTTCGGGCAGAGCATTAAAAGCAGGAGAAAAGTCGATATTTCGATGAAATATTTCATGAATGCAATTTGAATTTGTTTAAAGGTGAAGATTTTTACTTCGTAAATAATCGAGCAGTAATTTTGGTCGATCCGTTTGAATCATGTCCACTTGATGATCGATGAACCAATCATAGACAGATGGGTCGAGAGCGGCTTTTTCATCGTCGTGTCCGCCATTGTGCCTTGCCCAGAGGGAATTGACCCAGACACCGGCTCCTTTTTCCCGAATGTCGTCGAAGTAGTCGATGAACCCGATGGTGTCGTATTTCACCGTGAATTCAAAAGCAACGGGCAAGCGATTTTCAAGATAGTCGTCCACCGTTTTTTGGGCATCCGGATGAGGCAATCTGACAATGGGCATGAAATAAACTTCGTCTAAATATTTCCCGAATTCTTGTTCTACCTCTTGCCTGGTCTTGGCCCCTTTAATTATCACCTGGTCGAGCGTCCCGGTTTTTTTCATCAGGTCATAACATTTATCAAAGATGGAATAGCTTTTATCCAGATTGATCAGGATGTTGTCTTTAGCGAGCAGGAGTGCTTCTTCGAGGGTCGGTATCCGGTGTTCCGTTTCCACTCCCAGCCCATCAACCAATTTCAGGGTACGCAGGCTGTCCAGGGTCCAGTCCTTTACCGGCCCGGAGGCTTTGGTTGTGCGGTCGATTGTTTCGTCATGCATCAAAACAAGGTGCCCGTCTCTGGTCTCGCGGATATCGATTTCCACCATGTCCACCCCCATGTCGATGCAGTTTTGAATAGCTTGCAGGGAGTTTTCGGGAGCATTTCGCCAGTCGCCGCGGTGAGCTACTACCATTATTTCATCATTCAAAGAATTTTCAAGATTTTCAATCAGAGATTCGATAGTGGGTTTTGGGGAGGTTGAAAAAGATATATCCTTCCCCGGTTTTGGTGAATTGGTCTGACAGCCTGTGACGAAAAACATCACCGCCACCACAACGATGCAGAATCGCAACATGATCATAATCAAATGTTGAAAACAACTGGAAGGGGACAGTGCCCCTTCCAGTTTTCAGATGAGAAAACGGGTGGTGAATCAGTAGCCCGGGTTTTGGGTAATCACCGGGTCGGTGTCAATTTGAGATTGAGGAACGGGCAACAGTAGATTGTCGTCATTAATGGCAACATTAATACTGTTGGCAGCAAACCAGGCGTTCATTGTACTCACTGCCTTGCCGGTTCTTTTCAGATCGAACCAACGGTGCCCTTCACCGATGAACTCAAATCTTCTTTCCATTTCTATGGCTTCTCTCACTTCACTTTGGGCAACGGCAACGGTGTTGGCCAGTCCCGCCCGATTTCTCACTAAGTTAAGGTACTGAACAGCATCTGTTGTCTTGCCGGTTTCGTTCAAGGCCTCGGCATATTTGAGCAATACGTCGGCATAACGAATCACGTAATAATCACTTCCTCCATCATTGACACCCGTTGGCGACACTTCATATTTTAAAGAAAAATAAAACGGGTTGGCGTCTGCGTCCAAGCCAATATAATCCGTCTTCCTGGTATCCCCATCTTCAAAAGAATTGACGAATTCGGTCGATGGCAGGTTGTGGCCTTTGGCATTGGCGGTGGTACCGGAGGGCCTAAATTGAGCAGCGGCCGGACTTCCTTCCGTATTTCCACCAACGGCGCTTGCGAATTGAATTTCAAAAACGACCTCGTTATTGCCCTCATTGGCCACACCAAAAATCTCTGCTGTAGAAGGCGCCAAACTGTATTCTCCCGAGTTAACGACTGCTGCCAGGTTGGTCACTGCATCATCATAATTTCCCTGAGTCATGCGTACATCTGCCAACAGGGCCTGTGCTGCACCTTTAGCTGGCCTACCGGCTGATTTTGCAACCAAAAGGTCTTGGATTGCTTCATTTAGATCGGTCTCGATTTGGCTGTAGACCTGAGCAGCGGAGGTTCGTCCCTGACCGAAGAAGTCTGAAGGATTTTGGGTTTCTTCCAGTACCAAAGGCACATCGCCGTACAAACGAACCAGGTTAAAATACAACAATGCCCGGATGAATTTGACTTCGGCGATTCTCACTGCTTTCAGGGCTGGATCTTCATAGTCGATATCACCAATTCTGTTCAAAACGACATTGGTCCGCTGAATTCCTTCGTACGATTCTCTCCAAATATCTCCAACCAGGTCGTTGCCAGCGTTCGTCGAGAAATCATCCAATTGGCCAAAACGGCCACCATCATTAGCGGCGATTTCCTCGAAAGAATCCTCACCGGGAATTTCGCCCACCCCAATCAAGTCCAGGCCATAAAGGCCGCCGTTCTGCAATTGTGCGTAGATACCGGCAATCGCGCTTTCTACTTCTGCCTCACTGGAGTAAAAGCTATCCGCAGCTTTTTCTGTGATCGGGACTAAATCCAGCTCTTCCTGGCAGGAGAAAAATACCGATGAAGTGATTGTTAAAAAGATTAGAATATATTTATTGAATTTCATTTTGATTAATTTTAGTAGCGAGTTGAGAAAGGAGTTGGTTAAAATTTCACATTGGCACCAAACGCCAGGAAACGAGTCAAAGGATTGGTGGTTTGAATCCACCCTCTGGTCAGTGTTTGAGTGCTGTTGGTTCTACTGTCAATCCCGTCGGGGTTGTACCCTCTAAAATCTGTGATGTTGAAGAGGTTATTACCTGTGACGTACAACCTCAAACCTTCGATACCTAATTGCTCCGTAACCGTTCTGGGAAGGGTATAGCCCAACTGGAGGCTCCGCAGCCTAAAGTAATCGGCATCCAACACCGAAAGGCTGGAAGCCCTTGTCAAACGCCCAGCAGAGGAGAAGCTTGAGAAATCGGGCCTTCTGAAGAACCCGTCCGGGTTGTCATCCGTGAAATAATTGTCCACATAATATTTGGAAGGGACAAAAAACCCTTCGCCACTTTCCGTATAATAGACCATGCGGTCCGCTGCTTTCCTGCCTTCCACTCCGTTGAATTGCACGGCCAGGTCAAAACCTTTGAACTCCAAATTAAAACCAAAACCATAAGTAAAGTCGGGATTGTAGTCGCCCAGGATGGTTCTGTCGTCAGGCGTGATCAGGCCGTCGCCGTTCACATCCCTTACTATGTAGTCGCCTACTTCAGTACCGGGAAGAGGTGTAATGGTTTCGTTTTCTATTTCAGATTCAGAACGATAAACACCAATGATGTCATAAGCATAAAACTGCGCTATCGGTTCACCAACCTCCGTGATGAACCCCATGCCACCATTACTTGAAATTATCTGCGTCTGGCCGGTACCAAGGGCAACTACTTCGTTTTGGTTGGTGGAAAAGTTAGCGTTAAAGCCAAATCCTACTTGCCCCAGTTTGAAGCCGTTCCCTCTTAGCTCTAGCTCAAAACCGGTGTTGTCCAGTTCACCAATATTCTGTAAAGAGTTGCTAAACCCTGACTGCTGAGGAACGGGAACACTCAACAACAGGTCAGTAGTATTTGAGGTGTAATATTCAGCCGTAAGGAAAAGCTTGTTGTCCATAAAACCGATATCGGCCCCCACGTTCAATGATGAATTCGTCTCCCAGGAAAGGTCGGCATTTGGAGAAGTGCTGGTGAAAGACCCTGCCACGAGGCTATTGTCAACGACATAATTGTCCTGGCCAATCAATGCGATGGATGCGAAATCACCGATTTGATTGTTGCCAGTTTCACCCCAGCTAACCCTTGCTTTCGCAAAGCTGACCATTCCATCCTGAGGAAAGAATGATTCGTTGCTTAAAGTCCAACCAGCTGAAACCGAAGCGAAATTACCGTACTTGGTGTTGGCACCGAAACGGGAAGAACCATCTCTTCTCAGCGAAGCGGATACCGAGTACCTGTTGGCGAAGTCATATTGTAAACGGCTGAATACAGATTCCAGCGCCCATTTGCTGCTGACGTTGGTCGCATTGGGGTTTGTGGCACCTGAAATGTTTCGCAGGTTATCGTCCGTAAAGTCCTGGCTTTCCAGTCTTGTGACGTTGATTTCTTCTTGCTGGTAAGAATAGCCCACCAACACATTGACGGTGTGCTCGCCAAATGATCGGTCATAAGTCAGCAAATTTTCCGTAATGAAGTTTTCCCGTTTGGTATCACTTTTAAATGCCATTGCCCGGGAGTCGGCCACTGGCGTTCGGTAATTCCCAAGAGTAGAAGGCGCAAAAAATTCCTCCACACCAGTGTTGTAATCACCGCCAAAAGAAGTTCTGAATTTCAATCCTTTCAGTGGTTCGATTTCCAGGTAAGTATTACCAAACGCCCTGAATGTCTGCTCGGTATAATCTGTCAGTTCCATCGTTGCGACGGCATTTCCCGAGATCGGGCCGTCCCAATTGGCATTATTGTCTTCAATTTGCAGTGCCGGAGCGATGGAGCCATCGGGGTTATTTACCGGGTAATATGGATGCATCAATATGATTGCCAGTGCGGGGTCCGGAGCTGCACCAAGGTTAAAATCAGACCATCCGCGATACCCGACAGGGTTTGCATTTGAAAGAGCAATATTGGAAGAAATACCAAAGCGGATGTAATCATTGATTTCAGCGTTAAACTTAAAATTATTTGTGTAACGCTCGTAGTCTGAGTCAACAACAATGTTATCCTGGTTAAAATATCCAAAGGAGATGGAGTAGTTGGTACTGGTATTGCCCCCACTCAGGTTGAGATAGTGATTGTGCTGTGGAGCATTGCTCAATACTTCATCTTCCCAATTCGTGTTGGTCAGGCCAGGCTTACCGTCCAAATAATCCTGCAGGAATGGTTGAATCCTGCTGCGCTTTCCCCCACCATTGGCATCTCTGGTAGCATTATCATCAGTAATGCTCCTGCCCGTACCGCCTGACAGGTACCCAAAGTTTCGTGCATCAAAATCGAACCTGGCCGTTTCATATGCATCCGCCAGTTCGAAGTTATCAATGCGTTCCTGGAAACCAACGTAGCCGTCATAAGTAACACGCAATTTGCCTTTCTGCCCTTTTTTAGTTGTGATCAAGATGACTCCATTAGAAGCCCTTGAGCCATAAATGGCTGCGGAAGCGGCATCTTTTAGAACGCTTATGGATTCGATATCCTGCGTGTTGATCGCACTTAATGATGAGCCTTCAGACAGTGGGTTGCCATCCACAACAATCAATGGGTTAGAACCGGCGGTCAAAGTACTGATGCCGCGTATCTGGATCACCGAATTTTCCCCTGGATTTTTATTGTTCCCGGAAATTTGGACACCAGCGATAGTACCTGCGATTGCCTGGTCAAAGTTCGCAGCAGAATAGTTATTGATTCTTTCATTTTCAACTTTCGATGCAGCCCCGTTAAATTTCTCTTTTGTCCCGGTCCCATAACCAATCACAACTACTTCGTCCAACTGAGCGGCATTTTCCATTAAAACGATTTTAATTTCAGAACGACCATCGAGTGCCACTTCTTTCGTTTCAAAACCAATATAGGAAACCACCAGGGTGATCGCCCCGCCGTCCGGCCCGGCTATGGTAAACGAACCGTTCTCATCTGTGACAGTACCCAGGCCGGTCTCCTTGATGAGTACCGTTGACCCGATGAGGGGAGCGCCGTTTTCGTCAGTCACCTGTCCTCGGATAATCAATTCCGGAGGTACATTTGAAGGAGCAACCTCATAAACAACCGTAAAATCCAAAGCTTCCAACATATCGGTCAAAGACTGAACAGGCGGCACTTCGATTCGGGTACGTCTTTTGGGCACAAAATCCCCTTTGAACACATATACGATGTCGTCAGAAATCTTGAAATGCAGCCCTGTTTCACCGGAGATGAACTTGAGGATATCTGCCACGGACAAAACTTCGTTCCAGTTACTGATAGTAACCCCCTCGACTGTCTCAGATGTGTAAGTAAAGAACAGGTCAGTCTGAGCCTGGATGTCTGAAAAGGCCATTTCGAGAGGTTTGTTCTTCCACTTGCAGGCAATGACAGTTTCCTCCAACTTCTGGCCATAGCCATCATTGGCAAAGGCTACCGTAGCAAAAGTAGCCTGCAACAAAGCCATGTAACAAAAGAATTTCGACATGGAAAGTAGGATTTTTTGTAGTGAGAATTTCATAATTTTGTGAATTGCGTTAATAAATGACCTGGCCCCATACAATCGGCTGGACAACTGCTGACCGCACCACACAGAAGCAGTTATCCCATATCGTAAAAGAGTCAGGGAGTTGAAATTGACACCTGCCTGCGGCATTTTAGCCACAGGCATTTTTTTTAGTCTTTCGGGGCCACTATGTATGCTTTATCCTTGATTTTTTTAAACTCGTAGTCATTGGCCACCAGGTTGATGCCATCCAGCACTTCGTCGATGTTTAGCTTGTGCGTATCAATCCGATGGACAAGGGTTTCTGTGATCTTGGCTTCTTCTGCAATTCTAATGCTCACCCCATACCAGTCCTCCAGGGTCTCTACCACCTCCTGGATGTGAGCCTTTTGAAAATGAATAACTCCGCCCTGCCATTGATAGCTGGCTTTGCCGACAAATTGCTTTTTTGAAAACTCTCCACTGGATTTTGAAAAGGTAAAAGCCTCCCCGGGCGAAAGGGTAGCCAGGGTTCTTTCAATTTCATTTTCGGTAATCCCCACTAATACTTTTCCTTCCAGAAGTGCCACTTCAATATCTGCTCTTTCGGGGAATGCACGAACATTGAAACTGGTTCCCAAAACCTTGGTCCGTATCTCGCCGGAAGTAACGGTAAAGGGCCGTGTTTTATCTTTTTTTACATTGAAGAAGGCCTCTCCGGCCAATTGTACGCTACGGCTATTTTCGGAAAATCGTTTAGGATAAGATAGTTGACTGTTAGGTTTGAGCCACACCTCTGTCCCGTCTTCTAAGGCCATGAAAAGCGGGGCCGAGTCATTGTTCTTCCGTTCTACAACATAGGTATTGTCAGATATGGGCCAATAGAGGTAAAGCCCTGCTGAGATCAACATCAACACCACTGCCGCCGCCAACGCATATCGCCTGCGGCGTTTGTTGGAAAGGTCTACCACTTTTGACTTCTCTCCGTAAAATCTTTTTTCCAAACGCAGCCAAACTTCCTCCTTGGCTTCGGTATCAACGGAAGTAGTATTTTGAGAAAGACGCTCCCATTCGGTACGAAGCTGTTCATCCAACTGTGATAGATCGTCTTGTTGAAAATATGCCCGCAATATTTTCAGTTCATCTGGACTGCACTCACCTTTACGGTACTTATGGAATAAGTAGTCTATATCTATTTTCATCTTCGTGGTTATGTTCAAAAATGATGTCGGGTTAGAAGACGGGCAAGCTTCCGCAACTACTCACTGGAAAGAGAACTATTTTAAAAAAAAGAAGAAAACAGGCCAGCCAGCTGCTTTCGCAGTGCATTCATGGCCCGGTAAACTTGGTTTTCAACTGTGCGTTTGGAGAGTCCGAGTTGATCCGCAACTTCTTCGCTTGTCAAGCCCTGGAGTTTTTTCATTTTGAAAATCTGTTGCCTCTGCACTGGCAGTTGGGCAATGGCCTGATGAATGGCATCCATTTTATCCTCCCTCAGATGGTTCACATCAGATCCTTGTTCAGGCAGTTCCATTGTGGCAGGATCAGTGGCCAATTCGGCATTCAGGGACTTACGATAATGATCGATGAGCAGGTTGCGGGCCAGGGCAAAGAGGTATGCATCAGGTGCGCTGGCGGAGGAATATCTTTCCCAATTGGCAAACAGTTTCAGGAAGAAATCATGAACGAGATCTTTAGCGGTTTCTCGGTCACGGGTGCGGTGGCAGAAAAAGTCATGAATTCTTTGGAATACGTCCTCATAGCATTGCCGGAATGCTTGTTCGGAAGGTTTATTTTTTTTACTGATAGGCCGCATTCTCTGGTAGTTATTCTTGTGAAACAAATTTACGTGAGGTAGTCATGAAGGAATAAAAAGGACAGATTAAATTTGTGTGAAGTTTATCCGACCATAAATAATCATTAATAGTTAAGAATAGAATAGTTAAGTGCTTGGACAAAAATCAGTAGCGCTAAAAATGACACTTTTATTTGGACAAATGTTTGATTTCCAAGTCCCAAAACTCTTTTTCAGGCAAAGGAAAAGTGTCATTTTTTTTGACCACCTGCTTACAGCTTTATTATTAATAATACTAAAGCTATTACATTAGCTTCTCAGAACACCATCTGTTCCCAACAGGAAAATTGTTATTAAAGACGGCAAAATGGAAAGAGAAATCATACAAGAAGGATACAGGCTTTTGAATGACCAAAAACATTACAACCAAGCGACCATCGTCAAGAAATTGAACTTTTTGGACATCACTATATCAAAACCTACTTTTAGCAATATCGTTAACGGGAAAAAAGTAAAGGGAGAAACACTTGCTAAGACATGCATGGGGGTTGAAAAGATTCTTGAACTAGAACTTGGGCTACAATGGGAAAAATCGTCGTTCGTCAGGAAAGAAGCCCTTGATTGGGAGCCTACCGTCGTCGGGGAACTGGATACAAATGACCCTGCCCTGGTTATCAAGCCAGGTTTTGCATTTTATGAAAACGGCAGATTGCCTATCAATAAAAAAGTGGAGTTGTTGTCTAATGCCCAGAAGGAGGTCATTGAGTTTGGCATAACACTTCGCACCTACACCTCCCATTTTATCAGCCGCGCAGATTGGGAGTTCAGGTCCCATGTCGAAAAACTTTTGGCGAGAGAGGTCAACATCAAGTGTTATTTGCTCAACCCGGAGTGCAACGAGGCAAGACTTTATTTTAACGATCGGATGCGGGTACAGGGCGAGTCGTCGAAAGGAGTAGAAACGATTAAAGAATCTATTGGCAAACTATGCCAGTTAAAAGAAGAGTTTGAAAAAAATGATTTTCCCGGAGCGTTTGAAATATTTACGTACAAACACATTCCTTACAATCATTTTATGGCTATTGATGGAGCTTCAATCAATGGGCAAATGATCGTTTCACATTATATATACGGAGAATCGAGAGCTAATTGTCCCGTATTGGAATTTTCGAAAGACCGGAGCAGGGCCTTGTATAAACTGTACTGGAAATCACTTCAATTATTAACAAAGGATGCCAAACAAATCGCCTAAAACTCCCATTCCAATATGCCTATTTGAAATGCAAAATTTACTTAAATTTATGTAACAGGCAGAAAATCAAAACATTACAGCTTGCCGATTTTTCCGCTGATAACTTTGTCTTGTCAAAACCGATGAACAGGCTCGGTACGGCGAGATAAATAAATAGCATCCCAAACTATTTAAATTTTTCTGTCGACTCTCCAGACAAGAGTTGTTTTTTCCTGGGTGTAGCTCTGCTTCCTTATGCGGCGTGTGCCAGTTGATAAGGGCAGCCATCATTTAACTGTCAAGTCATCACATTGGCAGCCATTGGACTGCTATGCCCAAAAAGAGCTTGCCGACTGCCTGCCATCAATTTATTAATCCAAAATTTTCAAACGATGAAAAATTTATTTCAAAATTGGAAGCAAGCTCTGAATGTATTGTTTTTTTTCTTAGGGTTTTTGGCTTCAGGTTTTCCAAGTCCATCTTCGGCAGTCACCACTTGCGATTGTTCCTCCCCGGATGTAACCAAAACTTCCCAAACGGCATCGTCCGTCACCTTCTCGTTGAGTGACGTTGATGGTGCAACAGCTTACAAATCCTGGTATTCAAGAACGGAAGATGGATTTACGAGCCAGGAGGTCACGACAACAGGCAGTTCAATAGTTTATTCCAACTTGCCGGCAGGAACCTATGTGTTCTATTTTGTTACAATCTGTGGCGGGCAAACCTCGGGAATCATTATTACGGATGACCTGATGATGTAAAGTGTTTCATGTTGCCTGTTGGCTATTCACTGACAGGCAACGATTTATTTTTTGTATTTAGCCGTTTTATTAAGCAACCAGGTTTTAAAGTAGATTGAATCGCTGGCGTCAATCTTTTCAAGGATTGCATTTTTAGCTGCTTTTTGCCGGGCCAACATTTTAACGATTTGAACGAATCGCAACGTTGCTTCCACAGCTTCTCTTCTTGGTTTGCGGTTCCGTTTTAGGTATCCCTCGAAGGCAATGCAAAACCCAACAATATCTACTGCTCCATTTTCAAGCTCAAAATGGCTGATCAGTTTCAAGGACCGCGAACGTATTTCGTGATAAAGATCAGTAGGCTTTACTTTGTCCAATTTCTCCAACGTCGTTCGGTAATTTTTTTGCTCAAATAAAATGATAGCCTCCCCCAATTTCGTGGCGCTGTCCCGAACACTTTCCTCTAACAGTTTTTGGTGCGCAGCTTTAAATGAAGAAGCCCAAAGAAATTCCTCTACCTTACAGGCTGCCTGGATAATATTGTTGAACTGAGAAGTAGACATTTCACCGCTTTTTCCAAACAACTCTTGTTCGACACTGAATTTATTCAGCCGATGAGTCATATCCCAATAATTCTCATTTCCCCTTCTGATTTGGGCAGAGGCATAGTTGTGCAAATAACTCAATGCAGCATGCAACTCTTCCGGCTCGATGACATCAATATAGCCCACTAAAATGTTTTCGATTTTAGGAAAATTTTGGTTTTTCTCATTTGCGATCAATTCATAAATAGCCAGGTAAAGTTGTAAAAGTGGATGGTTGGATAATTCTTTTGATTTCGACAATTCAACAACTGCCGGCAATGTCCGCAAGTTATAATCAAGTGACATGAGGTTTTTTCGGTTGGCCATTTCACAACCGATTTTTAACCTGCTCACAGCGTAAAAGAGGTCTAAATCCTCTCCACATTCATGCAAGGAACTGATATTTTCAGACAACTTCTGATGGGTGAATTGATAATAGAAAAAATAATTGGCAATCATCCCTTTCATATAATCAAATACGCTGTGGCCTTGGAAAGCAGACACTTCTTTCTGCAAACTGATGGCCTGATTTGAAGACATCGATTTTAGGCCCCGCTCTTTTAAGATAATTGTCCATAATGCCGAATTTTCAAATGACTTTTTCTTTACTCTTTCCAGCAATAGAAACTCCTTTAAAAGCAGGAACAAATCAGAAAGTGCATTTAGCAGCTTTGTTCTGTTGTTTCCTACAGGCTCCTTGAAAATCTTCTGATGAGCATACGCAATTTCGAGTTTTTTATCTTCTTTAAAATTTGGATAAAAGCTGCTGATATATTGAAATACGGAAGGCACAATGCTTTTTGTCCCGTGCCGTTGCCGAACGTATTTGCCGAAAGCTGAATATTCTTTCCGTTCAAGGGTTCGTAGCAAGGTGATAAATTTACTTTTTTGCATAAAATCTAACTATATTTTTCGGTGAAATTATTTGGTAAGTTCTGAAGCAAAGAAAAATCAATCTTATTTTAATGACAATTATGACAAATAAAATATTTATTTCATAAACTATTGATAATCTATTAGTTGAAAATAATCTACAACACCAATTTCACAAAGCAGAAGTTCTAATTCAGCCCGTATTTTTAATCACTGCATTAAATTACATTCCAGGCACTGATACTTATTCATGGGTGAGACGGGTGAAATCTATATTTGGAATTATTGCCATTTGAGGGGCAAATTGCAGAGGCTATTTTTTGCTTTCATTACAAATCCAACAGTTAGTAATTTCCGAATTTCCAATTTAATAATTTCAAATAAAGTCTTCTATATAATTAGCCTATTTCAAAGGCCATTGAAAAACAATGATCATAGCAATTCTAACCCCCATTCAAATTGAGCAAGCTGCAATTATTTCGCAGTTACATCATACTTCTGAAAAGATAGTTGACGGCAATCGCTACATATTCGGAAAACTTGATGGATTGCACCATTCCTTCAACATCATCACTCAACAATCAGGTCCGAAAAACGAAGTCACTGCGATTGCGGCCGAAAAAATCATACGCATTTTTCAGCCAATCATAGTCCTGCTCGTTGGAGTTGCGGGCGGGGTAAAAGACGTTGCAATAGGCGACGTAGTAGTCGGAACAAAATATTACGGCTATGAATCTGGCAAGGAGAACCCGGAAGGTTTTGCCTCAAGGCCTGATTCGGGCTATTACAGTAAAGAACTTTTAGTGTGTGCCGAATTCGTAGCCGCAAAAAATGCCTGGCACCAACGAACAGAAAAAGCCAAAAATTCAAAAGTAATATTCGGTGCTATTGCTTCTGGCAACAAAGTTATCGCTGCTACCGACTCCGCCACTTTTCGTTTGCTGAAACAAAATTACAATGATACGACTGCCGTCGATATGGAAGCTGTTGGCCTTGGCCAGGTCATGCGCTTGTATCCGTCAATTCGTTTCCTGAACATCCGAGGTATTTCCGACTTACTTGACCACAAATCGGCAGCAGATGCGAGTGGTTCGCAGGAATTGGCAGCAGCCAATATGGCAGCATTTGTAATCGAATTGATCAATCAAATAGATATTTCAAAATTTAAAATCACAGGTATGGAAATTCATGAATTAGCAAAGCAAATCGTTGAGTTAATTATTCCTATAGCCAAGTCGGAATCTACCAAAGAAATAACCGGGGAAGTTAAAGCTGTAACCGAAGGGTCAATGAACCAATTGTGGGAAAAAGTAAAGCCACTTTTCATGGAAGAATACCTTGCATTAAAAAAGAAGCCAAATGACAAAGACACACGATCACCAAAAAATAAATGAACAATTAATTATGATTTCCTTCCACGAATTATTATTAATTGTTCATTTATTTTTTGGTGATCGTGTGTCTACCATTTTTCGAATAATTGATAGGGTAGCGGTTCATTCCTCTTTTGTATTTTCTTGTTGAGTTCCTTTTTTATAAATGATGGCTTTTTTCTTTTTGGTTTCGTATTGGTTGACTGTTTTTGCATTAATATTATAGTTCTTGATTTTCCTCTTATTGATAATGTCTCCTTTATTGTTTTCTATATTTATTT
>JBCBRY010000103.1:0-32178 GCA_039819485.1 Bacteroidota bacterium | reverse complement strand
AAATGAACCTGAAAAGGGGTTTTACACTTACCTTGAAAAATGGAAAAATAATAACCGATAAATCCCAATTGAAAAAAGGAGAGGAAATTGAAACGATTTTTTATAAAAATAAAATCACGAGCACCGTGAATTAGTTTTTTCTCCAATTTTATTAAAACAAAAAAAATGAGCAAAAAAAAAGAATTGGATTATGAGGCAGCATTGAATGAACTGCAAACTATTGTCAACGAATTACAAGAAGATATGGTCAGTGTGGATGACCTCGCCAATAAAGCAAAACGGGCAGCAGAATTAGTAAAGTTCTGTCAGGAAAAATTAAGAAATACTGAAGAAGAAATAAATGGGCTGTTCAGCCAGTAAATATTTTCTGAAATTCGTTTTAAATAAATTTCCAATAAAAAAATGCATGACAATTTTTTTTGCCATGCATTTTTTTATTGGAAGGAAATGTAAAAACTGCTCAATAAATAGAAGCTCTTCGAGTTTGTACACCTT
Organism: Bacteroidota bacterium; assembly: GCA_039819485.1. GTDB lineage: Bacteria > Bacteroidota > Bacteroidia > Chitinophagales > Saprospiraceae > UBA6168. The sequence goes on along the minus strand of JBCBRY010000103.1, from coordinate 31,683 downwards.
CTTCGGAAAACAGAGAAACAAGGTAGGTTCCTGCCGGCATTCCATTAGTGTCGATTTCGAAAGCAGTGATGCCATCCGCAAAATCCTGGTTTCTATATTGCTGAACAGTTTGTCCAGTGATGGTAGTGATTAAGATATCCGCTGAAAAGCTGACGTTGGCATCCACGTTGACTAAAAGAGTGCTGCCGGATTTCACTGGGTTCGGTGCCAGGGTCCAGCTATTTAAACCTGGGATTTCATTTGTGTCAGAAACAACTTCGGATCCTGTCCTGAATATTTGTTGGCCTGAGGGAGACTGACAAGTTGAATAGTCGGTATAAGCTTTAACCCTCCAAAAATAAGTTTCCTCTGGCAGCAGGTTAGTCAAAACGAGTTCTGTGTCGTCCTCGATATAGAATTCCTGACCCGTTTCCGTATTGTTTAATTCAATCAAATAATGCTCAGCATTGTCGACGGGTGCCCATTCCAGCACCACGTAATTATAAGTTTCAATTCGTTCTAAAGATTGTGGGCTCAACAAAACCGGGCTACTGGTAATTTCATTGAGGTTAGGGGTTATGTCTTTCGGAATGTAGGCACGGCTGGACGAATTGAGGCTATTTTGAATTTCAGCTTTTTGATCATCAGTAAAGTGGTAGTCAGAAGTATTGCATGACCCATAATTCATGAAATTGGTGATATCGGGACTGATGAGATCTCCTTTAGGGTCCATGACGTTCAAGTTGTAAGTACAGCCGTCATTGCCGGGAAAATCAAAGCGATAATCGGCAGGTGTGTCCTCTATCATATCTCCGGCAATATCCGAGTTCGTTCCGTCGGCATATTCGTTCCGGACGCCATCCGGAGAAAATGTACCTACCGGATTGCCATGATCTGCTAAATTCCAGCCTTCTGATTCCCAACCGTAGAATGGATGGTTGAGACTAAAAAAGTGGCCAATTTCGTGGGTCAGGGTTTCAAAGTCATTGGCGTAGCTTTCACCCGAAACGACCCAATCGTTGCCACTTGGCCCCGCAGGCGGTTGATAATAAGCCGCAGCACCTCCGCCAGCTTCCTTCACCAAAAAAATATTGATGGCATCGTAATTATTATTCATCTGGGCAGAAATAGTATTGAAACCAAAATTGCTTATTGGGTTGGTGTGCACCTGTGTATTATTTAAATACTTTATTTCCTCGATAAAAAACTGGATCTCCTGATCGGCATAATTGCCGTTGAGCGTACAGAGCGCATTGAGGGCGGTGGTTTCTCTAACTCTTTCGCTGCCATCAGATCTGGCAACTAAAAAAAAGCGGACTGGCAGATAAACAGTTGCGTTTCTCACTGTTGTGACATCCCGCATCTCATTCCTGTTGAATATCAATTGGTCCTGAATCATGGCTCCCATGGAATGATCGACACCGCACTTGTGCATTTGTGCGAATAGACCGGAAGAAATAAATAATAAAACTAATGTTAAGTAAAGAGTATTTTTTATCATGTTGCTTTTTAAAAATGGTTATTGAAATAGGTAAGGTGCCTTGAACAAAGGACAAAATTATACTTTTTTTGTTCAAATCCCTGTCTTTGTGGTGTCAATTAGTATTTTGAAACATCTGGAAAAACCTACATTTGTGCCGATTTTTATGAGCCAGATTTTATCAGGAAATCCTGACCAAAAACTGAGGCATAAGATAGCAGTCCGTTTTTCTGAAAGCGTTCAGAAACCTCCAAAAAATAATGGATCAAATCATCGTTTGATATTAATGATTTTCACAGGTGAAAATTGGTTAATGATTCTGATAAACATTGGAAATACGCCTGAGATCTTAGTCCTCAAAATTAATATACCAAAAAGAATTCCATCATGAGTAAAGTAACCGTAATCGGCGCAGGCAACGTGGGTGCTACCTGTGCAAATGTTTTGGCCCACAAAGATTTAGTCAATGAAGTTGTCCTGCTTGATATCGTTGGTGACCTTGCCAGAGGCAAAGCTCTCGACTCCTGGCAACAGGCTCCAATCGATTATTACAGTACCAAAATAAAAGGAACCGATGATTACAAAGACACCGAAAACAGTGACATCGTAGTGATCACTGCCGGGGTGCCCCGTAAACCGGGCATGAGTCGAGATGACTTGATTTCAACGAATGCCCGCATTGTCAACTCGGTGACCGAGAGCGTCATGAAGCACTCGGCGAATCCAATTATCATCGTTGTGTCCAACCCTTTGGACGTCATGTCCCTGGCGGCATGGAGAGCCTCCAATCTTGATTCTTCCCGGGTCTTTGGAATGGCAGGTATTTTGGATACCGCCCGTTACCGGGCATTTCTGGCCTCTGAATTAAATGTATCTCCAAAAGATATTCAGGCTTTGTTGATGGGAGGGCATGGTGATACCATGGTGCCACTTCCACGGTATACCACTGTAGCGGGTATTCCTGTCACCGAGCTGATCGAAGAAGATAAGTTGAATGCCATTGTTCAGCGTACCGCAAAGGGTGGAGGAGAGTTGGTGAAATTAATGGGTACTTCCGCCTGGTATGCACCGGGAGCAGCTGCGGCGCAGATGGTAGAAGCCATCTTAAAAGATGAAAAACGCATCTTCCCTTGTTGTGTGAAATTAAGTGGCCAATTCGGTTTAGAGGATATCTTCCTTGGCGTTCCAGTCAAATTGGGAAGAAACGGAATTGAAGAAATCTTGGAAGTCAAATTAAATGAGAGTGAAATGGCCTTGCTCCATAAATCTGCCGAGGCTGTAAAAAGTGTGATTGAAACGTTCAACAATATGGATCTTTGATTTAGCAAAAAGCTATTTGCTTTTTTTAAAACGTTTCAAAAAAAATAAGTCCATGTTTTGTATTCAAAACATGGACTTATTTTTTGTATCACCCAAAACCAAATTGAGCGAAGCGAAATCCCGTACCGCAGGTCGGGAAACCAAAAATCTCAATCGAACAGTGCAACCTGCGAACCTACTGTATCTTTCTCTTCAATTTTTTCATCTGCACTTTTTTCAAGCGGTGTCATGATGCGTTTGATGACTCTTAGCCGATGGGTATATTTCTGCAGCTCGTCGCAATAGATACCGTAATGGTCTATTTTGTCTATTCTCACTTTTTCAGCAGTATGGATGATCAGGTTCCCGGGAAGCAAAATTCCAACGTGGGTGATCTTGCTGACCTTGTTTTCAAAAAAGGCAAGATCGCCGGGCAGGGCTTGTTCAATGAAATCGATGAGTTCACCTTGAAACACTTGCTGGTCAGTGGTTCTTAGTAATTTGATGCCTACTAATTTGAAAACCATTTGGGTGAAGCCTCCAGAATCAATCCCCATTGGGGACCGACCGCCCCATTGGTAGGGAGCCGATAAATATCTTTTGGCAATCTTTAGCACCTTATCGGTTTGGGGCTGCAGGTTCTCGGGAAAAACGGCTTGCCCACTGTAATTGAACAACTTGCCATCGAATTTAAATTTCATTCCGTCAAAGTCGGGCAGTCGAGAGCCGATACAGATTGGCATGGATTCGTTTTCCGACATCAGAGGCTGAAAAAGATCGAGGCAGTAGGCGTATTTTTCAGTAAACAAATTGTATTCTTTCGAAGTAATGGGCTTGATCTGTCGACTGACCACCCAACCGATACAATTGTCCCAAGTACAGCGGATTTTCGTCCAGAGTTTGCCTTTCGTTTCAAGGATCTCGACCATTTCCCCGAACAATAATTGACTCACTTGTTCACTCCGGTTGGAAGTACTGTTCCGGACGGGGACGACGCTGTTATGACAGATGGCAAATTTCATGTGGTCAAAGATGCAGTTTTTGTTTTAGATTTCCAGAGGAATAGGGGGCAAAAGAAATTAAAGTGCAAGAGTTATAAAAAAAACAGCGCCAAAGTAGTTGGGTTCAAGCATGAGTCATGTTGGTTAGGTCCGACACACGGTATTAAAAAGCTCCATTAATGATAAAATCCAAACATATAAGCATTATCCAAGGGGCTGGAATAATATCGACTGTTCGTCTTCCGTTCGCTTTTCCTGTAAATCCGTTTACCTTTGGCCTTCCTTTTTCAGGAAAAGAAACACACACGTGCCAATGCCGTTAACCAGCAGACCATATTTGAAATTAAGAAACAGGAATAAAGCAGATCGTCACACGACGAATTTTCAGGATGCTTAATATCTTCCGATTTCAAATTTCTAATAGTCTCCAGTTTAGATGATGAAAAAAGCCTTATTCATATTTTTCTTTTTGTCCCTTTTGATTGATGCCCAGGGCCAGGATCGCCTTTTCAGCCAATTCTATGCATCGCCCCTGACATTAAATCCAGCATTGACCGGTGCGTTTGAAGGGAAGTACCGTGTTTCTGCGATTTACCGGGATCAATGGGAGCCGGTCATGGAAGATTCCTATTCTACTTTTTCGACCGCATTGGACCTTCGTTGGCGGGTTGGAGAGGTTAAGAGCAAGTACAAGGATTATGCAGCTGTTGGAGTGATGTTTTACAATGACAAGGCAGGGTTGCTGGAATTAAGTACAACCTCAATTTTGATATCAGGAGCTTTCCATAAGGCACTCGATTTAAAAAGCACACAATATATTTCTTTGGGTTTTCAGGCAGGTGTTGCACAAAAGAATGTCAATTACGCCGATGTGACATTCGAAGATCAATTTAATGGCACTACCGGTTTTTCCAACCCGACGAACGAACGCCTGCCCGATAATAACTTTGCTATTGGAGATTATTCTGTCGGGCTTAACTATGTGTTTTCTCCGCAATATTCTAAAATGAGGTTTTTTGTGGGTGGGGCCATGCACCATTTTAATGAACCTTCCATTTCGTTCTATCATAACGATAATCCAGAGACAGATTTACCGGACAATAAACTGGATGCCCGCTACTCTGGGCAGGTAAGTGCCTTTTTACCGGTCAGTGATGGTATCCAGTTACAGCCCCGCATGATCATTGACAAACAGGGCAACCATCTAAAAATGGATGCCGGCATGAATATCCGTTTCGATGCCAGTGAATATAAGAACATTGCAATCCACCTCGGAGGGTATCTGCGACCTGTCCAGGATTATGACGAATCAACGCGTTTGGATGCCCTGGTGACCTTGTTGGGGGTTGAGTTTAACAATGTGTTGATAGGGATGAGCTACGACCTGAACCTCGGTGAATTATCAGATTTCAACCGCAGGACATTTGAGTTTTCGGTGGCTTATTTAGGTGAATACGAAGACGATGTGATCCTTTGCCCCAAATTTTGATAGCCTATTCGAATCGCCATTATTTAAATTAAATTTTTTTCTAAAATTTTTTCCACAAGGTTTTCCACACTTACACCCACTGACAATCAGTTGATTTCCTATTTTATTATTACTAATACAACTCAGATTATTTTTGTAAAGTATTGATAATCAATGTCCCTGATACATTAAATACTTTTATAATGTTAACAACTGCAAATCACTCAGATTTGTCCGTTTACCAACATGTCCTTACCTTCGTTTTCCCATTTCATTCTTTAATTTCCCATGAATGGTCTTGGATAAACATACCTGAGAATACTTCACTGAAACATCTTTTTATTAAGTGCGTAAACCATCACTGTGCAGTCGAACGACCTGAGGCAGTCAAATGTGCAGTTCCTTGTAAAAAGCTACCGTTTCCTAAAAAGTAATGACCGTTAACTAAATGTGTATAAAAAAAAAGTTAATAGGTTCATACCTTTGAGCGAAACACTTAAAGATATCCTTTTGTCTATAGTATCAGTAAGTTAGATAGGCTCCTGCCGCAAGAAGTTGCGGCGGGACTTTTTTTTGCCCCAATTGCTGAATTCTGCCCGCCTACTTTGTCTCAATCAATGAAATAGCCCGTTTTCTGGAATTAAAATACCTCTTCATCCTATATCTTTGCGCCGCCTTTAATGAAGGCAGCTTTATAACCGAATTTGAATTATTAAAATCTCTGGCTAAGTAAAGAAAGCTGCGATCCGGCATGAAAGTAAAATTGGCATACTTTCCAACTCGCATCCTTGCTTATTTACTTAAATCGACCAAATTAAAATATCAACATTTATGAATTACGATCTGATTGTTATCGGAAGTGGACCTGGCGGATATGTAGCGGCCATCCGGGCCTCTCAATTGGGAATGAAAGTAGCCATAATCGAAAAAGAAAACCTGGGGGGAATCTGTTTGAATTGGGGGTGCATCCCAACAAAGGCCCTCCTTAAAAGTGCGCAAGTATTTGAATACATCCAGCATGCAGGCGATTATGGAATAGAAGTAGGTAAAACCAAGGCAGATTTCGCAGCTATGGTAAAAAGGAGTAGGGGGGTTGCCGATGGCATGAGCAAAGGTGTGACTTTCCTGATGAAGAAAAATAAAATCACCGTAATAGAGGGGCATGGCAAATTGCTGAGAGGCAAGAAGGTGGAAGTAACTGCAGCTGACGGGAAAAAGACGGAATACACCGCACCTAACATAATCATCGCTACTGGTGCCCGCGCAAAAGCTTTACCCAATTTACCTATCGATGGCAACAAGATCATTGAGTACCGCAAAGCCATGTCGTTGGAAAAACAACCAAAGAGCATGGTCGTTGTCGGTGCAGGTGCCATCGGTGTTGAATTCGCTTATTTCTATAATGCTATAGGCACTGAAGTAACGATCGTTGAATTCATGGAGCAAGGTCTGGTTCCAAGAGAGGACAAAGATGTTTCGAGGGAATTGGGACGGATCTTCAAAAAACAGGGCATTTCCGTGAAGGGCAATACCGCTGTCGAGTCGGTTGATACTTCTGGTAAAGTTTGTAAAGTGAAAATGAAAAACCGGAAAACCGGTAAAGAAGAAACCATTGAGTGCGATGTTGTTCTTTCAGCAGCAGGAGTAACACCTAACACAGAAAACCTTGGATTGGAAGCTCTTGGTATTGAAATGGACCGCGGACTCATCAAAGTAAATGAGTACTATCAGACCAACGTCGCCGGCATCTATGCTATTGGGGATGTGGTTCCTGGAGCAGCCTTGGCACATGTGGCAAGCGCAGAAGGAATTATATGTGTAGAAAAAATAGCTGGTCAAAATCCTCACCCGATCGATTACAATAATATTCCATCCTGTACCTACTGCTCTCCGGAGGTCGCTTCAGTTGGTTACACGGAAGCAGCCGCTAAAGAGGCCGGTTATGAAATCAAGGTTGGGAAATTTCCATTTTCAGCTTCAGGAAAAGCCAAGGCAGCTGGAGCGCCACAAGGCTTTGTTAAAGTTGTTTTTGATGCTAAATATGGTGAATGGCTCGGCGCACATATGGTCGGTATGAATGTGACCGAGATGATCGCCGAAGTGGTTGCGGCACGTAAGCTCGAAACTACCGGACATGAAATCATTAAGGCTGTTCACCCGCACCCAACAATGAGTGAAGCCGTGATGGAAGCGGCAGCGGCAGCGTATGACGAGGTGATTCACCTTTGATGAAGATTGCACATGAAAATCATGAGTCATTCCAGATCTTTGAATCGGCTCACTACTTTTGATTTTCAGCCAAAGAAGGTCGTTTTCAACTATGCGCCATCCAGTTGAAATCGAAAAAGGGCCCTGGGGCACGACCGGACTCAATCCATTGGATTTAGCCCGGTCGTGCCCCAGGGCCCTTTTTCGATTAATGAGGTCGACTTCGATAGTCTTTCCCGAACCCACTTCGGAACCGACCTCAATTAAGTGTTCCCAACATGTCGGAACGCATCAGGAATGCTGTTCTAATACAGGAGTTTTTAAACAATTTAAAGTCAAAGAAACCAGCAAATTCAGCACAACAAATATCAATTTTCATTTTTTTGAAAAAAAAAGGACTCTTACCGAAGGATTTTAAAAGTCTGTTTGTCAAAAGGGAAATTTTAAATAAAAAAATAAAAAATGAAGTATTTACTTTTTACCCTTTTTGCCTTTACGGGATTGGTACTTTTGGTCTCCTCTTGTAAAAATGATGATGATACAACGGCATGTATCGAAACAACATGGTATCAAGATGCAGATGGCGACGGCTTGGGCAACCCCGATGTCAGCTTTGATGCATGCGAAGCACCAACTGGTTATGTTGCCAACTCAGATGATCCCGATGATGTGTGTGCAGGAATAGTGGACGTTTGCGGTGTTTGCGATGGCCCTGGAGAACTGACTTGGTACGAAGATGCAGACGGCGATGGCCTTGGCAACCCTGATGTAAGCCAAGAGGCATGTGATCAACCAACTGGTTATGTTGACAACTCAGACGATAACGATGATTCTGGAAACACTTCCCTGCACGCTGCTTTTGCGGAATTTGATGAAAACAATTATACCATCTATTTAGATGGCGATGAGGTGGTCCTTGAATCAAATGGCCTTGCCAACCACACTTCCCCTTATTGGTCGAACACAACAGAGCGTACCATCAACGGGCCGATGGGGCCGCAAACAACCCCGGCCGCAGCCGAAGACCACCCACTTTTCGTTGATCCAACTGCAACCTCGTTTGACCAAATGGCACCCGGCAACATTGATGATTTTATGGGGTCATTTACTTTGCGTGTACCCACCGTCCCTGCGTTGGCCACGTCACCTTCCTCGACCGGGTTAGGGCCAATTGGAATGGCCATCAGTGGAGGTATGATATACAATGATGAAGAAGGACCTAATGTCCCGCTGGACAATGCAGTCGTTTCTTTAGACTACAATGGCGCTCATACTGGGCCACAAAGCTATCATTACCACCTAGAGCCGAAGGCATGGTCTGATGATGACGGAAACCTCATTGGCATAATGTCGGATGGTTTTTTCCTTTATGGCAGAAGAGATTACGATGGGGAGTATCCAACTGATTTAGATGAATCCGGCGGGCATTTTGGTCCTACACCGCATAATCCAGATGGGGAATACCATTACCATATTCAGAATGAAGTGTTTTTAGGCCAGTACTATATTTTGTTCCCCGGTGATTTGCAGGGCACTCCGAATCCGATCCAGTAACTTATTTTTTATAAATTTTTTTAAGCTAATTCAAGAGGAATGTAAAACATGAAAAATTTTTATGTTTTACATCTTTCTTTGAGTTTTGAAACAACTTCTTTTTAAAATAAAAAAAATGGCAAAAGGGTCGTTGTTGTTTTTCACGTTGACCGTTTCTTTATTTTTTACCTGTCAAGAATCTATAGATTGTAATTTTTCTATTAGCACATTTTTAACGGGCAAAAAACAAAAAGTAGGTAGCAGTTTATTGGAATTAATTCCTAAAAAAGGTTTGGTCTATTACCAAGCAAAACCTTTTACGGGAATTTCCGAATCCTATTACAGCGATGGGAATATCTCTGAACGAATTGAATATAAAAAAGGCAAAAAAAATGGCTTTCACCAAAAGTGGTTTGAAAACAAAACACTTGGCTTTGAAAGTTTTTATAAAAATGGCAAACGACATGGTACTACTAAAAGTTGGTGGAGCAATGGCAACCTACGGTCAGAGTCAACCTATGAAAATGGCGTTGCAAATGGCCTGCAAAAGCAATGGTACAAAAGTGGCGCAAAATTCAAATTCATTCATTTAGTGAATGGAAGGGAAGAAGGGCTCCAGCAGGCATGGAGGGAAAATGGTAAAATTTATAATAATTATGAAGCCAGGAACGGACGTATTTTTGGCTTAAAAAGAGCAAACCTTTGCTATGGATTGGAAGATGAAAAAATTCAAATTAATATTGATTAAAAATATTTCTTTTTGGCTTGTTTTAATGGCAATTGGGTGTCAACAAAAAACGGCAGAACAAAAACCCGCAGAAGCTTTACCTTATTACCAAGATGCGACATTTATGCCACATTGGTTAAGTGCCGATGATGGGGCATTAAATGATTTCCACTGTATTTCATCGTTCACGTTTATTAATCAGGAAGGTAAAAAAGTAACCGAAAAAACATTTGAGGGAAAAATTTATGTTGCTGATTTTTTCTTTACCAGTTGTCCGGGCATCTGTCCAAAAATGACCAAAAACATGGGCCTTTTACAAGATGAGTTTTTGGATGATGATGAGGTTTTATTGCTTTCTCATTCAGTCACTCCGGAACGGGATTCCGTCCCTGTTTTAAAAGCATACGCTGACGAACACGCAGTCGTTTCAGAAAAATGGCATTTGGTAACCGGCACACAACAGGGAATATATAAGCTTGGCAGAAAGGATTATTTTGTAGAAGAAGATTTAGGCTTGGAAAAAGATGAGGATGAATTTCTGCATACTGAAAATTTTGTTTTAATTGATAAAAACAGGCACATCAGAGGAATTTATAATGGTTTAAATAAAACATCCATTCATCAATTGATTGCTGATATTAAAACATTAAAAAATGAGGCGCATAATAGCCCTGAGTTGAAATAAAAATTATTTTTTTCGTGACAAATTCAAGTTGCGAACAACTTGGTAAAGAATAAATGGCAGAAATACTTTTTAATTCAGAATTAATTTTTTTTCAGGTACTTATTTATTTAAACCCCTCTACCGTCGTCCATCTAATTTCTACATCGAAACTTGAATTAATTATTAATTCAAACGGCCTTTAAAAAATTATACAAAAATGTGCAGGTTCGTTAAAAATATTGGTTGATGGTTCAAAACTTTTTTTTCTGCAATATGAACAAGCAGGGTTGTTTTGAAAAAACTTATTCATTAAATCGCAGTCCCAATCGAACCCCTGCATAAAATTGCCTGATATTGGACTCGGCAGGCGAATAATCAATTGTAGAAAGGGAGGTCGGCCCGTATTCAACGGAGGTCGAATAATAGTATTTTACCAAAGGTGTTACGGTAATTAGATCGGAAATTCCAATATCAAGACCTGCACCTATTCCCAGGTGGAAATAATTGAAAGTTTCGTCACCCTGAACGTTTTCATCAGCTACTTTTATTTCACCCCGGTTATAACCAGGTGATATCTGAAAGAAAAATCCTTTTTCAAAAATACTGCCCGATTTTGACCAGGTCGGACAATCGCAGTCCCCATCAAAATCGAAGGGATAGATATTGGTATTTAAATGAAAACCCAGCAAAGTAATGTCGATTTCACTGTTACCTGAATTACTGTTCAGAGCAGCGTAACTTATTTCGGGAAAAAACTCAATCCTTTTTGTCTCTAACCGCAGCCAATAATCAACACCTACTTGATAGCCAGTGGCATTGTCGAAATTCTGGCCGGTCAACTCATTTAACAAGTCCGTCCATTCATTTGCTGTAAAAGTGTAATAGGCTCCGTTGATGCCGACCTGCCCCAAGGCGTGGGTCGACGTTGCCAAAAGCAACAAAGAAAGAATTATATTTTTCATAAGCATGAATTTTTGACCTACCTATTTTTTTACCATTCTTCAATACCTTTAAACAGTCTTGTAAACAAGCGGGTAGAATCGCTGCTAAAATAAGACTGAGGATATTGGCTTGACTGAATAATAAAAGGTTTTTCGGCGGCATCGTCTCTCCAGCATCGAACGAGGACTGGCTCTTCCATATTGCTGCCAGTGATGGTCAGTTTTTTCAATAATTTGTCATTATTGAGATTTTCATCAAAATCCACGAATGTCTCACCCGACATGGAAAGTAAATTCATAATGTAATTCTTGGCTTTTGATGTATCAACTGCAATATTATTATCTGAGATCCATTGCCCTTCGGTTGTCTTAGATACCTGATACACCTTATCTCCCTCAAAGTTCAATGATTCAATATCAGAAAAATTTAAACTCAGCAATTTTTTGTTGCGGTAAGAGTTGCTGCCTTGCCCAAGCATCATGCCGGCCATTCCGATGACAGCATAAACATCATCTTTGTCCGCTACGCGAAAAAAGGAAGTAATTTGTTGTGCCTGTTGGTTTACGGAAAATTTGCCAATGTAAAAGTCAGCTAAAATATTGGAGCCGCCATAAACGGTGATTTGCGATGCCTGATCAGCATTCAATTCATATTCAGTCCATTTGTCGGCATTTTTGGCAGCGATATAATTGGTTTTAACAGAAGCTAACTGAACCAGTAGATTGTCGACCGCTTCAGTAGCGGCAGGGTAAGTGTTACCGTTTTTGGAAAGTGTCCAGCCATCCTCGGTTTTATTTAAAGTGACTTCCTCCTGATTATCGGCTTTCGAATGAAGGACTACCTTGGTCACGGCCTCCTTGTCTACCTTGATGAATTCGGGGTTGAAGGAACTATCATCATTTCCGGAGAAAAATTTGGACAAACCAAAAATGGCCAACAGTGCAACGAGAATGATCAATAAGACCTTGTTATTCATAATAAAAGTTTTTTTGTGTGAAGAATTGAAAGCGCGAATTTCGGAGTTTCCCAAAAAAAAGACACCTAATGGACTATGAAAAAAACCTTTAGGTGTCTTTTGTTTTTGACATAAAATACCAGTTACTGGATCATTACTCCTGCTATTATTGCTGTCAAAAATGCCGCGATCGTACCTCCGATCATGGCTTTTAGGGCCAGGGAAGTCAGGTTTTTTCTTTGCCCCGGTGCAATCGCGCTGATACCTCCGATTTGAATGCCCATCGAGGCAAAATTTGCAAACCCGCATAGCGCATAGGTGACGATGATGACGGACCTTTCACTCAGAGATTCTTTTATGCCGGGCAATTGTGCATATGCATAAAACTCGTTGATCGCTGTTTTCATCCCCAGCAATTGGCCCACCAGCGTACTGTCTTCCCAGGATACTCCGAGCAGCCATGCGATGGGAGAAAACAATATGCCCAAAATATATTCAAAATTGAATCCCTGGAACCGCCCGTCAGTACTGGTGATAACGTAATCATTGAGCCCCGTCCAGGTACCGATCCAATCCGTTAAGACATAATTGATCATTGCAATAAATGCGGTGAAAACCAAAAGCATTATCCCAACGTTCACAGCCAGTCGAAACCCGTCTGTTGCACCTAGAGTGATCGAATCCAGTACATTGGAACCAGATGCTTCTTTGGGCACATCCAGCTTTTGGGCGGCCAAAGGAATTTCCTTGGGCTCTGGATAAATAATTTTAGCAGCAACAATGGCGGCCGGAGCAGACATGATGGAGGCCGTAAGCAAGTGCCTGGCAAATGCTTGTTGCTGAACCGGATCGTCGCCACCCAGAAAGCCAACGTACGCCGCAAACACGCTGCCCGCAATTGTCGCAAAGCCACCTACCATCAGGCACATTATTTCGGAGCGGCTCATTCTTTCCAGATACGGCTTAACAACGAGGGGGGCTTCTGTTTGTCCGATCAACACATTGGCCGCTGCAGCGAGACTTTCGGCCCCGGTTAGTTTCATGGTTTTACTCATCACCCAGGCGATGCCTTTGGTGATCCATTGGAGTATTCCAAAGTAATACAACATGGATGAAAGAGCGGAAAAGAAGACAATGGTAGGGAGGACGGTAAACACGAAATTCTGAAGTCCTGGATCCATTTTCCCATCTAAAAAAGAACCGAACAGAAAATCTGTTCCCGCAGTGGTAAACCCCAACAATGTGACAAAGAAACTGGCAATGTGATCAAAAATATCGCTGACAATATCAACCCGCAGGACCAGAAAACCAAAGACCAACTGGAGCATTATACCACTTCCTACTAATCTCCAATTAATTGATTTTTTATAATAACTCAAGAGGTAAAGAAAGCCGATCATCACACCTATCCCAAGCACTCCCCTTAAAATACTAAGTACGATATCCATAAAGTGAGAAGAGTAAAAAAAGCAAGAACCAAATTGTAAAATGCTGAAAACCAGTAATTAATCAATCAATAGTTGTTCTTTACTTTTAAATATTTAAAGGTTGGTTTTAATAAAATATTGAAGGAGCGGGAAAAAGCTGTCATTAAACAGCCGTTATACATTTATTTCCTGAAATCCATCAATTGGCCAAATGTATGGAAAAGAATCTACTAATCACCAATTGGTAAAAGCCTTATTAAAAATACGTTCTACGAGTTCGTCGGTGATGTTTTCGATGAGTTGATCCTGAACCTCGAGCAGGTTTTGATCGGGCTCAAAAAAGTCGTCGAAGGAGAACTGTTGCTTCCAATTGGCTTCTTCATCTTTATTGTTGACAAAATTGATGTTGACGGCGATGGTCAATTTATTAAATCCAATTTCCTCATCTGCTTTAGGAGCCTCTGCCGTCACTTGAAAACGGGTGATGGCACCGGAGAACTCGATGTCCGGCTCGGTATCGTTGATCTGTAAATTGGATTCCCTGCGAATTCGGTCTTTTAGTTTTTCCGTAAAATCCCGCGGCAGGGTAGGGACAGTTTCCGGATCTTGGGTATCAAACAGTTCTACGTAAAATGTTTTTACATCCGCCGGGATACTGATCCCTTTGAATGAGTAGCCGAAAGAGGGGTTGCAACCGTTTAGAAAGAAGTAGCAAGTAACAAGTAACAAGTAAAATAGAATGGTACGTAGCTGCATTTAAACATCATTTTTTTAGAAAGAAATATTCATCAGGTCGTAAACCGAAAACCCTGGACAAATTAACGCACAAACTTACTACAGTTGCCTAATTTTACCTTTCCTTAATTGAATGGAATGATTATTATCGGAGCTATCATCATATCGGTTTTCCTGCTTTATGTCTTTGTTCCAAAGGGTTTTGTCCTGTATGAAGGCATGCGTTTTCCAGCGTGGACGTTCAAAATGAAACAGTACCCGTCCAATGGCCTGCGTCCTGATAAGCATGTTTATGGCTATCACGAACGCCAATACCTGATCCATTATCGGCCGCAGGAGGGGAATGGGAACAAGAAGCAAGTCGTGGTATATATCCACGGAGGTGGATGGCAGTTCGGCAATCCGGAAATGTTTCGGCCTAATGCCCAAATATTGAATACGATGGGATACCATTCATTTTTCCTGTCCCACCGGCGAATTCCCAAGCATAATATTCTGAGCATGAAGGCGGATATCGCAAAGGGGATGGGCAAGGTCAAGGAAATCATGCAGGGGGAGGGTATTGCGGGAAAGCAGGTCATTTTGGGGGGTGTTTCATCGGGGGCTAATTTGGCGGCTCTTTTTTACTTTGACCGAACCATGCTGGAAAGTGCCGGCTACAGCATTGAACACATAGCCGGCCTGTTTTTAATGGCCCCTCCCTTAAATCTGAAAGGCATGTGGCCCTCTCCGACCTTGCGGTGGTTGGCCGGAAAAAGAAGCGGTGATTTATTCGAAAAAGCCAATCCAATCAGCTATTTGAACGATAAAGAAGAAGTGCCAACTTTGATTGTTGCTCCTGAAAAAGATGGAATGGTACCTTTAAAAAGCACCAAGATATTTGTTGAAAAAGCAAAGGAAGTCGGATTTGAAAACCTTGAATTCCACATCCTTGAAAGTATGACGCACATGGATGCAGCGAGTTGGTGTTTTACAGAGCATCCCAGCCATGAGATTGTCGTCAAATGGTTGAAGCAGATTTGATCAACTAAACTCATAAAATTTGTTCCTGTCTAATGAAAATTTCTCATCTACTTTACCTCCCATTATTGCTGTTCCTTTTCTCCTGCAATGCCGCTAAAAAGGCAAGTGACCAAACCACGACGGATCTGCAGGTTTTGAAAAAACTCATGACCGGATCGTTCAATTCAGCTGACCAGGCGGCAGCTGACAGTACCTATTTTGATATTACGTTGCACATGTATCCTATTTGGGAGGGGGAGCAAGGCGATTGGCTCTACGTAGAACAAGCCGTTACCAGCAATCAGGCAAAGCCTTACCGTCAAAGGGTTTATGAACTGACGACCAATGGAGAAGGCGTGTTTGCCAGTAAGGTTTATTTAATGAATGATCCTGAGAAATACATTGGGGCCTGGCAAAAGAAAGACGGATTCAGGGATTTGAAGATGACTGATATTGCTCTAAAAGAAGGGTGCGCAGTCCATTTAAAAAAACAACCTGACGGAACATTCAGTGGGGCAACCGGTGAAAAAAGTTGTCCAAGTGAATTGAGAGGAGCGAGCTATGCTACTTCAAAAGTTTCTGTTTTTCCTGGTAAAATTGTCAGTTGGGACCAGGGATTCAACGGGGCAGGAGAACAGGTTTGGGGAGCAACGGAAGGCGGGTATGTTTTTAAAAAAATAAAAAAATAAAAAAATAGGGAACCCAGGTCGATTAGTGAAGGATCTTAAAAATGAGTTCTTTTAGTAGGGCTCCATCCTCTTTCCCGACGGTGTTAAATTCTACTCCTTTGGCTTTCAGGTCGTACTGCCGGAGCAAGCTGATCACTTCTTCGGTTTTACGCAGTGGAAAATGTCGCATCGCAGCCCGGTATTCACGTAGCGCATACGAGGAACGCAACTTTAGGGCGGTTTGTATTTCCCTGTCCGGTTGATTTTTCAAAAAATGCATTTGGTACACTTTGGTGAAGAAATTCGAAAGGGAAGCTGTGATCATTATAAATGGATTCCTTTTGGCGTTGGAAATGAAGTTTTTGATAATTCTGGCGACCTTGTTCATGTCCTTGACGGCCAACGCTTTTTGCAATTCGAAGATATTGTACTCCCGGCTGATCCCAATGAATTTTTCGACCTGTTCAGCCGTCACCTCTGTGCCTGGCGAAAGGTGCAAAGCCAGTTTATCCAGTTCATGGACAACTAAGGAAAGGTCGGTTCCAAGGTATTCGCCTATTAATCCGGCCGTGTTCGGATCGACTTTTAATTTATGACCTCTCAATTGAGCAACGATAAAGTCAGGTACCTGATTATCGTACAATTTAGAGCTTTCGAAAAAAACCGTTTTTGCCTTGACGAGTTTTCCGAATTTGGAATTTTTGTTAAATGCCTTGTGCTTGTGGCAAACCACAAGAATGGTCGTGGGAGTGGGTTTTTCAAAATATTTTTCCAGCCCTTTAAGGTCTTTCATCTCTTGTGCCTCTTTCAAGATTACAACCTGGTGCTGGGCCATCATCGGATAACGGCGAGCATTATCAATGACCGAAATGGCGTCGACATCCCTTCCATAAAGGACGACCTGGTTGAAAGAGCGCTCACTCTCCGTCAGGGCATTGTTTTCAATATAATCTGAAATGGCATCAATGAAATAAGACTCACTCCCTGCCAAAAAATAGATAGGTTTAAACTGCTTTTGCTTTAGTTCGGTGAGAAGTTGCTGATAAGTCAAGGGAGGAGAATTGTTGATTTTTGATCGTTGGGTGCTTAAAAACGAGAACAATGAACAACCAACAATCAACATTTGATACTAATAGTTCACTGCAAAAAATGGTTTATAGCCTTTTAACGACTTAGCGCGTACGACTTTTTCAAAATTAGATTTTGATATGGCGAAATAATCCGTGGTCATGCCCATTTGCAGAAAATCAGGACGATTTTGCTTTAAATCATTGTAGAATTTCATGGCGGCTGCTTTGGATGGGAAAGATTTAATATGGATCATCGGTACCTCCGCCAGTTCTCCCTCCACCTGGATTTGGGTGATCTTCAATTTTGGGGTCGGATGATATTTCCAGATGTACTTGGTGATCTTTCCCCTCAATTCTGGCAGATCAACGGGGCGGTTATTCAGGACAAACAGAAAAAAGTGCTCCTCGGTCTCGTTGAGGCTAAAGCCACCTTTTTCGGTCAAAACGTCTTGTTGTCCGAAGGAATTATTGCTGAATAAGAACAGAAGCAGGAGCGTCAGCGGGATCATTAATTTTCGCATAGTGATAATTTTAAACGGGTTTTGGATGCTGGTTTAAGAGCGAATCAGGTCAGAAATTGAACATTGGCATTTAAAAAGCCCGAAAGCCCATCCACAATAAAAAGGGACAGGCTTCGAGTTTCTAACCAAAAAAATGTTTCTTGTGTTTTAGTTTCATTTTAAAAGCTGGCCCAAAAATAGTTAAAAAAATCTATTTTGCGGCTTCATTTATAGGACAAAACTATTCCAAACTAACTTGCCTAACCAATATACTTCAGATGATGAAATGATTGAGTTGCTTAAAAACAACGAAGAAGAGGCCATTTCATTGATTTTCAAAGAGCACTACGCCTTTCTCTGTCAAGCCATAATCCGGGTGGTGAAAGACCCGATAGTGGCCGAGGATTTAGCTCAAGATGTATTTCACGATCTATGGAAAAGACGGGAAAACCTACAGATTTCCACATCTATCAAAGCTTATCTTAGGAGAGCCGGTGTCAATAAAACACTTAATTATATACGAGACAAAAAAGTGAAGTGGGATGATGAAGATAAATTGCCCCTCATGGCGGCCTCGGCACCTTCCGCATCGGATACGCTGGAAGGCCAGGATCTGAAAAAACTGATTGACCAAACCATTGATGGACTGCCGGAGCGTTGCCGGCTGATTTTTACGTTGAGCCGTTTTGAAGAAATGTCGTACAAAGAGATTGCCGGTTCGTTAAACATCTCAGTAAAAACTGTGGAGAACCAAATGTCCAAAGCTCTAAAAATACTGAGGGAAGCACTCGACCCATTGATAAAAGGAAGATAAACGACATTAATAGCCTTGCTATCTGCAATACGTCAATCATCTTACATTTAGAATGATTGATCTTTCAGATTTTAGCATTCCAGATAGGGGGTAACAATGCGATCTGTGACTACTTGAATGAATAATTACTCAATCCGAATAAATAACACTCTTTTGTAAAAATGAAGGGATATAATAATTGGATGAATATGCAAGACGGGGATATAAATGAAAGTGATTTGAAACAGCTGTGGAATGCCACGGCCAGTTACAAAGAGGGATATTCCCCAAATGTGGAGAAAGGCCATGAAATGTTCATGGACAGGATCCGCTCTGACCAGCATACATCCGCAAGAATCGTTCGACTAAAAAAGAAAAGCCCTTTCTTACGAATGGCCGCTGCGATTGCAGTGCTGATAGTGGCAGGTATCTTATTTAAAAATTTTACGGAAACCCCTACTTCAAATGGTTTGGAAATAGTAGAGGCGGCAGATGAAGTGAAAGAAATGAATCTGGAGGATGGTACTTCGGTTACGTTAAATACACTCAGCTCCCTGACCTACCCAGATCACTTTGATGAAAGTTCCAGAAACGTTCAGCTAAAAGGGGAAGCTTTTTTTGACGTAATTAGGGATGAAAGTAAACCGTTTAAAATCGAGACAGACAAAGCGACCGTTGAAGTACTTGGAACTTCGTTTAATGTGCGATCATTCGAAGATGAAGACTTTTTAGAGGTTTATGTGAAAAACGGCTCGGTCGCCGTACACATCACAGGTGAAGAAGAGGTACATGTTTTGACGCAGGGTGAGTTGTTGAAAGTTGATTTCACTGAAAACCAAGTGGAAAAAACCGTTGAAGAATCAGATAATACCATTGCCTGGAACACTGGCAAGCTGACTTTTATCAACAGGCCGATGCTTGAGATTTTTGAGGCTTTGGAAAAACTGCACAAAATAAAGTTCGACCTTAAGGAGGAAGACTTCAAATCTTGCCGCTACACAGTAAATTTTGGTTCCACGGATATGAAAGATGTAATTAAGGGATTGGAAGTCGCTTGTGGAATTACTTTCTCAGAAGTAAATGAAAATACATACGAGGTGCAGGGTTCTTGTTGTGATTAGCCACTGAACCAGGAGTTGTTGCCAAGCGGGCCAAAGTGATGGATAAACACTTTGGCCCGCTTTGTTATTTACAATTGGACAAACGGTCATCTTTATTTTAGCTGTCTGTTATAGAAATACCTTAAATTAGCAACTCAACCCAATAGTTACATGAATAGAAATTGGCCTATCATATTGTTTTTAGCGATAACATTTCAATTGAATGGCCAATCTTTCCTTGACCAACAAGTCAGTATTTCCTGTGAAAACCTATTGCTTGAAAAGGCATTGGTCCAGCTGATTTCAGAATCTGATATTCCTCTTTCCTACAGTAATAGCATCATCCCGGCAGGTCATTACGTGAACGTCGTTTTTGTTGATGAGCCGCTCAAGATAGTTTTGGACAGTTTGTTGGCAGGTACCAATCTCCGATACGAGATTTCCGGTTCACAGATTATTTTAACCAAGAAAAACCTCTTGAATGAAATTAAGTACACGTTAAGAGGATTTGTCAGAGATGCAGAAGATGGGGAGAACCTCATCGGTGCGGTTATTTATTCCAAAGAACTGAATATAGGGACCTATACCAATGAATTTGGTTTTTTTAGTCTGACATTTCCAGCAACACAAACAGATATAACGGTTTCCTACACAGGCTATGAATCTCAAGAGGTCCCAGTTGATCATTTTCAGAACCGACAAATGGATTTTGAATTGGGTCGGGCATGGTTGCGGCCAGTCCTGGTCAACTTTTTTAGCGATTCTTCCTCTTTTATTCAAGGCCCCAATTCTTACGATATCAATGTTCCACTGACCAATCGGATGGCGTCATTTGGAGGGGAAGCAGACCCCATCAGAACGGCTTCCACTCTGCCGGGCATTCAGACTGGGGCGGATGGTTTCGGAGGGTTGGCCGTACGCGGTGGGGATATTGACCAGAATCTCTTCATGTTGGACGGAGTACCAATCTACAATGCGATGCACGGTATTGGTTTGTTCTCTATTTATAACAGCAGTGCGATAAGGAGTGCTAAAATTCTAAAAGGATCTTTCCCCGCCCGATATGGAGGACGAATGTCTTCCGTTTGGGATGTACAGACCAAAGAGGGCAATAAAAAGGAAATGCTGGGCGAATTCGACATTGGTGTCACCTCCGCTAAACTGACCCTTGAAGGGCCTATTGTGAAAAACAAAGGTTCGTTCTTTTTTTCTGGCCGTCGGTCTCTATTTGATTTTTACAGTGAACCCATCAGCCGGAAACTAAGGGATAACGGTGGCTCTGTTACCTATAACTTTGATGATTTGAATCTGAAGTTCAATTACGAGTTGTCCGAAAAAGACAGGCTGTTTCTAAGTTTTTACACCGGCAGCGACACCTATAATGATTTAAGGATTCTGCAACGAAGTGTCTCGGATACCATTTCCAGGTTCAGTGATTCAGAAATTGTAGAATGGGGAAACAAGATTGCGGCCTTGCGATGGAATCACATTTTTTCTGAAAAAGTTTTTGGCAATACCACGCTCACGTACAGCTCCTACCGCTATGCGTCCGAAGACTTTATCGACTTGTTTGCCGGTACGACCTCGGGAATATTAATGGATACGCTGAGCAGGGATGTGATCCTTCAACTGTACTCATCTGAGATCAGGGATTTTTCGGCTAAAACAGATTTTGATTATGCTAAATTTGACAAGCATAAAATTAAATTCGGTGGACAGTTTACCAGGCATCGCTTCGATGCGAAGGTAGCCACATTCGAGGATGCACCACGAATTGATGAAATAAACCGTGATACCGTTGGTGATTTTTTTTCCGAAGCACTTTTCAGTAATGAATTGGAATTTTACCTGGAAGATGAAGTAGAATTCAACAACCGCCTACAAGCGAATATCGGTATCCGTGTTTCCTCTTCTCATGTACTGGACAAATGGTTTATCCTGCCACAGCCCAGGCTTTTGCTGACTTATAAATTGGATAACGAAACATCATTTGATGCTTCCGTTACCCGAATGACCCAGTTCCTTCATTTGCTCAGCCCCAGTAGATTGGGGCTGCCCAAGGATCTTTGGGTTACTTCCACTAACCGAGTACCTCCACAAGATTCTTGGCAGTTTGCTCTGGGGGCCAGTAAAAAATTAAGAAAAGGATTCCGTATCGATATTGACCTCTTTTACAAGCGATTGTACAATCAATTGTTTTTCAATGGCCCAATTGCGAACATTTCGACCATCAATTGGCAAGATCAGGTTTCAATTGGAAAAGGCAGGTCTTACGGAGCTGAGCTTTTGTTAGAGCGGCAGGGAAGAAAATGGAGCGGTTGGTTGAGTTATACGCTTAGCTGGTCCAATCGCCGCTTTCCTGATGATATCAATGATGGTGAAAGTTTTCCTATCAAACTGGACCGTCGGCATAATTTGAACATCCAAGGACTTTTTGACCTGAATAAAAAATGGGATCTGGCCGCTGGTTTTGTTATCGCTTCAGGCTCATTTTATAACCTGCCGACCCGCGAATTCATCGTCGCTCCGTTTGACGGAGTGCCTACTTCGATCGAACCGATAAAAGTTCCTGAAGGTATTAATGACCGGCGCCTTGCTCCGTACCATCGTTTGGATTTTTCCGCCAACTATTATTTCTCGAGCAAATCATTCGACCACACCCTCAAGTTTGGTGTCACCAACTTGTACAACAGACTCAATCCCCTGTTCCGAACTCTCCGGGACAAATATGACGAGAACGGAAACTTGTCCGATGAGTTTGTCGAGGTAAGTTTGCTTCCGATTTTTCCAACCTTAAGATACTCGGTCATCTTGAATTGAGTTACCCATAAACAATTTAAGTGTCGGCCTGTTTCCTAATCTAAATTTAATCTAAATAAACTTGGCGGGGCGCTGCTCTACTTTTATATTTGCAGCGATTAATCGTTTTATCAATGAGCAAGGTTTCAATCGTAATAGCAGATTCTCAATACCTGATCAGGGTTGGACTCCGCCATATTCTCCGGGATAAGGCAGAATGTGAGATTATCCATGAAGCGACGGATGAAAGCCAATTGCTCAATCAACTAAAAAAAGTAGAGCCTGATGTTGTGGTGTTGGATTATAACCAACCCGGAAGTTTTACACCCGAAACAGTCAACAGATTAAAAAAAGAACACCCCAATGTACGGTTGTTGGTTATCAGTGGTGATGAAAATAAAAAAACCATTTATCACGTACTGGAAAATGGTGTCAATAGTTTTCTCTCAAAAAAATGCGATGAAAAAGAGATCATTGACGCCGTTTATGCGACTTCCAACAACGAGAAATATTATTGCACCAACGTACTGAACTACCTACTGGAAAAATCCTTTCCCAAGGAAAACTGTGCCCCCGTTCCATTGACGCCAAGAGAAATAGAAATAGTGAGATTGGTTGCCAACGGGATGATCGCCAAGGAAATTGCCAGCGAACTAAACCTGAGCACCCACACCGTTTATACCCACCGAAAAAATATCATGAAAAAATTAAAATTCGGCACTACGTCCGAATTGGTGCTTTATGCCGTTAATGAAGGCATTATTCAATCGGTATGAACTCATATCCCCAAAACCCTTTCATAACGGGCAAAGTAATCTGATCTCCATTCGATTTTTCATAAAATTCACAAGAGGGCCTTTTTAAACGATGGATGTTGCGCTTGTAGAAAACAAAAAGATAGCAGCCATCTTCCTTTATTTCCTCATCTTTTAAAAAACCGTAAGCACTTGCTGCAAAGGGCCTTTCCTCCAGAAATTCCATCGTTTGGTAATTAATCGATTTACCGATAAAAACCCGGTTTGTAAAGCTCCCTAACCAAGGTGCAAAAAAAAGTGGTAGTAAAAGGGCCGCACTCCAGATCCGGATGCGGTCTACCTGCTCTTCTCCTCTTTTGTGAAAATACCAACCTAAAAGATTACCGAAAACGAAAGCCCCCGCCAAAGATTTCCAGATGAGGCTTCGGTATTGAATGGTATTTCCAATATAATCAAACTCGTGGACATAACAGGTAATTAAAAATACCAGAAAAACAACCAGTAACCAAGCAGCAATTTTATAATTCATATCAAAAAAATGATGGGTTTGAATGGTCCTCAAAATGATCGGAAAATGGGAAAATAAAATTACCGTAAATAATCTACTCGGTAAATGAAAAAAAATTATTCTGGCAAAACATATAGGAACACAAACTTTATTGATTAATGATTTTTTAATTTTTATTTCTGATCATGAAGATTTCCTCACGAGAATAATTTCTAAATTTGCTTTTACCATGAAGCACACTCAACTTCCTGATTCATTTATCCAACTCATTGAGCAAAAGATTGATCCGGTCGAACCCTTTCTTTCTTCATTCGACGATCCTGTCCCTGTGAGCATTCGGCTAAACCCGAACAAGGCAAGTGATAATTTTCAAGATTTACCAAATGTTTCGTGGCATCCGAGCGGTAAATACCTGACGGAGCGGCCGATATTTACCTTAGATCCGTCGTTCCACGCTGGGGCCTACTATGTACAGGAAGCATCTTCTATGTTTTTATATCAGGCACTTCGGCAAACTGTTGACCTATTCCAACCCTTAAAAGTCCTTGATCTATGCGCAGCACCAGGTGGTAAAAGTACATTGATCGCAAGTGCCATTTCCAGCGATAGTTTTTTACTGGCCAATGAAGTCATTAAAAAACGAATTGACCCGCTGAAACATAATCTGACGAAATGGGGGCATGACAATACTATGATCAGTAACCATGACGCGGAAGATTTTAATACATTCAAAGGTTTTTTTGATGTTGTTTGCGTAGACGCACCTTGCTCAGGGGAAGGTTTGTTTAGGAAAGATCCAAAAGCTGTAAAAGAATGGTCTTCCGATCATGTCGCGCATTGCTCTGCCCGGCAAAGAAGAATATTGTTTGCTATCAATAAATTAGTAAAAGAAGGAGGTGTCCTCATTTATTCTACCTGTACATATAATGATGAGGAAAACGATAAAAATGTGGAGTGGCTAACACAATTAGGTGATTTTGAAAATATTAAATTAACCGTTAAAGAAGAGTGGGGGATTGTTGAAACAAAATATGGCTATCAGTTTTTTCCGCATTTGGTAAAAGGAGAAGGGTTTTATTTAGCAGTATTAAAAAAGAAATTTTTACCGGAAGGCAAAAAATCTAAAATTAAATCCATTGATGGGTTGAATATTTTACCTAAAAAAGAAATTGAGATTTTAACTCCGTGGGTAAATGATGTCGGATCTTTTGTTTTTTATCGAAAGCCAAACTTTGAAGTTGTAGCAGTTCCAAAAAAAATGCACGATATTTTTGTGAGTGTTGCTGCTCAATTGAAAAAAAGGTCGTTCGGTCTAAATATTGGGACATTGAAAAACAAGAAGTTCATTCCCTCCCATGCACTTGCCATGAGCCATATTTATAATCAGGGCTTACCCTTTGTGGAACTGGACAGAGAAAAGGCATTGCGTTATTTAAAAAAAGAAAACTTCGAAATTGACGAAAAAAAGACTGGTTGGCATTTAATAAAATATGAAGGTTTGAATTTAGGATGGGTGAAATTACTGGGGCACCGTTTCAATAATTATTTACCGAAAGAGTGGAGGATCAAAATGGATATTGAACCCAAGAAAGCGATTTAGATTAAACAACTTCAAAGTAAAAAAGCCGTCCCATCGAGACGGCTTGTAAGGTTTTAGTCAACCATATTATATATGAAAAGCATGTTTTTTCTGGATATATTCTCAGACTAATTTAGCCATATCACGAACGAGGATTTTTCCCCGGTTAAAATAAATCAGATCAGATTTGCGCAGTTCATTTAAAACCAATGTGACCGTTTGGCGGGAAGTGCAGGTAATGTTGGCAATGTCCTGATGAGTAAGGCTATGTTTGAGCAACATTTCAAAACCGATCTTTCTTCCACTTCGGTTCACGGAATCTTTGATAAACTCAATAATTCGAGTCCGTGCATCCTTGAAAATCAAAGATTCCAATTTGCTTTCGGCCCTCATCAAACGGTTCCCGAAAAGTTTCATCACCTTGTCACAGAGTACAAAATTGCTGCGCATCAATTTTTTCAAGTCGTCAACTCTCAGTGCAAACAAGTGAACCTCTTCCCGAAGCGCTTGAGCCATGTCCTGGCGGCGAGATTCACCGATGATACCCAGTTCGCCAAACATGGCCAAAGGCTGGATAATAGTTTTGATTACTTCTTTTCCTTCGTCTGAATGAGTGGCGATTTTGACCATTCCTTTCGCTAAAAAGTAGAGGTGGTCGGAAGGTTCGTCCGGCAGATAGATGTGGCTGAACTTGGATTTGATGCGGTATTCAGCCATTTCCTCCAAGCGCCTTTTTTCATCATCGTTCAGGCAGTCGAAAAGTGGGAATTGCGAAATAGTAACAGTTGAGTTAGAAACAGATGCAGTCATTTTTCTTTCGGATTTAGTTGTTGCTGTAAAAGCTAATTTTAAATGTTCTCGGATGTATAGACACAAAATTTGTCGGCTACCCCCATTTACCACTAAAAATTTTTTCGGAGAACTGATCTGTACCCGCAAAATTGCTTGGTCACATTCACCTCGTCCTGTTTTTCTTTCATATAAAAATCTTTCTTAACGGATCGTTAACATCCTTTGAAGCCTCGTTGACACAGGGAAATCAGGCTTTGGCATAAATTTGCATGCAGAAATTGAAAGCGCAATACTTGGAATAAATCTTTAACTTTGCGCCTCTTTTCCGTAATCGCAACAAATTTTTTCTCATCAAAAATCAATTACAGATGTTGAAGCAAATCAAATTTGGAATTCTTGCTGTAGCAGTTTTGGCTATGTTTGCCAGCTGCGCTAATGACGGTGATGCTGCCCGCGACGCTGCGGTAGATGTTGCCAGTACTACTACACCTCCACCACCGACTACACCTGGTGCTGCCAATAATGGCCAGGTACAGCCTATCGCCAACCAAACGAGCACACCTGCTCCTCCAGTTGGACCTACTACTGCTGTAACCTTCGCAGAAACTGAGTTTAACTTCGGTACAGTAAAGGCAGGTGAAAAAGTACAGCACGTTTATAAGTTCACAAACACGGGTAACGAACCACTCGTAATCAGCAACGCTAAAGGTAGCTGCGGCTGCACCGTTCCTAAATGGCCAAAAGAACCTATCGGAGTTGGTGAAGAAGGTGAAATCCTCGTAGAATTTGACTCTAAAGGCAAGAGTGGTAACCAAACTAAAACGGTTACTATCACTGCTAATACTGATCCACCACAGACTTTGATCCAGATCAAAGGTCAGGTAGAGGCTGATCCTAACGCAGCTAAGACGACTACACCTAATGTTCAAGTGAACAAGTAAAATTTATACTGTTCCATCAGAACTGAAAGCCTGCATGATTGTATCATTGTGCAGGCTTTTTTTATTACAATACTGTTGTATTGTGATCTTGTTATATTGATTGCACATTTCATCAAGCAATCAGGTAAGCAAGTAACCAAAGCAATAAAACCATGAAAAATTACCTTTCCCTCATCAAGTTCAGCCATACCATTTTTGCGATGCCCTTTGCTTTGTTAGGCTTTTTTTTGGGTATGTTGGAAATGAGACAAGGCATAAGCTGGACGCTGTTTCTCTTAGTTGTGCTTTGTATGGTTTTTGCCCGGAGTGCTGCCATGGCATTCAACCGTTATTTGGACCGGGATATTGATATAAAGAACCCAAGAACAGCAATCAGGGAAATTCCGGCCGGCGTCATTTCTCCCAAATCTGCATTGACTTTTGTGGTTGTAAACTGCCTTTTGTTTATTGGCACGACATGGTTCATCAACCCGCTCTGTTTTTACCTTTCCCCCGTTGCATTGTTGGTTATTTTGGGTTACAGCTATACCAAGCGGTTCACAGCGCTCTGCCACCTGGTGCTGGGACTTGGGTTGGCATTGGCTCCGTTGGGGGCATACCTGGCGGCAGGTGGAGGGTTCGACTTAATACCGATCCTCTATGCAGTTGCGGTCATGTTATGGGTATCAGGCTTTGATATTATTTATGCCATGCAGGACACGGAATTCGATAAGGGATTGGCATTAAATTCAATTCCTGCTAATATCGGAAAGAAAAATGCACTGATCATTTCTTCCTTATTTCATGTTTTTTGTGGCCTTTTGATTGTAGCTGCTGGTTGGTTTTTGAAAAATAATTATCCAGAATTTAACTGGGTGCACTGGGTAGCTGCGGTCATTTTCATTATGCTCCTTTTTTACCAGCATACCTTGGTCAAGGTCAATGATTTGTCAAAAGTAAATCTGGCATTTTTCACGACCAATGGTGTAGCCAGCCTCTTGTTCGGAACACTGGTAATTCTGGATATTTACTTGTAGCAGGGGTGGAATAGACCGGGGGTAAAACCTTGATTTATTGAAATTTGACTTTTCTACATCAGATTACACAGTTCTGATAAAAGCATTATCGAACCGATAAGGTATTTTCCTAAATTATTACTGCAAATGTTTAGTAGCTCCAAAAATCAGAAACCACGAATCGATTCCTTGATTTGGCTGTTTTAGGTTGGCATTTGAAATATGACGGAAACGTGTGCGCAGGTGCAGGTCAGTCCCGGAATTGCCGATGGTTTGTTTTAGTCCCAATGTGAAGTTATCTGAGAAAATAAATCCATTGGCCTGCTTGGGCGTTTCAGCAGAAATGTAATGTGGGCCGGCCCCAATGGCCCCGATGAGCGCAGTCTTATCCGTGAAATTAAGTCGGTATTCAAGTCCAAGGTTTGCTCCGAATTCTATTTCATTCTTCCTGCCTTCAGGCGAAAATAAAACCCTCACTAATTGTGGCTCAACATAAACGAACAGATCGTCTTTTTTGCCTTTCATTAAATTGGCGAAATTGTAATAAAATAACAATTGGTAAGGTTGGTATTTAAATCCGTCCTGTAGTTTTTCATGAATTATGGGGATGCCCAAATGGACGCCAATGGATCGCTCAGATTGACCAAATGATTTTAATGAAAAAATAAATAATGAAAAAAATAAGATGGACCGCATAAATCTATTTTGGGCCAAAGAAAGATAATTTTAAGGTTTTTAGAAATTGAAAATGGTAAATTATGCAAACCCTCCCTTTTGTTAAGGAATTTCCATTTTGCCCTTGATTCGCATAAATTAGGAATCTTCAAACAGCTTCATTGCATGTGGACGAAAAGCTGGTTTTTAATAATCATCCTTGTTTTATGTGAAAAATGAGAACTGATTTTCAAAAAAATAAATTCGCATGAATCTATTCATATTTTCAACAGGCATTGTTCTATATTATTTTATCCATAGTTTATTGGTCGCTGAGCGCGTAAAATCCTGGTTGATTGAAAAGGTGATTATTGAAAAATACTACCGGATCATATTTAATCTCCTAGCGATTTTTGGAATGGGGGGACTGACCTGTGCTTATTTTTTGTTTGAAAAACAAGTGCTTATTGTAAATGATTGGATCAAGTGGCCAGGGTCTTTATTGGTCACAGCGGGTATGGTGTGGGTAGTCAAGGCCCTTATGGGGTATGATTTGCAAGAATTTTTGGAGCTGAACCGATTGACGAATAATGCCGCTACTACCGAAAACCAACTGAAAAAAAGTGGGTTGAACGCCCAGGTGAGGCATCCGCTGTATTTCGGAACCCTGCTTGTTTTTTGGGGCATGTTTTTCATTTTTCCGAATGATGCGGCCTTTTCGATAACGGTAATTTCGACACTTTATATTTTGATCGGAGCCAAATTGGAAGAGAAGAAACTAGAGCAGCACTTTGGTGAAGATTACCGTTTGTACCAAAAACATGTTCCGATGTTGATCCCATTTCGTTGGAGGAGTGCAGGGAAATGATAATTTTGCGCTCCATTTTGAAATCTAAGACAAACAACATGAAAAAACTTTTTACGCTGGTATTGGCCGGCCTTTCTTTATTCTTATCGGCACAGGACGCAGATACTACAATTTATTCGGTCATGAGTGAAATGCCCCGGTTCCCCGGATGTGAACAATTGGATACCACTGTTCAGGTGAAAAATCAATGTGCTCAGACTAATCTGCTATTGTTTTTTAACCAAAATATCGTTTATCCGGCGGAGGCACGGGAGCAGGAGATCGTTGGTAAAGTAGTATTGAGGTTCGTGGTGGAGAAGGATGGTTTTATCTCAAACCCGGAAATAATGAGAGATATTGGTGGCGGCTGTGCCGAGGAGGCTATGCGGGTCTTGAACGGCATGAACAGCGCTCTGCGAACTGCCGGCCTGGCATGGACCCCCGGAATTAGGGAGGGCAAGCCCGTGAGGGCTCGCGTAACGGTCCCCATCACTTTTCAATTACAAGATCCGCCCGATTTCATCCTCATCAATTTTAGAGATACGGTCTATACTGTTCTTGATGACTCATTGCAGTTTGAAGGAGGCCATGAGGCATTGGAGTTGTTTGTGGAAACTCAGTTAAGGATTCCCGCTGGATATCAGGATAGTTGTGATGTAGGTAGTATGGATTTGACCTTATTGACCCGTCCCGATGGCTATGTTCGGGTGATTGATGTAGCAGATTATTGGAATTTGGGCAAGGACTACATGTGGGAAGCCATTAGTGCTGCAACCGAAACCTGGGGGAAATGGATTCCGGCCAAACGGAATGGAAGGGAAGTTCCCTCCGCTTATGATTTCACGGTAACTTTTTTGCCCGATGCCACAACTTGCCAAACTGAAATCTCCAATTATGAAAAAGCCAACCGGTTGGCAGAAGCGGGCAGTAAACTGTTCAATGAGGGCAACCAAGAGGAAGGTATTGCCAATCTATCAGAAGCCATTCAACTCTTTCCGGAAAATGCCAATTTCCTTTATCTACGTGGACAAGCTTATATGAGCATGGAAAAAATGGAAGAAGCCTGCACCGATTTTCAGGCGGTCAGGCGGATCATGGCCATTGATTTGGTAGAACAGCTCGTACCGCTTATTTGCCAGAAAAATTGAAAAATAACTGATCGCAGTTTGTGGATTTTGTAAAAGATTAAACAGCTACCAACAATTAACAGTTTTTCCCTACTTATTTCAGACGAAAAGAACGGAACGGTTCGTTCCACAACTGCACATTTTTCCAAAAACTTAAATTCTCATTTCTATGTCATTCCGACTTTCGCTGATTGTATATTTATCAATTTTCTCCTTTTCAATTTGCTTTTCTCAGGAAGAGCTGGATTCTGACTTTACCATCAAAGGCATGGCTATCGGCATCAGTTCTCCCGAAATGATCGACCAGATGATGGCGATCATGCCGGGGATTGGCAGCAATGCCCGGAGCATGACCAATGAACAATCCGTAAAATCCTATTTCATGCCACCAAGACGAGTAGGTGAAAGAGGCACAGTGACGAGCTATACCCTGGCGGCCTGCCTGGAGTATTATCACAATTTTCAAAAAAACTATAAAGTAAACCTGAGCCCAGATTACCTTGCTCAAAAGTTGTTTTACGAAAAACAAAGGGACATTAAAAACGCCCTTCGTTTATTGGTCACTGATGGAACCGTTACGGCCGATATAGTTCCCTATGACGCAGAAAGAATCGCCAGCAATATGACGGATGTGGCATCGTACCATATCTCCAATTACCTGCATATTTTTAATAAGGACAAACGCAATTCCCTGAAAGTCTTTGAAGTACAAAAAGCATTGATGCGCGGCAACCCGGTGATCGTGGAAATGAATGTGCCTGGTGACTTCAAGCGATTGAAGAAAACACGTTTTTATACCTCTTTGAACGATGCCCGGGATAAAAAATATTCCTTTATCGTTGTTGGATATAACCTGGAGCTGGAGGCTTTTGAAATATTGAGCTCTTGGGGGTCTGGATGGGCCAGCGATGGCTACTTGTGGGTCGAGTTTGAAGATTTTGGGGAAATGGCCCAAAATGGGTTCGTGATGGTGCCGGTAGGGGGCTGAAAGCTTTAGTTGAAAAAAGAAAAACATGAGTCATCCCAAATTTTACGGAAAGGACAAATGAAGCTGGCGTCGAGCCAGCTTCATTTGTGAAAGAGGGGTTTTTAGGGGGCAGCTTTAGGAAAGTTCCAACGGAACTTTCCTAAAGCT
>JBCBRY010000102.1:0-32193 GCA_039819485.1 Bacteroidota bacterium | reverse complement strand
TTTCCTTTGCCTGAAAAAGATTTTTAAGACTTGGAAATCAAACATTTGCCCAAATAAAAGTGTCATTTTTAGCGCTCCTTATTTTTGACCACCTGCTTACTAAGCAAAATTATTAAGAATCATAAAACGCTGCCAAAAAAAAGGGGAAGGCAAATGCCCTCCCCTCTCACAAGGATTATTTTTTTAATTATAATTTTCCAACAATTAATTGTTTAGCAATTGGCCTCCTTCCGGGTATTTTCAACCAAACAGTATAGTGGCCCTCATTTAACTGGCGAATGTCTATTTGGAAAAATTTACCATAAACTTTTTCAATTTCAACCTGCTGAACCAAAATGCCAAGATTATTAAATATTGACAATTCTATTTCCTCACTGCCAAGCACCTCTTCCAGGTTGATTTTCACAAAATCATTTGCCGGGTTGGGAAATAAAACAAAATCTACTAAGTCGGTATAATAAATTGAAATAGTCGAAGAATAACTGACCGTTCCATCATTGTGCAATAATTTAATTCGATAGAAATTATCACCCGTTGCCGGAGAAAGATCATAATTTTCGTAAACCTCAGCCCTGGCCGTACCAACAGAATTCATGGTGGCGATTACTTCAAAGGTCTGCCCATCTATGGATTTTTCCAATACGTATTCTGACACTTTGTGTCCTTCATTGTGCGACCAGTACAAAATGGCATGCTCGTCCTCTTTGACTCCTTCCAATTGTAATTGCTCCGTGACGGCACCCTGCAAATTCAAAGTGGTGGAAGCACTGAATACCAGCCATCCGATCGCTTCGGTGGTGTGGTTGGTTTCTGAATCTTGCGATTGTTCTTCTTCTACTCTTATCTGAACATTTCTGGAATTCAGATTACGATGCCGCAGGGCGCATACATCACCCCCATCATAAGTATGAAAGCTGGCCAGAAAACCGGGGTCGTCATACGTTGCTCCAAAATCGATGGTATACCAATTATGTGTCACACTATTGGGAGAGATGTCTGATCTGAAATCAGCACCACCGTATTGAAATGAGCCTTCTGACATGGCGATGTAGTGGATGGTCTCATCTGCATGGCTGCTATTGTTCTCTTCCTGCACTTTGAACTGAAAGCTGTTGGCGCTTACATTCCTGGTCCGGGGAGTCACCGCATTCATATCATTATCAGAAGCAACGGTGGTGAGGACCAAAGGTGTGGCCCCAAATGACTGGTCAAAATTATACGTCGTAAAACTCTCATCGGCGATGATGCTGCCCGCCTCAATTTCCACCCCTTCAATGGTGTGATTTCCGGGTAGCATGGCCAGGTAATAAAGCGTTTCTGTGGGATGATAGCCATTCAGATAATTCCACTCGTCCAGTTGAAATTCAAACCCTGTTGGCCTTGCGTTTCTTACCCGTGGAATCACCTGCTCTGTACTGTTGGCCGATGGAGGGCCGAGGATCACAATGGGCGTTTGGTCGAACGACTCATCAAAACCCACATAATACCAGGTATTGGCATTACTCTGTTCAATCACGATTTTACCAGTTTGCAATAAGTTGCTACTTGACTGACAATCAGCAGGTTCAACAATAATACAGTTGCTCTCGCCATCCCAGCTGGTACAACCAGCCCTACGGGAGCAGCGGATAAAATAAGTGGTTTCGTTTACAGCTCCGATCGTGAGTTCGGAATTGTTACCGGCTCCTGCAACCGGGCTCATATTGCCCGGATCACAATCAAGTGTTCCAGAAATCCATAAATATTCTACATCGCCAGAACCACCGGAAGGAAGTTGGCCATTGTTAAATGTAATTTGATCGCCTGCACAATTTTTCGTGATTTGTCCTCCATCTGAGACGTTGTCACAGGTTGAACATTCGGTATAATTCACCACCAACAAAGGTGCGTTATGCGACTCTCCATTATGAGACTCTGCTGACCTTTCTCCCGTTCCGGAAACTATGACGACCAAACTATTTCCAGAAATCCAGCCGTTGCGGTCTATTATTTCCTGAACGATGACAGACAAGTCTGGTGTTTGGTGTTTTTCACTCACCGAGTTCCAGGATGGGACATTGTTCCAATTCACCTGTGCGTTCGTTACGGGACGATTGGAAATATTATAGTCAGAACCTGAGAAGGTGGCAGGGTCATCGGCAGCTTGTCCTTTGAATGTGAGATTCGTCGTTGAGCTGTTCGTTTCATCGGCTTCAAATTCGATATAAGCTCCCGTAATCGTTGCCCCACGCGGAATATTCATATTTTCAAAACGCATTCCGACCAATTGGTTTGAGCCATCATAGACCAACTCCAGGTCTGAACTACTGGTGCCTACATCTCCGGAAGCTTTCTCTTCCGCATCATCTGAATTTTTGTTCACTCTGGAAGAAACCGTGTAAGTACCTGAGCCACCACAATCAGGATCAGCACAATCGATAAGACCGTCTCCATCATCGTCAATACCATTATCACAATCTTCAAAAAGTGGTGCATTTACCGTAACTGTAGCCTGACAATCTGCCTCGAGTCCCAGAGAATTGGTAACCTTTAAAGTGACTACAAACACTCCTGGCTGATCGAAACTATTGGGTGAAACACTCAAACTGTTGATTGTTCCATTGCAGCCAGCCGACGATCCACCATCAACGTCCTGCGCATCAATTTGCTCCGGTTGACCGATCGCAACCAGCTGTAAAGTGGCATTTTGACAAACAGCCAATGGTGCTCCCGAAGCGACGTTTACCGTAAAAGAAGTAATTTGAGTACAACCTTGTGGGTTGGTATATTTTACATTGTAAACTCCTCCCTGCGATACGGTTATATTCGCTAAAAGCAATTGATCAGAAAATGAGCTGCCTGTGTTTGTCTGGAAGAATCCATTTGGCCCCGTGTATTCAAAGTACCATAGTTCATAACCGTTGCCATCAAAATCCAATCTTACGTCTTGTCCTTCACAAACTGAAACAGATGAACCTGGCACATATGCTCCTCCATCGACTTGTATGTTTTGGCCGACCGGGTCGCACTCCGGCACATCGATCAAAGTAAAATTGAACACCTGTTGGTCGCATTGCAGGCCGCTGGCCTGGTTCTCATTAAAAACAGTTACCACGATGGTGTAATTGCCAGCTCCCAACGAAAGTGGATTGGTATCGCCTGCATAGTGATAGGGAACAACATTTTCGGTGTGAGAATCGGTAATAGCTCCACTGACGGTGAAATTAACGCTTTCCAAAGTGCCTGATGTAGCGGCAAGAATATTATAGGAAGACGGCAATTCGCTCAGCAAATAAGTCCCCCCATCCACTAATGGAGAAGTAGAGCCGTTGGTTAAATCAAAGAAAGACAGCCCCGTGACCCTGCCAGAGCAGGCGATTCCCTGACAAGTGCAACCATCCGACAAAATGACATCGTTCGCGGTATTGGCGTCACCATCATCACAGGCAGTGCCCGCAGGCAAAATACCGGCAGCCCATTTCACTGCTTCATCGAAGAGCAAAGCACCATTTGTGGTCAATTCATCTGCGGTAGAATTGTGTAGGAAAAAACCTACCCGGCGAGCAGGTGCATTCATGCCAACCATCGGATCGCCGCTTTCGTAAGCAAAGATCAATTTACGGCTCGAGTATCCTGGAATAGAACCGATTTTAATCGCAGAATTGGCGGGTGCCCCCCATGATACAGTACCTCCACTGGTCAGAATATTGACGGTGCCGCTAAGTCCTGCCGCCAGCGGGTGCGTATTATTTTCGATGGCCATTTGTGAAACGTAGCTCTGAGTCCCATAACTGGATCCACTTGAAGATCCGGTCATTCGGAAATCATCAAACAGATAGCTTTCATAGCAGATTACAGGAACTTCCACATCCCTAAATTTGGTGTTGACGTTGGTCGAAAGCGTAGTTGAACTGATAAAAATTAGCCCTTTCCCATCTGCATCCGAGGTAGATGTCTGGTTATCGTCCACGACCGTTACATTAAATCCGAGGGTTTCCAATCGTGCTTTGGCCGCAGCATCGGATGAATTCAAATTTGTGCTGGACGCAACGAAAAGTGCTTCCAGGTTGCACCCTCCTCCACCGGTCGAACCAGCAGTAGTGAAAAAAGTAGCATTGCTCCCACAGTTTACCGCCTCACCCGCTACATTTTTTGGAACAACATACCAAAAATAGGTAGTGCCTCCCTGCAGGTTCGATACAGTTACGGTCGTTCCATTTACATCAGCGGCAACCACTGTCGTTGGTGGATTGTTTAAACCTAAATAGACATCATACGAACTGGCATCCAGAGATGCATTCCAGGAAAGGTCCAAGGAAAGCGGGTCAATATTGGTGGAAGCATTGATCGGAGATGCATTATCAGTACAGTCCGGTCGGTCGACCACATTCACGTTGAATTCGCAAACAGCAATATTTCCAAATAAATCAGCGGCCGTGTAAACTACCGTTGTCACACCAGAGGAGAAAGATGCTCCCGGTGAAAAGGTCGAGCTGAAAGAAATGAGCCCACAATTATCCGCAGCAGTCGGTGCTGTCCACGTCGCCACCCCATTGCCATTAACCGCCGCAACTGAAATATCGGACGGGCAATTGCTGATGACGGGCGGCTCTGAATCAGCAGAACAATCCCCTTCTACAACTACGGTGAAACTGCAAGTAGATGCGTTGCCTTTTGGATCAGAAGCCTGATAAACGACATTGGTCAACCCAATCTGAAAAGTAGCCCCTGGCAAAAAATTACTGTTGATGGTCAGTGGCAGGCAAGGCCCAGTAAAAGTTGGCTCAGTCCAATTCACCACGGCAGAATTTCCATTTGCCTGCACGGTAAAATCTGCCGGGCAGTTATTCACCTGAGGCCCATTGGAAATGTCAGGGCAAGGATCGGCACCTACCGTCACCGTGAAACTGCAATTACCCGCATTGCCATTTACATCCTCCGCAACATAATTGACCGTAGTAGTCCCTTCGGGAAAAACAGAACCGGGTACTTCGGAAGAAGAAATAGATGCAACGCCACAAAGGTCAAAGACATTTGGGGCAGTCCAAAATGCAACTGCTCCTCCGGTTGCCCCGTTCGTGGGCTGGTAAATATTGGTTGGACAATTAATGAAAGAAGGTGGTGTATTGTCTGTGGCACAAGGATCATCAAAGGTCACCGTAACATCGAATTCACAGGTGCTTTCGTTATTATTTCCGTCCGTAGCTGTATAGACAACAGTCGTTGTTCCGATTCCAAATAACTGGCCCGGAATAAAATCTGTATTGATGAAAAGGGGAAAACAATCATCGCTCGCCGTCGGTGCGACCCAGGTTGCATTGGCATTCGTACCTGTCGTTATCAGTGAAATATCAGTCGGGCAATTTCCGAAAACAGGCCCTGTGTTATCGCCATCGCACCCCGCTCCCGAAGCAGTCTGACGCACGTCTACCCGGAATTGGCAATTCCCCTCATTCCCATAAACATCAGTTGCGGTGTACGTAACCCCTGTAATGCCTACAGGAAATATATCGCCCGGCATATGGCTTGCATCCACATTTACAGTTGAGCAGTTGTCCGTAAAAACGGGTTCCGTCCATTCCACTGCAACGTCTGTCTGATCGGTGAACACTACAACATCTTTCGGACAGACGTCAAATTGTGGTTCCAGTATGTCCACTGGTGTAATAATCGCAGTACAGGTAAGACTGTCCGTCGTATTAGGGATTTGCACCAAAATATTTGCAGGGATGGTCGTCCCAATATCCGAACATTCGAAAACAGGGCGTTCCACTCCATTTGCCAGATAGATGATATTTGCGCAACTGTCAAAATTGGCAAAAGCGATCAATTCTGGTGCATACACTTTGACATCGCCATTGATGTCAGCTCCAAATGACACATTTTGGCAGACCTCTGGAGCATCGGATGTAGCATTGGTATGAATGTAACAGCCTTGGCAATCAACGGGTGCCCCGCTTAATGTGCCTCTCTGAAAAACAATCGCCCTTACTTCCAGATCTCCGCTATTGTCAATGGTTCCGTCATTGCTGATAGTTGAACACTCATCGCTCAACAAGAAATCAAGATTGCTGACTGAACCCTTGTTTTGCAGAATGCCGGATAGCTGCTGAAATAATTCATTGTTCAGCAAAGTCCCAGATGATTCATTGGTGTAGATTCCAATGTTTTCGAGGTAGGCATTATTCGTAAAAGTACCCTCATTTTTAGTACGAACCACGTTGATAAACCGTCCGTTGTTGGTCAGGTTTCCGGTTGAGGCGTTGACAAAATCCTGCACCACGTTTATTTCACCCGAAGAATTATTGGTGAAATTTAAATTGTTCGTCCAGACAGAACCGCCGTTTACATTGATAGTACCGTCATTGATAAACTCATCATCATTGAAAACCTGGTTGTTGGTATTTAATACCCCGCTATTGGTGAACAAGCTGTTGTTGTCCAGCAGAGAACCGCTGAAATTATTGATGGTACCTCCGTTCGAAAATTCACCGGCATTTTCAACGGTTCCAAAACTATCAAAAACACCATCGGTCGTGAACGAGCCTGCATTTTGGATTTTTGAACCAAAACCCATCACGATGACCCCACTGCCCGCACTATTGAAAACCGCCCCCGACTGATTGTCAATTAAGTTGTTATTGGTGAAATTATTTGAATTGGCGACGGTTCCTGTATTTACAAATTGAAAGCCGTTGATGATTTGCCCCTCATTTTGCAATGTTCCATTATTAGTCACCGTACCTCCTGTATTATTTAAGAGCCCAGTGTCGGAAATGGTTAGAGTAACATTGCTGATAACGGTTACATTATTGGCGAAGTTACCGCTAATATTAAAAGTACCGGACACCTCCACATTTCCAAAATTGTTGAAATTACCATCGATCTGCAGCAATGCCGAAGGGCCCGCTACAAATAGATTTGATCCAAAATTATTGGTAAAAGTGCTTCCGGAAGCCACCGTCAGTGACTCAGTGGTCAGCGTCTGGGCATTATCAAAAGTACCTTCTGTCAGCAATGTACCGGCCGGGGCCTCAATGGTCCCGTTATTGGTCACTGCCCCCCGGTTTATTAATGTTGCGCCAAGGGTGAACGTTCCACTGTTCGTGAAAGCACCAGTCGTTTCATTCGTAAAATCAGCCGTTCCGGCAAAAGTCGTTGTGCTGAAGTTATTGAAGGTTCCAAGATTCGAAAAACTCGCCGTTGCAGAAACATCAAAAGTTCCTGAATTGGCCAGGGTTCCATCGTTGGTAATTGCAGCGTTGGCCGTGATCCCTCCAAAGTTGGTAATGGTAAAATCTATCGTCAATGGGCTACCAATGACTACGTTAATTCCTCCACCGATCAAGGCGTCGTTGCCATTTGCCGGCAGGCCGTTGTTCCAATTGGCTTCGGTAAACCAATCCCCATTGTCGGGTCCAACGTATTGGGTTTGTTGTGCATTTAGTCCGGTCCATACACAGCAGTACAGGCAGACCAAGGTCAAGTAAGTTTTGATTCGCATAATGATTTTTAAAGATTAATCAAGAAATGTGACACGTGAGTCAAGACCGGACTTAAAAAGATTGTAAGATGCCCACATACAAAGGGCCTGATGTGTAAAAATGAATGAGTAGCAGTGAGAACCAGGGTAAATGAGGGGGAAGAATACTGAATTGTAAGATGCAAATATCCAAAAAACAATCGACGTGGACAAACTACCAAATCGTATTTTCCGGTAAATTAAAACATCTTTAATCATAAGATAACAAAACAATCAATCGACCTTTTGGCATTCAATTGATTATAAGAGCAAAAAAAAAATAATGTGACAAATTCCATTTCAGGTTAAAATTTATTTTTTCCATTCTATGTAAAATACCTTGCAATAGGTCAGTTGAAATGAGAGGTTCTCTTTCATTGATGCGGGCCCCTTCATACCCGAAAGGAAAAACTAGGGCCACTTCATCAAGTAATTTGATTTAGAAAAATACCTTTGCCGTCAAATTCAAAATACAACTATGCCCTATTGGCAATATTTTCTACTATTCGGCACAGTGCTTCTGGGAGGAAGTTTTGGTTTTTTTTTCAATAAAGAAAAGAAGTCCTGGTTACAATTGGTCCTGTCATTCAGTGGTGCCTACATTTTAGGTATAACGGTGCTGCACCTCATGCCCTGGGTTTTTACGGGTGGTGACCACCTGATAGGGTTATGGGTATTAGCTGGCTTTTTCATTCAATTACTGCTGGAACAATTATCCGTGGGAGTCGAACACGGCCATATTCATGCTCCGCATAAATATTCCATTGGTTTTGTTGTTTCAGTAATGGCGGGGTTGGGTATTCATGCATTCGTCGAGGGCATTCCTTTGAGTTATTATGGTGAAATCCACATCGAGACACATGGCCACAGTCATACGCATAACTTTCTTTTGTACGGAATCATTTTGCACCACATACCCGCAGCACTGGCTTTGGTAATACTCTTGAAGCTGTCTGGCGTCCGTAAAAAGATCATCTGGTTGTGTTTGGGCATATTTGCTTTTATGTCTCCACTGGGTGCAGCGGTCTCGAGCGTTATGCCCATTGAGGTCAGTATTCAGAAAGGTATTTTGGCTTTTGCGGTGGGCTCATTGTTGCATATTGCAACAGTTA
This sequence comes from Bacteroidota bacterium, assembly GCA_039819485.1. GTDB lineage: Bacteria > Bacteroidota > Bacteroidia > Chitinophagales > Saprospiraceae > UBA6168. The sequence continues at coordinate 23,580 of JBCBRY010000102.1, read as the reverse complement.
TTTTATTTGAAATGGACAGCAGCAACCATCATCACATTTCAAGAAAAAAACTAACGGCCATAGTATTGGGAATCGGGTTGTCCATTTTGACTGCATTATGATCGGCCGATAGTTAACTGGATCGGGACCAATGATGGATTAAATCGTTTTGACGGATATCGATTCAAATGGTTTACTAAAAAAAACAAGGGCTTCAGTCAAATAAAATCATCCATATTCTCAGAGATCGTTTTGCAGAAAGAATTGGTGAAAAGACACTTTTTACAGTGGCGAATGTTATCGAGTTTTGTGGTTCAAATGATGGGCGAAATGTGTTGGCAAGTCGCTTTTCGACAAGTATAATTCCGGAGATTATGATTCGGAGATGGAAGATGATAAAAATTTTAACGTATCCACGCCATCCGCAAAATCACTTAAACCAGGTTCCTGTGTTTTTCCAAAAGCAATTCTTTTAAAATGATCGATATTTAAATTAGAAACAACACATTCTATTTTTTCTCGGTCTTCAATCAGCCTTCCCGTCAATTGCAATTTATTAGTATAATATTCAAAGTGTACGTGTGCAATCCGCGAAGCAATGGATTTATTTTCTGATAAAATAATACAGCCGTTGTTCCAAAAAGGTGTTTTGTTCATCATCAATAAAGCCATGTTATAATCGAAATTATTTTTGTATTTATGGTTTAAAACAATTTCCTTGTATTCATGCAGTTTTTCCAGCAATAATTGAAAATCATAATTTTCGGGCAGATACAGTTTCGAAACATTTCTGCTGCCCAGACCATAATAACGGAAGATATCTTTTCCTAAAGCAAATAAATTATCAGCGGATTCCCCTCCACTCAATACGGCAACAGCATTTTTATTTTTTCGAATAATATTAGGCACCTTGCCAAAATAAGTTTCCAAATACCTGACGGACTTAGTGTTTCCGGTAGCGACGACAGCGTCGTAATTTTTTAGAATATTTATTATTTCAAAATAATTTTCTGACCTGCTGTCAATTTCAATTAATAGCTTCAGTAAATACGGCAATAAATATTTATCCTGTTCCGATAATTTAATCAATGATTTATGGCCTGAAACAAACACGCATAAAAAATCGTGAAAATTGGCCAAAGGAATATTCCCCGCCATAATGAGGCCGATATTTTTTATTTTTTCAGTATTTACTAATTCATAATTATTGATCCAATTTTCTAATTTTTCTTTATTTAAAAATCCTGTAGCAATCCCCTTTATGGCCCGCTGCTGATTTTCAATGGTAAACCAGGGGTTATTGTATTTAGTGCGATGCATGACCGCTTCGAGGTAGTCATTTTTTTCCTGTAATTTTTCGCCTAAACGGACGAGTGCATTTATTCTGGCCTGTAAATTCATTTAAATAACTGTTCAAAAAAAATGACACTTTTCCTTTGCCTGAAAAAGAGTTTTGAGGTTTGGAAAGCAAACATTTGTCCAAATAAAAGTGTCATTTTTATTGCTCCTTATTTTTGTCCAAGCACTTATTTGAACCTAAATAATAAATTAAATAATTTAGGAGGCAATTTGAAATTACCCCCTAAATTATTTTCTGTTAGTTTCTTTTCAATTAATCCAATGTTAATTTTGCTTTTCGGTCCGAAACATAAGTTCGCCATCGTGCGAGGCAATCTTTCATTTCTTCGGGCAAGTCCGTTTTAAAAAGCATTTCTTCTTTCGTAATCGGATGAACAAACCCCAGTTCCTTGGCGTGCAGGGCATGACGGGGCATGGTTACAAAACAGTTTTCGACGAATTGTTTGTATTTACTAAAAATGGTTCCTTTGACAATTCGATCACCTCCATATTTGTAATCATTAAATAAAGGGTGGCCTTTACTTGCAAAATGCACCCTGATCTGATGGGTTCGTCCAGTTTCCAGACGGCATTCCACTAAGCTTACATAATAGAGTCGTTCCAAAACTTTATAATGGGTAACGGACCACTTAGCATGTTTTTCATCTGGCAGTACCGTCATTTTGGTACGAAACCTCGGGTGCCGCCCCATCCAACATTGGATTGTCCCTTCTTCCTCCTCCATTTCTCCCCAAATAATGGCCTGATAGCGACGGTGAATGGAATGATTGTAAAATTGTTTGGCCAGCCCATAACTGGCCTCATCTGACTTGGCAACTACCAGGAGTCCAGATGTATTTTTATCAATCCTGTGCACCAGGCCCGGCCGATTTTCCGGATTGCCGGGCATGATCGGCAGATCTTTAAAATAATAAACCAACGCGTTTACCAGGGTACCATTATAATTTTTGATACCTGGATGAACGACCATACCAGCCGGCTTATAGACCACCAGCAAGTGATCATCTTCATATCTGATGTCTAATGGAATTTTCTCAGGCTGTACCCGTATGCCTTCATCATAAGGCTTGAAAATATGAATGGCGATTTCGTCGTGTGGGCGGATTTTATAATTAGCCTTGATACTGTCATCACCGTTTACGAATACCAGGCCTGCTTTTATAGCTTGCTGAATCTTACTCCTGGTCACCTTGAACAGTCTGTCAGTCAAGAATTTATCGAGGCGGATCGGGCCTTGCTTTGGGTCGGCAATAAATAAGTGTTTTTGCAAAAACCCATCGTCATTCGAAGTCGGATGGTACCTAACGCTCATAAATAATCACTTGATTAATGGCACATTTCAGATCGACTGTATTTTTCTGTAAAAAATATTTGTAGCAGTTAATTAGTACGTTGTAACAAGAGTCGTTTGGCGTTTACTTTGGCTACAGCGACGCCAAGATGAAGTAATTTTTGTTACACAAATTAGTACTTCGTAGCCTAAGTTGCTCTACGTTCGCTACGCCTTCCGTCTTTGCTTCGGAGCAACGAAGAATGTCAAAAAGCTTTAATTCAAAGTAATAAGTCAATCAAGAAAAAAAGCACTGAAAATTAAAAAATAGTTTTTGTCTTAGAGTTTTAACGTCCGCAAAATAAACAAGTTTTATACACTTGATCAAAACAATGAAATAATAGGAGGACTGTATCTTTGCCGAATCCGTAAAGAAGGGGCCAGGTTGCAGGGGGCAGGAGTCAGGTTGTTACTTCCAACCGGACTCCTGCCCCCTGCAACCTGGCCCCTAAAAATCCATCACATGCCACTGCATATTGATTCCATTTGTGCGAAAGAGACCAAAGATCATCGTACCACTACCCCACACATCCTACCAATTTACGCTACTTCATCTTTTGCCTTCGAGTCCATTGACGAAGGCATCGATATATTCACCCAAAAGAAGAAAGGGCATGTGTACGGGCGGTACGCTAACCCTACGGTAGATACTGTTGCAGAAAAACTGGCAGCATTAGAAACGGCAGGAACAGATCAGACGGCCGCTGCCTTGCTGTTTAGTTCCGGACAAGGCGCAATCGCAACCCTGATTATGAGCCTGCTGCAGTCCGGCGATAAGATTCTGACCCAGGGAAACTTATATGGAGGCACAACGGAACTTTTTACCAAAGTCATGGAACCTTTGGGCATCGACACGATACTGACTGATCTACATGATCTGAACAAAGTGGAGGATTTGATTAAAAGTGATAAAGCCATTAAAATGGTATATTTTGAAACACCGGCCAACCCTACCCTGGCCTGCGTTGACATTGGGGCGTTGGCTGCTGTTGCAAAGCAACATGATATTTATTCTACCATCGACAATACCTTCGCAACACCTTATTTGCAGCAACCAATTGGGCTTGGTGTTGATTTCGTTATTCACTCCACAACTAAATTTTTGAATGGCCACGGAAATTCCATTTCAGGAGCGCTTGTCACTCCACATCAGGAAATGTTGGGGATGAACGGAAAGATTTGGGCAACCATGAAATTGGTTGGCACCAATTGTAATCCGTGGGATGCGTGGCTGTTGCACAATGGTCTAAAGACACTGGCCGTCCGCATGGAGCGCCACTCCGCCAATGCTTTGTCAATTGCCCAGTTTTTGGATAGCCACGTCAAAGTACAACGAGTCAATTATTGTGGGCTAACATCTCATCCGGACCATGAAGTGGCGAGTAAGCAGATGAATGCATACGGTGGCATGCTGAGTTTTGAGTTAAAAGCTGGTTTGGAAGGCGGCATCCGTTTTATGAACGCTATCCAAATGTGTACACTGGCCCCTACGCTCGGGGACGTGGATACGTTGGTCCTTCATCCTGCCTCTATGTCCCACCTCAATATACCCAAGGAAATCAGGTTGAGGAATGGCATAACGGATGGGCTGGTTCGTCTTTCAGTTGGGATTGAACATGGAGGCGACATCATCAATGACCTGACACAAGCATTGGAAAATGTCTGACTTTTAATGAATGAATAAGTAAGAAAAAGTCGTGGTCAGATTTACTACATTTTAGAAATTTAGCAAATCGGCTATTTTATTATGTTGCATTCTGCAAAACGAGGCTTCATCGGTCAACGGGCTAAGGGATGAAGTAAAAAGTAGATGATCGAGAAACTTTAAGCAGCATTCTATATCTTTGGTTTTCAAACATACATCCATTCAATTTCACTCACCAAACCAAAAACAATCATGTTTAAAAGACTTGCCGAAATTTTCTCCAACTTTTTTGGTTCCATCTTCGGAGGTAATAAAACAGAACCTACTACCCCCACCAAACCACCGACCAAGGAGAATGTAGACACCAATTTGGTGGAAGACAGCTCAGATGTTCCAGTGGACACGGTAATGGTAGTGGATGTAATGGATGTGGATATTCCTATAGCCGACAACGACCCTGGCGCTTTTGCAGATGATGACAAAGCAGGGGCTTTTGACGAAAACTCCGATCCAGAACCAACGCCAGAACCAGCCCCAACCGGTGATGGAGGATCCTCCACTACCGATAACGATCCCGGCACAGGTGGTGATGCTGGTTCTGCTACCAGTGATGAGGGGTCAGAGCCGACTACACCCCCGCCCCCGACCCACAAACAACGATACCTCTGGTGCCTTGATAATGGCCACGGAAAAGAACAGGCTGGAAAACGCTCACCAATCTGGGATGAAGATGACGGTGGTAAAATGCAGTTTTTCGAATATGAATTTAATCGGGATGTAGTGGAACGCATCATCAAGCAACTGAAAAAAAATGGTGTAGCTTATTATGATGTTGTTCCAGATTACTTAAAAGTTGGCAGTTTTCTGAAAGAAAGAGTGGCAAGGGCCAACAAGGAAAAATCCGAGTTGCCCAAATTATTTGTTTCTGTACACGCCAATGCCGGTCCCGCCGCGACCGGGAAGTGGGTGGCTTCGAGCATTAAAGGAGCAGAAACGTGGTTTGCCCACAACAGTCGGAAAGGCAAAAAAATGGCTGCCATTTTCCAGCGACACATTTTGAAAAAAACAGGTTTCAAAGACCGTAAATTAAAATCGACCAAAATCAAAAATCTTTATGTTTTGGTAAAGACTGTCATGCCCGCCATATTAACGGAAAATGGATTTTACAATAATAAATCAGAAGTAAAAGAACTCATGAAAGATGCCGTTCGACAAAAAATCGCTGATGCCCACGTAGCAGCAATCATGGAAATCGAAAAGAACGGACTTTAACGAAGTTTTGAGCGATTTAGAATTTCAATAAAAAACTCAATTTCCCTGAAAAAAAGTGACCTCTCCTCGACATTTCGAAGGAGAGGCCATCCCAAAAACCAATTGTTAAAGGACATCTATTCTTGATAGTCATTGAGGTGAAAACTTAGCGAGCAAATTGAGATTCCCACCAATCACCTATTTTTTCAATAACTATTATTTTTTTGTCGAGCCAAAGCGGCATCTAACCAATTGACATTTTTTTTAAACACGTAACTGAAATAAAACAGTTGAAAGCAGTCCTCTTTACCATCCCTCTACTCTCTTCCTTCTTTCTACTTTCTACCACCTCATTCACCCACGGTCATATTTCTTTTTTCCTCTGTTGAAATCAAAGGCAATCGTTACTTCATGGGTTCCTCCATTGTATTGTTGTACATTTTGGAATGAAACATCATAACTGTAATAAATGCGGAATACATCTACATTCGTACCTAACAAAAGACCTACTGCACCGCCCAGGCCAGCCCGGTAAGAAAGACCAGTGATCAACTTGTCATCAATGAAAGATCCCATGATATTGAAATCGGCCCGGAAAGGAGTATCTTTTATGCGCTGTACCATGAGCGATGGCATCAATTTGAAATTGTACTCTTCAATATCGAAGGTGTGTCCAAAATTCAGAGTGACAAATTCCAAAAAAGAACCTTCCGGCTCTCCAGACTCGATTTCACCAATCCTGGTAACTACCAGGTTGGAAAAAGACAAACCGACGTAAGTGTTTTCGTAAAACTGAGACCAGAAACCCAGGGAAGCATCAAAAATGCGGTTTCCGTCGATTGCATCTTCCACGATCGGATCTCCCTGCTGATAATGTGGATTGTCGAGTACCGATTCAGCCACTGTCAGTGTATGAAATTCAGTAGAAAAACCAGCGCCAATTTTCACGTTCTCAAATTCATAACGGAATGCATAATTCATTTGAAAACGCAGGTTCGAACGGTTGCCCAGATTTTCAGACATCAGACCAAGTCCAATACCAAGTGTCTTTCCAATCGGGCCATTATAACCTATGTGGTAAGATTTAGGAGACTCTGGAAAACCCGTCCACTGGTTCCTGATGTTCATTTGTAATTTATGCATGTCATCAAAACCCGCAACCGCCGGATTGACCAGAATGGGATTGAGAAAATAATGGGAGAAGACAGCTGACTGCTCCTGTGCATGTGCCGCCTTTATTATAAAAAGGGTGGCTATGAGTAAGAATATATTTTTCATTATTATTTTTTTAATCGGTTTGGAAAACGAAGAAGGTAGAATGAAAAATGAAGAATCAATTGATAGACATTTTTCTTTCTTCATTTTTCATTCTTCATTAGCTTCATTATTTGCGAAGAACAGTGACAGCTCCTTTTTGTGTCTTTTCAGAACCGGATACCGGATCGAGATACTCAAAGACATAATAGTAGACCCCATCTGGCACTTCGTTCCCTTTGCGGTTCGTTCCTCTCCACAGATTATCGTTGTTGTAATCGTTGGCGAGGTAGACCAGTTGCCCCCAACGGTTATAGATCTCCAGTTTGTTGCTGGAGTAGCGGGAAAGGCAACCTAGCATAAACTCTTCGTTGAAGCCATCGCCTTCAGGTGTGATAATCGCCGATGCTTCCAGGCAAATGGTTCCATCATCCACTTCTATTGCAAGCAGCACTTCGCAATCATTCGAATCAGAAACTTTTACGTAATAGGTATCTGGCAACAATTCGGTGAGTATACTATCCGTCGTAATATCGTCCCTCCATTCAAACTCATAAGGAGGAGTCCCACTAACTACTACGGCAATGGCTTCGCCATTTGGTCCGCCCGTGTCTGGTACCGAAGCACCTTGTACTACCAGGGGAACGATTGGGTCAACGATACCGATTCCAGTTTCCTGGCATCCATTGAGGTCGATGACGGTAACCGTATATGCTCCTGGCTCCAATAAAATAGCGGTCTTGGAAGTTTGATCGAGTGGGTCATTCCATTTATAGGTATAAGGAAATTCACCCCCGGATTCATTGACCGTTGCAGTGCCATTTCCTTCGACACAATCAGCACCATTTGAAGTAGTAACACCAACCACGAGCGGATCAGGTTCATCTATGAAAACATTGACCGAAATTTGGCAGTTGTTGTCATCTTCAACGGTCACGGTGTAGGTACCGGCACCGATTCCACTGATGGTTTCAGTTTGATCACCTGTATTCCAGAGATAGGTATAAGGTGACATTCCATCGGTAGGGATTACTGTTGCCTCCATTGTTTCATCGCCTGCGCAAAGAATTTCACCACCAGATTCAATACTGGCGTTTAGATTTGACTCGGCCGTCAAATTGAATGTTTGTACGATTGAGGCGCCTAAGGTATCGGTGATGGTTACAGAGTAAGTGTCGGTTTGCAGGTTCCCAACAGTTGACACATTTCCAGCATTGGCATTGCTGCTCCATTCGTAAGTGAAAGGAGCGTTGTTGCTACCAGCTGGATTCAGGGTGATCGAGCCGTTTGCATCCATCGGACAATCGGGTTCGTCGATGCTCGGATTGGCAATAAATTGATCGACTCTCAAGTCTTGTGTAAATTCCTCCACACAACCGTTTGCATCCTTGATAAACAAGCTGTAATTATCCTCATCTAACCCTGTTGGATCTTGACCAGTAAAACCATTATTCCACTGATACATATAAATCGGATCCCCACCTGAGACGGTTATATCTATTGCACCATCACCTCCATTCGTTACTGGCGTGATGACCACAGGTGTGATTTCCATATCAATCAGCCTCAGGTTTATTTGTTCCACAATGCTTTGCTGGAATGTACCCGGTGCAGCATCGGTAATGGTAACGCCGTACATGCCAGGCGCTAAACCATTTCGAGTGACCTCCCCGGTATTGTTGTTAGTGACAGTCGGGATAGTGGTAGGTCCGGAAAAACTGAATACGTAAGGTGGTTCTCCACCTTCGATGCTCACATTTATGGAACCTCCAAGTGCAGTATCGCTGACACATAAAACCTGGTCAATAGCAGCCAGCGTTTCCATTTGATTAGGAATGTAAGTGACCGTGTATGGCCCAATCGCTCTTGAACATCCTTGAGAATCAGTGATAGTAACATTATAATTTCCATCAGCAACATTAGTCAATGGGTTTCCTGTCTGACTATTGACATCATCCCATTGGTAGGAAAAAGGAGCCCCGAATCCACCACTTACCACTAAAGTGATTCCTCCATCAGGCAAACCTGGAAAGCTCACGTGGTCAAAGAAGGTACTGTTGACAACAATTGGATCAGCGCCCTGCACGGTTCCCATTGAAGTAAATGTCTGCCCATCGCTTGAGGTTACCGTTACGGCATAAGTACCCGGACAGAGATCAACAGCCGGGTTCATTGTTTGCTGGTTACTCCACAGATAAGAGAACGGTGGTGTTCCTCCGATAAAATCTACACGCAATTCACCTATACATTGACCTGCACAAGTATTTGTTTCATTCATCGATGAGAAACTCAATGGAGCTCTCACCTCCTCACTCAAGGTGCTGGTACAATCATTGGCATCCGTAATGGTCACATCATAAAAACCAGGTGCCAATCCATCAAGGTCTTTTGTATTAGCCGTGAAATTGTTAGGGCCTTCCCAATTATAGGTAAATGGAGGTGTGCCACCAGTCGGAGTCAGCGTGATTGTTCCGTCATCTCCGTTAATTGAATTGGTCGAAACAGCAGTCGGAATGATCGCAGGTGGAGCGGTCACTACCCGGTTGATAGACTCGATACAACCAAAGGCATCCCTGGTTTTTAGTAAATAACTACCGGCACAAAGATTATTGTAAGAGTCAAGGTTTTGCCAAGGTTCTGAGTTTATCATGTACTCATAAGGCCCAACACCTCCATCGACGTTCACCTGAATTTCACCTGAGCACTCTCCGTTACAGAGCGTTGCGGTAGGCAATGCATCAATTGTTAGCGCTGAAGGCGGCCCGTTGACGGTGTGGGAGGCAGTAGCCTGACAACCGTTACAATCGGTAACGGTGATTGTATAGGTCCCAGCTGGCAATCCTGTCAGGTCTTCTGAACTGGAACCGTTGCTCCAACTGTACGTGTAATTGCAGTTATTCTCTAATGTTCCTCCGGATACCGTTATGTTAATTTCCCCCGTAGAATCGCCAAAACAAGCGACAGGTGTCGGGGTACCTGAAATAGAAATTTCGGAGGCAGGTTGGGTAATAGTATAAGTGGCCATATCAGTCTCGGCACCTGCACAACTTGATACGACAACCGTGTATGTTCCCGGACCAGCACCTGTCAAGTCCTGTACCGTCGGAAATGACTCACCGGCCTGTTCCGTCCAGGTATACGTATAGTTATTATTTCCTCCTGTAACCGAGATATCAACTGAACCAGTATTTTCATTAAAACACGAAACATCGGTTACAATGGAACCGGAAATGCTAACTGGCCCTGGGCAGGCATTAGCAACAGTCTGTGTACCTGCTACAAAATCAGGAGTTGGATTGGTAGGGTTGCAATCAGTTACCTCGATGGCGGTTGGGTTACCATCAAAGGTAAACGGGGATGTCTGGCCGATGCTTCCGACTACGTTAAAGCAGACGGAGTAAATCACTGTTCCATTTGGAACCGTCACACCTGCAACATCTGGATCGAGCCATGAAAAGGTAATTATTCCATTATCAGCACCGGAAGCCCCGAAGCAACAACTTTCATTTAATCCAGGCAAATTCAGATTTTGAATCTCTGTGTATTCAAGAATATTTTGATCAAAGTGCATGGTGAATTGAGCACTGACAACACACTCAAATAAATCAGCGGTTACATCAACGCACAATTCTTCTCCTGGAAGGGCAGAACCACTTGAAGCAGTAAAGGTGAGATTGGTGGGGTTTCCACCTCCACCGCCGCCACCGCCGCCGCCATTCGGGTCGTCGCAGATAGTGGTGATACCAGGATCGCCGTAAAAGGCTACTGGATCTTCATCTCCATCCAACACTTCGATTGATGTTGGAGTACCGGAAAAGGTCAACTGATTGCTGTTGTTACAGTCATTCGCCCCGATTGCATCAAAGCACAATTCATAGATAACGGTTCCGTCCGGAACGGTTATTCCGGCTACGTTTGGATCTAACCAGGAAAAAGTAATAATGCCAGGGGCAGAAGCATTGAACGATGCACCTGCAAGGCCATCCAAATTTAGATCGCCAACACCTGAGAAAGACAGTTGTGTCTCATCGTATTCCATGGTGTATTGCATGGAAAGAATATTATCAAAATCCTGGGTAGAAAACTGCATACAAAAATTGTCTCCGTTTTCTACTGTTTGATCAGAAGCAATAATGGCAAACCCAGGGGGGACCGGAGGTGGGTTTCCACCGCCGCCACCGCCGCCGCCACCACCACCGCCACCGGCGGTTACTGTGACAGAGCCTTCATCGACGGTTAATCCGACGGGTTGGCTATTTCCATCCACCACTTCGATTGCGGTTGGCGTTCCATCAATAGTAATATTACTATTTTGCCCACTTGAACCGATTATATCAAAACAAAGCTGGTATATTACTGTGCCATCCGGAACGGTTACTCCTGCCACGTCCGGATCGAGCCAGGAAAGGGTAATGATTCCATTACCGGCATTATTGGTACCAAACTGAGAGGCCGACAATCCAGCCAAATTCAATCCATCTACTCCCGTAAAAGAAAGAACAGCCGGATCGAAATGCATGCTGTATTGAAAGTTGAGAATGTTATCAAAATTCTCGACTGAGAAATCTACGCAGATATTTTCTCCGTTTTCACCTGATTCATCAGAAACGGTAATGATCAGGTCTCCAGGGTTTCCACTACCGCCTCCGCCACCGGAACCGCCCCCACCGGAGCCACCGCCGCCAGATCCGGAACCACCGCCATTGACAATGCCATCCTGTCCGATAAACTGAACTGGGTTGCCATCGCCATCAATAAGTTCGATTGTGGTCGGAGTATCTCCAAATGCGATATCAGTACCTTCATTTGTCAATACATTGAAAGTGAGGGAATAGATAATGGTACCATCGGAAAGAGTAACACCAGAAACATCCGGATCGAGCCAGGATACAGTGAGGACTCCGTTTCCAGCATTGTTGGTTCCAAAGCTGCTTGTTGCAGAAAGGCCATTCAGGTTACCGGGAATGCCTACAGGAGAAACCCACTCAATGGCAGCTGGATCCCAGGTCATTGAGTACTGGAAATTCAGGATATTATCGAAGCCTGAAACCTGAATGTCGACGGTGAATTGATCGCCTGGACTACCCGTTACGGTTTGTGGATCCACGGCAAAGGTGGTTTGGGCGCTTATTTGGAATGAAAATAAGAACAGCGCCATCCACCCCAAGACGAGGTTGGTAATCGGTCTTTTCATATGTTCGGAATGGGACGATAACTGGTTAAAAAATGTAATCGGATTATAATTCCACAATTCTAACCTGCAGAACCTTTTTTATTTTTAGATGATGCCCCATGTAATCGGTTCCCGCAGACAGAACTGCTAAACGAATGGTTAGATGGTTGTAATTAAATGGTGGTAATTTTTGAATGAATTGGTTTTGAATAACTGAAAGCCTTTATTTGCCATTTTAACATTCAACCACCTAACTATTCGTTGTTTGTTGCTACTGGACAACTAATTGTCGGGTAGCAGTTGCATTTTCGGTTTTAAGAGTAAAAAAATAGGAGCCTGCACTTGAGAACAGGTTCCGGTCGATTTGGATTGTATGTAAGCCAGCTGAGTAATTTTCATTCTGTTCGAAAATGAGCTTACCAGCATGGTCGTGTATGCTTAATTGGGCCTGGCTTCTTTGATTCAGGCTAAAAGAAAGATTAGTCGTTGTGGTAAAAGGATTGGGGTTGTTTTGGAAAAGTGTGAAATCCTGGGTGATGGTCTCCCTTGAAGAGTTAATCCCGTCAATAGTGACCTGGCCAAAATTAAAGTTCACCTCAAACTGTTCGCTGTCTGCATTAACAAATTCTAAATAGAATATTGGATGGGCTGTATCCTGGCCAACTTCAATTATGCTTGACATTGCAGGGCCACCAATTGCTTTAAATTGAACTGAGAATATTGCGCTCCCATCTGCTAACGTTACCCCCTCTACATTTGTCGAAGGATCATACCAACTAAATCGAAATTTTCCCTCGTCAGCATTCATGGCACTTAAATTATCGCTGTTCACTTCTGGCAGGCTATGGTTGTTTACGCCAATATATTGCAATACCTGTGGATCCCAGAAAACTGCAAATTGACAGGAGACGACTTCTTCAAAATCATTCACGGTAACATCTATCGAAAACACTTCTCCTTCCTGAACTATTTTATCGGGCTTGGTATCTATTAAAAGAGATTGTGCATTCGCCATCAAGGTGAACGCAAGGAAAAACAGGGCAGATGTATATATTTTTTTCATATTTATAATTTAGCAAGTATATTGCCAATTTTGTGAAGGGTAATTGGTGAACCAGCATTTGCTGGTTACACCAATTACAGTCCACTATTATTCAACGACAACCATCTTCCTCGTAGCTGTTTCAGCGGCTGTCTCAAGAGTATAGTAAAGTACCCCGGAGGCCGGAAGATCATTGCTGTTTATTTGTATTTCGTTGTATCCCTTTTCGAACTCTCTCTCAATTCGGTTGAGTATTCTTCCTGAAAAATCTGAAATGGTGAGTGATGCCATTCCCGAAACCGGAAGATTAAAACCGATGTATGTATTTCCGTTAAATGGATTCGGTGTATTTTGGTACAGCTCGAATTGATCCATTTTCAATCCATTGAAAGTCAATTCCACATCCATGGCCAATCCATTGGAACGATAAGCTTCTGCTTTTGTAAACCTTGAATTTAAATCCAACAGGTCACTTAGTTTACCACTTTCAGTGGCTGTAAACACCAGACTGAAAAGCGCCTCATTTTCAAATGAAATAGCCACATCAGTTGTGTTCCAACTACTTGTTATTGCACCCTTATCGAGTAGAGTAAAACCAAAGTTTTCCTCAGATGCAATGCCATTTTCAGTTCCTTCAAAATCGAGCTTGTCCTGATCAAAGTTCAGTGTGAATTGATATCCGGCCAAATCTGCTTCGTTAGCATAGAATGGCACTGTAAATTGTTCACCCGCCTCAATTCTTCTGTCCTCAATATTGATCATCAAGGTACCTGCATCGGTTCTATCTTCTGCTCCGGAAGCAAGGTTGGTGACAGCACTTCCATTTACATCTCCGATCTTCACGGCTACGAAATCTGCATCAAGAACAGAACTTGACAAGTCGTTGTAGTTGATTACTTCAGGGAACGTTTCTTGCCACGGATTATCCAGATTTGGGAATGCGTAGGATTTATCAATAAATCTCCAAGAAGTATTGCTTGGAAACTCAGTATCGATCATTAAGATCAGCTTTCTGGTAGCTACCAGATCAAAGGTGGTCACGGTCCCTGAATTGTTTGCATCTGCCGCAATCATTTTATAAGGAGAGTCCAAGGAAAGAACACCCAGAATATGTTTACTAATCAACACGAGGTCAAAGGTGGTGACCCCGTTCAATGGATCATCATCTTTTTCAGGAGCAATTGTTATATCGTTTCCAATGTCAATTCCGGAGAATGTAAACATCCCATCGTTGTCAGTATTGTAAGTTCCTGAACTCATTCCGGTCATGTTTACGGTGACACCTTCAACGGTCTCGTCATCTTCATCGGCAATTACACCAGTCGTTGATACCAATGGTGAACCGCCGCATTGTCCCATGTTGGCCTGGATAATGATGAACGTTTCACAAAAATCCTGGTTACCTGCTGCATCAGTTACCCAAATTTCAACATCATTTTGCCCCACATCATTACAGGTGAAGGTTCTCCCCAAGTCGGTCGTCAAAGAAGAGAAAGAAAATTCCAGCGTTCCTGGGCAGTTATCAAAACTTCCTTCGTTCAAATCTGAAGCCCATACTTCAACCATCGGGTCAACCAATGAATCGACCGGGACCATCAGTTCTACAATAATTCCATTTTTACAATATGGCGTCGGCTTTTTACAATCAACAATTGTAACGGTTGTTTCACATGCTGTCTGATTGTTGCAGTTATCTTCCGCAGTATACCGGACATTGTAAGTACCAGGTCCAATATTATTGTAAGGGCCAAATCCTGCAGACCAGGAAGAGCCAAACTGGATTTCAGCTGAAATCGTTACTTCCGGGCTGCACTCGTCAACCGCCGGGTCAGGGAGAATTAAGGTGGTTCCGCAGGTAATACCATCAATACAAACATCAGGTATCAGACAGTCGTCCGTAAATACTGGATCGACCGTATCAGACACTTTTATCACCTGTTCATAGATGACATAACCATCCCATGGATCGGAATCATTATCTGTATCAGGATCAGTAGTTTGAAATGCATTAATGGCAGTGGGCATATCATCATCGTTCCAACTATCCCGGAAAGTACGGTCATCACAATCACCGTCTCCATCCAGGTCGCAGGCAGGGAATGACAATCCTAATTCACTTTCAGGAGCTTCAATTACTTCCTGATCTATGTGGTCGCCCACTACGCACCAGTTGATGATGGCCCAGTGGCGAACGATTTTGAAGCAGGCATCAGGTACAGCTGTAAAAAGAACATCCTCGTATGAGACGGCGATCATTTCGCATGTTTCATAAAATACTTCTGGCTCTCCAAAATCAGGAACCGTAGTACCACAATCAATACTGATATCGGCCGGGAATTCCACAACCCAATCAGATACATGATCAATGAAAATATCCTGGATACAGTTCTGAGGAGCATTATTTCCAAATGGATCTGTAGCCGTCCAGGTTCTGCGGATAGAACCTTCCAAACATTGATCAACATTAATGTTGACATTGCAACTTACGACAGCTTCGCAGTTATCATGGAAGGTGGCTTCACCAAAGTAGCTTGTAAGTATTTCACATTGCTCATCTTCGTCCGCTGCATCAGCCAATTGTGTTTCCAGATTGCTGGCGTACCAGTCGCAGCTCCTGCGGATATTGGCAGGACAATTCATTAGAAATGGATCCAGCTTGTCACTGACATTAACCGTCACCATGCACTCGTTGGCATTGTCATAGCAGTCAACCGCCCTGAAGACAACAGTAACCGGCTCATCTGTATCGGCGCAACAAAAAGTTACAGTTGGTCCAAAGGTAGTTGCACCACTGATATTGCAATCGTTAGTCATTCTTCTCACTTCAAAGCGGTCCAAACAACAGTTATCATAGCTTCCATCGTCAAACACTTGGGCCGGGACAATGGCTCTGCCATCTGTACCCAAGTTGACATCAGTGATTTCATCACAAATAGCAATTGGAACCACATCATCAACCACCGTTACAGGAACAGTGATGGTTGTTTGATTACCGCACGCATCCGTTGCCTTGTAAGAAACATTGTGTACTCCAATGGGTAATCCAGGTGCAGGAATCAACCCTCCGTTTTCTCCACCTCCATTGATATAAATAGCTTCGCCGACCGGCGTGAAAATTTCTACATCGATTGAGCTGCAATTATCAGTCAAGGTCGTTGGAGGAAGTAAAAAGGCTTGCGAACGACAAGGTTGAGGATGGTTGCCGGGTACATTAGCACTTACAGTAAAACCAGCACGTGCTATTTCGGGGGCTTGATCATCAACTACTTTAATTATTTGTACGTTGTCTTCACCACCTACACCAGTGGTCACGACGGAGTTTGTACACCAGTCCATCACGGTCCATGTACGAACGATCTTAAAGGTCTCTCCACAAGTGGTGAGTACCTGATCACTATGCGATTGCTGGTAGTTGCAGTATTGTCCAATCACGTTAGCAACCACACCAGACCCCGTATTATTTAAAACATTAGGACTCAATGTAGGTGAAACATCAATCACGTCCGGTGTCGACAAATCAGTGTCCGCCACAAGAGGGTTTAGTGGTTGAGCATCGATGATATTGCTGTAGTTATCATACTGTTCACAATGCCAGATGATGTCATTTGGAAAATCAACGGCTGTAGGGCGTTCCAAATACAAAGTTTGCAAACATGGAGCAGAAACATTGCCTTCGTCATCCGAAGCTACATAAGTCCGTACTATGGTTGCGTAGCCATTCGTACAAATGGTATTTGTATTGGTGGTTTCACCTGTAAGTTGAACAGTAGGGTTCAAGTCACAGTTATCTACGGCAGTAGGAATTGGTGGATTTTGATCTTCAGAACATTCGATCGTCAAATCGTCGCAGGTAATTGCCGGTGGCAACTTATCCTCGAGAATCAATGAACCCCAGCAGGAATTGCCTAAGGTAAGATCAGTAATTACAGCGGTCAGTGTAGCACCGAACCACTGGCTTGCATCGGTAATGGTAACTTGGTTAACGCCGGAAACAATTACAGTAAAATTGTTTTTGATTTCGATTCCGTAATCAGTTCCAGGTGTGAGATTGCCTTCTAAAATCATATCTGCGTTGATAGTGACCTGGCAAACGTTTGGCGTGTTGTCGATTGAGATTTGTACTAAATTGTTACACGCTAAAGGTTGAGCTACTATGTCCCCATAGCCCAGGGCCAACAGCATTAAGCAAAGATAGGCCCACCTTTTTGGAAGTGCATTTGTAAAATTCGTTTTAAACATGTGTGAATTACAATTTGTTAATAGTGGATTAAGTCCTAAACGGAACGGAATGTTCCCCTTAGGGTTGTTCTTACAGGCGAATGCTTGGTGGGATAAGTTTTCGTTTTTGAAAAATTGGTCATTGCGAGACATAAATGCCAACAACCGGTCAACCAAGCAAACTGCTTAATCCAAATAGTATCTTCTTTCGTGTGTAAGTCTTGGTTACACAATGGTAACCTGACAAAGAACTATTTTCAGAAAAGTTCGACCGGAGGGATCGCCTGTATTCCCTCCATCGGTAAACACCGATCAAGGACTACAAAACAGATTACAATAACCCTCTAATGTAATTTTAGGAAACGGAGTAGAAGGAAAGGAGGTATTAAAACCCAAAAAAAGAGTGTACTTGTAGTCGTTCATGGGAAAACTTTTCGATTAACGGGACAAAGTTAAATCATTTTAGCTTCAATCTGAAATATCGATGAGCAATTTAACTTTTAACAAATAAATTCAATGCAAATTTATTACGCAAACCCATTGAACCGAATACCTGAAAAGAGGTATTTTAGTTTTCCATGTTCAACTTCAATTATTTATCATTTGCAAATATGAGACCAAAAACACTTATGTTTAATTTAAAATATGAAAATCGCTCCACAACCTCACTTTTTTTAGATCAGGTTGTGTTCAAAAGCAAATTTTATCAAACTTGCGGTATTGTTCACGTCCAGTTTTTTCATGATATTTTTACGGTGGACGCTAACCGTTTGATCACTTATATATAGTTCTTTCGCTATTTCCTTGTTGCTCATTGCCTGCCCAACCAGTTTAAGCACTTCGATTTCCCTTTTCGTCAACTTGAATTTTTTAATAAACCGGTCTTCGAATGAGGAGGAAAGTTTACCGTTGTGTAAAAACTGGGAATGCATTCCCGAGGTATTGGTCAGTGAAAGCCCAAGGCTCATATAGGTTTCTCCACTGAGCACAGTTTGAATGGCTTTGTAAAGTTCAAGGAGGCTTGTGCTTTTCAGGACATAACCGTAGGTTCCGGCTTTAAAGGCAGATTTGACAATTTTGGGCTCATCGTACATGCTCATGGTGATAACCTTGGTATTGCTACCACGTTCCTTGAGCGTATTCAAGACCTCGAGCCCATCCATGTCAGCGAGGTTCATATCCAGCAAAACCAGATCAGCTTCGTTTTTTTCGAGAAACTTTATCAATGAATTACCAGTACTAATTTCTCCGATCACTTCGAAATTCAAATCGTCATAACCATTCAACACCACTTTGAGTCCCTCAATAAAAATCTGGTGGTTATCAACGAGCACGATTCTAATGGTATCATCCATCATTTTAAAGTAAGTTCATGGGTTTATCATTAAGATGAACAGACTGATCAGCCGATCATGTTAAAATTATTTCACATAAATAATAATGAAAATATGATGCCATTTCAAATGGCTTGTCCAATTTGTTGTGTGGAAATGGTTAATTGCCCTTTGGAAGGAAATTAGGATGAACCAAAATTATAAAAAGACTTATTAAACCAAAATGTGGAAGTTAAAATTTAACCGTGCCCAATCCCGGGCACTTTTCTAAATGAAACTTGAACTATCAATTACGGTACTGCCTTCGTTGGAGATTTCTGCATATTGAAATCCTTTATGTAAACTATATCCACCTGATTCACCTTTTTTGTTCATTGCCACAAACCCAACCTGAAAATCTTGATAGTTCTCGTGTTTTGCCATAATTCTTTCCACGGCTATTTTACATGCCGCGGTTGGTGCATATCCCTGGCGCATCATTTCAACTATCAGAAATGTGCCCAATGTCCTTAATATAGCTTCACCAAGACCGGTAGCTGCGGCTCCGCCCACCTCATTATCAACGTACAATCCTGCACCAATGATTGGTGAATCCCCTACCCTTCCTCTCATTTTGAATGCAAGGCCACTGGTGGTGCAGGCACCGGCAAAATCACCATTTTCATCCAATCCGATCATGCCTATGGTATCATGATTTTCTACATTGATGATCGGCTTATAGTTCGATTCGACTTTCCATTCCTCCCATCTCTTACGAGATTGTTCAGTTAATAAATTCCGCTTTTCCATTCCATTTGCAAGGGCAAAGGATTGGGCGCCCTCACCAACCAATATCACATGTGGAGTTTTTTCCATGACCATTCTGGCTACGGAAACAGGATGCATAATATTCTCCAGTGAACACACTGATCCACATTTCCCTCTGGCATCCATAATGCACGCATCCAAAGTTACTTTACCTTCCCGATCAGGCAATCCACCATACCCAACAGTTGAGTTGTTTTCATCTGCCTCAATAACCCGAACACCTTGTTCTACAGCATCCAAAACAGAACCGCCATTTCTCAAGACATTCATCGCCTTCTTATTTGCCTTCTGGCCAAAACCCCAGGTAGAAATAAACTTTGGGCCCTTTTTGATAACTGTCTTACTTTTGTTGGTATCAGCCGCATTAGCCTGGCAGGAAATGGAAGAAATACTGCTGATAGAAGCTACTGCACCAAGAGATGCCTTGGTTAGAAATTTTCTTCTTGATGACATATTTTTTATGCTTTTGTTGAGGTTAATGCAAACATAACCATATTTAAATGGCTTAATGAAATTAATGGATGCAGTTATTAAATTTGCTTATTGTAAAACTTGTCAACACCGTATTTTCTTTATTACCTCTTTCCGTATTATATGTAATTGCTAACTTGATCCATTTTCTCGTTTTCAGGATTTTTAAATATCGAAAAAAGGTCGTCCAACAAAATCTTTCTAATTCATATCCGAAGAAGACCCGCGATGAAATAAATCAAATTACCAAGTCATATTATCAATATTTATGTGACCTTTTAGTGGAGAGCGTCAGAGGTTTGAGCCTTTCTAAAAAAGAATTGCAAAGCAGATTCGTTTATAATAACCCTGAGATTTTTGATTCATATTTTAATGAATCGAGAAGTGTCATTTTATTGGGAAGCCATTATGGCAACTGGGAATGGGGAACCCTTTCGTTTCCAATGGCCGTCCACCACAAAGTAGTGGGAATTTACAAGCCACTTTCAAACAGAAAATTAGATACTTTTTTAAATAAACTACGCAGACAGTGGGGGCTCCATCTTACTTCTATGAAGAATGCCGGCCGTTCAATAATTGAGCATAAAAATATACCGACCATCTTTGTTTTAATTGCTGATCAGACGCCCGTTGATGTCAAAAATGCTCACTGGTTGAATTTTATGCACCAAGATACCCCCTTTCTACATGGCGCAGACAAGCTTGCACGAAAAACCAATTATCCAGTTTTCTATTATTCCATAAAAAAAATAAAAAGAGGATATTATGAAGTTTGGTTTGAAAATATATGCCTGAATCCCAAATCCCTTCCACCAGGAGAAATCACTCGTCGATATGCCCGGCTTTTAGAAAATACAATTAATTCTGAACCTACTTATTGGCTTTGGTCGCACCGCCGCTGGAAAAGAAAAAGGCCCCGCTGACCAACAGGGTTCGTGCGTTATTTTTCAGCTCGGCGAATGCAATAATCGTATTTCACAGTCAGTAGCTAAGTCCAACTTTTTTTATTTAGGTTTACCCAACAAGCGGAACATATTTTTCTTGTAAGCTTCGACCCCCGGCTGATCAAAAGGATTCACCGCCAACAAATAACCACTTATTGCACAGGCTTTTTCAAAGAAATAAAATAAATATCCAAGATGGTGCGGAGTAGCCGAAGGCATATTAATAATTAAATTAGGAACTCCGCCGTCCACGTGTGCTTCCACTGTACCTTGAGCAGCTTTTTTATTTACATAATCAAGTGTTTTGCCGGCCAGGTAATTCAACCCATCTAAATTTCTTTTTTCCTTTTCAATGACCAAGTCATGTTCAGGTTTATTTATTTGAATTAATGTTTCAAACAAATGCCTGTGCCCATCTTGAATATATTGACCGAGAGAATGCAAATCACTTGTAAAATCGGCACTGGCCGGAAAGATTCCCTTTCCGTCTTTTCCTTCCGATTCGCCATATAATTGTTTCCACCACTCTGCAATAAAATGCAAACGAGGTTCATAATTAATCAGTAATTCAATAGACTTTCCTTTCCTGTATAAGATATTTCGCAGGGCAACGTATTGATAGCACGCATTATCATTAAATGGTTTTTTAAATTCAGTAACAGCAGCAGCTGCACCTTTCATTAAAGCAACTACATCCACTCCAGAGGCAGCGATCGGCAACAGTCCCACGGCCGTCAATACAGAGAATCTTCCTCCCACGTCATCTGGCACAACAAAAGTTTCGTACCCTTCTTTATCTGCTAATTTTTTGAGTGCGCCCCGTGCTTTGTCAGTAGTTGCATAAATTCTATTTTTCGCTTCTTTTTTCCCATATTTTTCCTCCAATTTATTTTTCAGTATCCTAAAAGCAATAGCAGGCTCGGTCGTGGTTCCGGATTTAGAAATAATATTGATTGAAAAATCCCGATCACCGATCAATTCGATCAAATGAGTCAAGTAGGTGCCCGATAGATTTGTTCCGGCAAAGTAAATAGCTGGCCCACCCCTCTTTTCCTTGCTGAGATTATTGTAAAAGCTATGATTTAAAAGTTCGAGTGCAGCCTTAGCCCCAAGGTACGATCCCCCTATTCCGATGACGATCAGTACATCTGAGTTTTCTCTGATTTTTTGTGCGGCCTGCCGGATCCGCTTAAATTCCTGCTTATCATATTTCCTGGGAAGATCAAGCCACCCCAAATAATCATTGCCCGGCCCTTTTTTACTGTGCAGTAATTTAGCCGCCTGCTCGACCATGGGTGCAATTATTTCAATTTCGTGTGGTTTTACAAAATGAGAAGAATTGGAGTAGTCAAAAGTTAATTTTTCCATTTTTTTGATAATTTTCCGTCAGATTAAAGACTTCATTCAAAATTAAGAAAATGGAAATTGTCAATCGTTTGATTTTAAATGCAATGCAATTTTTTCAATTTCCTGATTTCCAATTTCGAATGACCTCTAATAATTGAAACGCAAATGTGAGAAAACTATGGCAAAGCATTTAGCTAAGGGCAAAAAAGGAGAGGAAATAGCTGTCACCTATTTGGAAGAAAATGGTTTCCAAATCCTGGAAACCAACTGGCGCCATAAAAAATTAGAAGTCGATATTATTGCCATGGACGACCAGACCCTGGTTTTTGTGGAAGTAAAGACTCGCAGCACAGCAATTTATGGGAGACCAGAAGAATTCGTAGATGCCGCCAAAGAAAAACATTTGGCCCGTGCTGCAGCAGCTTATATGGTAAAGATCAACCATGACTGGGCCATCCGTTTTGATGTGGTGGCCATTTTATTAAATGATAAAAACAACATGCAATTAAACCATATTAAAGATGCATTTTTTCCTGGATTAGAATAAATAGTAAAAATGGCCGACAATTTTCAAATCAGAGATGTTTTTAACGAAAAGGTAGTCAATGGGCTGGCCGACAGGCTTAAAGCGGCTATGCCAAATTTCGAAAAAAACAAATTCAACAAATACATTATCCCCAAACTCCCAAATCTTACCTACTCAGAGCGATCTGCGCTGATCACAGAAGGTCTCGAAAAGTTTCTTCCCAAGGAATTTACCAAAGCGGTCCCTATCTTGCTGGCGGCCCAACTTCCGCCTTACCCAACCGACATTTTAGAAAATACCAACGACCGATTCATCACGGTACCGCAAACCACTTTTATAAGTCGCAACGGACTAAAGCACTTTGATCTGTCCATGAAAGCTTTATACGAAATGACCCAAAGGCTTAGCTCAGAGTGGGCCATTCGTGTTTTTCTGGAAAAATATCCAGACAAGTCTTTGGCCTTGCTAAAGAAATGGACAAAAGATAAAAACCCACACGTCAGAAGATTGGCATCAGAAGGTACCCGGCCGTTGTTACCTTGGGGCAAACGTTTAAATCACTTCAAGGAAAATCCCGGAATTACGATTGAGTTACTAAACCTATTGCAAAATGACCCTTCCGAATATGTCCGCCGTTCCGTCGCCAACCATTTAAATGACCACGCGAAATATCATCCTGACCTGGTTGTAAAAACATTGAAAACCTGGAAGAAAAACCATCCAGGGAAAAATATGGATCGCCTCATAAAACACGCAACTCGAACCTTAGTAAAAAACGGACATCAGGGGGCACTCGAAATAATTGGATTTAAAAAAGGAGCAAAAATAAAAATCGAAAGTTTTATTACTGACCGGGAAATTAAAATTGGTGGTTTTTTAAATTTCTCATTTGAATTAATG